>JAGRIH010000035.1 GCA_020443345.1 Halioglobus sp.
TGTTCAGCTTCGCAGGAATACGCAGGACGATGTGCGCACCCCCATTCCGGTGGGATCTACCCGGTTTATGGCCCAGGTACGTGCTGATATGCGGGCTCGCGGTTATGCTTTTCCCACTGAGCGCACCTACCTGCACTGGATAAAGCGTTTCATTATTTTCAACCAACGGCGCCATCCAGCAGAACTGGGCAAAGCTGAAATCGAGAGTTTCCTCAATCACCTGGCAGTGCACGCTACGGTGGCGCCCTCCACTCAGCGCACTGCTTTAAACGCACTGATGTATCTATACACCAAATATTACGGACGGGAGCCGGAATCGTTGAGCTTCAGTTACGCCAAGCCTACTCGACGGCTGCCAACAGTAGTCACACACGAGGAGGCCAAAGATATCATCGGCCATATGTCAGGCACTCCCCGGCTGATGGTGGAATTGCTTTACGGTAGCGGCCTGCGATTACAGGAGTGCTTGACCCTGCGCATCAAAGACATAGATTTTTCACTCAATACAATTACTGTTCGACAAGGCAAAGGCGACAAAGATCGGGTAACCTTGCTGCCCTCCTCAGTCAGCATTCCCGCCATGGCGTATGAAAATGGCTCGAAACTGGTAATAGTGAACCAGCAGCCTACTGCGATGGATGCCGTGGCGGATGTCGCCATCCACGCCGGGATCGGCGACACCCTGCAGGCTGTGCTGGGGTGTTAGCGGCTTTCGCTAAAGGTGTCCAGGCAAGAAGCCTTTAAGAGGCCCACTCAAAACTGATAAATCCGGCGTCGTCGCTGCAAAACAACAGGGCTTCCACGAGTTTGTGATAGCCGCGGACACCGCCACAGTCCTCGGGCGGGCATGCACGTTCGCCGGCTCAAATACAAGTAAGCGTCGCTTCCTTCCCCTCCCAGCCGCGCGCCGCAGCGGCTTCGCGTAAACGCTCAAAAGCCGGTTTCGGGATGCCTGACTCGGTGCGCAATCCGAGCGTGCGTAGAAATTCGACAAAACCTGGCGAGGGAGGAACACCACCGCCAAACGCGGGGTCAGCGATGATGTCCTGTACGTTCGTTTCAGTTTCGTCGTTCAGCCAGGTAAAGCTGATCAGGGCGATATGCTCGATATGAGTGTCCCAGGCTGAAAACACGGCTTCAATAAATTCAGCCTGTATTACATCAGAGCTGCCTATGGTCGCGATCACCTCGTGGCGCGCCAGCTCAGGATAAGCCGCACTGTCATAGTAGCCCGAGGGATAGCCCAGTTGAAAAAACACAATCGGCTTGTCGCCGTACAATGCAACCAGGTCGCTGAAATCCGTGGCGACTCTGTCGGGTGGCAGCACCTGATCATTGTCAAGCGGATAGTAGGAGACACCGATAGTATCGCTGTGGCTGTGCAGATCGAGATAGTAGCTGCTCAGGATTGGGTCGAGCAGTGCTGCATGCCTCACCTCGGTAGTAACTCGCAGCGGCGCCTTCTCCGGATAGAGCGACCTGTAGGTGGCCCGGGCGTAGTCCGCGACCGCCGCGTAAAAAATGGCAAATTGGGCGCGTTGCGTGTCGTTCAGCAGATAGAGGTCAATTTCCGAGCCGATAGCCAACTGGTCAGGGTGATATCGGGAATCAGCTTGAACACATGATCCAGTGTTTGCTGGAATCGGGCAATCATGGCTGGGTCGTCAAAGGGTAGTTTTTCAAATCCCGGGGGAGCCCGCTTCGCCAGTGTAGTGATGGGGCGCAACATCATACTGACCCGGGTATCGCTGTTCGGATAGCAGCTGTTGGCGATAGCGAGGAATTCTGAGCCGACGCCGCCTTCATAGATCGGCTGATCAGCGCCGTCGCTGCCGAGGTCGATTGCGTTCCAGTCCACGGAAAACGTCTGTGACTGCACGCCCAGTGCCAATGCGTCCTCGAATGAGGGAACAAACTCACCGTCGGCAGTCGTATTTATCGCCACCTCAAGCATTCTATCGCCTTTGGGTATGACGGCGGGGCCGCTGGGGGGCCGTGTTTCGGATTGGCGTTCCCCGCCGCCGCCCCCTCCGCCGCAGGAACTAACCGCGAGGAATGCCAGCAGTGCGAGCAACAGGACTGAACGCTGATAAAAAATAGTGGGTGGACCCGTTGGAGAAGACGCCGTGTGATGGAATCTAAATGAATGGGCAAAGCGAAGTCAAATGGCCGCGCGGGCTCAGTTCTCTATTGGACAGGACTCTGAGTAGTGGCCGAGAGGAATTGATGCGCGTGCAACTGTCGAGTGTCAAAGGTGAATAGTTGGAAATGCGAATCACTTACGATGACAGCTACCGAGCGCGGGAAGCCAGACGTCGAGCTTTACGGAAGACGTCTGCTACTTCAGGTGTCCACGGCACGGCGCCCATTCGTACTATACTTTCCTGTAATGCGGTTATCGCCTATGAGGGAGATCGGGAGATGTCGTCACCATTTTTTGGCAAGGTCTTCAAGTTTACTCAGCCGGATGGATCTCAGTTCGAAGCCCGAGGATGGGGCGATCAGCATTACGCGGTATTTGAAACTCTGGATGGCTATACGGTTGTGAAAAATCCGGCCACCGGGTTTTATGAGCTCGCTGAGCTGTCGCGCGATGGAACCATGTTGGAACCGATCCCGGGTCGGCCGCAGGGTAACCTGGATGGCAGGAGGAGTTCCGTACCACGGGGCTTACGCATCAATCGCGATGCCGCCCGGGCTAGCGGCATGGAAGGCGCCATGCGTTTGGGGGGACGTCGCTGCGATCAGCGGCGCCTGGAGAGAAAGAACCTGATGCGAGCGGCGCGCACTCTGGGAGGGCCTGTGATGGCACCGCCGCAGCGAGCGACGGTCGGAGATTTCACAGGTCTCTGTCTTTTAATCGAGTTTCCCGACGAAGCGGGGGCAGTTCCCAGAGACGAAGTCGAGCAATTCTGCAATCAGCCGGGTTACCGTGGATTTGGAAACAACGGTTCCGTATCCGACTATTTCCGTGACAATTCCAATGGTCTATGTCGATATCAGAACATCGTGGCCGACTATTATCGGGCCCAGCATCCTAAATCTTACTATACGGACCCGACCATCCCGCAAGGTGTCCGGGCGAGACAGTTGATTCTCGAGGCCATTGCGCATCTCGAGGCCAATAATTTCGATTTCACACCGTTGACAGCCGACGGCCAGGGCTTTGTCTATGCCATGAATATTTACTATGCGGGCGAGGTGGTAAACAACTGGTCTGAAGGCTTATGGCCACACGCCTGGCATCTTGCGAACCCGGTTCAGGTGGCGCAGGGCAAATCGCTATTTGACTATCAATTCACTGACCTTAGTCAACAGCTTACCCTGGGTACGTTCTGTCACGAGAACGGTCATATGCTGTGCGATTACCCAGACCTTTATGACTATGGTGGTGAGTCGGGCGGGGCGGGTGCATACTGCCTGATGTGCGCAGGCGGTAATATAAATGAAAGAAACCCTACGAATATTTCAGCTTACCTGAAAAGGTTGTCCGGATGGGCGAGCAGCGTGATCTCCATTCAACAAAACCAGACCGTCTCGCTTCACGCCGGTAATAATGAATTCGCGTTTTATGCAAAAAATACGGGGGAGTATTTCATTGTTGAGAATCGCGCTAAAACCGCTCGCGACGCAGCGCTGCCGGACGAAGGACTTGCGATCTGGCATGTGGATGAAGACGGTAACAACAGTAATGAACAGATGTTACCAAACCGACATTATGAACTCTCACTGGAACAGGCGGACGGACAATTCCGTCTCGAGACCAGTCGCAGTATCGGCGATTCAACCGATCTGTACGGTCAGGTGAACAAGCGATTCGCCACCTCCACCGTTCCCAGTAGCCGATGGTGGGATGGTTCGGTGTCTAATCTGGAAATTTATGACATCTCCTTGCCAGGCGCTGTAATGACATTCAAAACCAGGCTCTTTGACGACGGTGGCGGTTCACAGAGCGTACGTGCCGAATCGACTCCTGGGCTTGCTATACCCGATAACCAGACCTCGGGAGTAATTGACAACATTACCATTGACCAGGATGCGATAATTGTCGGAGTCAGTGTGACCCTCGACATCACCCACACCTATCGTGGAGATCTGCGCGTCACATTGCTGACCCCCTGGGGTGACTCGATCATACTGCATGAGCGAAACCATGGCGGCGGGAGCGATGATATAAAGCGAACGATCGAAGAGAGTGATCTGCCTGCCCTGGCACTGCTCCACGATCACAGCACCCAGGGTGATTGGAGCCTGTTGGTACAAGATTTAGCGCGAATTGACACCGGTACCCTCAATCACTGGGCTTTGAATTTTGACGCCAGTGAGGCTCTGCTCGGTCCAATCGTTCTGGAGGAAAGTCCTGGAACACACATTCCTGATAACGACCCGTTGGGAATTGAAAGGACCCTGTCCGTGGCGGCTGGGGGCCAGGTAGAGCGTGTCGAATTGTCCGTGAATATTTCCCACACATGGATTGGAGATCTCCAGGTCGCTCTGCGTTCAGCCGCAGGAACGGAAGTTATTCTGCATGATCGCAGTGGTCGCGACGCAGATGATCTGGTGAAAACCTACACGGTGGACAATACACCTGCATTGGGCAACCTGGCCGGTGAAACCGTCGGCGGTGACTGGCGGCTTTGGATATCGGATCACGCCGGTCAGGATATTGGCAAACTAAATACCTGGCGACTTGTTATTCACCCTGTTTAGGGCACTCGCCGGCTACCTCGACGACTCCACCGTCGTGCGATGGATCATCGAGGCGGCCTCAGGACGAGGCGGGAAGCCGCTGCGCTGTCCACGCCATGAAGATGCAGTCCGGCTGGCGCTATTGCTGGATTACTTTATTCAGAAATTTATTTTTTCCCAACCGGCTGAGTTTTTGAAAACACACCGGGGTGTTCCACCTGCTCGCGCGGCGCCGCGACTGGGGAAAACAGTGCAAATCGGTACCAACACGCAGATTCAGCGCCAAAGCCACACCACTCTGGCGCTGCAAAAATTTCCACTTCGCTGCGATCCTCCTCCGGAACGCCCTCCAGCAAATCCGCTTTATCCGGCTTCGCATCGGTGGACCAGACCAGGCCGGAGTAGCGCATCTCGCTTTTGCGCGTGGTCAGGGACTGGTAGAGACCGAAAATGAATCCGCGGGTCAAGGCGAAAGACTGTTGGTTGCGAAACCCGAATGAGCGCTTGAAGTCCAGTGCGACAATCCTGGCCAGGGTAGCCCCCGACAATTGGTAAACCAACCTGCCATTGTCGGCCCGGTTGGGTGCTTCCACATAGGCCAACGGCGACAGTTCCACCATATCCTCAAACAGTCCATCACCAGTGCCCAGTACCGCTCTCACACTGATAAATACCTGCTCGCAGGGACCCATACAGACGCCGTTCTCCGGGCGCAGAACCAGCCGAATAATCTCTGCGGCCAATACATCATCAAGCGTCAGTCCGGGGTTTGTCACCGGGTAATCAAAGGTTATCGCGCAAATTGTAGGATCGGTACCGCCCGGGCTTCGCAGCGCCTGTTGTTTGATAAAACCCGATGCAATACAGCCTATTTTCCTGAACGCCTGGATGGTTTTCTCACTGCCAAAACGGTTGGTCACCACTGTGGCCCGCGTCACTCCCAGACGTGCCGCATTGGGGATATTGGCTGGCGAGAACACATCAGACAGTGCAATTCGCGTTTCCGGTTCACCGCTGGCGTCGGTGATATTCACGCCGTCGATGGTGAACACCGCGTCCTGCAGGAATGAATTGATATCCGATGCCTTGGTGAAGCCGTCGGCCAGCAACACTTCGACCTCCAGCGCGACTACCTTCGCCGCTTCAATTATGGGCCAACGCCTTTCCAGCAGCGCCCGGGCCTGCGTCAGTTGATCCCCCCTGTACTTGGCTTCGAACCCCGCGACGATACCGACGATAGAACACAGCGCAGTGATCAAACCCAGAGTGCGTTTTCTGGCAGGACTTTCAACTGTGGCGGCACCAAAGCCCGCCACGACGGCGCCTATCAGAGCGCATATCGTAGTGACGATTTCGATAGTCATTATGGTTATCCACCCTGGTGTGCTTGGCAGGACAGAAACGGCGTCGACGTTGCACAGCCACCAGAATAGGCTCATAGCGCTCGCTGGAAAAGTTTTAATTTTAGCAGCGGCGAAACCTTATTCCCCCTGCGCCACCATTGCCGACGAGAGTGTAAATCTCAAACTGCAACGTACGGTGCCTTACGGGGCTGAAAATCCTCGATCAGGACTTTTTGGACGTCTTTACGCTCACCGAGCTGACTACATTCTGAAGACTCCGGCTGCCACACGCGGGGCATTTCTCCCGGTGCTTGTCATGCTGGCTGATCGATTCCGCCAGTTCGAAACGATTTCCACATTTCTTGCACTTGAATTCGTAGACCGGCACGGGCAATCCTCCCGACGACGCGCTGTTGACGTGATTGAACTGCGGGGGAAAGCGTCGTCATCGGCAAGTATAGATCGGAAATTACGCGCTGTGGATAGGGTTGTGCAGCCGCCGTGCGGCAGCGCAGCGGCTCTGTCTCCCGGGACCGGATCGCCCTCAGCGGGACATCACCTGGCCCGTCACCGCGTGAATGGGTGGCGGGTGAACGCCGTGCGTATCCGCGCTGATACGCCAAACCGCTTGCGCTGGGCGCCAGCCGCTGTCCATACGCAGCTCGGCCCGGCTGATCAGGCCGCGCAGCCCGTTTTCGCGTGCAATCTTCACCGCGTCGGGAAAATCGATGAATTCTGCGGGAAGCGGCTCCACGCCCCAATTGACCGAACCCGCCTCCATCACCTGGTTGCGGCCGCGATGACTGCTGACCCACAGTCCGGTTCCCTCGGAGGGGGAGTAGTACTCAATCTGTACATAATGGGACCCCTTGTTCGGAAAGCCGTCCTGACGTATCCGCAAGCCCACCGCATAGGCATCCGCCCGCCAGTTGGCCGCGACCGAATCCGCCGTCTGGAGCAGTTGCGGCAGCTTGTAGGGAATCTGGCGGGAGCCGGATTGTTTGAACTGCAGCGGTGGCATTCCCGCGGTCGGATCGATATAGCGCGAGCCCGACACCTCGACACCGACATTGTTGCTGCCGCTGATCAGATTGCCGTTCTGATATACCCGGATGGTCTCGGTAAAGCCATTGGACCAGCTCACGGTATAGCTTCCGGTAGACGGATCACACTGCCACTGCGCGTGAACCGCCGGCGGTGCATCCTCGGTGGGCTGGAAAAAGGCCCTGCCATCGTCCGCAAAAGTCACGAAACCGCCCGTGAACCAATTCCATTTCCCCAGGGCCTCCCGGCAGACCGCAGCTTGGGACAGCTCCGTTTCGGCCTGGCGGGTGGTTGCCGGCACGGTCGTCTCGCCCTCGCCCGGGTGATCTGGGTCGAACAGCGAACTGACCACGGTTATCAATAGGAGCAGCCCGATCGAAGCCGCACCCAGTTTCCAGATCCAGCCGGGTGCGGTTTGCGCCGGCGGTGCGGGTGTGCCGGGGGCAGGCTTTTCGGCGGGCGCGGGCTGCACCGGCGGGGGCGGAACCGCCTTCGGTGCGCGCGGGCTTTTGCGCTCTCTCCCGCATGCGGGGCAGGCGGGGAGAGACTCCGGGTCGTACATGTGGCCGCACAGGCAACGAATCAATCCGGCCATATTCAGCTCCTCCTCGAGCCTCTCGGCTTGTTACCTCGCCCTGACTTCGGCGTGCTCGGCGGCGCGCTCGTCTTCGGTGGCCTTTCGAAAGGTCACGACACGCTCATCGTCGACGGCCAGCGAGCCCACATAGATCCAAGGCTGCTGTGGACTCAGGCGCTGTCTCTCTATGCCGGTGGTGCCATCCGGGGTAACCAGCCAGCTCTCAACCGCACAGTTGGAGAGCGGTGAATCCTGCCTGTTGATGCGATAGTAGAGTTTGTGCTCGCTGTCGATGTCGGACAGGCTGCTGGTCCACACCTCCAATCCAACCTCGGTGTTCCTGAGCCCCTGTTCGAGCTCCTCCGCAAAAAACTTGTTCTGCACCTTGTCCGGGTCAAATGCCGGCATGGGCTGCCCCGGCCGGCCATCGCGTCCATCGCTTTTCGCGTTGTTCCAGAGGTAGATATCGATGTCGGTGGCCTCGTCACAGGACCACTTGGTCATGATAAAAAAGGGCTTGAACCTGACAAGCCGGGATTCCAGAGCGGCGATCTGTTCCGTCTGCTGCTCGATGGTCGCATTGGCCTCCTGTAACTCGTCATAAATTTCCTTGACATAGGCCTTGCTCCGATCCACATTGCTTTTCGCTGCCTGCAGAGAACGCTCGATAAGATCGGTGTTCGAGATATCTCCGGAGACCAGTTCACTGACCTCGGACAGGCTGCCGGTGGCCTCTACCAACTGTTTCTGCAGGTCGAGAATACGTTGGGTATTGATAAACTCGCTGTTGTAGTGCCGCGAGAGGATCACCACCAGGATCAGAAAGGCCCCCATGGCACCGGAAATCACATCCATCATCGACAGGTTGAAGATACTGATTTCCCGATTGATGCGCTTCATGACTACCGGGTTCCGTTAGCCGGCACTACCGCTGTACAGCCGGTTAATCAGATTTTTCAGGCAGTAGTCACCGGCCTGGTTCAGCGCCATCTCCTCGCTTTTCTGCACTACATGCAGCAAGAAAACGAGTACCGCGCTCAGCACCAGCGCCATAATGGTCGTGTAAAACGCAATCGCCAGCCCGCCCGTAATGGCGGGCAGATCCATTTTGCCGGGATCGATCAGTATCAGCGACCGGGAGATCCCCACCACCGTGCCGATAAACCCGATGGTGGGAATCACCCACACCACATAGCGGATAGCGGAGTAGCGCAGGTCCACGCGGTGCATAATCAATTCCAGGGTGGAGTTCAGCACGCTCACGGTCTGGTCCACCGAACGGCTGGTCTGGAACTGCAGGATGGACTGATCGATGAGCCGCGGCAAAAAGCCGTTTTCGGCGTCGTAGTGATCGATAACCCGCTCCCGTATGGACCCGAGCTCCGCCGGCTGCAGCACCACCTCGTCGTCCTCGGGCAGGTAGGCCTGCTGCAGGTATCCCAGCTCCCGCTGCGCGACAACCCAGCGCACGAACAGGTCGCCAAGGCAGAAAAAAAAGAACAGGTACATCAGGTTCTGAATCGTGAAGGGGTAGGGGAAGATCGAATAGGAGGAGTAGTCCAGCAGCAATTTTGCCGCCTCGCTGTCCTTGCTCAACAGCAGCGTGAATACCGCCACCCAGAGGCAGCACAGCGCCAGTGCCAGCCCCAGAACACTGCTTCTGGAAAGACTGGCAAGATAGGCGACCAGACCCAATACGCGCGGCTTCCACCCCTGTGTCATTTTAGTCCTCCGGCAGGTCTGGATGATCAACGGTCGTACAGAATACAGAATAGCCGTGAATTGCGTACCGGTCATATGCTGGGGGGGTCTACGCTGCCGCAGAAACGTGGAGATTGGGGAGTGTATTCAACTGAGGCTATGCTACACTAAGTCCGATTAGCTAAGCCCGGAGAGCTGATGATGGAAATCGTTAACATGCATGAAGCCAAGACTCGGCTGTCCCAACTGGTGGACAAGGCGGCGAAGGGCGAGCCTGTGGTGATCGCACGGGCTGGCAAACCGGTGGCGCGGCTAACCGCGATTGACAGCCCTGGGCCGGGCGAGCAGAGACGCACGGGGTTCCTGGCGGGGCAGTTTGCGGTGCCCGATGACTTTGATCGCATGGGGGATGCGCAAATTGCCGAGATGTTCGGGGGCTAGGGTGAACCTGCTTTTGGACACGCATTTATTACTCTGGGCGGCCTCTGCACCTCAGCGGCTGTCGGCAGATGCGCTGGCGCTCATCGAGGATAGCGCCAATAAACTGTATTTCAGTGCCGCCAGTCTCTGGGAAGTCGTTATTAAAAACAGCCTGGGGCGCGCCGACTTCAGGGTGGACCCGCATTTGCTGCGGCGCGGGCTGGTGGAGAATGGCTATCTCGAATTGCCGATCACTGCGCAGCACGCGCTGGCCTTAAGCCATTTACCGCCAGTGCATTACGATCCCTTCGACCGCATTCTTGTAGCACAGGCGGAGTCCGAGGGCATCGTGTTGCTCACGGCGGATGAGTCGGTAGCCCAATACCCCGGCCCGGTGCGCAAAGTTTGATCGAATCCCCCTGAACCAGTAAGAGACACCTATGGTACCCGGCCTCCTCGCCAGCGAAGTCGCCGCCGCGCTGCGTGAATGCACTGTCAGCGGTTTCGAGACGGAAACCGCACCGTTCAGCGGTGCATTCCGTCGCCTGGTGGAGGGACAGCAGGAGGGCGAAGCTTTTCTCAAAGGGCCCACAATGTAAATGTATCGGTGGGGCTGCCGTTGACACAGCGACAAGCGGAAAACGGCAATGGTGAAACGCACATCCCGCCGCCACCGCTGCTGTCCTTCGGCGACGATCAGCCAGCGCCAGACCGGCAACCGGTTCGCCTGCCGCTGGTGCAGTGCCGGGAGTGCCACGGGACGGCCTGGTTGACCCGGATGGAAGGGGTCATCCGGCGGATGAGATGATCGAGACGGACCTGACGCTGACCGGCCTGGCGTTTTTCGGCAAGCAGGAGGAAACCGCCTTGTTGTTGCCCTGGCGAGTAATATTCGTTGTTGCCCTGGCGAGTAATATTCGGCAATACCTGAACAAGGTGTGACCCGACGGCAGCGGGAAAATGAGGAGCGTGCTCTGATCTACGTGAGTCTGACGAGAGCCAGGAAATTGGCGTATGTCTATGGATATAGAGTGATGAGCCCCTGGTTTGAACGTGTGCAGGGATAGCGGTCTGGTCAACATCGACACACTGCCGGGGACGCCGTTTGTGGACTGTGTGTTTAGATTCTGCTTTGATCTATGATATTGCCCATAAGCAACCACGAATGAAGGAAAATAGCGATGAAATCATTGCTCGCTTTGAGTTTGTTGTTGGCCGCTGGTGTGGCGTGGGCACAGATGTCTGTGCCGGCCGGGCTGACGCCGGGGTCGATGAGCCGGGTTTCGCCGCTGCTGCAGGCGCAGCGGTTTGCGGAGAACTTTGAACCGGCACTGGCCCATCCAGAACAGGCGCGCGCGGTCAAAGCAAAGCTCGAGGCGCTGCGCGCACGCACCGGTGCGCCGCCCAACATCCTGCTGCTGATCGTCGATGATATGGGCTATGGCGACACCGGGGCCTACGGCGGCGGTGAGTCGCTGGGAGCGCCGACACCGCATATCGACCGCCTGGCACGGGAGGGGCTGAAACTCACCTCCGCCTATGCGCAACCAAGCTGTACACCGACGCGGGCAGCGCTCAATACCGGGCGATTGCCGGTGCGCTCCGGTCTGCTGAAACCCGCCATGCTCAATGACAAGGCTGATATTTCCAATGAGATTCTGGCGGCAAAACTGCTCTCGAATGCGGGTTATCACACGGGGCTGTCAGGCAAATGGCACCTGGGTGAGATGGATGGAACACGCCCCTGGCAGGTGGGTTTTGACGAGTTTGAAGGCTTCCTCGGCGTGGTCAACTCGTATCAGGAGGAGCATCCGAGCGCACCTGACGTGGCAAATGATCCCGTCTTGCAGGCGATGCTGCGCTCGATGCCGGGTGACCGCTCATTGTGGCGCGCAACCAAGACGGGCGGGGGCAAGGCGCTCGAGACAATCAACTGGGAAAACAGCCGCGATCTCGATCAGAAATTTGCTGATTTTTCCGCAGATTTTATTCGCCGCGCTGTGCAACAGGGCAAGCCTTTCTACCTCTCGCACAACTTTTCGAAAGTCCATTATTTCAACATGCCTTCGGCAGATTTTGTCGGACGATCGGCAACCAAAGACGTCTATCGCGATAGCGTGGTTGAGGTCGATGCTATCGTCGGACGACTGGTTGCACTGCTGGAGGAACTGGAGATTGCCGACAATACACTCGTTTTCTTCACCTCGGACAATGGGCCGGAGGAAGACAGCTATCCCGACACCGGGGTGACGCCGTTTCGTGGAGCCAAGGGCATGACCACCGAGGGCGGGGTGCGCGTACCGGGTCTGTTCTGGTGGCCAGGGGTTATCAAAGGCGGTCGCGTTTCCGACGGTTTATTCGACCTGACCGACATGTTCAACACCTCGCTGGCGCTGGCAGGGGTGGACGTAACCGCGGCAATTCCTGCCGATCGCTATATTGACGGCATCGACCAGACGGGCTTTCTGCTGGCCGACGATGGCCAGTCGGCGCGGGAGGCAATCTACTATTACAATGCTGATATGTTTGCAGGCGTGCGCTGGCGCTACTACAAAATGGCTCTCAACGAATTACAGGTGGGCAGTGGCACCCACCGTGATTTTGGCGGGCTCGACAATGTTCAGCTCATGACGCCGACCAACGGCTACATGTACAACCTGTACCTCGATCCCCGCGAACGTAAATCAGTGCTCATTAAAAAGGGCTGGGTACCCTCCTACGCATTGGGACCATTGATGGCGGTACACCTGGGCACCATGGCGAAATATCCGCCCGAGGTGGCGATCAGGATGCGATGACTTCGAAGGCCGGCGGCAAGTCCGATTAAAACGCGATATGTGATTTGCAAGACCATGCAATGTCAACGCGACAGGTGAGCACAGTCGGTATTCCGCGCCAGTTCAGGGCTTGGTAAATACCAGCGTCATGCGTTCGCTCTCCCCGATCGCGAGGTAGGGCGCTTTCTCCTCGTCGCTCTGCAGGTCTCGCAGGGAGGGCGGTAGCTGCCAGACACCTTTTTCGTAGCGTTTGTGGTCGCGCGGATTCAGATTGAAGAACCCCTCCGCTTCAAGGCTGAAACCCGCCTTTAGCGCACGTCCGATAATGTACTCGCGCCCGACGTAGCCGATGTTGCCGCTCAGCCAGTTCTGCTCGGGGTCCGCCATGTGCTGCACGATGCCCAGTTTACCGCCCGGCTTCAGGATAGCGAAAAAATGCCCGAACATGGCATCGCTAATCCCCCTGGCAGCCCAGCCATGGGCGTTGCGAAATGTCACCACGCGGTCTACCGAGTTGTGCGACGCCGCGGCCTTTTCAATGTCGCCCGTGCTCTCATTGATCATCAGTGAGACGACCTTAACTCTGCCGTAATGTGCGGGGTCAGCCGCGAGCTTTTTGTCAAAGGCTTTTCGCGAATCCGGCCGGTAACTGGCCTGAGTATCCTCGCCGTCGTAATGCGCCGCGATCAGCAGGCCGTCTTCGTGCAGGTAGGGGGCCAGGATCTCCGTATACCAGCCTCCGCCGGGCCAGACTTCGACCACGGTGTGGTCCGGTTGCACGTCAAACAGCGTGAGGGTTTGCAACGGGTGGCGATACTGGTCACGGGCAACCCAGGCCGGTGTGCGGTGGGCGCCGGCAATGGCCGCTTCCAGGGCGCTCTGGTCGGCGACTGCAGGTACGGCAAGTGCCAGGCCAAGGCACAGGTGGGTCAGTAGTTTCATGCCGGAGAACTCCTTGGTCAGCTTCCTGATCGAAACCCCAGTGTAGCGGCACGGCCTGTGGCAGTTCAATGAGTTTGCACGAAGTTCTATGGGAGTCGGCGAGATCGGTTACCACACGCGTGTCGATAAGAACTACCGTCATCGATTTAGTCGGACTGGTGAGTCCATGGATAAAAGCAAAGCAAAACTGACTGCTCGAGACCGGTCAGTTTAACCCTCTCCATCTCGCTCTTTTACCGCCAGCTTCCAGCCCGCCTGGCGCCAGACAAAATAACCGGCCAGGAAATTACTCTGCAGCAGCAGGGTCAGCACCCATTCAAGGGCGTCTTCCACCGTCTCGTACCAGGCTGCATTCCAGGCCTGCAGAATGACGGTAAGCACACCGGTAGCCAGCAAGGTGCCGCAGGCAGATCCCATATAGACAAGCGAGCCGGAACGTATCCCGGGAACGTCCAGTCGGCGCAGTTGTTCCAGCAATAACAACTGCGCGATAAACGTGAATGAGAAAAACAGGATAGTGCCCACCCGGCGCTGTGCGGCCCAGGCCTGACCCCGCTCCCCGAGTACGGTGACGTAGAGGATAAGACCGATACAGGCCAGTACGCCAAGGCCCAGCATCCAGTGATTGGCGCGCTGACGGTGGTGACCCGCCCGGTGATGCACAGCGGCCAGCCAGGTATGGTTCAACCACCAGTAAGCCATCATGAACACTGCGGCCGGCAGCATGGTCGCGCGGAAAATAAAACTCGCCGGGGCTTGACGCCCCGTCGCGCTGATCGAGGTACAGCTATCCAGATAAGGGTTGCACCAGTCCACGGTGCCGTGGCTCGCCGCCACCAGATAAGTGACATGCACCGAGACGAAGGGCACCAGCGCTGCCAGTAGCGCGATGATTCTGACATTCATGGCGGCAGTCTAGCAGATGCGTCGATCCGCAGTAGCGACGCGCCTGCACAAGCGCGGAGCAATGCCGGAAGTGACAGCGGGCGGCAGGGCAACGTCCTGTGCGCCGCTGCGCCAGCAGGAAAACAGAAGATACCTTTGTTACATTGCGCGTGTCGGTTTCATCACGACTGGCGCAAATTAAACTGTACAATGTCCGAGGTGGCAGCCAGCAGGTGCCGCGATCAGTTGGAGGGACTCGGTCATGGCCGGGAAAGCGCACCACGCCGCATTGCGCGCGTTGGGTCTGGTAATCGCATGCGGTGTATCGCTTGGCGCACATGCCCAGCGCCTGGAAGTGGCGCGCTTCTCCGCGGCCGACCTCAGCGGTTGGGAGGAAAAGCACTTTGCCGGTGAGACCCGCTATCAGTTGCGCGACAATTCAGGTCGACACGCATTGTGTGCGCACAGTGAGGCCGCCGCGTCCGGGTTGTTCAAGAAAATTGACGTCGACCTCGAGCGCACTCCATACCTGCACTGGTCATGGAAAGTCGACACCCTGGTTGACGGCGGCGATGAGCGTCGCAAACAGGGGGACGACTACCCGGCGCGCATCTATGTCGTGTTCTCGGGTGGACTGTTTTTCTGGCGCACGCGCGCGGTCAACTACGTCTGGTCACGCAGCGAGCCGCCCGGCAGTGCATGGCCCAATGCCTTTACCGCCAACGCCCAGATGATCGCGGTGCGTTCGGGCACGGAAGAACTGGGTCAGTGGCTGTCTGAGCGCCGGGACGTCAAAGCGGACTACCGGCGCCTGTTCGGCAGCGAGGCGGGTACCATTGCGGCTGTCGCGCTGATGACTGATAGCGACAACACGAAATCGACAGCAGCGGCCTGCTATGGTGATATTTGGTTTGCGGCGGATTGAAACGAAGCGCTAAAAACCGGTTGTAGCGCCGCCAGAGCTGCCGGCAATGCGTTCAGGGCACAGGCGCAAAACGGACCGACAAATTACGCTGCAAATCGGCACTGGCTACGGGCCGGAGAGGGTAGCGTCGCGGCCTCGGAGGATGCAGGCACAGGCTTGGCTTGATTGTGCTCATTCTGGAAAATGCGCGCCTCTTTCGGATAGTAGACCCCATTACAGATCTTGACACGTAGCTCAGTTTGTTAGAGCACAGCAGATACGATGCTGCTGTCGGTAGGTTCAGACCATCCGCATACCAGCTCTCAGGACTCAACCTTGCGCTCCTGTGTTGTCACCTGATCGACGTCTTTCCGCTCACTGTTGCCAGAGTCAAGGTTTTTGATCAACAATGAGATGATTTTCTGCTCAGGTGGACCGAAGACCTCCTCCGCTCGGTGAACCAGGTAGAGGGTGCGCGCCAGTGAAGCACTGTGGAGTTCGCGTTTTCGGAGTTCGCTGTTTGTTTCCATGATGGCGTTCTCCGGGAGAATGGTGGCGTAGTTTCCCGATTTTACCAGCATGACCAGGCTGGCAAGTGAATCGATCTCCAGTTCAGGCTGGAGTTTGATCCCAAGCTTTGCGAACTGCCGATCTATCAGTGTGCGAATGCCATGATCGGGGCTCGGAAGTATTAGTTTCAAATGCATCAAATCTTCAGGCATCAAAGGAGCGCTGATATCTCTCGCTTCAACTCCCGGTCCAAGGTAGACGCTGAGCGGATCCTGTCGCAAGCGGATGCTATGCAGGCCCTCCATATTGTACAGTGATTCGACGATCGCAAAGAGAATACGTTTTTCCTGTAGCCATAGAAATTGTTTCTTGCTGTATCCCTCGAGACTGATCAGGTGAAGCAACGGGTAGGTTTTGCGCCATTCCTCAATGGTGTCTCGCAGCGCCACGGCAATTGCGCTGCGGCTGTCGTAAGCCGGCAGGTAGCCGATCGTTACGATGGTATGTTCGCTGCCTACGACTTTCTTGTCCGGCGTAAGAAGGTTTTCCACCTGTGCCAACAATTGCTTTGTCACTCGATGTAATCGGTGAGCGGATTCACGCGGGGTGACGCCCGTAGTGGAGCGATCAAACAGCTTGGTTCCAATACTGGCCTCTAGGTTCTTGATCTGTTTGCTCATTGCAGGCTGTACCACATGAAGTTGGCGGGCGGCTTTTGACACGCTGCGCGTGGTATACAGTGTCTCGAAAGACCTGAGGCCGCGGTGTGTGACGCTGAATTGCCGGACCCGATTCTTACTGAAGTCTGCGATGAGCGCGCGCAGCTGCTCTGCAAGTCGTTCGGTGTCTTCCGGTTGCGGGTCTTCCTTATCTCGGTCGATAACCAATGCCAGGCGGTCTGTGTTTTTGAGTGGATAGCTTTCCAGCCAGCCACCGGTCATCACCGGCAGTAGGGTATGCTCGGGCACTATTAGCACGCGGCCGGGTTCCTCTATGAGATAGCGTGGTATCTGCCAGTGCTGCAAGGAAAGATGGGTGAGCCGTTTCATCACGTCTTCGACCAGCATCTTCTCCAGTGCCTGCTGTTCGAAATCCCCCAGGCCGGCGATGGCAATGCTTCTGTGTCGGAGCAAATCCATATCGAGAGGGCTTCCCGGTACCGTATCCATGGTTTTCGCCAGGGCAACCACCGACCAGCCGTAGTCGCACACATGACTGGACTGTGGAGAGATCGAGTCGGGAACGCTCATCCGCAGGCGGTGTCCTCGAGGAAAACTGTTGTCTTCTATGATCAGACGAAACATACCGCTGCCGACACCGGCGCGCAGAGACCTGTGCAACTGCCCGCCCGCCATGGTTTCTGGCAGGACGATAGTCGGGGAGCAGCTCGTATCCTCACCGTGACTTTCTCTGAGGGATTCTACGCGGCGCAACTGCCAATCTATCTCGTCCATCTGGCAGTAAATGGACCATGCGGATGCCAGGGGATAGACCCCGCGGAACGCCCGTTCGAACAGCCGATTTCCAACGATCTGTTCGAGACCGGCCACGGAAGCGCTCAAGGTCGACTGACTGATCCCGAGAGTCCTGGCTGCCTCGGAAATGCTCTGGTACTCGCAAATGGTGGCGGCCTGGAAAAGACGTTTGAAGAGCATGGTCTGGGCTCCGGCTGGCAAAGCTCCTTTATATATCGAAAAAATCTATATGACAAATCGATGTATCTTATCTTTGGGTGATTTTCAATCTGCTCGCGGGGTGCCAGTATGGCGCTTCACGAGTATGGGCTTGCCACCTCGGCGGGACGCACCGGCGTAGCCCATGACCGGCGCGAATAAGGACACAACAGACATAGGTACACTGGGTAATGGAACTCCATGATCGGGTATTACTGGGCAACGTTCTGACGGCAGATACTGTCTTAGAAGACGGTTTCGTTGCCATGAAGGGAGAATCAGTTTCCGCTGTCGGGCGGGGAAAGCCGCCACAAGCCAGGGAGCTCGTCGATTACAAAGGCTGTTGGTTACTTCCCGGCATTGTAGACGGCCAAGTCCATACCAAGAGTCAGAGAGACCAGGAGGGCTTCGAAAAAGCAAGTTGCGCAGCCGCCGCAGGGGGTGTGACCACCATGGTGGATATGCCCTACGATGAGGCAGGACTCGTCTGCTCCGCGGTCAAACTGACTGAGAAGGCGGACGAGGCCGGAGCACGGAGTCGGGTCGATTTCGCTTTGTATGGCACCATATCGCCGCGAGACGGCATCGACGAAATCCAGGGCATTGTCGATGCCGGTGCCTGTGCATTCAAATTTTCGACTTTTGAGACCCACCCGGAACGCTTTCCCAGAATCAGCCCGCCGCTGATGTACGAGGCATGCCAGGTCATAGCGTCCTCGGGGCTGGCGGTGGGCGTTCACAACGAGCACCAGGAGACCGTCGCCTATTTCACCGACCATGTACGCGCCAGCGGTGATACTTCCCCCGCCAGTCACGGTCGCTCGCGCCCGCCGATCAGCGAGTTGCTGGCAATCAACGAAATCTACGAGATCGGCGCGGCGACCGGTTGCCGTGTACACGTCGTGCACTGCTCCCTCGGACGCGGATTTGACATCTGTGAGCAGTACCGTCGACAGGGGTATCCGGTGTCCATAGAAACCTGCATTCACTACCTCATGCTCAACGAGGACGATGTCATACGCCAGGGTGGGCTGTGCAAAGTCAATCCACCGATCCGGGGGCCGCGAGAGCAGAATAGGCTTTGGCGGTACCTTGAACGCGATGCGATTGATTTCGTATCAACCGACCACGTGGCGTGGTCCCTGGATCGCAAGAACAAACCGGTGATGGCTGAAAATTCCTCCGGGATGCCGGGTATGGAGTCGCTCTGCGCGCTGTTGTTCAAGGGTTGTATGGAGCGTGGCTTAGATCTTCGCGTTATTCCCCGAGTACTTTCGCGGAGGCCCGCGAGGCATTTTTGTCTACATGGGCGCAAGGGGGAACTGCAGGAGGGGTATGATGCCGACGTGGTGGTCGTAGAGCCCGGAGATTTCCAACTGGACTGCAGGCGATTCCAGACCGTAGTGAAATGGAGCCCATTCGATGGCACCCGCCTGCCGGTGCGTATCCGCGCTACCTACAATCGGGGGCGGCAGGTGTGGGACGGCGAGACGGTGATGGCTAGCCCCGGTGACGGTCGATTCCAAAGGGCGGTGCCGACGGATACCGCGCAGCGCCAGGATGGATCGCTAACACCGGCTCTCGGTAGCTGAAAGGTAAGGAAGCACAATGGTTCAAGGTAACGGCGTTGAGGTGGTAGTGTTTGACGGGAAAACATGGGTGTCCGCCGCTGATATCGTCGCGATCGCACGGGGAGCACCGGTTCAGGTGGCGGATTCTGTCTACTGCGAACTCTCCGATGTCGAGGAATGGATCCAGAGCGTGATCAAGTCTCGCAAGCCGGTCTATGGCCTGAATACCGCGCTGGGACACCTCAAGGCTCAGACCATCGACGAGGCTCAGATCGCCGAAAACCAATACAGGATGTTACGCGTGCACAACGGTGCAGTTGGCCCCGGTCTGCCCGCGGAGCAGGTGCGTGCGGCGATGGCCGCCCGCCTGGTCGGCATGTGTAAGCGCAGCACTGCGGCATCGCCACGCGCGGTGCGCTTGATGGCAGGCATGCTAAATGCAGGCGTTCACCCAATCGTCCCCCGAGTCGGGTCTGTCGGGGCGGGCGATTTGGGCAACATGGCCGCCATCGGTTGTGCGATGATTGCAGAGGGCAAGGTCGAATATCGGGGCGCAATCATGCCGGCTTCAACGGCACTGGCGTCTGCCGAGCTGGAGCCGTTGGTGCAGGGGCCCCGTGATGGCCTGGTAATCGTAGCGGGAAATGGCTTCTCCATCGGCGCCGGCACACTGCTCGTTGCCGAATCAAATCGTATCGCAGATATTGCGGATATCGTGCTCGCCATGTCGCTAGAGAATATTCGAGGCAATCTGTCGGTACTTCACCCGGCCCTGGATAAGGGCATTGCCGGGCAGGCGCGTTCGAGCGCAAATATCAGAACGATTCTGCGCGGGAGTTATCTGGAAAACCCGGGCGCCGCGAAAGAACTGCAGGATCCGCTGTCTTTCCGTGTGGCGCCGAATACCCACGGCGCCCTGCGTGAAACAACGGATTTTCTTACCAGGGCGGTGGAGGCCGAACTCAATGCCGATGCGCACAACCCCTCCCTTGTGGGAGAGGAATTCGTGCACAACGGCAACTTCCAACCCATGTTTCTTACGGCTGCGCTGGAAGCGCTGCGACCGGCGCTGGTCCATCTCGCCAAGTTGTCCGAACGGCGTGTGAATCATGTCGTCGCCGATCTGATGCACGATGAAAATTTTGTCAAAAAAGAATTGGGAAGCAGCTTTTCGAAGTCATCCATTCTGTTCCTATACTCCTCCGCTGCGCTGACCGCGGAGGCGCGCCAACTTGCAGCGCCTGCATCTCTGGACTGCCCCCCTCTGGACTTCAATATTGAAGATCACGGGAGCAATGCTCCGCTAGCGGCGCAACGGGGATTTGAGGTGATTGCGTGCCTGGATAGCATTCTAGCCGTGGAAGCGATGATTGCGACGGAGTTGCAGCCGCCCGGTAGTATGGACAGGCCGTCGGGTCGAGGTGCAGCAGTCGCTCGAGACGCTGTTTATTCGACCATGAGTGGCATGGAATCGTGCAGTTCTCCTTCGGAAAATCATGCTGCAGTGGTAGCGTTGTTGCGTGACGGCCTTGTTAGTCAGGTTGCCAAAGCACATTCAAATAGTGAGAGTGTACCAAGATGATCTATGAGTTGCGTCGTTATGGTATAGCAGAGAATCGCATGGTCGACATGGAGGAGCGCTTCCGCGAGGTTACCCTTCCGCTGTTTAAAAAATATGGTATCGAGTTGGTGGGCTGTCTGCATACCACTCGGCATGTGCAGGTTTGCGGTGATCAGGTTAATGAGGTTCCGACGGGGAAGAGTCAGTTCGTTTTTATGATGTCGTTTGCCGATGCGCACAGCAGACAGGCAGCCTGGGAGGGATATCATGCCGACGCCGACTTTCTCGCCGCGCGCCAGGAGCAGGCGGAAATAATCGAATCAATGGATATCGAGGTGTTCGAGGTCGTGCCATCGGCTGATTGAAGCGCCCCGGGCGTATCACGTGAGATATTAATTGGTAAGATCGCCGATTGCCGGTCTGCTATTTGTTTTTCCCGAGGAAACAATATGGATCGCGCCACGACCATAAGAAATATTGCCTACGGACAACTCATGCTGCCTCTGTCTCTGGCTGCTCTTCCCGTGGGCATCTACCTGGTGCCGATGTACGCTATCGAACTGGGCGTCACACTCACTCAACTTGGTCTGGTGATGATGATCGCCCGTATTTTCGATGTACTCACCGATCCACTGATCGGCTACCTCAGCGACAAGGAGCACCCGATACTCGGTTCGTACTATTTCTGGTTGGGAGCGGGCACCGTCGTGATGTTGAGTGGCATCTATTTCCTGTTTCTGCCGGGTGAAATCTGGGGCACCAGCTATGTGTTCCTGTGGTTGATCGTTTTCTATCTGGGTTGGACCATGATTTTTATCCCTTATCTTTCCTGGGGTACGCGTATCGCAGACAGTTATGCCAGCCGGTCTTCACTTGCCGGTATGCGGGAGTTTTTCAATTTTCTCGGTATGCTGATTACCGCCAGCATACCGGTCGTCGTAACCTACCTGGCCAACGACGATGCGAACCAGAATTCCCGCAATGTCGCCGCGCTTGGAACAAGCGCGATGATAACGCTGCCGCTCTCTATTCTGGTCCTGTTCTTCGCAATGCCGCGCGCCAGCGCCGCGGGTGTCGACAACCCGTCCGACCCGCAGCAAGGCTTTATGGCCCGAATGAGCGTCATTCTGACTGATGCGCCTTTTCGCAAGTTACTTACCGCCGTATTGATTATCGGTATCGGCAGTGGTATGTGGAACTCCACCATCATCCTGTTTCTGACCTATTGGGCAAAACTGAAGACGCAAGCGCCGACGCTGATATTCATCTATCTGCTTTTCGCCTGTGTAGGCACCTGTGTCTGGGTTCGACTGTCCAAATCGATTTCAAAGCACGGCGCCATGGTGGTCGCCGGTTTTGGCACTGCGCTGGGCGCGACCGGTTTGTACTTTGCAGAACCCGGCCAATTCTGGGAATATGCGGCGGTTTACGGCTTTATGGGCGTCATGGCCCCCTCGATACAGATACTCGTCACCTCAATCATTGCCGATCTCGTGGAAATTGATGCGAGAAATACGGGTATCGAACGCGCGGGACTGTTCTTTTCTTTCTGGTCCCTGTTCAAAAAGGCGGCTGACGCCATAGGCATTGGTGTTGCACTGAATACACTGGCCTGGCTTGGTTTCAGAACGGAGGGTGTGAATTCCGAAACCGGTCTGCAGGCTCTGATGGCGTTCGTGGTAATAGCACCACAGCTAATGATTGTGTTGGGTGTGCTTGTCGTTCGCAATTTTCCGATCAATGCCAGTGTGACTGAATTAGCCGCCATCCCCGGGGACGACCTGGTGCCCCGGAGTGACGCCAAGACTGGCTGATGAACTGGCTCTAACCCATGTACTCGCAGAGCGTTTCCCGGAGTAAACCTATGCAACTGAATGAGCAGACTTTGAAGCACAGCGCACTGGGCGCTGCAATACTCACCTGCGGTATCGGCAGCGAGGCACGACTGGAACAATCGATGGGCATGGGACGCACGGCCCTGAACATGGGCGCTCTGAGGCTTGCCAATCTGGACGAACTGGACGATGACGAAACGGTTATCAGCGCGTCGGTCGTTGGAAGAGCGCTCGATAAAAACGGAAAGCTGACTATCGAGTTGCGGGAGGTGTTCCGTTCCGTCGAATTGTTGCTGGAGACCGAGGAGCGCCGACCACGAGCCGTGATCAATGGCCACCCCGGGGGCTTCCTGCACTGGTTGCTGGCCGCTTACTTTGACCTCGACGTCCTCGACGCTTATGCCAACGGCCGCGGCCATCCGACCCTGGCCATGGGCGGTCTGGGCTTGGCGCGGCCGGGGTCGGCGAGCACGCGAATGACCAGTTATGGTTCGCTGCGCGATGGTAGCAGCGAACCCTTTAAACTCTACTTTGAGGGCAATCTCGGTCGAGCTGAGGAACTCGTGCGGTACAACGCGCTTCGTGGCGATGGCGCCGCTGCTATCGCCCGCGGACCCTACAAGGCAAGCTTCCTCAGGAGAACATCAGCCAAACAAATGGTTCAATTTGAAGCTGCGCTGGGCGAACGCGCGTGGGCTGCCGGAGATGCACAGGGACGCATCGATGCCATAACTGATTTCATTCAGGGTACAGAACTGCTGCGCGGAGAAGTCGTGAACAACCATTGCAAGTGGGGTGGCGGCTATTCCTCCGGATTCATAGAGGTGGACTGCTCAGGCTCTGACACCCGGGTAGGCGTGGTCAATGAATTCATGTCCGTTGATATCGACGGTCGACGCGTCGCCACATTTCCCGACTTGATCATCAGCATCAACCCCGAGACAGGAATGCCCGTGTCAATAATTGAACTGCAAGCTGGCAGCAAGGTCTTGTTCCTGCACGCCTCCTCCAAGAACTATCCGACCGGGGCGGGCGTCCGGGATGCTTCCGTGTTCCCATTGATAGAAGAACTCCTCGGTATCGAGATCGGCCGATACGCCCTGAGTTAGAGTCCCGGGCAGCAGGGTGAGCCGATAGCTCCTCTCTTCGCTCGACGCGATGGAAAATCCACTGTACAAGCGGATAAAGACTACCGCGGACGTGGTTTATCTGATTTCTGCTCTGGCCAGCGCGGTGGGAAATCCGGACAGGCGACGGGGTCGCTTCACCCTCTCACTATCGATAAAGGTTATACCACTTACCTGTTTTTATGATGTTACTCCTGTTCTGGTTTCCCGGCCTGCGATTTATAGTTTTAGTGGACGGTCGCTCTGGACCGATGCGCGGCCATGACAGGTAAATAAAAAATTACGTACTTCGTGAGGAATCGAACCGTGAGCATAAACGACCTACCCAGGAAACATTCTGCAAGCTCTTGTGTATTGACGAGTGCAGTCCGCCACGTGATCGGCTGCTCGGTGGCAATGACGACCTTGTTAGGCCTGCAATCAACGGCCCATGCGGCCGGCGAAGTCGGCGTGTTGGAGGAAGTTATCGTCACTGCTACCAAGCGGGCGGCCAGCGTTCAGGATATTTCCGGCGCCGTGTCGGCACTGTCTGCAAAGACGATGGAAGATTTGCGCCTGGAGAATATCGCAGATGCAGCCCTGCAGGTGCCCAACGTGACCCTCTCGACCGCAGGCAACCACACGCCGTTCATCTTCATCCGTGGGTTGGGTCTCAGTGATTTTAACGCAATCTCCGTCGGATCTGTCGGCATCTACCAGGACGAAGTCTACATGAACAGTACGGCTGCGCAATTGCAGCAGATGTACGACCTTCAGCGCATCGAAGTTTTGCGCGGTCCGCAGGGTACGCTCTACGGCCGCAATACAACAGGCGGTGTGATAAACCTGGTGTCCAATCGCCCGGAGCAGGAAAACAGCTTGAGTTTGAAGGGCAGCTATGGCCGTTACGATCAGGTCGATCTTGAGGCCGTGGGCAATCTGGCATTCACTGAAGAACTGGCGAGTCGTTTGGCGATAGTACGCCATACGCGAGACGCCATCTTCGAAAACACCAACAACACCGGCGATGCCACTGATGCCGACAGCTGGGCCGCACGAGCCATGTTGCGGTGGGACGCGACTGAAGAGCAGTCATGGTATTTCAGCCTCTACGGATCCAAGGTGGATGAGAGTGCCCGTGGCCGGGATCGCTCCAACATCGCCGAGCACCCCAACCGGTCTGACCCGGGCAAGCCCCGGTCTGAACCACTGACTGATCCGGGGCATGAAAAGATTGACGTTTTCGGCTCGACGCTGATAGGTAATATTGATTTCAGTTCTTTCACCCTGACCTCGGTAACTGGCTTCCTCAACAGTGAGAGGGACACGGAAGAGGACATCGACTCGTTGGCGATCGACACGCTGTGGGACATGCGCCGCAACGAGGCGGACCAGTTCAGCCAGGAACTGCGCCTGGCGTCTGACGGCAGTAGCAACCTCGATTGGACGGTCGGACTGTACTACTTCTACGAGGACCTGGAGGCGGAGGTCGATCTGGAAGCCAATAACCTTTTCAATGCAACGTTCGTTTCGATGACCGATTACACCCAGGAAACTACGACCTACGCGCTGTTTTCTGATCTCAGCTACCAGTTGAGCGAGCGAATCGAGTTGTTCGGCGGATTGCGCTGGACATACGAAGAGAAGGACTTCGAGACAGCGCAGGAGGGCTTTTTCTTCGCCCCCTTCGAGACGCAGCGACAAAAGGACGACTGGTCAGAAATGAGCGGAGCCGTCGGGGTGAATTACGCGTTCAGCGATAGCAGCATGGTCTACCTCAAGTACAGCAATGGCTTCCGTGCAGGCGGCTTCAATGCCGGAGGCGCTGTATCGGACCCAAGCTTTGATCCGGAAACAGTGGAATCTTTGGAGCTGGGATACAAGTTCGAAAACGACCCGCGGACCCTGCGTCTGAATCTGGCCGCCTTCGTCAACGACTACAAGGACATGCAGGTGTTTGCACTGGTGGTGGAAAATGGCGTGCCCCGACAATACCTGACGAATGCCGCCGAGGCGAGCATCTCTGGATTTGAGGCGGAAATGGTCTGGCAGCCCACGGCCAGTCTTCAGTTTAATTTCAGCGCCGGCATTCTCAACACGGAGTTCGACGAGTACATTGACGGCAACGGCGTCGACCTTTCCGGTAACAGCCTGGTCGGAGCACCTGAAACCACCGCAAGCGGCATTGTCAGTTACGAGCTGCCCCTTTCCAATGGTGGGGCCATACGCTTTATCAGCGATGTCAGCTACAGCGACGAGTACTACTTTGATAATGAAAATACCGACCGACGGGCGGCACAGGAAAGGACTTTAGTCGGTGCGAGGCTGGCCTACGAGCCGGAGGATCGTCACTACAGCATCGCCCTGTGGGGGCGTAATCTGACGGACGAGGAGTACTTCACTCGTACCACGAACATCATTAACTGGGATTCGATCTTCCTCGGTGATCCCCGCACTTATGGTATAGAGGTTCGCTATGATTTCTGATTTGGCCCTTTCTGATGCGCTTAACGGCGGCGCGCCGCCAGAGCCAGACTACTGGCAGGTGGCGGCCCGGGCCTGTGTCAGAAGACTCTCAACCGGAAGGGTCTCGGACGAGGCCAGATTCTCGACGGCATTGCGGAGGCGACATGAACCCGAAAAAAAATGACCCGGGGCTCGTAACGACGCAGTGGCTGGCCCGGAATTTGTCCAATCCAGACCTGCGCATTTACGATTGCTCGGTAATTCTTCAACCGACAAACGAACCAGGGCAGCCTTTCGCGGCCGTTTCGGGCAGGAGGGCCTTTGAACAGGCGCATATACCCCGCGCCCAATTCCTGGACGTACCGGGTGAGTTATCCGCGCCGACACCTCCTGGCAGTCGGCTCACCCTTAGCTTTCCCGAGCGCACGCAACTCGAAGAGGTGATGCGCGCGAAGGGACTAAACCAGGACAACATGGCGGTACTTTACAGTACCAGTGCTTCGATGTGGGCCACCAGGGTGTGGTGGATTTTGCGCGCTTACGGGTTTACCAACGCAGCGGTACTGGACGGCGGTTTCCCGAAGTGGTCCGTGGAAAGGCGAGAGACGACCGGTACGGTCGAGTCGCCGCCGGTGGGCGATTTTGTCGCCGCTCCCAGAAATGACGACATGGTTGCCACGCGGGAGGATGTTCTGTGCGCAATCGATAGCGACTCGTCCGCCATCATCGATTCTCTCAGCTGCGCCATGTACCGTGGGAGAGCGGATAACTACTATGGCAGGCCGGGTCACATCAAATCTGCCAAAAATGTATCTGTGGTGGAGGAACTGCATGACAGCGACACGAATTGCTTCATCAGCCTGGCAGCTGCGCAACGGATCTACGATGAGCGCGGCCTGGACAAAAGCCGTACTGTGATCAGCTACTGCGGCGGCGGCATTGCCGCGACGGTCAACGCGTTCATGCTTACGCGACTGGGTTATGAAAATGTAGCGATTTATGATAACTCGATGAACGAGTGGGGCTTCGACGAGAGCCTGCCGATGGATGCGCCCTGATGCTTCGCAGGCGAAAAACAGTGTCCGGCACCGGGGCTGATTGATGTCTCTGAGCGCAAATATTGCAGCGCTGCTCATTGCCATTTTGCTGTTCAATGCCGGACGCTGTTGTAACGTCGATGGATTGTTTGCCTCCATAAAAAATTGGCGGCCGATCTTCATCGCTCTGGCGTTGAATCTCTGCGTGATGCCCGTCCTCGCTTTGGCGCTCATTACGCTGTTCAGGCCGAGCGAGCCATTCAGCCTGGCGATGATAATTCTTGCCTGCAGCCCGGTGGCACCTGTGGTGTCGGCGATCGCGACCGGTGCGCGCCTGGACGGTCATCTGGCCGTGGTGATTGTTTTGCTTTTCTCCGTCATTGCGCCCGTTTCGGCACCCCTGATCCTGCATCTTGCGCTGGAGTGGGCCGATCTGCCCCCGTTTGCGTCAGTGGATTCCCTGCGCCTGGCGAAGCAATTGCTGTTGGTGGCGGTCCTTCCTCTTTTTGCGGGCCTGCTGGTAGCTCGCCTGCTGCCCGCGCCCGGCCGACGCCTTGAGCGGGGCATCAATTTCTCGGTCAATGCGCTGGCGGCCGGTTTGCTCACAATGCTGGTGTGGCAGTACGCCGACGTGATGTCGGACATCAGTACCGTGCATGTGGGTATGTTCATCGTATTTACAGAGATAGCGCTGGTATCCGGTTACCTCGCAGGAGGTAAGTCGCCATCAGCGCGCCGTTCGGTGGCCCTGTGTACGGGGCTGCAGAATGCCGGTCTGGCGGTGTTGATCGCAGCGTTGGCCTACCCGGACCCGCGCGTGACGGGATTCGTCCTGGTGCTCCACGTGACACAACTGCTGCAGGTGTACTTACAGGACAAGATCGGTCGCGACCGTCTGGTTACGCCCTCTGAACGGGCGCGCTCTGACTGCGTCGATGACGAACGACAAATGCAACGGGAGATGAACAGTGGGCTTCTGCGAGAGGAACTTAGGACGCATCCAAACCTGACTCAACAAGGAATCTAAAATGAAAACCAATTACGAATCACTACCCGTAGCAGCTCGACTGGACGGCATCGACATTCGCCGCTGCCCCATGGGAGACGATATGATCCTGACTCTCGAAGAGTCACATAAGCCCACCGACTATGGCGACATGTTCAAAAATTGCAAGGACGGCATGTGCCAGGTGCGGCACTGGATCTATGTCATTCGCGGAAAAATTTGTGTGGACTACACCGATGGCAGCTCTGAAACCCTCCACCAAGGAGACATCGGCTATCTACCTCCAGGACACCATCCGCGTTATCTCAAGCCGGGCCTGGCGGCTGTGTTCAGTCCTGCAAGCGAATTGTTGGTTGAGCGTGAGAAGTTCACGTTTCTCGAGCACTGAGCAGCGGGTTCCATCGAGAGAAACGCACTAGCGGCATTGGCATGTCGGAATCTAGAAGAAAACTCAACGCGGATGATATCGAGAGCACCCTAGTGGGAGGTACGGCCCTCGGTTGTGGTCTTATGGGTACGGACAGGTATCCGGAGCAGAGGGAGTACGCCAACAGGGCGCTGCGTCAGGCAGACATCTATCTGACGAGCCTGGACAATTACTCTAGCCATGACAGTCTGGCGCTGGTCACAGGAATTGGACGTCCATCGTCAACAGCGCTCGCCCTGGATATGTTCTCCGGCATCGGGGGCGCTGTGGACCTGTTGTTGCGTACTGCGCAATCTTCAGCGGTAGGTGTGTTCGTGGGGCACCCAGGTGGATTTCTGAATTGGATAGCGGCGTCTCGTACTGGGCTCGACGTGGTCGATCTGGCCGCCAACGGGCGTGGTCATCCGACAGCTGCAATGGGTGCAATGGGGCTGGCCGGGGACAACAATGCGCGCATTACGCAGACGGTATGGTTCGAGCCGCCGCCAGAGTCAGGCGCCGTGCCGGTCTCGGCAGTCTTCACCACCAGTCATACGCTGGGGGAGAAGTTTCTGCGCTACGTCGCGCATGAGAACGGCGGCGCCATCATGGCGGCCAGAGGCTTGTACGAGGTCGGTTTTCTGAAATCACACGCGGCTCTCGGCGCTATGTCGTTCCAGCAGCGGATCGGAGAGGCTTTACTCTCAGTCTCCGGTGGGGACGAACGTATCGCGCAATTGATGAACGTGGTCGAGGAGAGTTGGTGCCTCAAGGGGCGCATTCAATCCGTGCGACTTGAGCCCACTCGGGATGCGTTTCTCGCGGGAATCCTGTGGCTGGAAACGGAGCGTGGTCCAACTGCCATCCTGATTTGCAACGAAGTCATGGGAGTCGATGTTGCCGGGACGCGCATTTCCACGTTTCCTGATCTGCATATCCTGCTCAACCGCGATGGCGAACCGCTGGCGGCGAGGGCTTGTGAAGCAGGAAAGGAAGTCGTGATCGTCGGCGCACCCCACCGCAGCATCC
The DNA here is from genome assembly GCA_020443345.1 of Halioglobus sp. Classification (GTDB taxonomy): domain Bacteria; phylum Pseudomonadota; class Gammaproteobacteria; order Pseudomonadales; family Halieaceae; genus JARRPM01. The sequence goes on from JAGRIH010000035.1 coordinate 29,483, forward strand.
CGCTGGGTAGCGGCGTCTGGGACGCCTCAGTATACCCTCAGGTCGAGCAAGCGCTCGGGCAACCCTTGGCAAGACATGTATTAGCCGCTGGTGAAGACTGAAGAATGACTGAAGTAGTGCAGCACAATCGTGGCGATAACCGAATGTACACTGATGGCAAGCGACTATGGGATTCGGTTGAAGCGTTGGCTGAATACACGGACGCCGAAATGCCCTTCTCTCGCCTGCCTTTTTCGCAGATGCATGGGCACGCGCGGAAAAAGTTGGAGCACATGTTCCGCGGCGCCGATCTTGAGGTCAGGATCGACAGCGCCGGCAACTTGATCGGAAGGCTTGAAGGCGCAAAGTGGAAAGACCGCGTGATCATGATCGGCTCTCACTCGGACACTGTTCCCGGAGGGGGGCGCTTCGACGGTATCGCGGGGATACTGGCGGGACTGGAGCTGGCGCATACACTGAAGGATCGAGGCGTTCGCCTGGAGCATTCTCTGGAAATAGTTGATTTTCTCGCCGAGGAGCACAACGAATTCGGCGTATCGTGTATCGGCAGCCGTGGCATGTCGGGCCATCTCTCCAGCGAACATTTGACAATAGTCAATGACAATGGCGAATCCTTGTCCGCTGCCATTGACAGGATGGGCGGCAATACGATCCGGCTCGGTGATGCGCGCAGAACGGATCGGGATCTACACGCTTTTCTGGAACTCCATATCGAACAGGGTCCCGTGCTATACAGTACGGACATTGAAATCGGAGTAGTGGCCGACGTCGTGGGCATCCGACGCATGGAAGTCGAGGTCCAGGGACAGGCAAATCATGCTGGAACGACGCCTATGAACCTGCGCCACGACGCCATGGTGGCGGCGGCCGACATGGTAGTCGCGGTCAACTGCGAAGCGCTGAAGCTCGATGCCGAGGGAAAAAGCTACTTTGTCGCGACTGTCGGCAGACTTTGCGTCAGTCCCAACGGCGCAAATGTCGTTCCCGGACGAGTGAATTTCGTCATCGACGCGCGCAGCAGCGATGACAAAATGCTCGAGCGGTTTGCAGTGGCGTGCGATGCGGCATTTGAGCGTATCTGCGAAGAGAGATCGACGAAGTATTGCAGCTCGGTGTCCACGGATTCACCATCAACCCGTTGTAACTCCCGAGTTGTCGAGGCTATCGCTAGCACTTGCGAAGCACTGGGTGCGTCCCACCTACGCATGAGCAGTGGCGCGGGGCACGACGCGGTGTTCATGGGCAAGATAGCGCCAATGGGCATGTTATTCGTGCCATCGCGCGCGGGAATCAGCCACTCCTCGGAGGAGTGGACGGAGCCGGCGGCTCTCCATCTGGGAACAGAGGCGCTTTATCGGACGGTGTTGACTTTGGATAAATGCAGGATTGAAGACTGACAGCATATCGACCATGCGCTGTGGCGAAAGCACAGCCATTGCTGGAAGGGGAGCAAAATCGCCGGGGCAGCGTGCCTGAGCATCGGCGTAAGACGAGGAGAGACTGATGACTAAGGCGGAAAAAATTAGGAAATACAAAGCGTATCGTGGCTCGGATTTGCGTTGTAAAGGCTGGTGACAGGAGTCGATTTTGCGCATGCTGGAGAACAACCTGGAAAACGCGGAGGATGCGGACAACCTGGTTATCTACGCTTCGCTTGCAAAGGCGGCGAGGGATTGGGATGCATACCATGCGATCGAGCGCTGCCTGAAGACGATGGGCGAGGACCAGACACTGGTGGTGCAGTCAGGCAAACCTGTAGGTTTGTTCAACACCTACGCCACCGCACCGATTGTCGTGATCGCCAACGGTTTCGTGGCAGCTCCCGAGGGATCGAACCCGCGCAAGTATACCTACGACATGCTGGAAAAAAAGAAGCTCATGCTACCCGGAATGACCGCTGGCGCATGGCAGTATATCGGCAGCCAGGGAATTATCCAGGGCACGTACGAAACTTTTGCCGCAGCCGGCCGCGAGTACTTTGGCGGCAGTCTTTCCGGTCGCACCATACTCACCGCCGGCTGCGGCGGCATGGGCGGCGCTCAACCGTTGGCTGGCGTGATGGTCGGTGCTTCCATACTCGTAGCTGATGTGCGCGCGGAACCGATGAAAATGCGGCTCGAACAGAAATATCTTGAAGAGATGACGGAAGACCTGGATGCGGCAATCGACAGATGGCTGGATGCTGCTCGGCGAGGGAAGCCGCGATCTGTGGGAGTGGTCGCAAATATCGTCGATGTTAACGATCGATTGATCGCCCGGGGCATTGTCCCCGATATCGTCACCGACCAGACGACCACGGAGCTTCGCTTGGGTTACTATCCCGCCGGACTGTCGGCCGAAGAGGCGGATCAACTTCGCGAGACCGACCCGGAGCGAATAGAGGAACTCAACAAAAAAACCATTGCCCGACATGTGCGCGCAATGCTTGCTTTCCAGGAGCAGGGGGCCGTGGTCTTCGAGTACGGTAATGCACTGCGAAGGGTGGCAAGACAGCACGCGGGCGTCGACAACTCCTATGATATAGGACTGTACATGACCATGTTCATCCGCCCGCTGTTCTGCCAGGGCATCGGACCATTCCGCTGGCTGTCCATTTCAGGAGACCCGGAGGACATTTACCGAATCGATGCCATGTTGCTGGAAATGTTTGCCGATACCTCTCGGGTGACCAACTGGTTGAAGATTGCCAACCGTATCGAGTTTACCGGTCTGCCGGCACGGATATGCTGGCTAGGTCACGGTGAGCGGGAGCGTGCTGCAAAGGAGGTCAACGCGATGGTGCGTCGTGGTGAGTTGTCGGGCCCCATTGCGTTCACCCGGGATCATCATGATTGCGGTGGCGCCTCGATACCGGAGCGCGAGACATTCCAGATGAAGGACGGCTCGGATGCCATAACGGATTGGGCCCTTCTCAACTGTCTGTTGAACGCCAGCAGCGGGGCTGATCTGGTGGCGCTGCATTCTCATTTTGCCGCCGGCGTCAGCTCCGGCGTCACTGTCGTCGCTGACGGAAGCGAACAGGCCGACAGCAGAATAACCCGTGTGTTGACCGCAGATACAGGGCTGGGAGTGTTGCGATACGACGATGCGGGCTACGAGATAGCCGCTGAAACCAGACGTGCACACGGCTTGGGACTGCCGGGTGAACAGTGATGTGTGCGAACCAAAGAACACAGTGAGTGTTTTTCGATGTGGGCAGACAAATCAGGCCTGCTAACGTTTTTTTCCGGCTATGTGGACCAGGACTGTTTCTTCCGCGAGAGCCGTGAAATATGTAGGTCTGCACGGGCTGAGGTTGGAAAGTCTTGAGCTGGAAGGATTATCTCGTCGACGGGGAAGCATTTTTTCGGTTGAGCACGTTCCTGATCGCATTCGTTCTGATGGCTCTGTGGGAGGTCCTGGCGCCTCGTCGGCAGCTCCGGGTTGCAAAGCCTCATCGCTGGCTCAATAATCTCGCGCTGGTGGCCTTCAACAGTGTCGCGCTGCGGCTGCTGTTCCCGGCCACGGCCGTCGCTACAGCGGCCTTCGCCCACGCGCAGGGCTGGGGGTTGATCAACTATTTTGAAACGCCTTATGTGGTCGGTCTCTTGCTGGCGATGGTGGCACTGGATGGCGTTATTTACCTTCAGCACGTCATGTTCCATTCCGTGCCTGTGTTGTGGCGTATTCACCGCGTGCATCACGCGGACCTGGATTACGACGTCACCACGGGGCTGCGCTTTCATCCGATCGAGATCGTGCTCTCCCTGATGGTCAAATGCGCGGCCATTTTACTGCTAGGCCCCCCGGTAACGGCGGTAGTGTTGTTCGAAATCCTGTTGAACGCCACTTCCCTGTTCAATCACGGCAACGTGTCGCTCCCCGGTAAAACAGATCGCGTGCTACGCTGGTTGGTGGTGACCCCAGATATGCACCGCGTGCATCACTCGGTGGAGGACGACGAGGCCAACAGCAACTTCGGATTCAATCTGCCCTGGTGGGACCGACTGTTCGGCACCTACCGCGAGGCGCCGAGAGGGGGGCACGTGAAGATGGTGATAGGCATACGCGGCTGCCGCGACACGGATCAAACAGTCCCATTGCCGGCGTTGTTGCTGCAACCATTCAGAGGTGACACCCGGGGCTATGCAATCAATCGCCAGGAGTGAGTAACCCGCAAACGCGTGCGAGCAAACATTGGAGGTCCCGGTATGTTGTCTGTACCCCTGCAAACAGTCGAGTTGAACCCGGATGAAACCCCGGTTGCGGTGGTGATCTGGCTGCACGGCCTGGGTGCCGACGGCCATGACTTCGAACCGATCGTGCCGGCGCTGCATCTGCCCAACGACCTGCCGATCCGCTTTGTGTTTCCCCATGCCCCTGAAATACCGGTGGCGGCTTTTGGCGGGCAGCGCGCCCGCGCGTGGTTTGATTTTGCTATGGGCGGCACTACCGATCTGGCGGGTTTGCGGAAGTCCGTTATCCGGGTTAGCGATCTCATCCAGAACGAGATCGACAGTGGTACCCCGGCGGAGCGTATCGTCCTGGCCGGTTTTTCCCAGGGCGGCGTGCTGGCCTTTCAGACGGCGCTGTATTACCCCAGGCGCCTGGCGGGAATTCTCGCGCTGTCGACCTTCCTCGCCGACGGCGAGAGCCTGGGTTCCGCGACGGCCGCGGCGAATGCAAAAATCCCCATTCTCATGTGCCACGGCCAGCAGGACGCCGTGCTGCCCATGGCCATGGGCAAGTCCGCCTTCCGGACGCTGAAGAGCCGGGACTACAACATCGAGTGGCGCGAGTACCCCATGGGCCACGAAGTGTGCCCGGAAGAAATCCAGCATATCAGCGCCTGGCTGCAAACCGTGCTGGCGTCGTAGCCGCCGGCGCAAGACCCGCTACAACAGACGCGGGCAAAAAATAGCAAGATGGCGCGATGGTCGCGCCACTGCCGCGCAGATAAACGCATGCGGACGGTGCCGGGATCTCACGTGCGGAGAAAATCGAGCGTTTTTTGGTCGCGCTGGCCGGCGAAATACCTGTCCAGCACACTCTGGAATACCGATTGTCCCCCGCTGACGGCAGCAAACAGCGTCATACAGGAGCGCAGTTTTTGCTCGTCTACGGGCCCGAAGATATCCAGCGCGGAAACGTGCTCCAACTCCAGCAACACCTCGGCGCACAGCGTCAGCCGCGGCCCGAGCAGCGGATGAGCAGCATACGCTGCGGCCTCTGCCTGCGATTCAAGTGCGTAAAATTGCGCGGTGCTGGAAAAACCCAGGCCCTGTATCTGCGGGAAAATAAACCACATCCAGTGTGTTTGCTTTTTACCGCGCCTCAGCTCGCGCAGGACCTGCTCGAATACCGGCGCCTGCGCAGCGATAAAGCGCTGTAAATTGAAGGTGTCGGCCACTGTGTTGTGCTCCCCGTTCACTCGATGCCACGGCGCTTGGCATCCCGCCACAAGGGCGCGGTATCCCGTACAGTGCTGCGGCTGTACCGGCCGCAAGTTCTGACGCAGTCAGGGTAACGCAGATTCGACGGTCGCTCCACCGGAGGATGAACGTCGCACGGATCGCCCTCCCGACTGTCTGGTCATACGTGCCAATGCCGCGAAATCTGTTGGCAAAAATCTTACACAATGGCCGCGTAGTGTTGGGTATCCGCCGTAACCGCGGCCGGTTGCTTGCATTCCGAATGTACTAATTCACCGTTGCCGAGCGTGAATTACTGTTTAAAAACAAGGAGTTGGCATTACTGTCGAAAAACTGTACGACACCTGTCGCCGCCGCGGCTGCCACTTGGCCTGAACTATGCATCAACCTATGTAAGTACATTGCGCACTGCAGGATTGGGAGTCATGAACACGCCGTTTTCAGTCGATACCCTCGCCCGGGAAAACCGTCAATTTCGCCATACCGCCGGCGTCAGCGAGGGCTGCCGTTCGCGGCATTTTGTCCCGGCGTTTTACGATGCGGCCACTGGCAGGTCTTATCCATCGCGCTTTGCCGATGGCCGGCCGGCTCCGCTCCACCTGCTCGACGGCCTGCCGGAAAACCTGGTGCTCAAACGCGACCGAAGCGGAGCAGTCAAAGCCGTGCGCCATACGATTATTGCGGGTTTCCTGCGCGACGGCCAATTCTATACTCGGGACCAGGCCGCGGCCGCAGCCGAGTAGGCTGCTGGGCTGTGTGGCTTCGGGCTGTGCAGGGAACCTCGAGGCAGGCCTCACGGGCCGGTCTGTAGCGACTGCCGGTTCGGGTTGATCCGAATTGCACCCGGCGCAGTATACTCTCACAGATAGTCACAGACAGGCGGCTGCGAGCATGCAATGCGCGCTTTAACGTTGATCCCTGCGGCCCTACTTGCCGGCACTTTCCTGAGCGGGTGCGACGCGCTGGCGATCTACAATTACGTGCAGGTCGGCGGCTACCAGCCGACGATAGCAGACATCCCCTATGGCGCGCACCCGCGTCAGAGGCTGGATATTTATCTGCCGGTGCAACAGTCTCGGCCGGCGCCGCTGCTGGTCTGGTTTTATGGGGGTTCCTGGGCATCGGGCGACAAATCCGGTTACGCGTTCATTGCCAGGCGCTTCACGGCCATGGGCTACGCCGTGGCGATACACGATTACCGGCTGGTTCCCGAGGTGCAGTTTCCCGCCTTTGTCACGGATGGCGCCCTGGCGCTGCGCCATCTGCGGGATTTTGCGCTGCGGCACCCGCAGGACATCGATGCCCGGTCGATGGTTCTCGCGGGCCACTCCGCCGGCGCCTACAACGCGGTGCAGTTGGTGGCCGACCCCGCCTATTTGCAACAGGTGGGTCTGCGCGCGAACGACATCGAGGGTATTATCGGGCTCTCCGGGCCCTACGATTTTTATCCGTACGCCGTCGATGCCACCCGCGAGGCCTTTGGCGATACGCCGGCCAGTGCCAGCCAGCCGGTCGCGCGGGACCTGTCTCACATGCCCCCCTTGCTGCTCCTGGCCGGCAGTGCGGATGCAACGGTCAAGCCGCGCAACTCCATGCACCTGGCAGACGCCGCGCCCGATGCGCGTCTGTTGCTGGTCGATGGCATGGACCATATCGGCACGCTGCTCGCTATAGGACAGCGCCTGACGACAAAGCAGGCGGTGCTGGAACCGATAAGGGACTTTTTATCCGCCCTGCAGCGGCCCCGTCGCTAGCCGACAGGCTCCTGTACTACCGTCCCTTAAAATTTGGTTTTCGCTTGTCAATCCACCACGCAATGGCGCCCTCGCGGTAGTCCTCGGTATTAAAGCCGCGCACCAGGGCGCCGTGTTCCCGTTCAATCTGGGTGCCGATATTGCTTTCGTGCAGGCCGCGGTAAATGAGCTGTTTGGTCAGCTCCATGGCGATGGGGCCGTTGCCGGCGATTTTTTCGGCCAGTTGCATGGCTTGCGTCAATACTTCACCGGCCGGTACCGCGCGGTTTGCCAGCCCCAGGCGCTCGGCCTCGGCACCGCTGACCAGATCGCCGGTCAGCAGCAACTCACAGGCTTTGCTCAGGCCCACGATGCGCGGCAGCGTGTAGGTGATCCCGCCCTCGGGCGGCAGGGCGTAGCGGTGTGTGGAGGCCATCCCGAATTTGGCGTCCTCGGCGATGATGCGCATGTCGCAGGCCATGGCCAGGGCGAAACCGCCTCCCGCGGCCGAGCCGTTGATGGCCGCTATGGTGGGCTTTTCCAGTTGGGCAATCTCGGCACCGAACCAGCCTATGGGTTCCATGTAGTGGCGGCGGCTGTCTTCACTGCTGCTGTTTTGCGCGGGTTTACCCTGTGCCAGGGCAATGAGCAACTCCGTGTCGGCGCCGGAACAAAAGCCGCGGCCACGGCCGGTGAGCACCACCACCCGCACCTGGTCATCGCCGCGGGCGGCCTCGACCGCCCGGGAAAACGACGTCACCATCTGTGCCGTCATGGCGTTCATTTTTTCGGGGTTGTCCAGGGTGATAAGCGCAATGTGGTTCTGTGTCTCGTAGGTCAGGTTCTGGTAAGTCATCCGGTTTCCGCTCGGGTTGGATTTGAGGTTAATCTGAACGTTTGTGATAGTAATATACTCAGGCAACTGGCTGATTGCGATGCCATTGTCTGCGGGAGAACCGGTCTGACTGCTGTCTGCATGGGTCTGCCAGGCGTCTGTTGTCCGATTACTGCGTAAGGTAAACCAGTATGAGCTTCGCTGAAGGAACGTTCCCCTTGCCGGATGTGCGCGTCCTCGACATGAGCCAGACCCTGGCCGGAGCCTATGCGGGCAAAATGCTCAGCGACGCCGGTGCCGAGGTCATTATGGTGGAACCGCCCGGGGGCGACCCCTTGCGCCGCTGGAAGAAATCCGCCCTGCTGGGCCTGTCCGAGCCGCTGCCACCGGCAGAGGATGGCGCGCTGTTTCACTATCTGCACGGCAATAAAAAAAGTGTCGTGATCGACAGGACAAAGGAGAGCGACCGGCAGCGCCTGGCGGACCTGTGTACCAATGCCGATCTGCTCATCTGCGATGCGCGCTCGGCACTGCCGGCTGCCTATGGCCTGGATGTCGAGGATTTGCGAGCCCGTAACCGGGGCCTGTCAGTGATTGCAATCAGTGCCTACGGGCGCGATGAAACGGGAACCGCCACGGAGTTTACTCTGCAGGCCGAGACCGGCAGCGTCGATTTTCGCGGCTATGCCGACCGCCCGCCGGTCGCCGCGGGCGGCCAGTTGGGCGAGTACCTGGTTGCCAGCTTCGCGGCGGTGGCAGCATTGACGGCGTGGCTGCGCTCGCGCGAGCAGGGCGGGGGGCAGGATGTCGATTTGTCGATGTTTGAAGCGATGCTGCTGACGTTTCAGCCCTATCAGTACATTCACCAGCAACTGGACCCCGGGGTGCCGATGCGCCGGGAAGTCGAGGTGCCGTCGGTGGAGCCCTGCAAAGATGGCTGGGTGGGTTTTTGCACGGTTACCGCGCAGCAGTGGCAGGCCTTTACGCAAATGATAGACAGCCCCGAACTGGCCGAGCTGAGCACTCAGACTCAGCGCTTCGAGCAAATGGAGCGGGTGCTTGCGGCGGTGCACCACTGGACCCGCCAGCGCACCGCGGAAGAAATCCTGCAGTTGGCGGAGGCGTATCGGGTGCCCGCGGTGCCGCTCGGCGACGGTGCGTCGGTGTTTGCCATTACCCACCTGCAGCAGCGGCAGGTTTTCGCGGCGAATCCGGCGGGGTTTCAACAGCCGCGGGTGCCCTATCATTTCAGCGAGTCGGCGACGCGCTCCGCGGGTGCGGGCCCGCGCCTGGGACAGCACGACACGGGATTTAAAGCGGGCAAAGCTCGAGACACGGGCGGTGAAGCCCTGTGTATGGACACCCTTCGCGTGGTGGATTTGACTGCATTCTGGGCCGGCCCGGTGGTCGGCGTCTATTTTGCCGCCCTCGGGGCGCAGGTGATCAAGGTCGAATCTGCCAGCCGGCCCGACGGCATGCGTTTTGCCGGCGGTTTTGACGTGCCGGGAGACATCCCGGTGTGGGAGTCATCCGCCGTGGCGCACGGCGCCAATGCCGGCAAGTACGGCCTGACACTGGACCTGACTACCGACGAGGGGCTGGCACTGCTGCGCGAACTGCTCCGGACGGCGGATATCGTGGTGGAGAACTCGACGCCGCGGGTGATGGAAAAATACGGCCTCGACTGGCCGCAAGTCCAGTCCCTGAACCCGCGGATCATCATGGTGCGCATGCCCGCCTTTGGCCTGGACGGCCCCTGGAAGAACCGCACCGGCTTTGCCATGAACATCGAGCAGGTGTCGGGCATGGCGGCTGTCACCGGCTATGCCGACCGGGCGCCGCTGACGCCGCGCGGCTGCGTGGACCCGCTGGGCGGTATGCAGGCGACATTTGCGACGCTGTGCGCACTGCACGTCCGCCAGTCGTCGGGACGCGGTCAGCTGATAGAAGTGCCGCTGATGGAGGCCGGATTGAGCGTGGCCGCGGAGCCTATCCTTGAGTACAGCGCCTATGGGGCCCGCCTGGGTCGCATCGGCAACCGGGCGCCCGACGTGCTGCAGCTCATCCTGTCCTGTAAGGACGATCGCCTGATTGCGCTGGTGGTGGACAGTTATCCCCGGCTGCTGGCGTTGTTCGACTGTCTGGGTATTGCACAGTCACCGCAGCTCGAGCACTACAGTGCGGCCAGCTGGCTGCAGCACGAACCGGATATAAGTGCAACACTGCAGGCGTATTGCGCACACTGCGAGGCGCAAGCAGTCATCGACAAACTGCGGGAAAATCACTACGCCGCGGCGCCGCTGCACAATGTGAGAGAGCTGTTTGGCCACCCGCGCCTGATGCGGCGCGGCTTCTTCGCGAGGTTGCAGCACCCGGCCGCGGGTACGCTGCATTACCCCAGCTTTCCCTTCAAGCTGAACGGTGCGTATCTGCCGGTGCCCAGGCCCGCGCCCTGTCTGGGCCAGCACAACCGGGAGCTGCTGCGCGACTTGCTGGGCAAGAGCGACGCGCAGATCGCGCGGTTGCGTGAACAGGGCGTCATCGGCGAGCGCCCGTCGTTTATGTAGGTTGCGCCCGCGGGATTTGCGGCCTGCGCCCGCGGCGGGCGCTCCATTTGCCGGGCGGCATCCAGGTGGACAGCCGGTGCACCGCGTTCCGACCTATTCCACCGCAGACGCGCTGCGCAATGCGCTAATGATCTCATTGCGCAACTCCGCGGGGTCGATGATCTTGTCGAAAGCCATGGCATCGGCGGCCACCCAGGCGCCGGACTGCAGCCGCTCGAGCCGCGCCGCTTCCTCGGCGCCGGCGTGGGCGGCCGCCGCACCGCCGATGGCGGGCACGCCCCCCAGGCTGACTCCCGGCAGGGCGAGGCTTATCACCTGCCGGTCCCAGGGGTTCATGCCCATCACTGAACTGCCGAAGCCGAAGGCCTTGCGCAGGGTCGCGACGATTTTCGCACCGCGATAGCGGCGCTGGGCCACAAACATGCCGGCCGCCGCCCGGAGGACGCCGGATCGCTCCGCATCCGGGCCGGGCATAACCCCCGGATTGTCCAGCAGACTGACCAGCGGCAGCCCGAAGTTACTGCCGACGTGCATAAAGTGGGTGGCTTTTTCCGCCGCTTCGCGGGTGATGGCGCCAGCGAGCACCGCCGGCTGGTTGGCCAGCACCAGGCAGGGCGTGCCGCCGATCCTGGCGAAGGCCGTGATAATTGTGCGGCCGTACCCGGGTTGTGTTTCCAGCAGTGTGTCTGCGTCGACCAGCACCGCGATTACTTCGCGCATGTCGTAGGCCTGGTCGGTCCGGGTCGGGATGATGTCCAGCAAGGTGTCGAGCCGGCGCGCGGCGGCGCCGGGCTGCTCGCGCGTCAGCGGCACTGTACCGCGCGCGTGCTGCGGCAGCAGCGACAGGAAGTGCCGCGCCATGGCGAAACAGTCCTGTTCGCTGGTGCCCGTGTTGTGCGCCACGCCGCTGGCGCTGGCGTGCATCTGCGCGCTGCCCAGTTCCTGCGCCGTCACCTCGATGCCCAGAGCGGCCTTTACCAGCGGCGGGCCGGCGCTGAACATGGCTGCGTCCTGCGCCATGATGACCAGATCGGCAAGCAGGGCGCACAGCGCGCCGTGCCCGGCCGACACGCCCAGTACCAGGGCGACGACGGGAACCCGGCCCTGCAGGTCTGCAAGTAGTTGCAGATCTCCCGGGCTATTGGGGTAGCGCTCGGTCTGGTTGCTGCTGCGCTCGCCCGCGCCGTCGAGCAGCAGCACCAGGGGCAGGCGCTGCTCCAGCGCCAGGCGCACCAGCCGGGCGCGCTTGGCGGCGTTGACGTGGCCGATCGAGCCGCCCTTGACGGTCGCGTCCTCGGCGATGACCACTACCGGTCTGCCGTCGATCTGTCCGGTACCGCCGACGACGCCGTCGCCGGCCAGCGGCGGCTCGCCCCCCGGGTGACTGGTCCCGGCCAGTTGGCCGTACTCGCTGAAGGTACCGGCATCGTACAGCTGCCCGATGCGCGCTCGCGCATCGAGGCGGCCGCGGCTATGCTGGCGGCTGACTTTCTGCGCACCCCCCATCGATTCCGCGAGCGCCGAGCGTCGCTGCAGTTCCGCCAGCAGCGGCTGCCAGTCCTCACGATGATTGGTCAATGCTGTCTTTCCGCTCTCGTCACAAGTGCATGGCGCGCCGCGCCTCAGGGCGCCGTCGTTTCGGCGACATAGGCTGCGAGCGCGTCGATTTCGTGCTGGCTCAATTGTGCCCCAAACGAAGGCATGGCGCCCACCCCCTGCGATACCGCCGCGCGTACCCGCGCCGCCGTGGGCTGCAGTACATCGAGGTTCGGCCCTACCGGCCCCTCGGTGCCGGCGTCAGCCAGGCGGTGGCAGACGCCGCAGGCGGGCTGCGCCCGTTGCAGGAAGATATCGCGGCCCTCCTGCGCCAGCGGCGACAAATCCACGGTTCTTGCACTGGCCGCCGCTGCCACTCCGGTAGAGGCTGCAGCCGCCTGCGCCGCCGGCCGGTTTTCGGCAGCGGGCAGTTGCGCCACCACATTTATCGCCAGGGCGGGGTCCAGCCAGCCAGTGTGCCCGTAACCGCGCTGGTTCATCACGGCTTCGCGGGGCTGGCTGTCGCCCTCGGTATCGGTGGCGCGCGACACAAAACGGTGCCGGCCCGCTTCGAGTTCGACCGGGAACACGAAGCTGCGCCAGGCGTTGGGTCCCAGATCCGGCCCCACCAGTTGCGCCGCTTGCCAACTGCTGCCTGCGTCCCCGGAGATCTCCACCCTGTCGATGCCGCGCTCCCCGGAAAAGGCCACCCCGTGCAGCCACACGCGGCCGCGCAACACCGGTTCCCCGTCCGCGCCGGGACCGTTGAGCCAGGATTTGACGGGCATGCGCCACATGGTGGGATGCTGCGGCCCGCCCGCGTCACCGACGGGTCGCAAGCGGTAGCCGCTCTGCTGGATATGGGCGCCCGACTGGCCGCTTGTCAGTGCGATGCGCTTGACCCACTTGATATTGTTGACGCCGTAGTACCCCGGCACGATCAGGCGCAGCGGTCCGCCGTGCACCAGTGGCAGCGGCGCCCCGTTCATCTCCCACACCAGCAGGCAATCGCGCAGGCCTTTTTCCAGCGGTACCGAGCGCTCCACCACCACCTGCTCCGGGTCCACGCCCGGCGGCAGCGGCTCGGCGCCCGTCGTAGTCAAAAACTCAGCGTCCTCCCCGGCGGCGCCGCCGAAACGCTCGATAACATCGCCGATGCGCACACCCGTCCACAGGGCGCAGCCGGCGGCCCCGACCCCCCAGGGTGAACCCGAGGGGTGGTGGGGGAAGAAGGCCCGGCCGTTGCCCGAGCACTGCAGTACGGTGGCGATCACCTGCACCGGTAATGATTGCAACTCGGCGAGGGACAGGCTGCCCGTTTCTGTGGTGCCGGCAATTTCGAAGCGCCACTGCGGCCGGTTATCGACAATGGATGCCGGCGGCGTGGGCAGGTTGTTGCGCACGAAAAAAGCCGACTGCGGCGTGATCGGCGCGATGCCATAGCGCGAGCGGCGCGTCTCCAGGGCCCAGGGCAGGTCGTTGTGAACCAGGAAGTTCTCGGGGTATTTGCCGCGCGGCAGCGCCCGCTGTGCGTTTTGCACGGCAGCATAGGCGCGCAGTGGAGCGCCGATGGCGGCCGCGGCGCTGCCCAGGGCCAGCGCTTGCAACAGTAGTCGCCGTTCGCAGTACAGCATGGAAAAGCCCCTTCAGCCTGGTGCTGGTCAAAGTGTACGGTGCACAGAGTATAGCAGGACGCCGCTGCCTCGATCGCAGTGCGCGGCGCCGCCCCTGCCCGCCGCGGTCGGGGCGCGTGCATTTGAGCGCTGTCTGGCGGCGCGCAATGTGGTCTATAGTGGCAGCAACCGGTGTTGTTTAACGGGGCCAGCGATGCCCGCACTGCAGCGACCGCTGTTGATCTATGACGGTGACTGTGCGTTCTGCCGCTACTGCGTCGAGTATGCGCGCTCTGCCACTGGTGAGGCTGTGGACTATGAGCCTTACCAGGCCGTCGGGCGGGACTTCCCCGCCATCAGTGAGGATGAATTCCGCTCTGCCATCAAGCTGGTGCGGCCCGATGCTGCAGTGAGCAGTGGGGCCGCAGCGGCCTGGCAAACGCTGGCCCTGGCGGGGCACTCCCGTTTCTGGGCTGCGTTGTATGCCGCGGTTCCATGGTTCGCGGCCTTATGCGAATGGTGCTACCGTCGGGTGGCGGCGCACCGCGGCGCCTGTCTGCGCCTTTGCCGGGCGCTGTTTGGCGCGCGGCTCGAGGTCGCCTCGACGACGCTTGTAACCTGGTTATTTCTGCGTTTGCTGGGCCTGATTTACCTGGCCGCTTTCGTCTCGTTTACCCTGCAGGCGCGCGGTCTGGTCGGCGCCGAGGGTATCGCCCCCTTCGCCGACTTCCTCGGAGCGATCGATAACAGCTACGGCCCGGAGAAATACCGCCTACTGCCCACGCTGTTGTGGCTGGATGCCTCGGATACCGCCATCGTAGCGGCTGGCGTGGCCGGCTGCCTGCTCGCTGCGGCGCTGTTCCTGAATGTGCTGCCGCGGCTGTGCCTGATCGGCCTTTATGTGTGTTACCTGAGCCTGTACCACGCCGGTCAGCTGTTCCTGTCCTACCAGTGGGATATTCTGCTGCTCGAATGCGGCTTCCTGGCCATTTTCCTGTCCGCCAGCCCGCGGCTTTTTACCTGGCTGTACCGCTGGCTGCTGTTTCGTTTCATGCTGCAGTCGGGTCTGGTGAAGCTGCTCAGTGGCGATCCCGCCTGGCGCGACCTGAGCGCGCTGCAGTACCACTTCCACACGCAGCCCCTGCCCACGGCGCTGGCCTGGTACACGGACAAACTGCCGCAGGCAGTGCTGCAGGCAGGGGTCGTGTTTACCTTTGTGGTCGAACTGCTGGTGCCGTTTTTAATTTTACTGCCCCGGCGTCCGCGGGCGCTGGCCGCCTGGTGTATCACGCTGTTGCAGCTCTCGATCATCGCCACCGGCAGCTACAATTTCTTCAACCTGCTGACGATCTGTCTGTGCCTGCTGCTGCTGGACGACCGCTACGCCGCCCGCTTTTGTCCGGCGATTATCAGGCGCTGGGCGCGCGCCCGCGGGTCGGTAAACCGAGTTGCCGGCAGGTCGCTACTGTGCGCTCCGGTCGCAGTGGTCTATATCGCTTTGACCTGCATCCTGCTGGCTTTTACCGGCGGCCGCCATGCGCTGGAGGGTTTTCCCCGGCAGCTACTGAGCTGGAGCGAGCCCTTTCATATCGCCAACGGCTATGGTCTGTTTGCGGTGATGACCACCCGGCGCGACGAGATTGTATGGGAGGGCTCCCGCGATGGGCGCAACTGGCAAGCTTATGTGCTGCCCTACCAGCCGGGCCCGCTGGAGCGGCCGCCGGTATGGGCCACGCCGCACCAGCCGCGGCTGGACTGGCAGCTGTGGTTTGCGGCGCTGGCGCCGCGCGAGCACAACCCCTGGCTGCGCGGCCTGGTGCGCGGGCTGCTGACCGGCGCCGATCCGGTACTCGCGCTGTTTGACTACAACCCTTTCCCCGCTGCGCCGCCGAGGTACGTGCGCGCCTCGCTGTACCACTACCGTTTTTCCGATTGGCGTACGCGGCGCGCCACGGGGCACTGGTGGGTGCGCGAGTACGCCGGAGTGTTCTGGCCGGTGACGGCCTGGCAGTTGCCCGTTGAGCGGGCCGTTCCATAGCCTGCATCGCGCGCGGTGATGATAGCCGCCATATCTCACCGATCGGCAGCCATATCACGAGTTTTGCCTTTTGTTTCACTGGAAACAGCCTATGTGGTTTCTCGCCGGATCTTGCACGCTGTACGGGATTTTTCTCCTGCGGCCAAAGCTATGGCTATGTCCACAGTCGAAAAATTCCGTACAGCGCACAATCTCTCGACTAGAATTCCAAATATCGGTGAGATAGGGCGGTCTAGTCCTTTGTCGCCGCCTGTGCGGCGTCGCCCGAAGGCCTGGCGTAGCGGTCGTTGAGCGACTGCACCAGCGTGTCGGCCTCGGCCAGCACTTCCTTGAGTTTACGCCGGGTATGCCAGTGCCAGCCGCGCGGCCGTGACTGGGCCAGGGAACGCCACCAGGCCGCCAGGTTGTGCTTGAACGCAGTCACCAGGGCCTCGCCGTCGGCGCTGGCGGCCGCTTCCCGGGTCAGTTTTTTCAGTACGCTGCGTCCTGCCAGCGCGCGCAAATACATGTAGAGAAGCCATACCAGAACGGCGGCCGCGCCCGCGGTGGCAAGCTGATGGTACCTGTCGAGATTGGCCACCGGGGTCAATCTGAAGCCGTCCCAGTACCCGGCCTGCACACTCCAGAAGAGAAGCAGTGCAGTCAGCAGACCGAACACGCCCGCGCTCAGCCAGATGGTGCGCCGGCGCCAGCGCTGGCGTGCGGAGGTCAGGGCCGGTACCAACTGATCTTCAATGTGCCGGGCGTTTTTTTCCAGCACACCGGCCACGCGGTAGGAGCGCTCGACCTCGACCTGCCGGATACGATCCTCGATGTCGCTCAGATCCTCGTCGCGCTTGCGCTCGAAACGCTGCTTCACCTGCTCGTCTTCCACCGGTACTGCCATATCGCGGGCGTAGATGCGGTAGAACCTGCCCGCGGTCAGATTGTGCTGCGCCAGCGCCCGCTGCCAGGCGGCGACCACCTCTTCGGGGTTGTCCTCACGCGCAGTGAGGTCGATTTGATTGAGAATGAACAGAAACTTGGCGGCATCCGGTCGCTCGATGGTTCTGCTCACCAAATGTTCCAGGGTGTCGCCCATGGCGCCCGGCTCGGGATGCCGTGCATCGAAGAACACCAGCACCAGGTCCGAGAGATTGATGATGTGGTCGACAATCAGCAGGGTGGAGTTGCGTTGCTGGTCGGCGTCGAAGCCCGGCGAGTCGATCAGTATTTTCCCCCGCAGCGCCTCGGCCTGGCAGGTCTTTAGCTGCAGGTAGGAATCCACGCGCCGTCCCTCGCCCTCTGCCACCTTCTCGATGGCGCGACTGATCTGGTAAAACGGAAAGCGCGGATCGGTGTCCAGCGCCAGACCGGGCAGGGTGGTCGTCTCGCCGGTGCCGTAGCAGATCACGGTAAACTTGTCGTCCACCGCCTGGTTGCCGGTGCGTTGCAGGTTGCGACCGGTGTATTGATTGAGGAACGTCGACTTGCCCGCGGAGAAGGTGCCCAGTACGGAAATTACGGGCCACCAGGACACCTGTTCCGCAAACGAGTGGCTGGCGTCCATCAGTCCCAGCTTGCGACTGATCCGGTCCAGCTTTCTGAAGCTCGCCACGCTGGCGGCCAGTATCGGGTTTTCCCGCTTGAGGTGCTGCTCCAGCCGCTTGATTCTTTTTTGCATCGATGTCTGTGTCATGGTGATGGCTTCTTCTGCGGTTTATAGGGTTCGCGACTGACGTGTCTGGCGCTGAGTGTGGCCGCGGCAGCGCGAGTCGATGGTCGAGACACGGGGTATAGCGCCTTTAAATGTACAGGGTCTGGCTGATCACTTGCCCGAGCTTCTGGTCGGAGTATTGCAGCAGGTTCTTGTCTATTTCGTGTTTCACGCAGCGCCTGGTGTCCCGGTCCAGCGCCTTGCGCAGTACGCCCAGAAAAGCCGGCGGCGCGATCAGTACCAGTGACTCGAACGCGCGCTCGACCCGCCCCCGGGACAGGCGCTGGGCAAGCTGCCCGGCGAATACCTGCGCCTCGTGTTCAGTGGCGGAGACTTCCGGTTCCGTGTCGCGCCGCTGGCCCTGCCCGCCGCTCTGCATCACCGCGGCGCCGGAGTCGGTTACCAGATCACCCTCGTGTGCACGCCCTTCGGGGTGTTCAAACTGCTCTATCAGTGACAGCGGCTTGCCGCGCCCGTGCAACCGGTACAATCGCGCCTGCGCGCGGTCCGCAGCGAGAATCCAGGTGGTGGCCATAGGTCCTCCTTGGCTTTGTGGTGTGTTCGCCTACCGCGGTGGGTGCGCCAGCAGGCTGCATGGTCTGCCACGCGACACCTCGCGGGTGGTTCTTCAGGTTTCCTACTGCCAAGGGTGGCTCAGATATCGCGCAAAGTCACGTACAGCATTGCAATGCGGCGCGCCTGTGCATCGACGTCGCGCCACAGGGTGTCCAGTTCCTGCGCCACGTCCGCCGGCAGGTCATTGTCCGCCGCGACCCGCAGCTCGCCCGCCCGGCTTTGTAACTCGCAACACTTGCCGTTAGGATAGCCTCAGAATAACGCAGTCGGCGTGCGAGAGTATCTGTGCCAATGACAAAAGTGCCCTATGTGCGTCTTATCCGCCAGTTTGCGCAAAATACCCCGCAGCGCGTCACGCTGGAATTCGAGGATGCGCGCGTCACCTGCCTGGAACTGGAACTGCGCTCCAATCGCCTGGCGCGCGCCTATGCGCAGTACGGCGTCCGGCAGGGCGATCTGGTCACCATCTGCCTGCCCAACGCGCCGGAGTACTTTTTCGCCTGCGTGGCGGCGTGGAAGTTGGGCGCTGTGCCCAACCCGCTGTCTGCCGGTCTGCCGGACACCGAGCGCAACGCCATTGTGGAGCGGGCGGATCCGGCGCTGATTGTCGGTGTCCGCAAACCGGTCGGGCAGCGACCGACACTGCCGCCGGACTTCGAGCCTGACCCGGCGCTGCCGGATACGCCGCTGCCGGAAAAAATCGCGCCCCACGAGCGGGCGCTGACCTCCGGCGGCAGTACCGGAGTGCCCAAGCTCATCATGCCCGGTAACCCCGCCGTGTACGATGTCGACAACCCGTCGCCGCTGTTCACTCCGCGCAATGCGATGCTGGTGCCCGGGCCGCTTTATCACGCCGGCCCCTACAGTGCCGCCTGGGGCGCGGTATTTGCCGGCGGCAAGGCGGTCATCATGCACCGCTTCGATGCGGCGCGCTGCCTGCAGCTTATTGAAAAGCACTGCGTGGACCGCGTGTTCTTCGTGCCGACCATGCTCAATCGCATCTGGCGGTTGCCGCAGCAGGTGCGCACGCGCTACGACCTGTCGTCGCTGGAAAGCGTGGTCAGCGGCGGCGCCCCCTGTCCGCAGTGGCTGATGCGCGCGTGGATCGAATGGCTGGGTCCGCAGCGACTGTGCGAGGGCTATGGCCCCAGCGAACGCATCGGGCGCACCTTCATCACCGGCGAGGAATGGCTGCGCAAACCCGGCTCAGTGGGCCGTGCGATGGACGGCTGCCGCATCAGAATCCTCGATCCCCAAGGCAGGGAATTGCCGGCGGGTGAGATCGGTGAGATCTACATGATGCCGGCGACGGGCTCCGGATCGACGTTCGTCTACCGCGGCGCCGAGCGGCGCACCACCGAGGACGGCTGGGAGTCGGTGGGCGACATGGGCCACCTGGACGAGGACGGCTACCTCTTTATCGCCGATCGCCGCACCGACATGATCGTCTGCGGCGGCCGCAATATCTATCCGGCTGAAATCGAGGCGGCCCTCAATGCCCACCCCGACGTGCGTGCCAGCGTCGTCGTCGGTCTGCCCGACGACGACCTGGGCCAGCGCATTCACGCCATCGTCGAGTGCGAGGCACCGGTCGGCGACGAGCTGCTGCGCAGCCACCTGAAAACGCAGTTGGTGCCCTACAAGTGGCCCCACAGTTTCGAGTACGTGAGCGAGCCCCTGTTCAACGAGGCGGGCAAGGTGCGTCGCTCCGCGCTGCGTGCCCAGCGCGTCGCGGGCTGCGGCAACTGAACGGCGCTGAGCCGGGCGCTATGGCGGCGCCGCGCAGGTCTTGCGCCAGTCGAAATCACTGGGAGGGCGCCCGTCGAAGCACGGTTGCGCAGCGGGCAGAGTCACCCACGGCGCCCTGTCGGCACAGTAGATATGGTACAGCAGCCGCACTGGCGGCGGGGAGTCCAGCGTCCCGGCGGCGATCACCGCCCGGTCGGTGCCGGGCAGTGCACCGGGCAAGATGGTGCCGCACCCGCGACAGAAGCGATAGCGGTAATACTGAGTGTCCGGCAGGGCGAAGGACGTCAGTGCGCCGGTATCGCCGCGCAGCTGGAAATCGCTGATCAGCACCGGCATGCCGGTAAAAAAACCGGCCCCGCAGCGGCGGCGGCAGCGCGAACAGTGGCAGGCGCGGATGGCATCGGTCTGCCCCGTCACGGTGTAAGTCACCGCGCCGCACAGGCAGCTTCCCGTGTGCCGACAGCGGCGCAAGTCGGCCTCGAGGTCCGCTTGCCTGCAGGGGGTGTCGTCGTCATACCAGGTGCCCGCACTGGCATTGTACAGGTCGGCGGCAGGAGTCAGGCCGTGTGCCGTTGCAATGCCGCCGGCGGGCAGCATCATGTAGTCGCCCGCCAGGTGGTGTGCGGGCAGCACACTGCCGCAGCGCGCGCAGAACGCGCGCCGCAGCGCGGGGGATGAGTCGTAGCTGGCCACTGCGCTGCCGCCGCGCAGCCATTTGAAGCCGGCCGGTGCGGATTTTATCCAGGTGGCAAACGCCACGCCGCTGGCCTTGCGGCAATTGACGCAGTGACAGTTCCACATCTGCTCGTGTGCCTGGTGGGACTGGTAGGCCACAGCGCCGCACAGGCAAGAGCCGATAAGTTTCTCTTTCCCGGCCATGGTTGCTTCTCAGTGCCTCCCGGACAGCCAGTCGGGCATTGTTGGTCCAGCGGGCTCCCCGGGGGCAGCCCGGTGCGGGTTTGCCGCGGATCAGAAATCAAACACCACGTCGATACCATAGGTCCGCGGGGTGCCGTACACCGCCCCCACCACGCCGAAGTTGGTGGTCAGGGTGGTGTATTCCTCGTCGGTGATGTTCTTGCCCCAGAGGCCGACTCGCAAATTGTTCTCGCCGATGGCGATATCGTCTATCTGCAGGCGCGCGTTCCACAGGTCATAGGAGCGGTTGAAATCCGACGGGCGCGGACCGGAGTAGGTCTTGGTCTGGTGCTGGTAGTCCAGGTGGGCGCTGTAGTTGCCGAAGCGGGTCTGTCCCAGATCGTAGGTCAGACCCAGCTTGCCGGCATTGCGCGGCGCATAGGGCACCGTGTTGATATCCGACAGGTCGACGTCGTTATCCAGGTACTCCTCGAACTCGGCGTCGATATACGCATAGAACATCTGCGTGCTCAGCCGGTCGGTCAGGTAGGCGGTGATTTCAATCTCCGCGCCCTTGGTGACGGCCTTGCCGGCATTGAGGATGTCGGTGAAGACGATGCCGGGGCGGATCTGCGATACCTGCAGGTCATCGTAATCGTTGTAGTAGATGGCGCTGTTGATCCGCACCCGGTTGTCGAACAACTGGCTTTTCAGGCCCAGTTCGTAGGACAGCACGTTTTCCTCGTCGAAGCCCGCGGCGAAGCCCGTCTCGGTGCTGCGGGTATTGAAGCCGCCCGAGCGATAGCCGGTGGCCACCTTGAAGTAGGAGTTGATGTCGTCGCTGAGCGCCAGGTCGAAGGTGATCATGGGGTTTATCTTGTCGTTGCTGATGTCGCCCTTCAGGAACAGCGGTGTGGGGTCGGGGCCGGTGAAGAGGTTGCTCAGAAACAGTTTTTCTGCGGAGCGGTCATCATCGGTGTAGCGCAGCCCGAGCGTGATGCTCAGGCGATCGTCCAGAATCCCCGGTGTCCAGGTGCCCTGGCCGAATATCGCCCGGGATTCGGCCTCTCCCTCGACCTGCCAGATGTCTTCGAAGGGGGCGAAGCCAAAGGCCGAGGAAGCCCACTCGTCGGATTCCTCCTTGTAGTAAAACAGGCCGGCCACGTAGTCAAAGCGCTCGCCCAGGTTGCCGATAAACTGGAACTCCTGGGAGAACTGGTTCTGGTCGATAAAGGTGTGCTGGTAGAAGGCGCCGATATAGTTCTGGTAGACCTCGGCATCCAGTTCCCGGTAGGAGGTGATGGACTTGAACGTGATGTTTTCCCTTTCCAGCATAACGGTCAGGGTATGGCCGTCAATTTTGGTGTCGCTGGGGTTGAGACCGAAGGCCTGGGCGGTTTCATCCGCGCGGTCGACATCCTGGCCCAGGGTGACCTGATAGAACGAGTTGCCGTATTCCATGTCGGAGATGTCATAGGAGTAATCGATGGTCAGTGCCTCGGTGGGCAGGTAACGCACCGCCACGTTGCCGGCCTTGTTTTTCTGCTCGTAGTAGTCGGTCTGGTCCGGTAGCGCGGCGTTGTTATCGACCCAGCCGTCCTCCTCGATGTACAGGTAGGTGAACTTGGTCAGCAATTTATCGCCCAGGGGCAGGTCGATACCCGTCCTGGACTGGAACTTGTCGTAGTTGCCAAAGGTCAGCGCCTGCTCGACGCCAAACGTCTCGGCGGGCTTTTTCGTCAGGTAGTTGATCGCGCCGGCGGTGGCGTTTTTGCCGTACAGGGTGCCCTGGGGACCGCGCAGCACTTCGATGCGCTCGATATCCGCGATGTCGGCTGCCAGCCCCGTCGCCCGGCCTAGGGGCACGCCGTCGACGTACAGGCCAACCGCTGTATCCTGAGTGGTTTGCACGGTGATAGTGCCCATGCCGCGCACGAATACGATAGGCGTGGCGCGGTCTCCGGCAAATGGCGCGATGCTCAGCGACGGCGTGGTGCCGCGCAAATCGGTCAGGTCGGCTATACCCTGCAGCTCCAGCTCGCGGGTGCCCAGTGCGGTGATGGCCAGGGGAGCCTCCTGCAGGGACTCCGCCTTGCGCTGCGCAGTGACGACGACTTCTTCCAGCATGGGGGATGCATTCTGCGCCGCGGCGATGCCAGCTCCCCAGGCTGCCAGTAGCGGGCTCAGCAGGATGGCGCGGGACAGCTTGTGCAGCGGAAAACTACTGGTGTTTTGCATGGCGGGATCGTCCTTATTAAATATCAGGTGCGTTTGACGGGTCTGTGCAGTGCTTTCGTTCAGGCTG
Organism: Halioglobus sp.; assembly: GCA_020443345.1. Lineage (GTDB taxonomy): Bacteria > Pseudomonadota > Gammaproteobacteria > Pseudomonadales > Halieaceae > JARRPM01. The sequence goes on from JAGRIH010000035.1 coordinate 52,400, forward strand.
CAGTCGGTACTGTGTAAAGCTTGCCCCAATCATTCCAAATGCTGGCTCGGCTGTGCCAGTCGGGCTGTATGTCGTATGCGGTCACTGCGGTGTCATAAGCGGTCGCGTATGCCTGTCCACTCGCGGCATTCTGGCGGCCTGAATTGAGGCCCTATCGTCCGGATTTGCATTCGCGGCCAGATTTCTGTTGCCCGGGACAGCTATTAGACTAGGCGTTATCATAGGTGTTCGCGCGTCAGGCGTGAGTGGACTGATCGACGAGGAATGAGTGATATGGCTGATCTGAAAGCTGGAACCCGGATGAAAAGTGCAGTTTGCGCGACGGAGGTGATGGTGATCGCCGCCGCCCGTCCCGATGTGGCGCTCACCTGCGGCGGTGCGCCAATGATCGGCATGGCCGCAGAACCTGCGGCGGGCGCTGCGATCGATGCGGAGCACGCGGCGGGTACCCTGTTGGGCAAGCGCTATGTGAATGAGGCCGGCGACCTGGAGGTGCTGTGTACCAAGCCCGGCGACGGCTCTCTCGCGGTCGATGGCGAGCCGTTGGTGCTCAAGGAAGCGAAGGCGCTGCCATCCTCCGACTGACCGCGCCGGCATGGGTTCGAGAGGTAAACTGCACTCGCTCCTGAAGTAAAGGATTGGGAATTCATGAACATAATGATGTTGCTGGAAATGGCCGCGCAGGGATTTGGGGATCGCGTGGCCTTTGTCAACGAGGACGACTCTCTCACCTACCAGGAGCTCTACGATGCGGCCGGTGCCGCGGCGGCCTACATCAGGCAGTCCGGTTGCGAGTATGTGGCGATGCTCGATGTGACCAGCCTCGCCATGCCGGTTGCCCTGTTTGCCAGCGCCTGGGCCGGCGTACCCTACGTGCCGCTCAACTACCGTCTGACCGAGCATGAGATCAAGGGCCTGGTGGAGCGCGTAGAGCCGGCGCTATTGATCACCGAGACCGATTGCACGCGGGATTTCAGTGGACACGAGGCGGTGCAGGTGGTTACCCGCGACGCGTTCCTGACACGGGCGCGCTCCGCTAAGGCGCTGGAAACCCCCTGGTCGATGGATGCCGAGGACATCGCGGTGCTGCTGTTCACCAGCGGCACCACCGGTGCACCCAAGGCGGCGGTCCTGCGCCAGAAGCACCTGGTTGCCTATATCCTCGGATCGGTGGAATTTGGCGGCGCGGCACTCGAAGATGCGTCGCTCGGCTGTGTGCCGCCGTATCATATCGCCGGTATTTCCGCGGTGATCAGTTCGGTTTACTCGGGCCGCCGCGTGGTGCAACTGGCGAACTTCACCCCAGAGAAGTGGATAGAACTGGTCGCCCGCGAGCGGGTGACCAACGCCTTCGTGGTGCCGACCATGCTGGCCCGTATCATTGAACTGCTGGATGCCGATTCCGCCGCGCAGTTGTCCAGCCTGCGCGCTATTGCCTACGGCGGCGGCAAGATGCCGCTGGCCGTCATCGAAAAGACCATTCAGCTCCTGCCGCAAACAGATTTCACCAACGCCTACGGTCTGACCGAAACCAGCTCCACCATCGCTGTCCTGGGGCCGCAAGATCACCGCGACGCGGCCGCCAGCGACGATCCGGCCGTCCACCGCCGCTTGGTTTCCGTGGGCAGGGCGCTGCCGGGTGTCGAGATACAGATTCGCGACGACGAGGGACAGCCGGCGAGCGCGGGCGAGCGCGGCGAGATCTACGTGCGCGGCGAACAGGTGTCGGGGGAGTATGTCGGCCGCGGCAGTTTGCTGGACGCCGAGGGCTGGTTTCCCACGCGCGATGCCGGTTCGATGGATGAAGAGGGCTATCTGTTCCTGGAAGGTCGCGCCGACGACGTCATTATCCGCGGCGGCGAGAATATGTCCCCCGGTGAAATCGAGGATATTCTCCTGGAGCACCCGGCGGTGGCCGACGTGGCGGTGGTGGGTATTCCCGATGAGCAGTGGGGCGAAGCGGTGGCCGCGGCGGTGGTGCTCAAGGCGGAACACAGCGCCGGCGCGGCAGAGCTGCAGGCCTGGGTCCGCGATCGCATGCGCTCCTCGCGCGTGCCGCAGTCGCTGGAGTTCTGGGACGAGCTGCCCTACAACGAAACCGGCAAGTTGTTGCGCCGCATAGTTAAGGAAAAGCTCTCGACTTGAGGTCAATCACTCATCGTTGTGATGTTGACTCCGCAATCTCATCAATCAGACCCCACTGCAGCGCTTGCGCGGCCCTGATCCTTTTTGCGGACAGCGTGAGCCAGGCCGTGCGCTGTCGCCCGATGCGCCGCAGTACGCTGACCGTACCGCCGGCGCCCGGAATCAGGCCCATGGTGATTTCCGGCAGCTGAAACGTGGTGTCCCCGGTGGCCACGATACGGTGACAGAAAGCGGGGAGCTCTAGCCCCGAGCCGATACAGGATCGGTGCACGCGGCATTCGATGCGCCCGGCGAGCTCGGCGATCAACAGGCCGACGTTGCGTGTGGAGCGGATCGCGTGCGCCTCGGCCGTGTTGTCAAACAGCCCGAACTCGTCCAGGTCGCCGCCCACGCAGAAGCACGAGCCCGCACCGCGGATGATACACCGTGCGATGGCGGTGTCGCTGGCCAGCAGTTGCAGACCCTCCAGCAACTGGTCGCGCATGGCGATGGAGTAGGCGTTGCGTCGCTCGGGCCGGTTCAGGGTCAGCCACAGCTCGCCCTCCCGGCGCTCTGCCAGCACCGCTGGTGCAGCCTCTCGCGCCCGCTCGCCCGGCCTGCGACTGGCGTCCCTGGCCGCCATAAAGTCGGCAAATTCCCGGCCGCCCTGCAGCGCGGCGTAGGCCAGCGATTCGGCGAACAGGCCCTGGTGGATACTGGCGCGCTCGTTGTGCCGCAATAACTGCACCAGGGTCATGGCTGCCAGTGGCGCGCGCAGGATATTTTTGACCAGTGGGCGCGCTGCCTGCGTCGAGCCGACCACCACGTCCAGTGACGACAGCAGTGCTGCCGCTGCGGCGCCGGTGCCGTCCGCGCGGCGCAGGCCGATCACCGGGCAGGGCAGTTGCGCCAGGGCCGCGCAGGCCGCCCGCAGCTGCGTCGGGCTCAGGCCGTGGCCGCTGTCATCGGCATCCAGCAGCACATAGGCGGTACCATTGAGCGGCGAAAAACGCTCCCGAGCGCAGGGCGAGAGCAGTTGCGGTGCCAGAACCGCCAGGGACGTCGCCGGCATGGGCTGGTCGATGATGCGTACCTCCTGTGCTGTAGGGCTGGCGCTGGGCGGTGCGCCGGTAGCTGCGCGCTGTGCCGCTCAGTCCAGGGGCGGCGTCTGCGCGGTGTCACGCCGGTAAATCACTTCGCCACCGCGAATAGTAGCCGCCACATCGCCGGCTGTTAAGCGTGCCCGCGCGTCGGCCCAGGGGCGATCCAACAGGCACAAGTCCGCCAGCATCCCGGGTGCAAGGCGTCTGGGCGGTCCTCCGGGCGCCGTGGCTGACGAGGTAAAGAGGGCGAGTGCGCGCTCCGGTGACAACTGCTCTGTACTGCCGATATTTTGACCAGACCGCGTCCTGCGCTGCACGGCGGCAGCCATGGCGGACCAGGGATCCGCGCTGCCGTAGGGGGCATCGGTGCTGCCGCCCAGGGGTATACCGCTGTCCACCAGACTTCTGCAGCGATACAGCCAGGGCTGTTCCCGGCGCTCGACCTCGGCCAGGTACTGGTCACCGCGTTCCCGGACCAGACCCGGCTGGGTCACGACGGTGACCGCAGCGTCCCGCAGCAGGGCGAGCGCCGCATCGGGGGTGACCGAGGCGTGCTCGATGCGATCCCCAGGCATAGAGCCGGTCTCGATCAGGGCCGACAGCGCGAAGACCAGCTCCGTCGGCGTCACACAGTGAATCGCCACTGACCGGTCCTGGCAGTGGGTCCGGGCAATGCGCTCGCACAGCCCATCGAACGCCGGCAGACGGTAGTCGTCGAGCAGGATCTTCAGCGGCCCGCGCGTCAGCAGCCGGTGACCGGGTTCCGGTAGCTGTTCGTCCCCCATGAGCAGTACCCGTTGCAGCAGTTGCCCGGACTGCACCGCTGTGGTCAGTAAGGCCAGCAGTGTGGCGGAGTTGGTCGGTGTGGCATCGGTGACACCGGTGACGCCCATTCCGGCCAGTTGTAGCGAGGTGTGGGAGAGATCGGGCACGTCCCGGTTCCCGAGTTGATCGCGCAGCCAGTCGTCCAGGCGGAACAGGCGGCCAGTGGCGCGACCGCTGTCATCGCGCTCGATTCCCGATTCGACCAGCGGATGCGCCCGGGGCCTGTCCAGGTTCAGGAGTGCACAGGCGGCGGAGTTGAGCATCCACAGCTTGCCGCTGCGGTGCTGCACCCTTACCGGCCGCTCGGCCACCATCCGATCCAGGTGCCAGCGATCCAGTGCTCCGGCTACGCTGTCGTGGTAGCCGGTGCCGCGGATCCAGCCCGTCGTCCCGGGGGGCTCCTGGTGGAGTCGTGCGTGGCGCTGCTGCAGTTGCAATGCGCGCCCCTGCAATGCGCGCGCCAGCGCCCCGGGCGACGTCACCTGCGGCGGACCGCAGTCTACGGACAGCTGTGCCGCCGCCAGGGCGTAGAGATGGATGTGGTGATCGTGGAGGCCGGGCAGCAGGGCGCCACCGCCCGCATCGAGACGGGTTTCCCCCGCACGGCGCTGCAGCGCGACGCCGATTTCGACGATCCTCTCCCCCGTGCAGCGCAGATCCACCGGACGGTAGCCTGCAATTTCGGCCCCGCTGATCAACACGGCAGCCGGAACTCGTGCACGATACGCGCGGTGTGCGTGCCCGGGCGCGGCGCTGGACTGTCGCTGCGGCGGGCCACCGGCGCCTGGACCGCGATGCGTCGGTCGCCGCTGTGCAGGTGCCAGGCGCCGTGTTCGCCCGCCACTGCGCCGCGCGGTACGTCGGGCAGGAACTGCAGGCAATGGGCAGTGGTGTCGCGCAGGGAGAGATCGAGCAGGCCGCCCCTGCCCGAGCGCCAGAATGCCAGTGCGGCCACGGCGGCGTGCAGGCCGGTCAGGGGGTCGGCCAGAGCGTCACCGCAGAAGACGGGCGGGTCACTGGTAGCCGCCGCGACGCCGGCGGCCACCGCCGCATCATCGCCAAATGCCGTCCAGTTGGCCCCGGGTTCGCGCCGGCCGTAGCCGCTGATCGCTACCCACACCAGCCCCGGACTGGCCGTCACCAGCGCCTCGGCATCGACACCCAGTTGCCGCAGCGCCCGCGGCCGGGAAGCCTCAATCACGATATCGGCCCGCGTCAGCAGGGCGGCCAACTGGCGCCGGCCGGACGCGGCGGCAAAGTCCAGCAGTACGGATTCCTTGCCGGCGTTGAGCAAATCGAAGAACGCGGCGTTGCCGCGGCGCGCGCCGTCGGGCCGGCCCCGGCATTCGATCTTGATTACCCGGGCGCCGGCCGCCTGCAGCAGGTGCGCGCACAGGGGCCCGGCCCACAGGGCGGACAGATCGATCACCAGCGGCCGGTCGCGCGGCATCTGTCGCGGTGTTGTACGGGCGCCGGCGCAGTGCAGGCGGAACCAGGTGGGGGCGGGCGGTGCGGTGCCCGCCGCGGCCAGTGGCAGGCCCAGCAGCCTGCCGCGCTCTACCAGAGGCTGTGGCACCTCATCTGCAACCCGCTGTTCGATGGCGGCCCAGTCGCCGGGTGCAGTGTGCGGCTCTTGGTGCGCTGTCGCCGCGAGCCAGGCGGGCAGCAACTGCCAGTCATCCTCGCGCGCGAGGTTCAAGGCCAGCCAGCCGTCGCGCGTGCGCAGCAGCCGGCAACTGCCGTTAGCAGAGACCGCGCCGCGGCGCTGCAGGTTCAGTAGCGCCGCGCGTTCGCCCAGCACGGTGGCACCGTCGCAGCCGGGCAGCAGCGCGGTACCGGCCAGCAGCCTGAGCGCATCCAGCGCGCCGCGCGCGCAACTGGGAATGCAGCCGGGTCCCTGCCGGGGCGGGCCGTCGGGCGGCCCGGTCAGCGGGACCAGCCCGGAGTGCGCCCAGTCCGCGGCGACCTGGAACGCCGTGTCCGGCTCGCGTGCACCGGCACAGGTCGACGTCGCGCCCAGGCCTCGCAGCAGCGCGGCGCAGTAGTCCCACGCCGGCGTTGCGGCGGGCAGGGTGAATGCCAGACCTGCCAGTGTCGCTGCCGTATCGGCGGGGGAGTCCATAGGGTTTTGCCGTGCGAGTGTGGATCGTCTGGAGTAGTCTACACCGTCACGGCGGCACGGCATCGAGTGCGAGGTCGCCAGCCACGCGAACAGCGTCGATTTCCCGCGGCAGCGTGGCGCGCAGATACTGCTCGTCGCGCTGCCGGCTTTCGATGGCGGCGTCAAAGACCGCTCCCAGGAATGCCTGCACCGCCAGTTTGGTCAGGTCGTGCTGGCGTCCCACCGGCATCGCCGGCTCCAGTTTGCCCAGGCATATGCCCTCCGGCGGCGCCCGCAGGATGCCCTCCTGTTCACTGCCCAGCAGATCGTAAAGCGGCATGTCCTCCATCGGTGTTTCCTCATTGACGGCAGTTGCCACCATCGCGCAACCCAGACGGTCCGGGTTGTCGAGAAACCGCAGGTAGCGGGCCTGGTCGGTAAAGCCGGTATGAGAGGCCCGGTGCAGGCTGACCAGCACGGAATGGTTGACCCGCTGCAGCAGTACGCCCGCGTTTTTGTGGTAATCCACCATCGGGTCGGTGTCGCTGGCCAGCATCAGAAACGGCGTGTCGTAGGGTGCAAACAACTGGCGCCCGAACATTTCCAGCGGTCCGGCCAGGGAGACGGCGGCGGCCACGCGCGGGTCCCGTAGGCGCGGATGATAGGTGGCCAGGACCGTGGTCATGCCGCCCAGGGAATGGCCGATCAGGGCGATTCGTTCGGGGTCGAGTTGCCGGTACAGGACGCTGTCAGGGTCCGTATTCCAGTCCAGCAGGGTATCGATCACGAAACTGACGTCGCCGGGCTGGTTGATGACATCCATCACCGCGGGACCGTCCGGTGCGTGAAGGTTGGTCAGTGGAAAATCCATCGCTACCAGCACATACCCGTGGCTGGCCAGAAAGCGCGCCAGGTATTGCGGGTCATCCCTGGTTCCGGAAAAACCGTGGCTGTACACCAGCAGGGGAAAGCCCCCGCTGGTACCCGGCATGGCGCCGCTGTCCCGTTGTGGTTGCCAGACTTTGATCGGCAGTTGGCGGGACGCGGCGCCGGGATAGGTGCCGTTGGCGTCGGTCGGGCGGCTGGTGTCGGTCAGGGTATGCTCATGTACCGCGACCCGATAGGGGCCGCTGGCCAGCCTGGCGGCACTGTCAGTTCCCGCCGGGATGGGGTCGGAGTGCAGATAAACCAACACCGCGACGACGACGGCCGTCGCGGCCGCCAGCGCCAGGATTCCCAACAGCAGTTTTTTCAGCGCGTTCACTGGCAAGCTGCGTTACAGGCTGCCGTGGAGACTGTGGTTGTCACGCGCTAGCTGCGGCTTTTCGCGGCCGCCCGGCGGTTTTCTTTTTGCTGCTCGCTCGCGGTTTTTTCACGCGGCCGGCCGCGGCGGATTTCTTGCGCCCTGCCCGTTTGGGCTGTTCACCCAACACCGCCTGCTGCACCTCGCGGAAGGACTCCTCGAGACACTGCCGGTAAAAGGCCGGGTCGGGCACGATGCCGCGATCCGCCAGAATAGTGATCGTCACCATCCCGTTGTAGCTGAACACCAGATGAAACAGGCCGGTTCCCGGGGTCAACAGACCGAGCCCGTAAAACCGCACCAACTGTGCACCGGCGCAGTACAGGGGGAAGTTGGGCCCCGGCACGTTGGAAATCACCGTGCTGATGCTCATCGGCAGGAAGCGGCACAGGTATTTTTCCGAGTAGGCCCGGGCCAGCGGCCGGGCGATCATCGGCGAAAACACGCCCGGCAGCTTGATGCCGTCCGCCAGGGGGGAATTCTCGGTAAATACCTTGGCGTCGTCCATACTCGCCTTGATGGCCCGCATTCTCTCCAGCGGATCTGCGATATTGGTGTGGAGTTTGGAGAACACCGAGCCCACCTGGTTGGCCTCGTCATTTTCCGCCCGGCGCTTGCGCATATTGATCGGTACCGACCCGGTCAGGGACTCCTCCGGCAGGTCGTCGTAGGCCAGCAGGTACTTGCGCAACGCACCGCCGATAACCGTCAGCACCACATCGTTCATCTTGACTTCCGCACGGGTGCGTATATCCATAAAGTCCTTGAGCGGAATGGCGACACCCTCCACGACCCGGTAGGGTCCAACCGGCTTGTTGAGACGGGTTTGCGGCGGCCGGATGTCCGGCATGGGTATCTTGTCGCGGCTGATATCTATCGCCATTTTCGCCACATCGCGGGTGACATTGAAAAAACCACGGGCCATACTCGCGGTATTCACGGTGCGATTGACCAGCGCCCGACCCACCAGCGCCATGGGCCCGGGTGGCTTTTCGATGGCCACTGGCTGGCGCTCTTCCTCCGCCCTGGGCTCCGGGTTCGGCACCAGGTCGTGCAGGGCCGACATAAAGGCCTCGCTGCCGGCGCCGTCGATCAGGGCGTGGTGCATCTTGGTATAAACCGCAAACAGACCCTTGGGCAGCTCTGAGATGTTGTCCAGCCCCTCGATGACATAGCACTCCCACAGCGGGCGGGACATATCCAGCGGCCGCGAATGCAGCCGCGCCACCTGGATCATCAGTTGGCGCCAGTCGCCGGGCGCGGGCAGCGCCACGTGCCGCAGGTGGTATTCGATATTGAAGCGTTCGTCCTCGATCCAGTAGGGCCGATCGAGTCCGCCCGGCACCTCCACCAGCCGCTGGCGAAAGATCGGCAACCTGGACAGGCGCTGGTCGAAACTGGCGAGCACTTGTTTGAACCGCACGAAGCCATCCGGCGCGGTCGACGGATCGTAAATACTCAGTCCGCCGATGTGTTGCGGGGTGGGACCGGTTTCCAGGTTGACAAAGGCCGTATCGAGAACACCCAGTTGTTTCACAGCCACCTCCGAATTGATTGTTAATTTATCTGGTTACAAAACGCGCAATGGCAACGCTCCCGGCAACGGCCAGTCACGCGGTCGTCGCGGTGTTCAGCTTTGCTCCTGCCGCACCCAGCTCCGGTCGATATGGCCCGCCGTTGCCAGCCACTCTACTGTGTCGCGCAGCGTATCGTGTACCGTGTGAAAGTCGAGGTCCAGTTCGCGGTGCAGCTTGCTGTCGTCGACGACTACCCACTCGGTAGTGTAGGTCACCGCCTCGCGCGATATCGGGGTATCGAAGCGCTTGATGTGCACCGCGGCATCCACCAGGCTGCCAATGATGCGAAAGAGAAAGCGCGGCATCGGTATTTTGCGCACCTTTCTGGCGGTGATCCCGTTGAGTGCGTGGTACAGTTCGCGCCAGGTCAGGTAGCCCCCGCCGACCACGTAGGAGCCGGATTTGCGCCCCTCCAGCAACTTGACATGGGCCTGGGCCAGATCGCGCACATCGGTAAACTGGGCGCCGGTGGTGGTGATCGGCACCGCGCTGTGGATGAAATACGCCACCCCCTGGTTGCCCTCGCTCAGCATTGGGTCATCCGGGCCGACAATCATCGACGGATAGGTGATGGCCACGGGTGCGCCGCCGGCGATCAGCCCTCTGACGTATTTCTCACACTCGATTTTCGAGCGGCCGTAGCCGGAAGTGGCCTCACCCAGGGACGAGGTTTCATTGATGGTCTGCGCATGCCGGTCATAAATCGCGGTGACACTGGACACATAGACAATGGCCTCGATCCCGCGCTGCACGGCGCCGCCGATAACCAGTTCGGTGCCGCGCACGTTGGTCTGGCGGACGGTTTCCGCCAGTGAGGGGTCCATGCTGACCATCGCCGCGGTGTGTACCACCGCATCGCAGCCGTCGAGCGCTTTGGCGACGGCTTCCTCGTCGGTAATCGCCCCCACGGCGAAATCGGACACCTCGATACCGTGGGCCTGGTACAGTTGCTGCATCTTGTCGACGTTGCGGATGCCCAGGCGCACACTGTGGCCGGCTCGCTGCAGAGCAACGGACGTATGAAAGCCGACGAAGCCCGTCGCTCCCGTAACCAGTACCCGCATGGTGTGTTTCGTCCTGTTTTATGAACGGTTATATGTCATGTCGTTTTATTATAAGTAAGGGCAAAATAAAACACCAAAACAAATGCGAAAACAACGCGGCAGAACCCGCCCGCCCGGCCGCATTCGCATGGCCGCCACGGCGTATTGCCTCGCGGTGCCGTGATGGTGTATTTTCTGCGCCTTGAAACGCCCCGGACGCCGCGCACAGGCAGGTGGCCAGACTCCTTTTGTGCAGTGATAAGTTGTTGATTTTGTTTGCATAATTGATATGCTGCACGGATGGGGTGGCACGCTTTGCAGCGGCTTGCTGCGGCAGCGATGCCGTCCGCGGCGGCTGGCTGCAGCCCCGGTGGCCGGGTGCAGTTGGCCGCGGAGTATTGCGGTGCGGGCGTGCACCGGCAAAGGCACAGGGCGAAGGGGCATCGTGACAGGCGAATACAAGGCAATCAACAAGACGTCGTTCTACCTCCGGCGCATGTTGCACAGAGGGTTTTCGTCCGACCAGGTGCTGGAGGGGAGCGGTTTGCGCGAGGAGGACGTAAAAGCCGCTGCGTTTCGCCCCAATCCCCGACAGTACCGCAAAATCATCCAGAACATCATGCGCCTGACACAGGACCCGTATATCGGCATTGCCCTGGGCGCCGAATTCAAGATCAGCGACCTGGGTATGCTGGGTTACGCTGCGCTGAGCAGCCCCACCATGTCCCGGGCCCGCGAGATGTGGAACAAGTACAGCGTACTGGATGAGCGTATTCTGCATACCATCAACGACCTCAGTAGCGGCAAGTGGTATTCGGAAATCCGGGAGATCTTTCCCCTGGGCGAGCTGCTGCCGTTCGCTATCGAGGAGTTCGTCAGCCAGACCATGGCACTGGGGTCCCAGGTGACCAATCGGCCGTACCCCATACTGGAGATGCACCTGACCTACGGCCAGCCGGACGACCTGAGCGCCTACCGGCAACGCTTTGACTGCCCGATGTATTTCAACCAGCCCAAGAACATTATCCTGTTCGATATCCAGACGCTCGATTACCCGGTCAGTCTCGCCAACGAGGAGGTGTTCGAACTCTGCGAGCAGCAGTGCCGGCAGATTCTGGACAGGCTCGAGCACAGTGACCTGTTGTCCGACGAGATTCGCGATGACCTGGTGAAGAACCCCGGCCAGTTTCCGTCCCTGGAGGAGATGGCGGCGCGGCTGAAGATGGGCTCCAGAACCTTGCGCCGGCGCCTGGTCAAGGAAAACCTGACTTACCAGCAGATCCTGGATGAGACGCGCAAGGACCTGGCGATTCAGTATCTGGAGCACACCTCGCTGGCGCCCAAGGAAATCGGTTTTCTGCTGGGTTATAACAGCGTCAGCAATTTTCGCCGCGCCTTCAAGAGCTGGACCGGCAAGAAATTGACCGATTACCGCGGCGCGGCGCACTAGTCCGGCCCGGTGCCCCGTGTCCTGGCTTGCGGCCCGGGCTCGCTGCGGCGTCGGGGCTGCCCGGTGACATCGGCCAAGCGTGTGTCCTATTCTGATACTAATTGGTCCATTTGCGATCTGCCGGCATGCCGGTGTCCTCTGCCCGCTCCGTGCAACTCATCTATAATCGAATACGATAGGCTATCGTGGGAATGCTGTGGCTTCGACACTGGGGTTGGAAAACAAGGTTGTCCTGGTTACCGGCGGTACCAAGGGTATCGGGCGGGGCATTGCGCAGATCTTCCTGCAGGAGGGTGCGCGGGTCGTCGTCTGCGCCCGGCGCGAGCCGGACAGCCTGCCCGCGGCGGGCGATAACCGGGCCCATTTTCGCGCGCTGGATGTGCGCGATGCCGCCGCGGTAGACGGCCTGGTAGCCGCTATCGGGGCAGACTTCGGCAGCCTCGACGTACTGATCAACAACGCCGGTGGCACCCCGTTTGGCCTGGTGGCCGATACCGAGCCCAGAGTCTTCGAGAAAATCCTGCAACTCAACCTGGTCGCGCCGCTGCTGGTGGCCCGGGCGGCCAACGCCGCCATGCAGCAGCAGAAGGACGGCGGCGTGATCATCAATATTTCCAGTGTCAGTTCGGTGCGCCCGTCCCCGGGGACGGCGGTGTACGGCGCGGCCAAGGCCGGTCTGGACAATCTCACCACCTCGCTGGCGGTGGAATGGGCGCCAAAGGTGCGCATCAACAGCATCATTGCCGGGCTGATCAAGACGGAAATGCACCACCTGCACTACGGCGACGACGCGGGAGTCGCCGCGGTGGCCGGCACCATCCCCCTGCAGCGCATGGGCCTGCCCGAGGATATCGGCAGGATGTGTGCGGTGATGGCGTCGAACTACAATAGTTACATGTCCGGCGCCAACGTGCTGGTACATGGCGGGGGCGAGGCGCCGGCGTTCCTGAACGCGTCGACTGCGAACAAAACATAATCAGGAGCCTGTCGGTGGAACCAACGGGGCGGGCAGCCATCAATACAGAGAACCACAACCAGGAGAAAAAGTATGAGTGATGCACAAGATTATTTCGTCGCGATGACCGAGTTTCATTTCATGAACCCCCAGACCATGAGCGAAATCGGCTACTACCCGCAGATGGCGCGTTTTGGCACCAGTGTCAGCGGAGTACTCAAGGCCTGGGCCGGCCGCAGCCTGGATGACGAGTGGCCCGAGCCGGTGGCGTCCGCGCTGATCAAGTACATGGACGAGGCCCGCGTGGACGTGGCGTTCTGCCTGCGCGAACCGATGATGGACATCTCGGGCGGCACCGTCTCCATGTCCACCAACGGTTTCATGATGCAGCAGATCGAGCCCTATCCGGGACGCATGTACCTGGAGGCCAATTGCGGCCCCATCATCAAGCGCGGCCTGGAAAACGCGATCTGGGAGATGGAGTATCTGGTGAAGGAACGCGAGGCCAAGCTGTGCAAGATCTACCAGCCGGAAGACGCGGGCCCGATCAACGACCGGCGCCTGTGGCCCTACTATGAAAAGGCGCAGGAGCTGGGTGTACCGCTGACCATTCACACCGGCGCGGCCTACGTCAATCCGCAGCCGGGCAGCCACTGTGAAGTGAAGCAACTGGACGACGTGCTGCTGGATTTCCCGGACCTGAAGATCATCGCCTACCACGCGGGCTGGCCGACCACCGAAGAGCTCATCGGCCTGTGCGGCAAGCACAGCAATCTCTACATGAGTATTTCCGGGATTATCGGCTGGTACGAGCGCGCGCCCTATCGCGGCTACCACGCCATCGGCACCGCGCTGCAGTGGATGCCCTCGGAGCAGATCGTCATGGGCTTTGATTTGCCTTTCGACGACCTGCCGCGCATCACCGACTATATCAGGAACTTCGATATGCCCGAGGAACTGCAGCAGAACTGGGGCTACCAGCAGCTCAGCAGCCAGGACAAAGCCAATATCCTGGGCCTGAACCTGGCGCGACTGACCGGTATAGAGCCGACCAAACGGGTCTAGAGCCTGTCGGAGTCGGACTGTTTCCCAGAGCCAGGCGCACCGGCCGCCGGATCGCCGCGGTCCGACAGCGCAATCGAGCCGCCCCTCGGGGGTGCGGGGAACCGTTATGTCCCCCGCGCGGCGGGTTCGCAAAGCGCGAATCGGATACGGCCTATCCAACTTCATATCAGGCCATCGGCCTGCCTGCGCGGTTGCCGCAGTTTATTTTGGCTGAAATAGATATTACAGTCGAAGCAACACAACTCACCTGATGATCCAGACGAGGGACGATATGAGCGATCCATTGCACACCCAACTGTGTGAGCAGCTTGGCATAGAGTATCCGGTTGTTGCGTTCACGCACTGTAAAGACGTGGCGGTGGCGGTGATCAACGCCGGCGGTTTTGCAGTGCTGGGCGAGGCCATGCATCCGCCGGAGCACATTCGCGCGGATATCAAATGGATTCGCGAGCGCATCGGCGACAAGAAGTTCGGCATGGATCTGGTGTTGCCGGCCTCGGTGCCCGAGGAAAAAACCGTGGAGGAACTGCTCGCCATGATTCCCCAGGAATCGCGCGACTACGAGCAGATGATCAAGGCCAAGTACAACGTGCCCGAGCCCAAGGAGGCCCCCAACACCCACACCTGGGGTGGTCTGGACCAGAAGCGGGCCCTGGCGCAGATGGAAGTCATGTTTGAGGAAAAGGTCCCGGTTTTCGCCTCGGGGCTGGGATCTCCGCAGTTTCTGCTGGATCGCGCCCACGCCCAGGGCATGCAGGTGTGGGGTCTGGTCGGTACGCCGGAACAGGCGAAAAAACAGATCGACGCGGGCGTCGACTGCATCATTGCCCAGGGTTTTGACGCGGCGGGGCACACCGGCCAGATCGGCACCCTGTCCATCGTGCCCCAGGTGGTCGACCTGGCACAGGAGAAGAACATTCCGGTACTGGCTGCCGGAGGCATCACCCACGGGCGCCACCTGGCGGCCGTGCTGGCGCTCGGCGCCGCCGGCGTCTGGACCGGTACGCTGTGGCTGGCCAGCCGTGAATCCGATGTCAAGCAGGGCCTGAAGGAGCGCATTCTCGAGTGTGAGACCAAGGACGCGGTCTTCTCCGACTGTGTGTCCGGCTACACCATGCGCACCACCATCAGCCCCTGGCACAGAGAGTGGCGCAAGCCCGAAGCGCCGCCGGTCCTGAAAGCGCCGCTGCAGATGATGCTCGCGGCGGACTACATCCAGGCGTCGCTCGATCATGAGCGCAAGGATCTGATGTTCGAGGCGGCCGGGCAGGGCGTACACTACGTCACTGCGATGAAGCCCGCCCGCCAGGTGCTGTCCGACCTGATCGAAGAAACGCTCGATGTGTTTGATCGCCTCTGCGGCGGCGACGACGACTAGGCACACCAGACCCTAGCAGGTACGTTCGTGGACGATTCCAGTGATAACGACCAGCCGCCCTATGTGACGGGTTTTAACGGCGACTACGAGGGCCGGCGTGCCGCGTGTGAAGGCGGTGCCGGCGTGGAGGGCACCAAGTACGCCGGGCGGCAGTATTTTGTCGGCACCCTCACCGGCCACTACCGCGACTTTGGCGACTACCCCTGGCGCTGGTACCTGCTGGCGCAGTTGACCGTCAAGCCCGAGGCCTATGCCAACGAAGCGGTCTGGTGCGAGGAAGGCAGCATTCAATTGCTGGATGAAAACGAATGAGTCTAGGGCCCGATTCCCGATCGTGTAAGCCCCTTTGATTGATGAGAGGAACGACATGCGTATCGTCATATGCGTCAAGGAAGTGCTGGACCCCGATGCGGTCAACAACTATGTGCTGTCCGGCAACCTGAAAATAGCTGCCGATGGCAAGACGCCGGAAGTGGCCGCCATCCCACGCCTGATCAACGGCTTTGACGAGCAGGCGATGGAGGCGGCGCTGCGCATTCGCGATGCCGGGGTCCAGTGCACGATAGCGGTGGTTTCGGTGGGCTCTGATCAGGGTAGCATGCTCAAGTACTGCGCCGCGCTCGGCGCCGATGAGATCGTGGCGATCGATCCCGAGGGCATCGAGCCGGATGCCCACGTGGTGGCCAATATCCTGTCTGCCTACATCGAACAGCACGGCGGCGCGAATCTCGTGCTCTGCGGCCGGCAGGCTTCCGACGATGACCAGGGCGTCGTGCCCCTGCTGATCGGCGAAAAACTGGGTATGCCGATAGCGCCGCTGGCGCGCGATGTGCGCAGTGACGGCCGTGCGCTGACGGTGACCCGTGCGACACCTGACGGCGACGAGGTAGTGGAAGGCAGCCTGCCGGCGGTGGTGACGATCAGCAATGAACTGGGCGACCCGCGCTTTCCCAGTGCCAAGGCCAAAATGGCGGCGCGGAAGAAGAAGCCGACGCAGATGTCGGTCCGCGACCTGGGGCTGAGCGACGCCGACCTGACACCCAAGGTGGTGCTGGTAAAACAGTACGTGCCGACGGTACAGGGCAACTGCGAATTCCTGGAAGGCGACCCGGCGACAGTCGCTCGGCAGTTGCTCGACAAACTGCGCGCCGACCGGCTTATCTGACATGCCGCATCTCCCGCGCCGCCCCTGACAGCGCGGCGCCGGCGCATCCACAATCACAGACAGTCACAC
The DNA here is from genome assembly GCA_020443345.1 of Halioglobus sp. Lineage (GTDB taxonomy): Bacteria > Pseudomonadota > Gammaproteobacteria > Pseudomonadales > Halieaceae > JARRPM01. Next base: position 68,558 of record JAGRIH010000035.1, read on the forward strand.
ACGGGAATGACAGCAATGAATGACAATCAGGCGCCCCTGGCGGGTGTGCGCATTATCGAGAGCTCCATTCTGGGGCCGGCGGCCATCACCACCTCGCTGGCGGATCTGGGCGCCGAAGTAATCAAGGTAGAGTCGCCTTCAGGCGATTACATCCGCGAGATGACCTGGCCCATTATCGAGGGCGTGTCGCTGATGCACTACCACCTCAACCGGGGCAAAAAGAGCCTGACGCTGGACCTCAAATGCGAGGAGGGGCGCCAGATCTACCGGGAACTGGTGCAGGGCGCCGACGTGGTGATAGAGGCTTCGCGACCCGGCGCGCTGGCCAGGAATGGTCTGGGTTACGATGATCTGAAAAAGATCAATCCGCGTATCGTCTTTTGTTCGGTGTCCGGCTACGGCGCGACCGGCCCCTACAAGGACATGCCGTCACACGGCATCGCCTACGACACCTGGTCCGGCGCCTGTTGGCCGGCCTACGACGAGGAGGGCTTTTGCTACATTCCCGAGCATGTGGGAATCGGCATCAACGCGGCGCCGTTGATCGGGGGAATGACGGTGCTGGCCGGTGTGATTCGCGCGCGCAGCACGGGAAAGGGGTGCTTTATGGAGCTCGGCCAGAGCGACGCGGCCGCCTATTTTGACTGGTATCGCAGCGAGAGCCACATGGCCTATCGCCGCCCGGAAGACGTCGTGACCGGCAACAAGGCCGACGGCTACAAGCGGCGCCCCGTGGCCACTGCGGGCATGAAGGAGGGCGTGCGCTACCAGATGTACGAGTCGGCTGACGGCCACGTACTGTTCATGGCCTCCGAACAGGCCTTCTGGAAAAACTTCTGTGCCGGCGTCGATCGCATGGATCTGTTTGAAAAGTGGCCGGGGTCGAAGTACGCCGACCACGCGCGCGGCAACCGCGAACTGCAGGCGATCCTGCGCGACATCTTCAAGACCCGCACCACCCGGCAGTGGCTGCAGTTCAGCGTGGAGATCAACACCCCGATCGCGCCGGTGAACACACCGGAGAACATTGTCGAGGACCCGCAGTTTCAGGCTCGCTTTCGCATCCTGCCCCACGAGCAGCACGGCGCCGATATGCTGGCTTTTCCGGTGAACTTCGAGGATGCCGAGTTGCCAATCCCGGAGCGGGCGCCCACAGTGGGACAGCACAACGAAGCGGTACTGCGCGAGGTGTTGGGTTATGACAGCGACAAGGTGACAGAAGTTGTGAACAGCGGCGCGCTGGGCAAGGTTTGACGCCATCGTGCGCCTTGGCCGCAGCCCCCTGTGACACAGTCAAGGCCGGTTTCGACCTGTCCCGTGCGACACAGGCCGAAACCGTGGGGTTAAAATCGAGAGCACGCACCAGTTAACACACGGATGGGATCGAGTTATGAATTTTGAATTCTCCGCAGAAGAACGCAAATTTCTCCAGGAGGTCGATGAGTTCCTTGAGGAAAACCGTCATATCGATGTGATGGACGTGACCCGGGAAAACATGGCCCAGGTCAGCGATACCCCCGAGCGCCGCGCCTTCATGAAAAAACTGGCCAAGCGCGGCTGGCTGGGCATCACCTGGCCCAAAGAGCACGGCGGCCAGGACGGCGACGGCATCTACGAGTACCTGCTCAACGAAAAACTCTCCTCCGTGGGCGCCCCGCAGATCGGCAAGGGCGTGGGCATTGTCGGCAAAACCCTGATCAATGTCGGTTCGCAGAAGCTGAAAAAGGAGTTTTTGCCGCAGATTCTCGATGCGGAGATTGAATTCGCGGTGGGCTACAGTGAGCCCGGTGCCGGTTCCGATGCCGCGGCCATGCGCCTGCGCGCCGAGCGCAAGGGCGACAAATGGGTACTCAACGGCCAGAAGATTTTCACTACCTCCGCGCACTTTGCCGACTGGTATTGGGTGGGCGCACGCACCGACCCGGAGGCCCCCAAGCACCACGGCATCACCCTGTTTCTGGTGCGCATGGACGACCCGGGTCTGACCATCCACCCCATGTACACCATGGGTGGCGAGCGCACCAACGGCGTGTTTTTCGACAACGTCGAGGTGCATGACGACTACCGTGTGGGCGAGCAAAACAAGGGTTTCCAGTACATTGCCGAGGCGCTGGATATCGAGCGCTTCACGCTGTTTACCCTGTCGCCGATACGCGGGCGGGTGGAAGTGCTCGCCGATTACGTCAAGACGGCCACCCGGGACGGCAAGCCGCTGAAGGACGACCCGGTCATCCGCCAGAAAGTGGCGCAACTGGCCACCGACCTGGAGGTGGCCCGCCTGCTGGGTATCAAGTTTGTGGATGCCGCCATCAACAGCACCAAGGCGCCGACGGTAGAGGCCTCGATCTACAAGTTGTTCGCCACCGAACTGTCCCTGCGGGTCGCCGATGCCACCATGGATATCGTCGGTCCGGGCGCGCAACTGGCGCTGGGCACCGAGGATGCGCCGCTGAAAGGCCGCGCGGAAAGCTGCTACACCTATACCGTGATCGACACCATTGGCGGCGGCTCGTCGGAGGTGCAGAAGAACATCATTTCCCGTCGCGCGCTCGGGCTGCCGAAGAACTTTTAAGCGACAGCAGTGAGTGTGCAGCACATGGCTTTTTTATCGGGATTGACCGTTCTGGACCTGGCCAGCGTCGGCCCGGCGGCCCGCGCTTCGCGGATTCTGGCGGACTACGGCATGGCCGTCGTCAAGGTGGCCCCCGTGGCCGCCAGCAGCGGCAAGCAGACGGACCCTGTATTCCACGCCTACGGGGCCGGTCGCGGCACGCGCCGGATTCGCGTTGACCTCAAGTCCGAGGCGGGCAAAGAGGTGATCTACAAACTCGCCGAGACGGTCGATGTGGTGATCGAGAGCTACCGGCCGGGTGTCGCGGCGCGCCTGGGGGTGGGCTACGAGGACCTCAAGGCGCGCAACCCGCGCTTGGTGTACTGTTCCACCAGCGGCTACGGGCAGGACGGCCCCTACTCACAGTGGGCCGGGCACGATATCAACTACCTGGCGCTCGGCGGCTTTCTGGGCTGCAGCGGCCGCGACAGCGAGGGCCGGCCGGCCATTCCCGGCGCCACCGTGGCAGACAGCGCCGGCGGCGGCATGCACGCGGTCATCGCGATCGTCTCGGCCCTGCTCAACCGCTTCCGCAACGACGAGGGAGCCTACCTGGATGTCGCGGCGACGGACGGGGTGTTGAGCCTGATGTCACTGTACCTGGACCAGTACACCGCCACCGGGGAGGAAACCGGGCCCAATACCGGTGTGCTCACCGGCAAGTACGCCTGGTACCAGGTCTACCGGACTGGCGACGACAAGGCGATTGCGCTCGGCGCCATCGAAGGGCATTTTTACCAAAACCTCTGCCGCCTACTGGAGCTCGAACAGTACATCGGCTGCCAGTACGACGACAGCGTGCAGGAGGAAATGAAGGCGGCATTCCAGGAGAAATTCCTGACCCGCAGCCGCGACGAATGGACCCAGGCACTGGCCGCGCATGACACCTGCATGGCGCCGGTACTGAGTATCTCCGAAGTCGTGCGCGACCCCCACATGCTGGCGCGCAATACCTTTATGTCGGCCAGGCACCCGCAGCACGGCGAGTTCACACAATTGGGCCCCGTCCTGGCGGGTTGCGAGCGCGCGCAGCCGCAGCATCAGGTGGCCGCGCCGGGAACGACCGACACCGACGCCGTGCTGGGCGCCGCCGGGTTCAGTGCCGACGACATCCGGCGCCTGCGCGATGCCGGCAGTGTGGAGTAAGGTGGAGTGAACCGGAGAGTGAGACCATGACGGACCAGGCCCCCGCAGCATTGCCCGAGGACGCATTGCCGGAAAAGGTGCGCGCCATGATCGGCCAGCGCCTGTACGAGGAGCAGACCACGTTCCCCATTGAGATGGGCTATGTCTACAACACGCTGGCCGCCACCCAGAACGGCAACCCGCTGTTCTGGGATGCCGCAGTGGCGCAGGAGATCGCCGGTGGGCCGGTGACGCCGCCGAGCATGATGTCGGTGTGGTTCCGGCCGCACTACTGGTCGCCCGGTGCCGAGGGTGAGCAGAAGGCCCTGCTGACACACTTCGACCTCAAGGAACTGCTGGACCTGCCGGAGGCGGTGGTGACCGGCAGTGAAACCGTGTTCCACGAGCCGATCCGCATCGGCGACGTGCTGCACACCTGCCAGGTGGTGCGCTCCATCAGCGAGCCCAAGAACACCAAGGTTGGCCGCGGCCGTTTCTGGGTGATCGACGTAAAAACCGAGAATCAGCGCGGCGAACTGGTGGGGATCGAGACCTACACCTTCCTGGGATACAAAAGGCCTGAACAATGACTGCAACAGTGCCGAACTTGACCCGCGCACAGGTAAGCCAGGGGCAGCGCCTGCCCGAGATTCGCCAGCAGGTCACCGCCACCACGGTGATTTTGGGCGCACTGGCCAGCCGCGACTGGCGGCCCATGCACCACGATCGCGATTTCGCCATCGAGCGCAACGGCATGCGCGACATTTTTATCAACACGCCCAACAACCAGGCCTGGTTCGAGCGCCTGATCACCGACTGGACGGGGCCGAAAGGCCGGCTGGGACGCCTGCGCTTCAAGATGAAGCAGTCGGTCTACCCCGGTGACGAGATGGTGCTGGGCGGTACCGTGACCGGTATCGACACGGACGCTGTCGGCTGTTGCTGGGTGGAGCTGGAACTGGCGGTTACCGTCGCTGACCAGGTGGCCACTGAGTGCCAGGCGCGGGTGGCCATTCCCGCCGATGACAGCGACAACCCCTGGGCGCGCCGGGGCGAGCAATGGCAGCCCTGACCGGCGACGGCAATTATCACGTTCATAAACCAGCATACTGCAAGCGAGCAAAGAGGCACTTTCCATGGATCTAAAGTTCACTGAAGAGCAAATCATCCTGCGCGATATGGTCAAGAGCCTGTGCGAGGATTACAGCACGATGGAAACCGTCAGGGCCGTCGAGAAAGACCCCGTGGGCGTTCCCACCGAGCTGTGGCAGCAGATGCGCGAAACCGGCCTGCTGGGCATGATGCTGCCCGAAGAGCACGGCGGCATGGGACTGGGCATGCTCGACTGCGCGGTAATTTTCCAGGAGCTGGGTGCGGGGCTGGCGCCCGGCCCCTACTTTGACAGCGCCGTCATGGCGGTCAACGTCCTCAAACTGGCCGGCAGTGATGCCCAGAAAAAAGACCTGCTGCCGGCCATCGGCAGCGGCGAGCTGATCCTCAGCAACGCCTGGCTGGAGCCCGACAACGGCTTCGGGCCGCAGGGCGTACAACTGCGCGCCGACCAACAGGGCGAAGGCTACGTTCTCAACGGCGTCAAGCGCCACGTGTTTTATGCCAGTGCGGCACAGAAGCTGATCGTACTGGCCAGGACCGGCGATGCCGCAGACGCCGTAGACCTGTTCCTGGTGGACGTGGACGCCGCCGGCGTGACCCTGGAGCAGCAGCACTCCATGGCCTGGGATACCCAGTATAAAGTGACTTTCGACAAGGTGCAGGTCAGCGCCGCGGATCGCATCGGCGCCGAGGGCTCCGGCTGGGCCACCTGGGAAGCGGCGATGTACCAGGGCATTATCCTGCTCGCGGCCTGGGCCACCGGCGGCGCCGACCGGGCGCTGGCGATGACCGTCCAGTATGCCAAGGAGCGCGAGCAGTTCGACAAGCCCATCGGCGCGTTCCAGGCGCTGGCGCACTACATGTCCGATGCCTACACCGTAGTCGAGGGGGCCAAGGTGCTGGTGCTGGAAGCCGCCTGGGCCTTTGACCAGGGGCACGATATCAAGCGCCTGGCGCCGATGGCGAAACTGTTTGCCTGCAAGACCTTCCGCGACACCACCGCCAAGTGCGAGCAGATACACGGCGGTTACGGCTTTACGCTGGAGTACGATATCCAGTTGTATTTCCGCCGGGCCAAGCAACTGCAGATGAACTGGTGGGATTCGCGCTACCTGGAGGATCTGGTGGCGGCCGAAGTGCTGGATACTGACGGCAGGACCATCGACGACCCGTTCAAGGTGTAAGCCGGGGTAACGCAGTTATGGGTGCACTGGCAGGTATCAAGGTAATCGACTTCGGGCAGATGGTGTCAGCACCGTTTTGCGCCAAGCTGTTCAGTGACTACGGTGCCGATGTCGTCAAAGTCGAGCTGCCTGAGGGCGATGCGGCCCGCCGCGCGGGTCCCTTCCCGCAGGATATACCGCACCCGGAAAAAAGCGGCCTGTTTTTTATCAACAATACCAACAAGCGCGGCATTACCTGTGATGTGAGCAGCGCCGCCGGGCGCGACTTGTTCCTGCGCCTCGTCGACTGGGCGGATGTATTGATAGAAAACCACCGGCCGGGACAGATGCGCGCATGGGGCCTGGACCACGAACAGTTGTTGCAGCGCAATCCCGCCCTGGTGAGCATCGCCATTACGCCGTTCGGGCAGACCGGCCCCTACAGCGCCTGGAACGGCTACGACCTCAACGCCTATCACCTGACCGGTGCCAGCTCGCGCTACTGCGGCCGGCCCGGCGAAATGCCGCTGGAGCACGGTACGTTTTCCGCAGACTACTTCGGCGCGGTCGCCGGCGCCACCTGGGGAGCGGCGGCGGTCTACGGGCGCGCGCAGGTCGGCGGCGGCCAACTGGTGGACGTCTCCTGCGCGGAGGCGATCGCCGCGGCCTTTACCGGCGGACAGAACATCGGCGGTGTGGCACAGGACGGTATTTACGACAAACGCACCGGGGTGGGTATGCCCCAGGGCGCCCCGGCGACGATCCTGCCCTGCCGCGACGGCCATGTCTGGATGCTGACCCTGGAGCCGGGACAGTGGAAGGGTCTGAAAAAAGTGATGGGAAATCCCGAGTGGGCGGACATGGAATTGTTCGATGACATGTTCATGCGCGCGCAGAACGCCGACATTATCTACCCGTTTATCGAGGAGTGGTGCATGCAGCATGACAAAATGGAGATCATGGAAAAATGCCAGGCGGCCGGCTGTCCCATCACCGCCGTGTTCACCGTGGCCGAGGCCGCCGAGCAGCCGCACCTGAAAGCGCGGGACTACTTTGTCGACATGGAGCATCCCGAACTGGGCAAGTTGAAAAACCTCGGGGCCCCTTTCAAGATGCCCGCCAGCCCGGGCGGGCCGACGGCGCCGGCACCCCTGCTGGGGCAGCATAACGCCGAAGTGTACACTCGGCTGCTGGGCGTGACGGACACGCAGTTCCAACAATTCCAGAGTGAAGGGATCATCTAGCAGCATCCGGTGCGCCGTGAAAGGGACATGTTATGAGTAAAGCACTGCCCCTGCAGGGCATACGCGTGGTAAATTTCGGCTGGGTGTGGGCCGGTCCCGTGTGCGGCCAGACCCTGGCCTTCCTGGGGGCGGAAGTCCTTAAGGTGGAGTCCTACGCCCGGGTCGATATGACGCGCAACCTGCCGCCCTTTGCCGAGGGCAAGCCCGGCCCCAACCGCAGCCTGTCCAACAATGCCTGCTGGGCGGGGAACGGCTCGGTATCCCTGAACCTGAAGGAGCCGCGCGCGCGGGAACTGGCCCTGCAACTGATCGCGCAATCCGACGTGGTGATCGAGAACTTCGGCCCCGGCGTCATGGAAAAGATGGGGCTGGGTTATGCCACGCTGCGCGGCGTAAAAGAGGATATCGTGATGATGTCCATGCCCGGCACCGGCCTGTACGGGCCGGGCAAGGACATGCGCACCTACGGGCTCAGCCTCACCTCCACTACCGGGCTGGACAGCCTGGTGGGCTACAAGGGCGAGGGGCCCATCCCGGTGGAAAATGCCTACGCCGACCCATTCAACGGTATTTTCGGCGGCTTTGCCGTGGTGGCGGCACTGCAGCACCGCGCCAACACCGGCGAGGGCCAGCACATCGATTTTTCGCAGCAGGAGGCCACCATGCAGATGGTGGGCCCCGCCTACATGGACTACCAGCTCAACGGCCGGGTGGCCGGCACCAAGGGCAATGAACACCCACTCAATGGCGCGGCCCCGCACGGGGTGTTTCCCTGTACGGGCGACGACCGCTGGATCAGCATCGCGGTCGTCACGGAGCAGGAGTGGCGGGCGCTGGTGCAGGCGATGGATAATCCCGAATGGGCGCTGCAGGCAAAGTACGCGACGCTACAGGAGCGCGTGTCGCATATCGACGAGTTGCACGCCGCGCTCGCCGAGTGGACCGTCCACTACGATGACCGCCAGCTGACACAGCAGCTGCAGGAGGCCGGTGTCGCCGCGGCCCCGGTACTGAGTATTGGCGATTTGCTGGACGACCCTCACTACCGGGCGCGCGGCACCTATATCGAGGTGCGCCACCCTCTCGACTACGATGTGACCATCTACGGTTCCTACGTGAAGCTGAGCCGCAGCGAGGTGGAAGTGAAGCCCGGTCCGATTATCGGGCAGGACAACGACTATGTGTTCAAGGAATTGCTCGGTCTGCCGGAGCAGGCGTATCGGCAACTGATCGACGACAAGGTGATTTACTGAGGCGTCGAAACGGCAGCCTGCCTGCAGAGAGCCGCTATTCGCATTCTCTCAACTCGAACAACGCTTTCTGCGGCGATCTGTACCGGCGCCTGCGCACCTCACTGGGAGTGGTGAGCTGGTCGCACATTGCGTTTTCCGGGCCAAAATTGAAGTTGTATCGACCGGATTTGAGCCAAGGCAGGTTGGTGGGCTACAGTGGAAGCCACTAGACTGGAAGCCTGACCGTTAAATTTGCGCGCTCAGCGCGTCACTGATGAGGAAATCAACCGTATGGCCGTAATCTTGTGTTCATGGGGTGATGTCGTCGAAGGCGGTACCGAGGAGGCGCTGACGCTCGCCAGCCAGTTCAGCGCGGCCGCCGGGGTCGACCTGGACTGGGTCGTGGTGGGCGGCATGGCCGCCGCTGCGCAGGAGCTGGCAGAGCGCTACGGCGTCGCGCATCTCGATACGATTGCTGATGCCAAGCTGGAGAACTACGGCCCCGACGCCCTGGTCGCCGCCTTTGCCCAGTACTGCGAACAGTATAAGCCACAGACAATTTTCTTCAACCAGACCGCGCCGGCGCGTCTGATCGCGCCGCGCCTGGCAGGCCGCCTGGGCATACCGGTGGTGGCAAATGGTATCGGCCTGGAACTCGACGGCGGCACACTGAAGGTCACCGCGACTGCGTTCGGCGGCGATACCCATGTGCTGTACGAACTGGCCGAACCGGTAAATATCGTGTCCCTGGTCACCACCGCGATCGATGCGGAGCCCGCCGCACAGGCGTCCAGCCCACAGCGCCGGGATGTGTCGGTGGATCTGGGCGCTGTCGAAGAGCGCTTGAAAGTAACCTCCGCGGCGAGTTCTACCGGGCCGCGCCTGGAAGACGCGGATATTATCGTCGCCGGCGGGCGCGGGCTGGGCTCGCCGGACAACTACAATACCCTGATCAAGGGGCTGGCCGAGGCACTGGGCGGTATGCACGGAGGCTCCCGGGTGATCGTCGACGAGGGCTGGATCGACTCCACCCATCAGGTGGGGCTCACCGGCAAGATCACCCGGCCCGGCCTGTACCTGGCGGCCGGGATTTCCGGTGCCAGTCAGCACATGGCCGGTTGTTCCGCGGCCAAGACGATCGTTGCCATCAACAAGGACAAGGACGCTTCGATCTACCGCTACGCACGCTACGGCATCGTCGCGGACTGTCTCGAGGTACTACCTGAACTGATCAAAGCAGCCAAGGCTTAAGAGAGGTCTTCATGAGCGAACAGCGGGTGCCCTGTGTAGCGGGGCTTTTTTCGGAAACGGATGGCAAGGCGGTAGTACACGGTTCGCGCTGCACATCCTGCAATACCCCTTACTTTCCCAAGACGAGCCACTGTCACAACCCCGGCTGCGACGAGTCGAACGTCGAGGACTACGACTTTGGCGGCAAGGGTGTGCTGTGGAGTTATTCGGTGGCGGATTTTCCACCGCCGCCGCCGCACAAGTACGACGAACCCTTCAAACCCTACGTGATTGGCGTGGTGGATCTGGATGCCGGCCTGCGCATGGTGGGCCAGATGATCGACCCCCTGGAGGCGGTGCAGATCGGGGCGCAGGTCGAACTGGTTATCGATACCCTGTATCACGAGGACGGCAAGGCCCACACCTCGTGGAAGTTTAAACAGCTCCAGAACTGACAGACGCCCTGAACGCGTTAAGGAGAATTCATATGCAAGAAGTTGCTGTGCTGGGTGTGGGAATGCACCGTTTTGGCAAAACCGGCGACGCGGTGGTGGGCACCAAGTCCGTCACGGAACTGTGTCGTCATGCAATCAACGAAGCGCTGCGCGATGCCGGCGCCAACTGGCGGGATATCCAGGCAGTGGCTGCGGCCAGCTCCCGCTTTTCCGGCGGCAAGGGCTGGGGTCTGAACGGCAACGATGTCGTGGAAGACCTGGGTTCCACGGGGATTCCCGTGTACAACATGTCGGCCGGCTGCGCCGCTGGCGGCAACGCCTTCAACGTGGGCTACTCCCTGGTTGCCGGCGGCGTCTACGACATGGTGCTGGTGGTCGGCGGCGAAGTGATGCCCAAGGGCATGATCCAGACCTCCGGTGTGGAGGAGGCCACGGACCCTGAATTCCTGCGCCAGCGCTGTGTCGGTATGCCGGGGCCGTCCTTCTGGTCCACCCTGGCGCGCCGGCGCATGCACGACTTCGGCACCACCGAAGAGCAGTTTTCCCGCATTACCGTGAAGGCCCGTGCCTGCTCCGTGCACAACCCCAATTCGCGCTTTCAAAAGGCGATCACTATCGAAGACGTGCTGGGCTCGCCCTATGTGAGCAACCCGCTGCGCCTGTTCCAGATCTGCCCGGTGTCCAACGGGGCGGCCGCGGCGATTATCTGTTCCGCGGAAAAAGCGCGCCAGTTCACCACCCACCCGGTCACTGTCGCCAGCAGCGCAGTGGCGACCATGACCTTCGATGACATGCTGCCGCGCGGCCTGGCGGACCCCGTGACCCGGGAGGACAACCTGCACACCGAGGTGCGCAATGCCGTGCGCAGCGCCTTTGACAAGGCCTCCATGGGGCCGCAGGATGTCAGCTTCATCGAGTTGCAGGACAACACCTGTTACTATGAGCTGGCCTTTCCGGAGGAGTGGGGTTTCTGCGAGCCGGGCGAGGCACAGCGGCTGATGGATGACGGCGAAACCACCCCCGACGGGCGCCTGCCAATCAACCCGTCCGGCGGTTTCGTGTCCTTTGGCGAGGCCACGACAGCCATGGGCGTGTTCCAGATTGCCGAGCTCACCTGGCAGTTGCGCGGGCAGGCCGGCGGACGCCAGGTGCCGAATGCCAAGGTCGGCCTGGCGCAAACCAACGGGCTCGGCGGGAATGCCACGGCGGCCATCCTGAAAAAATAGACTAACCGGCCCCGGCCCTCGGGGCGCTATTCGAGGCTGCGATGGAACAGATCACCGTACTTGATTACCTTGTTCTTACCGTCGTGCTGTGCGCCGCACTGGCCAGCCTTTATATCGGCCTGAGAAAACGCGCCCGGGCGATCGGCCGGGGCAAGCCCTACTTTGGCGAATCGCCCGATACACAGGCCGTCATGGCCAAGGTAAATAAACAATCGTTTATCTCCCGTGGCCTGATGACCTCGCGTCTGATGAACCGCCCCGTGGCGGGCACCTTTCACAGCATGCTGTTCATAGGGGCGCTGATCCTGATTTTCGGGCATGCGGCGTATGCGCTGAAATTTGTCGGCGTCTCCGTCTACGAGGGCTGGTTTGGTGCCGTAGTGATGGAGTTCGGGCGCGAAATTGGCGGCGTCATGCTGTTTGTCGGCGTACTGTTCTTCCTGCTGCGCCGCCTGCACCCGCCGGAGCGCCTGACCGCCGGCGGCAAGACGCGCACGGGTTTCGAACGCGGCGAGATCATCCTGCTGACGATTGTGGTGCTGGGCTTTCTCACCGAGGGCCTGCGCCTGGCTTTTGAACCCTCCGCCAGCGGGTTGGAGTTTTTCGGCAGCGCCATCGGCCCTGTGCTGCACGATATGCTGGGTGAGGATGGCAGCATCTTCGGCTTCAAGCTGATGTGGTGGATACACGGCCTGGCGGGCAGCGCTTTTATCGCGGTGATCGCCTACAGCCCCTTTTCGCACATGATTCTCGGGCCGGTCAACTCGGCGCTGGCCAACAAGCGCGACGGCTTGAACCTGCCCCCCATCAACTTCGACTTCGATGAAGAGGGCGAAGACGACGAGGACGAGGAGATGCGCTTCGGCGCCGCACGCCTGGTGGATTTGAGCCAGAAAAACCTGCTCGATGCCGATGCCTGCCTGTGGTGCGGGCGCTGCCACGAGGTGTGCCCCGCGGCGCAGACCGGCAAGGACCTGTCGCCGAAAAAAGTCATGGCCACAGTGGCCGAGTACCTGCAGGCCGGTAAATTCGACGACGATGACCTGATCGACGTGCTGGGCTTTGACGCCATGTTCAACTGCACCACCTGCGCGGCCTGCGTCGAAGTCTGCCCGGTCAGCAACAACCCGGCGGATACGATCATGGAGTTTCGCCGCCATTTCGTCATGGACCGCTCGGAGATGCCCGACACCATGGCGGCGGCCAACCGCAACCTGGAATCCCGGGAGCACCCTTTCGTCGGCACCAGTGCCAATCCCGGTGACTGGCGCCAGGGCCTGGATGTGCCGGTTTTCGAGCCCGGCGTGACGGAATACCTGCTGTGGCTGGGCTGTTCGGTGACCTACGAGGAGCGCGCCCAGGAAATCGCGCGCGCGATGGTGAAAATACTCGAGGCGGCCAATATCTCCTACGGGATACTGGAGGAGTCCCGCTGCACCGGCGATCCGGCCAAGATGATGGGCAACGAGATGCAGTTCGTGGAGCTGGCGGAGGCCAACATCGAGGACTTCCGGGAACAGAAGATCCAGAAAGTCATCACCATGTGCGCCCACTGCTACAACAGCTTCGATCGCTACTACCCGGAACTGGGTGCCGACTGGCAGACCATACCCCATACGGTCCTGCTCGATCAGTTGATCGGCGAGGGCAAGCTGTCCATCGCCGGCAAGACCGATGAAAAAATCACCTTCCACGACCCCTGCTACCTGGCGCGGCACAACGGCATTGTCGAGCAGCCGCGCAATGTGATCTCGGCGGTGGGGCAGCTGATCGAGATGCCGCGCAAGGAAAAACAGAGCTTCTGCTGCGGCGCCGGCGGCGGCAACTACTGGGGCGGCCAGGGCGGCACCGCCAGAATCAGCGACGTGCGCATGCAGGAAGCCATCGACACCGGCGCCGACAAGGTCGCCACCTCGTGCTCCTTCTGCCTGCTGATGCTGACCCCCAGCGCCACCAAACACACTGAGAAGCGCAAGGTCTACGACGTGGCCGAGCTGGTGGCGGACCGCATACCGGCGACGGTGATCGAGGAGTAAACGGCGACGAGTCACACAGATGGAGTCGGCGTGTGTGCCGTTTTCCATGTGCCGCGCCATACTTTCAATGTCTGCTCGGACTTTCAGCTTTCCTGGCGCGCGAGAAAAACCTGCGGTCATCGGCGTACTGATTACCGCAAGGTCGATAGCGCGCGAGCTATCCCCTTCACATTCGTGGGTCGGCTTTGACCAATCGCTGCAACGGTAGAGCAAAGCGGTTTCCCTAAACCCTCCTTTGACTACCTTGTCGAAATTGTGCGCGGGAGTGTGTATTGCAGTTGTACTCTGTTCTCACGAAAGGTGACGGATGCACGGCCGAGTCGCATGCTGTGTCGATAACAAGTGATCTCGCCCGCGCTCCGAAGCGACATGCCGTATACGTATGCAACGTATCTTCCGGAAATCCCAAGGCGGTTTTTCAACGGAAATAGCGCAAAGCGGGCTCAACGTAAAGAATATGTTATTGCTTTATAACGGTTATTTTGGTGTCTGAAGAAAAAACGTCTGGACGAAACTGATTGAAAAATACGCGTGGACTTCGCGCTACCTACGCCGTTGAAGATATGCTTGGGAGTAAGTTGTTGTTGGTGATACAGTTTTGCGTGGGGTTCAAAAAAGATCACCGGATTTAACCGGAATGGAGTTCACCGTACCTTTCCGTAGAATTTAGCTGTTAGGTGTCACGGCATATGTCAGTCGAACCGCAATCATTTACATGGGAAGTAGCAGCGCAGATTGCTACCGCATTCGCCGTCATCGTCGCGATAGCAGGTCTCGTTTGGCAAATAGTCGCAACCCATCGAGATCGCCAGCAAAGGAACTCGGAATTTCGCCTTGATTCAGCTCTGTACGCTTTCAACCAAGCGTCTGAGCTTCTCTCTGACCGTAACAATGACCGGGTCACTTGGATTGCAGCGTCCAGAGCCGTCGAAAGAGGGCTCCGAATCGCAGAGGGCATTAGTTGCCAGGAACATCGGGATCTATTCGAGGTTCATCTTGACCGATACCGTCAGCCCCGGTGGTCACCTTAAAATCCC
>JAGRIH010000036.1 GCA_020443345.1 Halioglobus sp.
TCAGTTTTAACTGCAAATCAACACCGCAGGCCGGCTGTCGGCTTGCCGGTGACCCTGTGCCGCCGCATCCGCGGCGGCGGGTACGAGTTGCAGGCGCATTGACCGATGCATAACGCTAGATCGTTCTTAATCTCCGTGCTGGCGCTGACCATTTTATCGTTCAGTTTCTGGTACAGCAGCGGTTGGCTGCAGTTGTGTGCTGGTCTGGCGCTGTTCCTGTTCGGCATGCAGTGCCTGGAGGAGGGCCTGCGGCAACTGGCCGGGGGCAAGCTCGAACGCCTGCTCGAGCGCAGTACCGCAACTCCCCTCAAGGGCTTTCTGTTCGGGGTGGGCGGCACTATGGTGCTGCAGTCGACCACCTTGATGTCACTGCTGATCATCGCGTTTATCAGCACCGGCCTGATTCAACTGGCCGGCGGTATCGCCATTGTTCTGGGTATCAACCTCGGCACCAGCGGCGGCATCTGGCTGCTGGCCATGGCCGGTCATAATTTCAGCCTGAGCCCGCTGGCCTTGCCCTTGCTCGTGTTTGGCGTGCTGGCCGGATTCAGTGGTGCAAAGAGCAAGGCCGCCGGCCGTATCGTGCTGGGTGTCGCCTTTATCTTTCTGGGTATCGACCAGATCAAGGGCGGGTTTGCCGGGTTTGGCGGCGGTCTCGATCTGACTGCACAGGTGGGCAGCGGCCTGTTGGGACAATTGGCCTTTGTCGCTCTCGGGCTGCTGTTGACTGCGGTCCTGCAGTCGAGCCACGCCACTTTGATGCTGATTCTGGCCGCCCTGGCCGCCGGGCAAATCGAATTATGGCAGGGCATGGCCGTGGCCATCGGCGGCAATGCGGGCAGCAGCGTGACCACGGCGCTGGTCGGCTGGCTGGGGGGCAGTCGCGGCGGGCAGCGGCTGGCCCTGGTGCACGTCCTGTTCAATCTGGTCACCGGTCTGCTGACGCTGCTGCTGCTGTCCCCCCTGGCGTGGCTGACCCAGTGGCTGATGGCGCAACTGGGCGCCGGCGACAACCCGCTGTTGCAACTGGCCATGTTCCAGACCCTGTTCAACCTGATTGGCGTGCTGCTGTTCTGGCCGTCGCAGAAGCCATTGGAGCGCTGGTTAATCCGTTTTTTACCCGACCGCCCGGAGCCCGCGGTGTTGATTGCCGATACGCAAACCCAGCAGCGCGGCGTCGTCGAACAGCGTGCCGTGCCGCACACCGGGACGCGCTATCTTACCGAGGCGGCGCTGGCCTCGGCGGATACGGCTGCGCGCGCGGTGGTGCAGGAATTGCAGCATCTGGGCCGCCTGAGCCTGGAGGTTATCTGCCACGCCCTCTATCAGCCGATCGAGCAGCTCACCAGTGCGGTGGTCGACGAGGCGCTGTTGAACGCGCGGGCGGACGTTGCCCGGAGCCTGGATGCCGAGGAACTCTACCGGCGCCATATCAAGGATGTGTATTCGGAGCTGCTGGGTTTCATGAGCCGTCTGAATGTGGAGCTGGACGAGGAACACCAGGCGTTCTGGATGACCTGTCAGGTGGTCGCGCTGCAGCTCGTGCACGCGGTGAAAGACGCCAAGCATTTGCAGAAAAACCTCGGCCGCTATCTGGGCGACGATCGCTCTTTCGCCCACCGGCACTATCTGGAGCTGCGGCGTCACCTGTTGTGGGTATTGCGGCAGGTGCACGAGATCAGCCGCCTGGAGCTGCCCGATGACGTGTGGCGCTCGCGTCTGGACTGGGTGGATGCACAGGCCGCCACGTTTGACGCCGAGTTTCGCCATCGCGTGTTCAGTGACGTGCGCAGCCAGCAGATGGGCAACTTCCAGGCCAGCTCCTTGATGAATGACCTGGGCTACGTCAGCCGGATCACGCAGAGTTTCCGCAACGTGTTGCTGCTGGGGCTGGCCGGGGACAACGAACTGATCCGTGAAGTGCGCCGCCTCGGTGGCGGCGACGACGGACCCCTGATCCAGCTCTACAGGCCATGAGGTCGGCGCTGTGTCGCCGGCCCTAGTCTGCCAGTCCGCCCATCAGCAGGTACTTGAGTTCCAGGTAGTCGTCCATGCCGTACTTGGAGCCCTCGCGGCCCGAACCGGACTCCTTGACCCCGCCAAAAGGTGCCATTTCATTGGAGATGAGGCCCGCGTTGATACCCACGATGCCGTACTCCAGGGCCTCGGCCACCCGCCACACGCGCCCGATATCCCGGGTATAGAAGTAGGAGGCCAGCCCGAAGGGGGTGTCGTTGGCCAGGGCGATGGCCTCCTCCTCACTGGCAAAGCGCACCACCGGGGATACCGGGCCGAAGATCTCGTTGCGAAACACGGGCATGTCCGCGGTGACGTGAGTCAGTACGGTGGGCTGGTAGAAAAAGCCGCCCAACTCGTGGGGACCGCCGCCCAGGGCCAGTGTGGCGCCGGCGTCGACGCTGGTGCGCACCAGGTCGCCGACATCCGCGAGCGCCCTGGCGCTGATCAGGGGGCCGATGTCCACACCTTCGGCCATGCCGTCCCCCACCCGCAGTTGCGCCGTTGCCGCCACCAGTTTTTCCACGAAGGCAGCGTAAATGGTGTCCTGCACCAGCAGGCGGTTGGCGCACACGCAGGTCTGTCCGGCATTGCGGTACTTGGAGACCATGGCTCCGGCGACCGCGGCCTCCAGGTCGGCGTCTTCAAACACGATGAACGGCGCGTTGCCGCCGAGTTCCATCGAGGTTTTTTTCATGGTCGCGGCGCACTGGGCCTCCAGTCGCTTGCCCACCTCGGTAGAGCCGGTAAAGGTGAGCTTGCGCACCGTGGGGTTGCCGGTCAGTTCGGAGCCGATCTCGGCGGCGTCGCCGACCACCACGTTCAGCACCCCGGCCGGTACACCGGCGCGCCCGGCCAGTTCCGCCATCGCCAGCGCCGACAGGGGAGTTTCGGAGGCGGGTTTGACCACGATACTGCAGCCGGCGGCGAGGGCGGGAGCGGCCTTGCGCGCAATCATCGCATTGGGAAAATTCCAGGGTGTGATGGCCGCCACCACGCCCACCGGCTGCCTGATGCACACGATGCGCTGGTCGGGAGAGGGCCCGGGAATGACGTCGCCGTCGACGCGTTTGGCCTGTTCGCCGAACCACTCGACGAACGCCGCGCCGTAGGCGATCTCGCCGCGCGATTCGGTCAGCGGCTTGCCCTGTTCGGCGGTCATGATGCGCGCCAGGTCCTCCTGGTGCTGCAGCAGCAGGTCAAACCAGCGGCGCAGGATGCCGGCCCGGTGCTTGGCTGGCGTACGCTGCCAGTCGCGCATGGCGCGCGCGGCGGCGGCAATGGCGCGCGCCGTCTCCGCGGCGCCGACTTTGGCCACCTCGATAATCTCTTGGCCGCTGGCGGGATTGGTCACGGCAAGCGTGTCGCCGTTGTCGGCGCCGCTCCACTGTCCATCGATATAGGCCTGGCTGCGCAGCAGCTCGGGGTCTGACAGAGATAGCGTCATGGTGATCCTCCGGTTGGCAATGGCATGGACTATAGACCAGATTTGATCGCTACGGGCGTTCTGGGGGGAAGCGCGGGTCAAAAAACACAGGGTGGCGGCCCCGGGGCTGATTTGCGCTTTGTCGCCGCCGCGCTACAATCGCAGCAGTTCCCCGTCTGGTTGAATATGTCGTTCTGGCGGCCCAGGTCTGTACTGCAGCTTGTACTGGTCGGTTTTTTCACGGCCCTGGCGCCACTGTGTCTGGCGATCCTGTTTACCGTGCAGACCCTGGAAGAGCTGGCCGGAAAGGAGCGGGCCGTTACCCGCCAGATTGTCGCGGTCACCCGCCTGGGCGGGGAGATTCAGACCGAGCTGCTGGAACTGGAGCGGCACGCCCGCCAGTACCTGACGCTGTTCGACCCCGAGTTGGCCCGCCTGGCTGAAAACGAGCGGACGCAGTTGTTGCGGCAGTTGCGGGAGCTGGGCGGGCGGGTCGGTGCGCCGGGGCCGGAGCTCGCACTGCTGCAGTCCCTGCAGCGCTTGGATATGTCGCTGCTCAACGCCAGGCAGCCGGGCCCGGCGACCACGGTGCTCGCCGGGGCCTTCGAGAACGCCTTTGCCACCATCAGCGAGCAGCGGCGGGCACTGCGGCCGTGGCTGCAAAGCTGGGTGGAGCAGTTGCTGCATAACAACGCGGACCAGGCGGAGGCGGTGATCAACGCCATGTTCGTGCAGCTGTCCTTCCTGGTGTTCGCCACGTTGGCTCTGCTGCTGTTGTTCGCCTACTGGATCAACAAGCCGGTGCAGCAACTGACCCAGGAAATTCACAGGCTGGGAACCTCCGGGCTGGGCCATACGATCCGTATCTCCGGTCCGCAGGAGGTCGCCGCGCTGGGCCAGAAACTCGATTGGCTGCGCCAGCGGCTGCATGAAACGGAGCTGCAGAAACAGCAGTTCCAGCGCCATATTTCACACGAGCTGAAAACGCCCCTGGCCAGCCTCAGGGAGGGGACGGACCTGCTGGCGGAACAGGTGACCGGGCACCTGTCCCAGCAACAGCAGGCAGTGGTGGACATCGTCCGGGAAAACGCCATCGAGCTGCAGCGCATGATCGAAAACCTGGTCGACTACAACCCGCTGTCCCGGCGCGAACCGGTGTTCGAACGGATTGTGCTGGCGCCCCTTTGGCAGGAGATACTGGCCAGCTACCGCATCACCATCGACCAGAAACACATCGCGGTGACACTGCGCGGTGCGGTCGACGACTGGGTGGCGGACCGGCACAAACTCAAGACCACGCTGGACAACCTGCTGTCCAATGCCGTCAACTACGCGCCAGAGGATGGCCGTGTCGACATCGTATGGCAGCGCGAAGGCGCCAACCTGGTCATCGAGGTGGCCAATTCTGGCGAGCCCATCCCCAAGGCGGATCGTGAGCGCGTCTTCGAACCCTTTTTTCAAAGCACCGCAACGAGAACCGGTCCGATCAAGGGGTCCGGCGTGGGATTGAGTGTCGCCCGGGAGTGCATTGAAATTCAAGGCGGTGAGCTGTCGCTGGTCGCCCACAGTGAACTTCCGGTGTGTTTCAGGCTGTTATGTCCGGCTCGCTAGGCCGCCTGTCGCGCGTCGCAGGTGCCGCTCTGGTCTTGCTGGCCGGCTGCGCCAGTGCGCCACCGGTGCAGATCGTGCAATTTCCTCGGCCGGTGACCGTAGCCCAGCCGCCTGTCCAGAAGTGGCTGGACTGGCGGGCTGGCGTGATGACACTGGATGCATCTCAGGTCGGCAGCGGGCTCGCGGCGATGGGCGATCCGTCGAGTGTCGACGAGCGGTTTTACTTTGCCCTGCTCAATCAGCAAACGGACGATTACGATGCCTGGGTCGTCGCCAGGGATGTCTATCGGCAGCTTGGCGAGGACCAGGCGCTCTCCCCGGGCCAGCGGCAACTGGCCGGGATCCTGGAGCAGGACGCACAGGGCAGGATAAACGCCTTTCAACGTTACGAGCAGTTACAACGGCAGTACCGCGACCTGCAGCAGCACTACGAACAGGCGCAGCGGCAAATGATCGAGCTGCGGCAGCAGAACGCCCTGCTGGAAGAAAAAATCAAGGCGATCACCGATCTCGAAGCAACCATCAGCGAGCGCAGGGAGAACTGAATGCAGGACTGCCTGCTACTTGTCGACGACGACGCCAATTTGCAGAAACTGCTCGAAATTCGCCTCAAGGCGGAAGGGTTTGCGATCCTGTGCGCCGCGTCAGCCGATGAGGCGCTCGGGCTGTTGCGCAACAATCCGGTCGATCTGGTGATCACCGACCTGCGCATGGAGGGTGCCAGCGGCCTGGATTTGTTCACCCAGGTGCAGCATTTCTATCCCGGCGTACCGGTCATCATCATGTCCGCACAGGGCACCATTCCCGAGGCCGTGTCCGCCACGCAACTCGGCGTGTTCGAGTTCCTGACCAAGCCGCTGGACAAGGACCTGCTGCTGCGGGCGATCAGAGCTGCCCTCACGCAGTCGGGCACATCCCGTGCGGAAGTGACTCAGGACTGGCGCGAGCACGTGGTCACCCGCAGCCCGGTGATGGAGCGCATACTCAACCAGGTGCGGCAGGTGGCCGACTCCGACGTGAGCATCCTGATCACCGGGGCCAGCGGCAGCGGCAAGGAGCTGCTGGCGCGGGCGGTACACCAGGCGGATACGCAGCGCCAGGGACCCCTGGTGGCGGTCAACTGCGGCGCGCTGCCGGAGCAGTTGCTGGAATCGGAGCTGTTCGGCCATGTCAAAGGCGCGTTCACCGGTGCCGTGAGCGAACACCAGGGCCTGTTCCGGGCCGCCCACGGCGGCACCCTGTTCCTCGACGAGATCGGCGATATGCCCATGCCGGTGCAGGTCAAACTGCTGCGCGCCCTGCAGGAGCGCCGGATCCGCCCGGTCGGCAGCACCGCCAGCGAAGCGGTCGACGTGCGCATCATTTCCGCCACCAATCGCGACCTGGAGCACGATATGCGCGAGGGCCTGTTTCGGGAGGATCTCTTCTACCGCCTGAATGTGGTCAATTTTCATCTGCCGTCCCTCGCCGAGCGGCCGGAGGACATCGCCCTGCTGGCCAGCCACTTCCTGCGCGCCACCGGCGCCCACCAGGCGGGCAAGGTGACCAGTTTCGCCCCCGCCGCCATGGAGGTCATGATGCACGCCCGCTGGCCCGGCAATGTACGCCAGTTGCAGAACGTGGTGCAGCGCACCGCCGCCCTGTCGACCACACCGGTCATCACCGAGGCCCTGGTGCGCGATGCCCTGACGCTGGAGGATCACTACCTGCCCTCGCTCAGCGAGGCGCGGCTGCAGTTTGAACACGATTATCTGGTCAAAGTGCTGCGCCTGACCAGCGGTTCCGTGTCGGGGGCGGCCACGCTGGCGCAGCGCAACCGCACCGACTTCTACAAGTTGCTGAAGCGCCACGCGATCAACCCGGAAGAGTTCAAGAAAAAGCGCGAATAGAGTGTTGTCGCCAAATTGCGACACCGTAACCTGTTGTTTTTATTGAGTAATCCATGTTTTCGCTGCACAGTTGTCGGCAAAAGCATACAGAAGGTGCGCGATATTACCGGCAATTTTTCACAAATTTCTACGCATACCCCATATCGCCTCCATAAGCCATTGTTTTATAAAAAATATGTGATCTGTGGCACAGTATTTGTTTAAAAGCTCGCCAACGATTGCCGCTCACTGCGTCAAAGGGTGCCAGCGCGCCTCGACGGTACATCGCCACCACACCATCTACCAGGGGGGAATTGCCTTGACTATCGAGTTTGAGCTGTGTCGGGATGCGCGACTGCTGGGGCAGTACTACGGTCTGCGCGAGCGCTGTTTTCGGCGCGAGCTTGGTCTGCCAGATTTTGACGGCGGCGAAGACGAGAGGGACCGCAGTGGCCACATACTCATCGCCCGCAGCGGCCAGCGCTGTGTCGGCGGCGCCCGCATCGCCCCGGGCGCGGCCATCGACTATCAGTTGGACGAGCTCGGCCTGGTTGCGGATTTCTGCTGCATGTGGGAGCGGTTCGTGGTCGACCCCGCCGTGCGCAGTATTCAGCTTATGCGCCAGTTTTGCGCCTACCTGATCGAGATGTCCCGGCAATTCGGCTATCACCATGCGCTGGTCCTGAGTTCCCTGCGCAACGCCCGTTTCTACCGGGCGTGTCATTCCGCCCTCGGCGTGGACTTCCGCATTCACCGCAGTGTGCCCGACTGTGCGCAGGGCCCTTTCCAAAACCTGGAGCACTACCTGTCCGTGTCCCATCTGGTGGACGACGCGCTCTGCCAGGTTGCCGCCTGACGCGTTGGCCCCTGGGGCTGCCGCCGGCCCCTTGCAGTGCCACCGCAGGGCCGCCCGCTGCGCGAACCGGTAGCGTCGATCCCAGCGCCGAAAGGTGCGCGCCGCCTGTGCTGATGGATCAGTCGCCAACGCCGCGGTGCCGACCGCCCGCCAATCCATACTTGCGCACCAGGCCGCGCAACTGGTCATAGCTCAGCCCCAGGGCGCTGGCGCTGCGCCGCTGGTTGTGGCCATGCGCAGCCAGGGTCTGCACCAGCAAGCTTTTTTCGAAAGCACTGACCCGCGCAGTGAAATCGCCGCCCTGGTGAATCGCGTCCGGTTCCGGGCCGGGCTGGTGCGGCGCACTCGCGCGCGCTGCAGTGGTCCCGGTGCCGGCCGCAGCGCTGCCCGCACTCCCGGCGGCGGCTGCATTTTGCGGCTCTTCCCCGCCCCCTGCAGCGCTCGCTGGCAACGCGCTTGCGGCGTCGGCAAAAGGCGATACGAAGGGGTCGATGACGATAGTCCCTACCGGGCGCTCGGGGTCGCCCCAGCGAAACAGGGAGCGCTCCACTGCGTTCTTTAACTCGCGGACATTGCCCGGCCAGTCATGTGTCTGCAGTGTGGTCAGGGCGTCCGCAGTGAACCCGGCAAACAGTTCCCAGCCCAGCTCCGCGCACAGTTGTACGGCAAAGTGCTGCGCCAGTTCCGGGATATCGCCGGTGCGGTGGCGCAGGGCGGGCATGTGGACCACATCGAAACTGAGCCGGTCGAGCAGGTCCTGGCGGAACTGGCCGCTGTGGGCAAGCTGGCGCAAATCGGCGTTGGTGGCCGCCACCACCCGCACGTCCACCTGCAGAGTCTGTTGCGCGCCGATGCGCTCGAACTCGCCGTATTCCAGCACCCGCAACAGTTTTTCCTGCAGCCGCGTCGACATGGTGGCCACCTCGTCCAGAAACAGGGTGCCGCCGTCGGCCCGCTCAAAGCGCCCGCGCTGCGTGCGCGTGGCCCCGGTAAAGCTGCCGGCCTCGTGACCGAACAGCTCGGATTCCAGCAGGCCGTCCGCGATGGCCGCGCAGTTGACCTTGAGCAGGGGAGCGTCCCAGCGTTCGGACAGGTAGTGCAGGCGCTGCGCCGCCAGCTCCTTGCCGGTGCCGCGTTCGCCGAGAATCAGAATGGGGCGGTTGATCGGGGCCAGCAGGGAGATGCGTTCCAGTGTGGCGGTGAGGGCCGGTGAGTCCCCGATCATGGTTTCGGTATTACGCATAGGTTAAATATACCAATTAAGAAGGTTAAATAAACCTGATATAGGCATATATAACCATATATACTTCAAATATTGGCCTGGAATTTTCTCTTTTTTATAATATATGCTTTAAAAACAATAGCTTGCGAAGATTGGCATGTATCGTGTAACAGCAATCTCGACATTCGGGCATCAGCGCGTGCCATAAGTGGTACGTCCGGGCGCCACGCAGGTGACAGGACAGGTAACAGGAGAGCTAGCATGGGTATTTTTTCCCGCATGACAGATATCATTAATTCCAACATCAACGCCATGCTGGACCAGGCGGAAGATCCCGAGAAGATGGTCCGCCTGATCATCCAGGAGATGGAGGATACACTGGTCGAGGTGCGCAGTTCCTCCGCCCGCGTGCTGGCGGACAGAAAGGCCGCGGCGCGCCGCCTGGAGCAGGTGGAAGCCGAGGCCGCAAGCTGGGAGGAGAAGGCGCGGCTGGCCATCGCCAAGGGGCGGGAGGACCTGGCCCGCGCGGCACTGCAGGAAAAGCGCGCCATTGAGGAAGAGCTGTCG
This sequence comes from Halioglobus sp., assembly GCA_020443345.1. Taxonomy (GTDB): domain Bacteria; phylum Pseudomonadota; class Gammaproteobacteria; order Pseudomonadales; family Halieaceae; genus JARRPM01. The sequence continues at coordinate 9,567 of JAGRIH010000036.1, forward strand.
ATCGTGACGCGGGAGCTGCAGGCCACCGATGAGCATATCGAACAGCTCAACAGCGAGGTCGCGCAACTGCAGCAAAAACTCGGCGATGCCCGGGCCAGGCAAAAAGCGCTGCTGCTGCGCGGCAAGACGGTGCAGTCGCGCATCAAGGTCAAGCGCCAGATACAGCGCGAGGCACTGGATGACGCATTCCAGCGCTTCGAGCACTTCGAGCGGCGCATGGACAGCCTGGAAAGCCAGCTCGAATCAATGGACCTGGGACGCGATGTGCCGCCGGACCTGGCCGCGGAAATCGACGCGCTGCAGCAGGATGAGTCGATCAACAGCGAGCTGGAGCGACTGAAATCGGAGATGCACGACAAGGGCGCCAGTCAATAACGATAGCAGCGCGATGCGCACCCGCCGCGCTGCCAGAGGAAAGAGTTGATGGAATTCTGGAAATTCATGTTTGTCCCCACCATCTTGTTCATGGTGATAGTGGCGCCCATGTGGATCACCATGCACTACCGCAGCGTGAACCGCTCGTCGCGCAGCCTGAAGCGCGAGGACCGGGAGGCCATTGAACACATGCTGGAGACAGTCGACAAATTGACCGAACGCATCGGCACGCTGGAATCCATTCTGGATGACGATCATCCGCAGTGGCGCCAGCAGGTGAACCGCCACCAGCGCAGTGAGGAGTAAACGATGAGCAAACGATATCGCCGACATCATGCACACACCGGGCGGGGGCACGACTGCGGGCGCGGCAAACGCGGTTTTCGCTCGCGCCGCGCCGGCGGCTGGGGCATGAATCTGTACCGCAACACGCGCGAGGGTAAAATCGCCGGGGTCGCCGCCGGCCTGGCCGATTATTTCGATGTCGCGCCGTGGGTGGTGCGCCTGACCTGGGTCGGCGCTTTCCTGTTCACCGGCACCCTGGCGCTGTGGGCCTACCTCGGCGCCTGGTTCCTGCTCGCCCCGCGACCCCGGCGGCGCACCGCGGATGACAGCGAGGCCGTGGATGCCGTCTACGAGGAGATGGCAGTCGAGATGGAATACGACGAGAAACACCACCACTACCGGCCGCGCAAGGTATTTCGCTACAGCGACAGTTCCAGCGTGCGGCTGCAGCGCGCGCGCGAACGCCTGGATGCGGCCCTGCGCCGGGTGGAGGACATGGAATCCTATGTGACCTCGCGCCAGTACGATCTCAATCGCGAATTTTCCAAACTGTAGAGCAACGTTCATGCACAGCGGTCGTTGCGGTACGCATTGGCCGCACCGGGCCGTGAGCGGCACGGGCGGGGGACACCTGCGCGCGGAGTGGGACAGCAGCGCTCAGGGTGACAGCACGCTCGTCGCTATGGAAAAGTACACCAACACACCGACGGCATCCGATATCGTGGTAACCAGCGGGGCGCTGGCCGTCGCCGGATCGAGTCGCAGGCGGCTCAGCAGGAAGGGCAGCGACATGCCCACCAGGCTGCCGATGACAACCACCAGTACCATGGTCATTCCCACCACCAGGGCGATGTCGTAGCCGCCACGCAGCAAGCCGACAGGCGAGACGATAAGCGCCATCGTCGCCCCCAGCGCGGTGGCGATGACCACTTCGCGCAGGATCAGGTTGTGCCAGTCCTGCAGGGCCACGTCGCCGGTGGCCAGCGCGCGCACCATCAGGGTGGCCGCTTGCGAACCCGCATTGCCGCCGCTGTCGATCAGCAGCGGGAGAAAAAACACCAGTGAGACATAGGCCAGGATGGTGTCTTCAAAGAAGGCGATACCCGCGCCCGAAAAGAGATTCCCGAACACCAGTAGCGCCAGCCAGAGAATCCGCTTGGTGTAGAGAACGTGTATCGACGCCTGGCGCACACTTTCCGCAAATGGCTGTACCGTAGCGATTTTCTGGAAATCCTCCGTGGTTTCACGCTGCAGCGCCGCCTCTGCGTCGTCGCGTGTGATGATGCCGGCCAGCCGGCCAGCGTCATCCACTACCGGCAGTGCGGTCAGGTGGTAGCGGGTGATCAGCCGCGCGACCTCCTCCTGATCCGTGTCCAGTGCCACGGCGACCGGGGACGGGTCCATCAGATCCGCGACCGGCGTATCGGCGCCCGCCAGCATCAGCTCGTGCAGGCGTACCGTGCCAATCAGCCGCCCCTTGGTATCCAGCACGTAGGAGCGGTAGATCATTTCCGTTCGGGGCGCCTCGCGTCGCAGCGCACCGATGGCGTCAGCGGCCGACATGGATGTGGTGAGCGCCGCGTAACCCGATGTCATGATTGCACCGGCGGTCTCTTCGGCATAGGTGGAAAGGCGGCGGATGTCCTCGCGCTCGGTGGGTGCGAGGTCCGCCAACAGTTGCCGCTGCGCCGGCGGTGGCAACTGCTTGAACAGGTCGGCGCGATCGTCCGCATTCATCTGCGTGACGATCTGTGTCAGTTCGCCGGGCGGCAGCCGTTGCGCCAGTTCCGTCTGGGTAGTCAGTGGCAGATAGCTGAATGTGGTCGCTCGGCGCGGCAGGGCCAGCGACAGGATCTGCTCGATCGCCAGGTCGGCCGGTAGCTCCGCCAGCCAGGCGGCGAGATCAACGGCATGGGCGTTCTCGATAAACTCGTGAAGGTTTGCCGTTGAAACGCCCGCCGGGAGCGCGGCGTCGTCCAGGTTTGTTTCTTTCGGGTTCATCAGTCTGGTCCTTGTTGGCTGGGGGCCTGTCGCATCCGGGCTTCCCGCCAGGCGCGCGACAAACAGGCAGGTTTTCCCTCTTCCCAGTAATTTCATTCGGGTTTTGACAGGTGCCTGATACGCCTGTCGGGACAAACCGCGATAGTGGGCGAGGCAGGCTCCTGCGGCAACCGCCAAAGCTTCAAAATCCTGGTGCACGTGCGGATTGCCGGGCTCTGCCCCGCGTGGGGGGCCTGCAAACGCGCATGGTCTTGCACCGATATCGGCACCACCTCGATCACCAGCACCGCCGCAATAAAAAGTTCTTCAAACTGTGAACGAGGCACTGTCTGCCTCTTTCCTGCGAAGTTAATCTTCGCTATTGTTCAGCTGTCAGTCTGATTATAAAAGGCGGCACAACGATGCGGGCAAGGCATTCGGGCGATTTCTCTGGGTCTGTCGCTGCGATGCGCGCGGAGCCCTATGTACCCCCGCCCGCTGCGCTCCTGACGCTCACCGAGGCGCACCGGGCGGTCGTCGAACTGCTGGCACTGCATATCAGCCGCGGCAGACTGCACAAGATCGCGCCCGCGGGCGACGGCCATCCGGTGATGCTGTTGCCCGGGTTCATGGGTGGGGACGGCTACAGCCTGTCCTTGCGCCGCTTTTTATCCAGGCTCGGCTATCCGGCCCACGGCTGGGGTATGGGGCGCAATTTCGGTCCTCGCGAGGGCGTGCTGGAGGCCCTGGAGCAGCGTGTCGATGCGATGTGCCAGGAGTATGGCACCAAGATATCGCTGGTCGGCCACTCCCTCGGCGGGATTTTTGCCCGGGAACTGGCCCGCGAGTTGCCCGACAGCATCCGTCAGGTCATTTCGCTGGGTAGCCCGTTTGGCAAAGGCCGTATGGCGGCATCTCTGCCATCTCGCCTGTTCACTGCACTGAACCCACCGGAAGAGTTGACTATCGAGCAGGATATTCTGCACGAAGCGCCGCCGGTACCCACCACGGCGATCTACTCCCGGGGCGATGGCATCGTCAACTGGCGGACCACGCTGCAGGTCGACGGACACGCCCAGACCGAGAGTATCCGGGTGCGCGGCAGCCACTGTGGCATGACGCTCAACCCCGCCATCTGGCTTGTCATCGCCGAACGGCTGGCGCTGCCCGCGGACCGCTGGCAGCCGTTTCGGGGCGGCAGCCTGTCCCGTCTGGTTTATCCGCGTGTCAGTTGAACCGCGCGAAGGCCCGGCGGCGGCCGCCGTCACCACACTTTTCAGGATAGCTAATCTTCGCTATGCTTTGCCAAGGAGTCTGCTTATGAAAGGTGGCACCGTGATGCAAGCAACGACCGCGCAAGTGCAGGCCGGGGCGCCCGGCGTCTCCGCCGACGGGGCCGGCGGCCCATCCCCCAGTGCGCTGCTGGCGCTCACCGAAGCCCATCGGGCAGTAGTGGAACTGGTGGCCCTGAAGTTCAGCCGCCGCAGACTGTACCAGGTGGCGCCGGAGGGTGACGGCCACCCGGTGATGGTGCTGCCGGGTTTCATGGGCGGCGACGGTTACAATCTCTCGCTGCGCCGCTTCTTGTCCAGGCTCGGCTACCCGGCGCACGGCTGGGGTATGGGGCGCAACCTGGGGCCTCGCGACGGCGCGGTGCTTGAAGCGCTGGAACGGCGTGTCGACGCCATGTGCGAGCAGTACGGAGCTAAAATTTCGCTGGTCGGCCACTCCCTGGGTGGCCTCTTCGCGCGGGAGTTGGCGCATCGGCTTCCGGACGGTATCCGCCAGGTGATCACCCTGGGCACGCCCGTCAAGATAGTCACCACGCAGGACTCACTGCTCGCCCGCCTGTTTACCGCGTTGAACCCGCCCGAACAGGCGCCTCTCGGGCAGTGGCGGCTGCACGAGGTGCCGCCGGTGCCCACGACCTCCATCTACTCCCGCGGGGACGGCATCGTCAGCTGGCAGACCGCCCTGCAGGTCGACGGTCATCCGCAGACCCAGAGTATTCAGGTGCGCGGCAGCCACAGCGGGATGACCCTCAACCCCTTTATCTGGTTTCTCATTGCGGAGCGACTGGCGGTGCCCGCGGGCCGCTGGCAACCGTTCAAGCGCGGCAGTTGGCACAGCCTGGCCTATCCACGCGTCAGCTGAACAGCTCGTACTGGGCTGCGCTGGATGGCGTCGCCCGGGCATCCCCTGCCGTGGGCGCGGGCGGCCTGAACAGATCAGTGCGTGTCGGCGGCGCCTCGCCCCGCTGGAGTCCCAGCTGTTTGCAGCACAGCCGAAAACGCTGCTCCAGCAGTTGTGCAAACGTTCCCGTGCCGCGCATGCGGTGCCCGAAGCGGTTGTCGTAATCGGCGCCGCCGTGGCACTGGCGCAACAGGCTGATCACATGGCTGGCGCGCAGCGGGTAGTGCTGCCCCAGCCATTCGAAAAACAGCTCGCGAACCTCCAGCGGCAGGCGCAGCAGCAGGTAGTTTGCCGAGACGGCACCGGCCTGTTGAGCGCGTTGCAGGATGCTCTCCATGTCGACGTCGTTGAGTGCCGGTATCACCGGGGCGAACAACACCGCCACGGGAACACCGGCGTCGCTGAGCGCCTGCACCGCGGCCAGTCTGGCACTGGCCGACGCGGCCCGCGGCTCCATGGTGCGTTTCAGGTCATCGTCCAGTGTGGTGATACTGATGGCAACACGGCACAGGTTTCGCGCTGCCATATCGGCCAGGATATCCACATCGCGCGTCACCAGTGCGCCCTTGGTGATGATGGTGACGGGATGCGCGCAGTCGCGCAGCACTTCCAGCACCTGTCGGGTAATGCGCTGCGCTTTCTCCACTGGCTGGTAGGGGTCGGTATTGGCGCCCAGGGTAATGCTGCGGCAGCGGTAGCCCGGGCGCGCCAGTTCCCGTCTCAGTTGCCGCGCCGCGTTGCGCTTGCAGGTCAGCCGGGTTTCGAAGTCCACGCCGGGTGACAAATCCAGGTAGGCGTGGCTGGGGCGGGCGTAGCAGTAGATGCAGCCGTGCTCGCAACCCTGGTAGGGGTTGATGGATTGCTCGAAGGGGATATCCGGTGAGCGGTTGCGCGAGATGATGCTGCGCGCGTCCACGGCACGGCACTCAGTGACGGGCGAGGGCCCCTCGATACCGTCATCCCAGGCCGCGCTCGTGGGCTGAAATCGACTGCCCCGATTACTCAGCGCGCCGCGGCCCTTGCGCGCGCTGCGCTGACTGATGATGAGGTCGTTGTTTTCGCCCATGTCGCCACCCGATACTGGATAAAAAAACAGTACCACGGGGGTGCTGACACTGGCAAGGTCTGCTTGCCGCTTCCTGTTTGGTGGGGCAAAAAAAAAGTTGTAGGCTAACCCGGGTCCTGGTTGCGGTGCGCTTTGCAGCGGCCGTCGCCAGCCAATCCGGGCGGGCAGTGGCAGCGCCCGAACGATAATAGAACACGGACACGGGAGCTGCCGGCATGCTGCACCGAATCTGGCTGGGCTTTTTTGTGCTGGCTTTCGCCTGTGGCGTCTACCAGTGGCTGGGGCCGGGTGATTACGCGGTGTTCCAGCGCATGGTCGCAGCCCTGTTTGATATGGCGGCCTTGTCGGTTGAGCTGGCCATCGGCCTGATCGGGCTGATGGCGCTGTGGCTGGGCGTGGTGAAGGTGGGGGAGGCCAGTGGCCTGATAGACAAGCTGTCGCGCGCGCTGTCGCCGCTGTTTACCCGCCTGATGCCCGACGTGCCCGCCGGACACCCGGCCATTTCTTCGATGACGCTCAACCTGTCCGCCAATATCCTGGGGCTGGACAACGCCGCCACGCCGCTGGGTATCAAGGCGATGCAGGACCTGCAGAGCCTGAACCCGCGCCCGGACGTGGCCAGTAACGCGCAGATCCTGTTTCTGGTGCTCAACACCTCGGCGGTCACCCTGTTCCCGGTTACCATATTGCTGTACCGGGCCCAACTCGGCGCGCCCGATCCCGCGGCGGTGTTTATCCCCATCCTGATCGCCACCAGTTGCTCCACCCTGGCCGGTTTGCTGGTCACCGCCTGGGTGCAGCGTATCCGCCTGTGGGACACCGTGGTGCTGTGCTTCCTGCTCGGCGGCGCTGTCCTGCTGCTGGCGCTGATTGCGTGGTTTGCCACGCTCGGTGCGCAGGAACTGCAGCGGCAGTCCAGCCTGTTCAGCAACCTGCTGATCATCGGCCTGGTCCTGTTGTTCCTGCTCAGCGCCCACTGGCGCGGGGTCAACGTCTACGACAGTTTTATCGAGGGCGCCAGGGAGGGCTTTGCCACCGCCGTCGGTATCATCCCCTACCTGCTGGCCATGCTGGTGGCAATCGGCGTGTTCCGCGCCAGCGGCGCGCTGGATCTGTTGCTGGGCGCCGTGCGCGGCCTGGTGGCGCTGGGCGGTTGGGACGCGCGCTGGGTGGACGCGCTGCCCACGGCGCTGATGAAGCCCCTGTCGGGTTCCGGCGCCCGGGCCATGATGATCGATACCATGCACAGCTTCGGTGTCGATTCCTTCCAGGGACGGCTGGCGGCCACTCTGCAGGGCTCCACCGAAACCACTTTTTATGTGCTGGCGGTGTATTTTGGCGCCGTCGGTATCCGCCACGCGCGCCACGCGCTGGCCTGCGGTCTGGCCGCCGACGCGGCGGGAATGACCGCGGCCATTGCGGTGGCCTACTGGTTTTACGGCTGACGGTGTCCCGGTGGCGCGGGCGCGACGCTTGCCGGGGCATTGATCAATGGCGATGCACTTAATTGAGCATACTTTGATCCAGGCCCCTTCCCACTTTATTCCCAGCGCCTATAATCGAGCCACAGTTAATACACAGCGCGGGAGAGTCGCATGCACAAGGGTAAGCTACTGATCATTGCCGATGTGGAAAACCGGTGCCATGCCACGCCCAGGGGTCTGGCACTGGCCGCGTCACTGCAGCAGGATGCCGATATGGTGGCGTTTACCTACGCGCCCCTGAAACGGCTCAAGGTGCAGGGCCCTGAACAGACCGCCATCCGCCAGCGCCTGCTGCAGGAGCGCGAGGCTGCCGTGCAGGCGCGCATCGACAAATACCGCCAGTCCGGACAAAAAGTGGGACTCAAGGTGGTCTGGACCAAGGATATTCACACCTGGATTGAAAAAAACTGCACCGACGATACGTACACGGCGGTAATAAAAACCGGCAACCGCTCGGAATCCCTGCTGCACACCTCTACCGACTGGCGCCTGCTGCGCGAGTGTCCGATACCGGTCATGCTGGTCTGCGAGAAAAAGTGGAGCGGCACCAAGCCGGTGCTGGCGACGCTGGATCTGTCCACTTCGGTGGCCAGCAAGCGCCGGCTGAATCACAAGGTGCTGGGCAATGCCCTGTGGTTATCCCAGGCGCTGGGTGTGGAGTTGCAGGTGATCTCCGCCATTGAAGTGCCGACCCTGCTGGCGGACCTGGACCTGGTTGACCCGGGCACCTATGCGCGCGAGGCGCGCGAGGACATGGAGGCGGAAATCAAGAAGCTCGCCGCGCTGTTCGATCTGCCCGCCAGTGTCTTTACCTGCAAACGCGGCCCGGTGGAAAAAGTCATCACCAGCCACGCGGCAAAAATACGCGCCCAGATCGTGGTGATGGGCACGGTGGGCCGCACCGGGGTCAAGGCCGCGCTGATGGGCAATACGGCAGAGAACGTGCTGCGCCACCTGAAGACCGACGTGTTCGCCATCAAGCCCTGAAAAGGGAATAAGCACATGCTGTACAGGCCCGAAAAAAATATGTCGGGCCATTTGCTATTTGCACAGAACCGGCTATTTTAAATATAGCACGCTGCATTCCCTGCACGTGCTACACGTCCCCTGGCCTATGTTTCTGCCCCGAAACATCAGGCTGTTAGCCCGCATTCACATCGTGAATAGCGGGCTTTTTTATAATTAAAAACAAGTAGATATGTGGTTTTTTTAACCTTACTTCTCCTTGCGGTCTGCGCCGTCACCGAACTCACGGCGCGGGGGCGTCCCTGGCGCCGATGGGTATGTCGCGTGCCATGCCTACCGATGGTTACAGTTACCGCTAACGAATTCTCCCTCGAAGCGAGGACGTGTAACGTCGATTTGACGCCGTGTACGCAATCGCAGCCCAATGGTGCCTCCCCAAAACGCACGGTGTGGGACGGCAGCAACTATTTTGACCAACGGCGGGGCGTATGTGGGCGCAAGCCGCTTGCCCATCGCGCTACAATTACCGTGAAACATCAACAACGTTTAATCGGGATTTGGGAGAGTTTGTGGCCAACCTCGTTACTTTAAGTCGTCTGCTGCTGCTGTGGCTGGTCGTGGCACTGGTGTATTTTGCGACACCGCCCGGGCAACTGCTGGCCGTGGTGCTGCTGATCCTGGTGTTTGTCACCGACGGCATCGACGGCTATATTGCGCGCCGCACGGGCACGGAGAGTCTGTTCGGCGCGCTGTTTGACATTGCCGCGGACCGCATCGTCGAACTCAGCTTGTGGATTGTGCTGGTCGACCTCGACCTGGTGCCGCTGTGGGTGCCCCTGCTGTTTATTACGCGCGGGGTGCTGGTGGACGCCATCCGCGACAATGGCGTGCAGGCACAGCACACCCAACCATTTCAACTGATGCAGACGCCTGTGGGGCGCTGGCTGGTGGCGGGGCGCTTTATGCGCGGCTTTTATGCGGTGATCAAGGCAATCGCGTTTTGCTGGATGATCCTGATGCTGCCGCTGCCGGTGCTGTGGCCGGACCTCTGGAATGACTGGAGCGCTGTATTGATGTTCGTCGGGCTCACGTTCGTCTATCTGTCCACGCTGTTGTGCGTACTGCGCGGGGCGCCGGTCATCATTGAATTTCTCCTGTGGCAGGGCCGCGGCCGTGGCTGAGCAGGTCGCTATTTTCGATCTGGACGGCACCCTGATCCGCCTGCCGTCCAGCGAGCGGCGCTTTGTCGCCCAGTTGTGGGTCAGACGGCTGATCAACTGGCGCCGGGCCGCCCTGTTTGCCAGCTTTCCGCTCGCCTGGCTGCCGCGCTTTGGCCGCGATGTGGCCCGCAAGAACAAGGCCTACCTCAGCGGCCTGGATGTCGCGCTGGTGCAATCCCTGGGGCGGGCCTTTGCCGCTGAACTGCTCGCGGAAGTACCGCGCACCATGCGCGGCGAATTGGAGCAGCACCAGCGGGCCGGCCGAGCGACCCTGCTGTTGACCGGCTCACCCGATTTCATTGCCGAACCGCTGGGCGCACTGCTCGGCTTTAGCGAGGTAATTGCCACGCGGCCGGCGCAGCGCGGCGGCAGATACACCTGGATGCCGCCGCTTGTTCACCCGATGGGGAAAACCAAGTTGGCGTTGGCGCGCGATTTTTGCCAGCGCCGGGGCACCACACTGGCCGCTGCCAGCGCCTACGGCGATTCACGGCTGGACATACCCCTGCTGGCACAGTGCGCCCGTCCGGTGGCAGTTGATCCCGACAGCCATCTGCGCCACGCGGCCGCAGCCCGCGGCTGGCGCATACTCGAACTGCCCGCATAGGCAGTTTCTGGGGACGTGCCGGGGCGGTGCGCATTATCGCACCACGCGTCACTTGTCGGCCATCATGGAGCCCGACGTGTCGGGGACGCGATAAATCAAGCGGTGTGAAACAAAGAAATTAAAGCCCAGACCGGCCGATGTGCCCGCCACCACCCCCAGGCTGGGATGATCGCGCACCAGGGCGACAGCGCTCACCAGCAGCGCAAACACCGCATAGTTCACCAGACCGCCCATCGACATGGCGGTCATATAGTAGGCGTATTCGCGCCGCACGCTCAGATCGTTGAGCGCCACAGCGCGATGAAAAGTAAAGCGCCGGTTAACCAGCCAGGTAGTGGTGGCGGCGCAGACAAACGACACCAGTCTGCCGATGTACAGCGAGACCCCCAGTTCGTGCAGGCCCAGCAGTACCAGCACATCGACCACGAAGCCGACGCTGCCGGCCACGCAGAACAATAACAGCTTCACGCGAGTGGCCGGGCTCAACGCGGCCTGCTCCGGCGCGGCCGGGAAGCGACTACCCGGCCTTTTTCCACGCCGCTTTACTGTCCTGGGTATCGGCACGGCTCAGGACGGTCCTGTCACCGTCGATCTGGTGGACCCTTATGTGATAGGACGTGCGCAGCGCTTCGAGCAGCGGCCCGGTATCGCCGACACGGAAGATCCCGCCAAACTTCAGTTCGGCGAGCGCCGGATCGGCAATTTCAACCCTCAGCGTGGAATAGCGATTGACCTGCGCGATGACCTCCGCCAGCGGCGTGTCGGAAAACTCCAGCAGGCCATCGCGCCACGCCAGTTCGCGCTCCAGCTCGCGGCGCGAGTGTGTCGTCACTATCGGTTCCAGCCGTGCTGCCGGCGTTACCGTCACGCTCTGTCCGGCGGCCAGTGCCAGCGGCTTGAACGGTGCGGCGGTGGGCGCCTTGCTATCGCGGTTTGTTTCGTTCTGATCGGACTTTTCGACCACTCTTTCTGACAGCTTGCCGATTTCCGCCAGCTCCACCCGCCCTTCGGTGACGGTCACCTGCGTTTTTTGGTCAATCATACTGACGGCAAAGGCCGTGCCGACAGCGCGCACCGTATTGTCGCCGGCATAGACGACAAACGGCCAGCGGCGGCTTTTTGCCACCTCGAAATACGCCTCGCCCTGCAGCAGCCGCACCTTGCGCTCGTGGCGATGGTAAGCCACTTCCAGTTGGCTATCTGTGTTTAGGGTGACCAATGTGCCGTCGGGCAGTGCGATGTCCCGGTGCTCGCCGACTGCCGTGGCGGCCATCATCGGCTCGCCGACCGGGCGGTACCAGGGCGAGAGCAGCAATACCATCGCGGCGACGGCCACCAGCAGTGTCGCGAAGGCCGCCAGGCGCCCCCCCGTAAAGCGAACCTTGCGCCCGGCTGGCGCTGTCGCCTGCCGCTGCTGCCGCGCCGCCTCGCGCAGCGGCTGCGCCATGTCGGCCATCACATTGACATCCAGCGACAGTTGAGCCAGCCGGCGAATTTCTGCCGCGTGGCGCGGACTGCGCCCGACCCACTCGCCAAAGGCCTCGCGGTCCGCCGCGGTCAACTCCCCGCTCTCGAGCTGCGCAATCCATGAGCAGGCCTCGTTCGTGATGTCAGGTGCCTGCCGGGGCACAATATGACGTTCCATTTTCTCTATCCTGGCGATCGCCTAGCGATCACTGTCGCCGCGTGCGGCGATCGTCGCTCCGCTATCATCACCGCGCGCGCGCATGGTATCCGATTCGGCCTGCTTTTGCATGAACTCCAGGCACCGCTTCAACCCGGCGGCGACGTGCTTTTCCACGGTACTGACGGAGATGCCCAGCTCCCGGGCAATCTCCTTGTGGGCATAGCCATAGACCTTTTTCAACACAAACACGCGCTGGCACTGCCCCGGCAGCGTCTTCGCCGCCTCCATAAAGAGCAGCATACGCTGTCGGCTGTCGATACGTTCCTCGACAGGGGGCTCATTATATAAGTAATTGTCGGGGTTGAAATCCGCTATAAAGTCGATCAGCGAACGAGACTGCTTGTCGAGCCGCTTGCGCACGATATTTCTCGCCACGCCGTACAAAAACGCCTGTGGCTCACTAATCTCCCGCTCGCGCTCCGCCTCCAGCGCCCGAGTGATCGTCTCCTGGCAGATATCGTCCACATCGTGGTGGTTGGACGTAAAGCGCCGCACAAAGCGCTTGAGCGGCGCCTCGTTGCGCCAGAAGATGGAAGCGATACCGGATACCCCGGCAGGTTTCCCGCCACTCGTCATCCACCCGTTCCTCTTGTCGTTTTATCCACGCTGGCGATCCACTTTACTACAGGGCGCGCCTTGATCAAAATCACACAGCGCCCCGGATTTCTTTTTTCGCTTGTGCATGCAGTTGTCTATGCCATGGCGACAACAAGATAACACACTGACTCCAAAGGGAATTCCTGGTCGATGCCGATAAAAAAGGCGGTTGCGGGAGAATCAAATATTCAAAGCTATAGAGGATTTTTGTGAGCAGCGGTACTGATAGACAAAGCCTGCGGCGATTAATCCACGGCTTCGCTGATTCCGCGCCAGGGCGTCGGAGCAGGACGCTGGCAAAGATCGCCATGGCAGTGCTCCTCGCACTGATAACGATATGGGGTGCGAGCGCACGGATTGCACAAGCAGAGGAGACCGAGGAGCCAGTATTTGACCTGAACATCCCCGCCATGCAGGCAGAGCTGGCAATAAAAGCGCTGGCACGTCAGACGGGCTATTCCGTGCTGTACGAATCCGCAACCGTGGCGAACATCAGAACAAAAGCTGTCGATGGCCAGTACACGGTGCCAGTGGCACTGCGAGCATTGCTTCGAGATACACAGCTCGATGGCCAACTCTCTCAGCGGGGAGTCATCACGATATCGTATAAACCGGAAAATGGGACAAAACAGATGGTTGCTGCTAATGAGAAGAGTGATAAATCCTTCTGGGGCGGTTTGGCTGCCGCCATAGCGTCGGCGTTGACGTTGAACACGGCCGGAGCGGATAACGGAATAGGGGTTCCGCAAGGTGGAACATTGGAAGAGGTGATAGTAACTGCGCAAAAGCGTGAACAATCGCTGCAGGATACGCCTATCGCTATTACAGCGATGGACGTCGGAGAACTGGAACAGCGCGGCATTAAGGATATCACCGATATCGGTACCAGCGCTCCCAATGTGATGATCAACCCGAGTCCCTCCAACACGACGCGCTCGACTATTGCCATTCGTGGTTCAGCGACTACGAACCCTGCCATCACGTGGGAGCCGACGGTGGGTTTGTATCTTGACGGCATTTATATGGGAAAGTCTGCCGGCAGCATTTTCAAAGTGGCTGAGCTGGAACGGGTCGAGGTGCTACGCGGTCCTCAGGGTACGCTGTACGGTAAGAACACGATAGCCGGGGCGGTCAACCTCATCACCCGTAAGCCCACGGGCGAATTTGGTGGTTTAGTGCGCGCCAACTATGGTAACTATGACTACTATGAGCTTTATGCATCGATGGACCTGCCGCAGCTCGAATTGGGCGGGCTGGGTTCACTAAAACCCAAGGTCACACTATCGAAAGATAAACGCGATGGTTTTTATGATGTGGTTGCGGCAACCAAAGGACCGATCACTAATCCCTTTACCGGTGCCCTGGTCGAACCCAATCCACCTAGCCGCGAAGATGCGTTCAATGCTATGGATAATGAGGCCGGGCGCCTCGATCTGTTGTGGGACTTAAACGATTCACTGTCCCTGCGCTATACGTTTGACAGGGTAGAGGTGGAAAACACACCAACGAAACCTCAGTTGACCTATCTTGATCTCAGCAGTCTGGGTTTAGGCGTGCCGTTTCCAGGTGACCTGCAAAAGTATGTGCTCAGTTCAAACGACAACGCTCGTAAAGTCAGTACTGACGCAGAAATTTATGATTTTTTTCGGTCCACAGGGCATTCATTATTTGTAACCTATGACCTTCCTGATATGGGTGCGCTGGGTGAGATGACACTCAAGTATATCGGTAACACTCGGGATCTGGACTTTGGGCAGGGGCTGGACCTTGACGGTACGGCGTTCTCCTTCTTTCACGTTGTCAACGACGGTGAATATGAACAGGAGTCACACGAACTGCAGCTCACCGGATCTACTGAGCGCACGGATTATGTACTGGGGCTGTATTATTTCGAAGAAGAGGCTGATGTCCTCAAGCCGCGCTGGCCACTTAACTTTTTCCTCGGTCCATTTATGCAGGTGAATCGCGATGGTTTTTCAGGGGAACAAGAGGCTGTTTACGGCCAGTTCGAGTGGCGCCCCGCAGCAGCAGCCTTTGAGGACCGCTTGACACTGACCTTCGGTCTGCGTTGGACAAAGGAGGAAAAGGATGCCTGGGTGCAACAGTTATCGGCAAAGGACAACGACAGTTGGACCAGTTGGACGCCTACCGTGATTGCTGGTTATGATTTGACCGACGACGTGCGAGTTTATGCCAAGTACGCTGAGGGTTTCAAGGCGGGTGGATTTAACGGCCAGGCGACGACGGTTGACAGTTTTCGGGGAGGTTATGGGCCTGAAGAGGTGAAGTCATACGAGATGGGCGTCAAGACGCGCTTACTCGACAATACCCTGCAGCTCAATGCTGCTGTCTTTTACGACGATCAGACCGATCTGCAGTTATCGGTATTCACGAGCGGCAGGGATGCTGCGAGTTCAGTGCGCAATGCAGGTAAAGCCACGAAGAAGGGAGCTGAACTGGAAGTGATCTACAGCCCGATTATCGATCTGCAACTCACTGCAAACCTGGGTTATCTCGACGTGGAATACGGCGAGTTTGAGGAGTTTGATCCAGTGCTGGGGCAGGTAGTGGACAAGAGCGATGAGCGAGATATCCAGTATTCTCCAGAGTACACCGTCAATGCGGGTGTCGAATATGTACTTGCGCGCGGTGGCTGGGGGGAGGTCATCGCGCGACTGGATTACAGCTATGTCGATGATTACGTGCCCTACACGAATCCGGATCAGAACGTACCATTGCAAATCGACAGTCGCGGACTGCTCAATGGCCGACTGACGCTGGCTAATGTGTCCGTGGGCAGCGACAGTGTCTTGCGAGTTGCGCTTTGGGGAAAAAACATGACAGACGAAGACTACCGTATCAGCGGCATTCCGTTTGGACCGATCGCAACTAGCACCTTTGGCGACCCCCGAACCTACGGTATTGAGGTGGCTCTGGATTTTTGATTTTAGACGGAGCAAGGAGGAAGTCCACTTTTCGCCGCGACAGTCAATGCTCCCCTCCCGATAGCGGAACAATAGCCGCGAGATAATAGCTTTCGCGACGCTCACAAGATTTAATCAGATTCGTCAAAACTGTCGGGCAGGCCGCCAACGCCTCAACTATACTGATCGCAGCACCAACCAGTGTCCGAACAATCCAGGAGACAATCCCCATGAAGTTCTACTCGCCCGTTCTTTTGATCCGGCGCGCGCGGCGTTTTGGCGCCGCCGTGGCGCTGTTGGTCCTCGCAACGGCGCCGGTGATGGCGCAGACTGTGCTGCCGCCGCCAGCCGACGCCTTTACCGGCAAGATCGGAAACACCTACGCCGATTCCACGGCGGCTTTCCCCGCACCGGTCACCGCACCGGACGGGGCGCCCAACGTATTGTTGGTAATGACCGATGACGTGGGCTTTGGCGCCGCGAGCACCTTTGGCGGGCCGATTCCGACACCGAATCTCGATCGTCTGGCAGCCCAGGGGCTCAGCTATAACCGCTTTCACACCACCGCGATGTGCTCGCCGACACGCGCGGCGCTGCTGACCGGGCGCAATCACCATGCGGTGGCTAACGGTATCGTGGCGAACCTGTCGACCGGCTTTCCGGGTTACAACAACCTGCTGCCCCGCAGCGCGGCGACCGTCGCCGAAATACTGCGCCAAAACGGCTATAACACCGCGATGTTCGGCAAGCACCACAATGCTCCCGAAAACCAGGTGTCTGCGGCCGGTCCTTTCGATCTGTGGCCCACGGGGCTGGGCTTTGAGTATTTCTTTGGCTTCATGGGGGCCGAGACCAACCAGTTCACGCCGGCGCTCTACCGGGGTATCACGCCGCTGCCGACCTTGCGCGAAGGCGTGCTCGACACGGCCCTGGCCGACGATGCGATCGGCTGGCTGCATCAGCAACAAGCGGCGGCACCGGAAAAACCGTTCTTCATTTACTTTGCAACCGGTACCGCGCACGCGCCACTGCAGGCGCCGGTTGACTGGATTGCGAAATTCAAGGGGCGTTTCGACAAGGGCTACGATGCGGTGCGCGCCGCCACCGTTGCGCGCCAGAAGGAACGCGGGATAATCCCCGCCGACGCCGTCAACACGCCGCGGCCGGAGCAGATCGCCGCCTGGCAGGACCTGACCCCGGCACAACAGCGCATCAATGCGCGCCTGATGGAGGTGTACGCGGGGATGCTCGCCTACCAGGACGATCAGTTTGGCCGGCTGCTCGACGAGATCGAGCGCATGGGGCTGCGCGACAACACCCTGGTGATCTTTATCGAAGGCGACAATGGTGCGGCCGCCGAGGCCGGGATGCACGGCAGCATGAACCCCATGTCACGCTACGCCAACGGCACCCGGGAAAGTGAGCAGGACCTGCTCGACAACCTGGACAAGATTGGCGGGCCGGACGCCGTGCCGAACTTCGGCTACGGCTGGACCTGGGCCACCAACGCACCGTTCCGCCTGGCCAAGCAGTACGCCTCACACCTGGGCGGTACGCGCAACGGCATGGTCATCTCCTGGCCGCGACGCATCAAGACCCATGGCGTCCGATCGCAGTTCAGCCATGTCATCGATATCGCCCCGACCATTCTGGAAGCGGCCGACATCGAAGCGCCCGAGACAGTCAACGGCGTCGAGCAGCAGCCGGTGGACGGCATCAGCCTGGTTTACAGTTTCGACGCCCCCGCAGCCGGGGAGCGGCACAACACCCAGTATTTCGAGATGATGGGCAACCGCGCAATCTATCACGAGGGCTGGCTGGCCAGTACCACGCCACCCTCTGTACCGTGGGACGAGACGAGAGCCACTGTGCTGCCGGATGACTACCAGTGGGAGCTCTATGATCTGCGCAGCGATTTTTCCCAGGCCGACGATCTGGCGCAGGCGCATCGGGAAAAACTAGAGCAATTGCAGGAGTTATTTATCAGCGAGGCGCGGCGCAATCAGGTGCTGCCGCTGGATAACCGCCTGACCATGGAGCGGTTTATGGCCGCGGCCAGTCAGCGGCGCAGGGCGGATAGTTACACTTACTGGGGGGCTGGCATCAGCGTGCCGGTGGCCAGTGCCGCACCGATCCTGAACCATTCCTTTACCATCGCTGCCGAGCTCGAGAGCACTGAAAACACGGCGGGCGTAGTGATGGCGCTGGGCAGCAAATTTGGCGGCTGGAGCTTTTTCGTGAACGACGGTGTCCCCGTCGCGTTGATGGCGGCTTCCCAACTGGATGGCGACCAGTCGCGCGTGGCAGCCGACAGCAAACTGCCTGTCGGCAAGTCCGTGCTCACCTACCGATTCATTTCTGATGGGGGCATCAACGCCGGCGGTGAAATGCGCATCAGCGTCGACGGCCAGGAGATTGGCCGAGGTCGCATCGCCCGCACCATTTCCAAATTTCCCGAGTTGACCGACACGCTCGATATCGGCTTCGATGCCGACACGCCGGTAAGCAGCGACTATCGCGATGAGGGTAAATTCAGTGGTGTCATACAGCGTGTCGATGTCAAAATTGATCGATAACTGCTGTCGGGGCAGGCGGTTGGTCGCGCTGCGGCGAAAGTGGCAAAATGCAGGAGCATTAACATGATTTCAATCATCAATGATTGCCTGCGGCGTCCGGCCCGGGCACTCAGCCTCGGTATCGTGTGCGCAGCGGGCGCTCTTGTCGGCGCAACCGGCTGGGCTGCCTCAGCGGATGAGCCACCGGTCATTCCACAGGTACACGCGCCGGCCAATGCCCCCAATGTGGTGGTGGTTCTGCTGGACGATGTCGGTTTTGGTGCCGCCAGCACCTTTGGCGGTCCGTCCCGGACGCCGGCCCTGAATGCGCTCGCCAAAGATGGTCTGCGCTACAACCGCTTCCACACCACGGCGATCTGCTCGCCGACCCGGGCGTCATTACTGACCGGCCGAGATTCCCATGTGGCCAATGTCGGCGCGGTCTTGAACTCGGCCAACAGTTATCCGGGCTACCAGGGTGTGCTGAAAAAAGAAACCGCCACGATTGCACAAATGCTGCGCGAAAAGGGCTACAACACCGCCGCTTTCGGTAAATGGCATCTGGCGCCCGCCTGGGAAACCTCACCCTCGGGCCCTTTCGATCGCTGGCCCACCGGGGTTGGTTTTGAGAAGTTTTATGGTTTTTTGGGCGGCGAGACCGACCAGTTCGATCCCACCTTGTATGAGGGTACCACGCCGATCCTGCGGCCCGCGGGAGACGATTACCACCTGAGCGAAGACCTGGTGGATCAGGCCATCCGCTGGATGCGCGTGCAGCATTCCGTCACTCCCGACAAGCCTTTCTTTATGTATCTTGCCACCGGGGCCACCCATGCCCCGCTGCAGGTCCCCCGGGAATGGATCGAGCGCTACACAGGTCAATTCAATCAGGGCTGGGATGTGATGCGCGAGGATATTATTGCCCGCCAGAAAAAACTCGGGGTCATTCCCGCCGATGCCCGCTTGACACCCCGGCCCGCAGAACTGCCCGCCTGGGACAGCATGGGCAAAGACGAACAGCGTGTCGCCTCCCGGCTGATGGAGACCTACGCGGCATTTCTGGCCCACACCGACGCCCAGGTGGGGCGCCTGGTACAGGCACTCAAAGACAGCGGCCAATACGACAACACTTTGTTTATCTATATTGTGGGCGACAACGGCAGCAGCGCTGAAGGCGGACTCAAGGGCAGCATCAATTACATGGGGGCTTTACAGGGCCTGCAGGAGTCGACAGCAACCCAGTTGCAGCGGCTCGACGACATCGGTAACGCCAGTACGTATGCGCAATATCCCGCCGGTTGGGCCTGGGCGCTGACCGCACCGTTCCAGTGGGTAAAGCAGATCGCGTCGCATCTGGGCGGCACCCGCAACCCGCTGGTGGTCACATGGCCGGACAGGATCAAGGATCGTGGCGGGCTGCGCAGCCAGTTCTCCCATGTCAACGATATCGCCCCGACCATCCTGGCTGCCGTCGGGCTGGAGATGCCTGCAACGGTCGACGGGGTAAAACAACTGCCGATGGATGGGAGCAGCCTGCTGCCCAGCTTTCTCGATGGCGCCGCACCGGAACATCACACGACGCAGTACTTCGAAGTGCACGGGCACCGCGCGATTTATAACGATGGCTGGATGGCCTCCGCCCGTCACGACCGGCTGCCCTGGACCGTAGGGGTGCGCAGGGGGCCGACGCCTTTTGAGGACGATGTCTGGGAGTTGTACAACCTCGCGGAAGACTACAGCCAGGCGCATGATCTGGCGCGGGAAAACCCCGCCAAGCTCGAAGAAATGAAAACGCTGTTTAACCGGGAAGCCAAGCGCGTTGGTATCCTGCCACTGCGCAGTTCCCTGGATTCAAAAACACCGATGCCGAGCCTGGCCGGCCAGCGAAAAAAATTCACCTATTACCCCGGCGCAGTGGGGATTCCCGAAGGTGCGCTCAATCTCCCCAATCGTTCCTGGAGTCTGAGCGCTGAACTGCACGTTCCCGACAAGTCCTCACCCCAGGGGGTTATCGCGACAATGGGCGGCACGGCCGCAGGCTGGTCACTGTACCTGGATGCCCAGAGCAAACCCGTGTTCGAGTACAAGGTGTTTGAGTCGGGTCACATCAAACTGGCCGGACAACAGGCCCTCGAGCCCGGCCGGCAAGTGCTGCAAGTGAATTTTGACTACGACGGCGGTGGTTACGCCAAGGGGGGGCAGTTTACCCTGCGCCAGGCAAACGAGGTGCTGGCCGCAGACCGGGTGGGAGCAAGCCCTCCGGCCTATTTCTCCATCGATGAAACCTTCGATGTGGGCGAGGACACCGGCTCGCCCGCTGGTCAGTATCCGGACGGGTCAGTGCAGGGATACCCGTTCACCGGGGCAGAAATCCAGCGTGTGGATATACAACTGCAATAAGCTACCATAAAAAAATGGCGTTGACGGACGCGTCAGACCGCACCGTGCTGTAAGGCATTTTCTTACCGATCCGCCGCTGGCGCAGAGATCGATCGGGGCATGGATATGCCTTCGTCTGAAACCTGCGCGGTTGAGATCGGGCATCGCGTTGCCCCGAAACTCGTCGGGCACTGCAACAACCCAGGTGACGACGCTGGTGCAGTACGCAAATAGCTCCTCTGCGGCGGCGCGCATGAACTTCCGGTATCAATGCACGGGCAGAAGTTGACCCGCGCGGTCGTTTCGGCGCTAATAGGGCCATGACTGAGCGGGACGATGTGCGCGAGCAACGGCGTATGGGCCTGACCATGCAGGCGCTTGCCTGGTTGGTATTTCTCGGCCTGGGTGTGTTTTATTTCAGCGAGGTGTTGGACAAACAGCACAATCCCAACCAGATCCTGGAGACCAGGCGCAGCGCGGAAGGTGTCGTCGAGGTTGAGTTACAGCGCAACAAATTCGGCCATTACGTAACCAGCGGCGCGATCAACGGTGTCCCTGTCACTTTCATGCTCGACACCGGCGCCACCGGCGTGGCTATCCCGCCGGACGTGGCGCGGCGCCTGGGGCTGCAGCGCGGCAGGGCATTTGCCACGCAAACGGCGAATGGCATGTCGGTCAGCTACGCCGTCAGGCTGGAGGAGGTCAGTGTGGGTGCTATTAAACTGCAGGATGTGCAAGCGAGTATCACACCGGGTCTGGGCACTGACGAGGTATTGCTGGGTATGTCATTTCTCAAGCACATCGAATTCACCCAGCGGGGCAACAAGCTGATACTGCGGCAGGCCCCAGCCCCGGCGCGCGTCACGGACGGCTCCTAGCCGCCCAGACAGCCAGTATCGGCTTTTAACGTTATCCAGGAAACACTATGGCCAACCCGATCAAGCTGCGTTTGTCCGAGTTTCTCGACGACGACCTGTTCACGCCCCGGGAACTGAGCTGGCTGTCCTTCAATGCGCGCGTGTTGCAGGAGGCCGCGGACAAATCGGTGCCCGTTATCGAACGCGTGCGCTACCTGGGTATTTTTTCCAACAACTCGGACGAGTATTTCCGGGTGCGCGTGGCGGAGGTGCGACGGCTCATCTCGGTTTCCGCGGGCGATACCCGGCAGCAGTCCAAGGAACTGCTGGCCGCCATCCAGCGGCGCGTGGTGGAGCTGCAGGGTGAATTCGACAGGATTTACGACGAAGTGCTGGATGAACTGGCGCTGCGGCGCATCTACCTGATCAACGAAAGTCAGCTCGACCCCGGCCAGGCGGACTTCGTGCAGGCTTATTTCGCCAGCACCGTCCTGCCGGAACTGGAACCCATACTGCTGCAGGAATCCCGGGCGATGCAGTCGCTCAACGATGAATCCCTGTACCTGGCCGTGGATATCCGCGCCGGCGACAAGTACCACTACGCGGTGGTGGAGGTGCCCACCGATCGCCTGGCGCGCTTCGTGCAGATACCGCGGCGCAAGGGCAAGGCGGGCAAGGTGTTTATCGTGCTCGACAATATCATGCGCGCCTGTCTCCCCCAGATGTTTCGCGGGGTGATACCGATCGACGACATCGCCGCCTACTGCTTCAAGTTTTCCCGCGATGCCGAACTGGAACTGGACGCGGGCATTCAGCAAAGCCTCATCGACAAAATGGCCAGCAGCCTCAGACAGCGGCGCAGGGCCGACGCGGTGCGCATGGTGTACGACGAAAACATGCCGCAGCGCCTGCTCGATTACATCAGTGCGCGCTTCGGCTTTGGCCAGTACGACAGTCTGATCGCGGGGGGACGCTATCACAACTCCAAGGACTTCAGAAGCTTTCCCAATGTCGGTTCGAAGTATCTCGAATTCAAGCCACTGCCGCCCGTTCGCGTGCCGCGCCTGGATGCCCCCGGCAGCATTTTCGAGACGGTACGCGAGCGCGATGTCCTGCTCTACTACCCCTACCATCCCTTCGACTACATCGTCGATCTGCTCAAGACCGCCGCGCTGGACCCGGAGGTGAGCGATATAAAAATCTGCCTGTACCGGGTGGCGGCGAATTCGCGCATTATCGACGCCCTGGTCAACGCCGCGCACAATGGCAAGCGGGTGCTGGCGGTGGTGGAGCTGGCCGCGCGGTTTGACGAGGCGGCCAATATCACCTGGGCGCAGCGCCTGACCGAGAGCGGGATCACCGTACTGTTCGGCATACCCGGTCTGAAGGTGCACAGCAAGCTGATTCTCATAGAGCGCAAAGAGGGCGGCTACGCGCGGTTTTACAGCCATATCGGCACGGGCAATTTCAATGAGAACACCGCCCGGGTGTACACGGATTTCAGCTTGATCACCTATGACCAGACCATCGGCAAGGATGTGTTCAATGTCTTTGACTTCCTGCAGTACAACTACAGGCGCCACGATTTCCGGGTGCTGCTGGTGTCGCCGTATTCATCCCGGCCGGGGCTGCTGGCGTTGATCGACCGGGAGATCGCCAATGTCCAGGCCGGATACACCGGCTCCATGACGCTCAAGTGCAACAACCTGGTGGACAAGGAGCTGGTTACCAAGCTCTATGAAGCCAGCCGGGCCGGCGTAGAGATCAAGCTGATCATTCGCGGCATGTGCTCGCTGCTGCCGGGCGTGAAGGAGATATCCGAGAATATTAGCGCCATCAGTATCGTGGATCGCTATCTGGAACATCCGCGCGCCTACGTGTTTTACAACCGCGGCGAGCCGCACTACCTGATCGGTTCGGCGGACCTGATGACACGCAATCTCGACTTTCGCGTGGAGGTGCTGTGTCCCGTGCTCGATCCCGGCGCCCAGCGCGTGATCCAGGACGTGCTGGACCAGCAGTGGCACGACAACGTCAGGGCCCGCCATCTGGACCAGAACCAGACCAACGAGTACGTCGCGCGCCGCAAGGGTGCCGCCCGCATTCGCTCGCAGGAGTCGATTCACCGCTACCTGGAGACGGGCAAGCTACCGCGCTACCCCAAGGCACTGCAATCCCGCCCCGCCAGGCGCAGGCGCAAGCTGGTCTGAACCCATTGTCAGCGGTGGATGCGGGTATCTTTGCGCGGGGCGGTGATCAAGGGCCACCGGTTCGAGTATACTGCCGCGGGCAAATCGCCAGTCTATCGCTGAACATCCACCTGGGCTGTACTGCGCAACTTTCCTTGCAAACGGGCGAGGCACATGGTTAGAAAAATACCCGGTTATTCACTGCTGCTCACCGCCCTGTGGTGCTGTTGCGGTCCCGCCGTGGTCTGCGCCCAGAACGGCAGTCCCGTCCCGGTCACCGTCGTCGCCGCGCAGGAGCAGGGCATACGGCGGGTACTTAATCTGACCGGCACGGTGACGGCGGTGCGCGCGGCGCAGCTTTCCGCTGCCACCAGCGGACTGGTGTCAGCCGTGCACGTGGATGCCGGCAGCAGTGTGCACCAGGGGCAGGTGCTCCTGGAACTCGATGCGGAGCTGGCACAACTGCAGCTGCAAAGCGCCAGGGCGCAGCGGGAACAGGCGGCGAACGCGCTGCAGGACGCGCGGCGCAGGCTGGCGGAGGCCCGCGTTCTGGTGCCCCAGCGCAGTATTGCCGAGAGCGCGGTGCGCGATATCGAGGCCGAAGTCGCCATCGATGAAGCGGTCCTGCACCAGGCACAGGCCGATGCGGACTATCTGCAGGGCGTATTGGAACGGCATCAGGTAAAGGCGCCCTTCGACGGCGTGGTCAGCGCCAAACTCACCGAGTCGGGCGAGTGGGTGGTGCCCGGGCAGGCCGTGCTCGCCCTGGTGGCCCTGGATGCGGTGCGCCTGGATTTCGCCGTGGCGGAGGATTTCCTGGCGGACATCAAACCCGGTGCCCCGCTGACTTTCAGGCTCAACGCCGCCCCCGAGCGTGCATACCCGGGGCGGGTGTCGACGGTAGTGCCGGTCACCGACCCGCAGGACCGCACTTTTTTACTGCGCGTACTGGCCGACAACCCGGACCAGCGCCTGCTGCCGGGCATGTCGGTGCGGGCCAGCCTGAAACTGGACACGGGCCGGCACGCCCTGACCGTGCCGCGCGATGCCATCCTGCGCTTTCCCGACGGACGCATGGTGGTGTGGACGGTCGAGGACGGCGAGGGCGGCGCGGTGGCGCACGAGAACCCGGTGCGTATCGGCCTGGCTTTCGACGCCGTGGTGGAGATCCGCGAGGGGCTGCGCGCCGGCGCCACCGTGGTGGTGGCGGGCAATGAGACGCTGCAGGACGGCCAGCGCGTGGCCCCGCGCCAGAGCGCGGCGGGCGGCTAAACGCATGTTCGAGAAAATCGTGGCGCGCGGTACCCTGCTGACGGTCACGGTGTTGATCGTCTGCGTGCTGGGTATCGTGGCGGCCCTGCGTATCCCCGTACAGATGATCCCGGACCTGGATCTGCGTGTGATCGGCGTGCGCACCACTTGGCCGGGGGCCACGCCGCAGGATGTCGAGAAGGAAATACTGATCGAGCAGGAGGAGTACCTGCGCAACCTGCCCAATCTGTCGCGCATCACCACCACCGCGCGCAGCGGCTCCGCCGAGGTCGAACTGGAGTTTCCCTTCGGCACCGATGTCACCGAGATGCTGATCCGGGTCAACAACGCCCTGAGCCAGGTGCCATCCTATCCGGAAAATGTGGATGAACCGCGCATTTACGCCAACTCGTTCTCCAGCAATTTCTTCATGTTTTTCAGCGCCGAGACCCTGGCCGGCAATCCCCGGCAGCTCAATATGGACATGATGCTGGATTTCATCGAGGACAATGTAAAACCGCGCATTGCCGCCGTGCCCGGCATTTCCGAGGTGGCGGTATTCGGCGGGGCGGAACGCCAGGTGCAGGTGCTGGTCGACCCCGCCCGGCTGGCCCAGCGCGGGTTGTCGCTGGTGGATGTGCGCGCGGCCCTTCGCCAGCGCAACCGGGACCGCTCCGGCGGCACCATCGAATCGGGCAAACGGCAGTACCTGTTGCGTACCATCGGCCGCTTCGAGGATTTGCAGGAGATCAGCGAGCTGATTGTCGCCCGCCGGGGCGATGCGGTGATCCGCCTGTCGGATGTGGCCCAAGTGCGTCTGCACCACTTCGAGAAGCGCGCCGTTACCACGTTTAACGGCGCCCCCAACCTGTTTGTCACCATGCGCCGCGAGCCCGGCTCCAACGTCATCGATATCAAGCGCCGCATGACGGTGGAAATTGCCGCCATCAACCGCGAGGTGTTGCAGCCCGCCGGGATGCGGCTGCTGCCCATTTCGGACGATGTGCGCTACGTCGAGGCCTCGGTGCGCAATGTGTGGCAGAACCTGATCCTCGGCGCGCTGCTGGCCACGGCGGTGATGTACCTGTTCCTGCGTTCCTCGCGCGCCACCCTGGTGGGGGTGATGGGGATTCCCATCTGCGTGATCGTCGCTTTTCTGGGGCTGTTGCTGGCGGGGCGGACCATCAACGTGATTTCGCTGGCGGGTATCGCCTTTGCTATCGGCATGACTTTGGATAACAGCATCGTGGTACTTGAGAGTATCGAACTGGAGCGGCGCCGCGGCGCGAGTCGTCTGCAGGCCGCTATCAGCGGGGTGCAACAGGTGTGGCCAGCGGTATTTGCCTCCACCATGACCACCATCCTGGTGTTCGTGCCGGTCGCTTTTGTCGCCCAGGAGGCCGGACAGCTGTACTCCGACGTGGCCATCGCCATCTCCGCTGCGATACTCGCCTCCATGCTGGTGGCGGTAACCGTACTGCCCGCGGCGGCGGCGCGCCTGGACTTCGGCGGCCCGGCCGCGGGCAGCGACGCCAGCTCGCCGCCCGGCAGGCGCCGGGCGCGCGATGCCACACTGGCCCTGGTGCAGGGTCTGCTCGCCACCCGGGCGCGCCGGGCGGCCTGTATCGGCGTCACCGCGCTGCTCAGTGCGCTGGTGATCTGGCAGCTCACCCCGGCGGCGGAATACCTGCCCGAGGGCGAGGAACCCAAGGTATTTGCCTCGATGAATGCGCCGCCGGGTTACAACCTGGCGGCCATGGAAAAAATCATGGACGAGATCAAGGGCTATTTCCTGCCCTATGTGGATACCGATCCGGCGCTGTACGATCGCGGCGACAGTGCGGTGCCGGCCATCAGCTACATGAACCTGCGCGTCGACCCGGCCCAGTTGCGCATTATCGCCGAGCCGGTGAGGCCCGGGGATATTGAGCCGCTGATGGATGCCATCACCACGAAGTTCCGCGAATTTCCCGGCATGCGCGCCTTTGCCGCGCGCGGCTCCATCATCACCAGCAACGACGGCGGCACCCGCAGTATCAACCTGGATATCGCCGGGGCCGATCTGGCCACTCTGTACGACGTGGCGCTGGCGGCCTACCGCCGCGCCGGCGAGGTGTTTGACAACCCGCGCATCCAGAGCCAGCCCAGTTCACTGAGCCTGGCCCAGCCCATGGTGGAGGTGCGCCCGCGCTGGGAGCGCGCGGCGGAGCTGGGGATGACCGCCGACACGCTGGGCTTTACCGTGGCGGCGCTCACCGACGGCAGCTATGTGGACGAGTTTTTCCTGCACGATGACAAGATCGATATCTACCTCTACAGCGAGGCGGGCCAGCACGCCACGCTCGACACACTGGCCCAGCTCCCGCTGTATACGCCGTCCGGCGAGGTGCTGCCCCTGGGCGCGGTGGCCGATATCCGGGAAACCGTCAGCAGCGCCGTGATACGCCGGGTCAACGGGCGCCGCACGGTGACCCTGAACATCATCCCGCCGCGCTCTGTGCCGCTGGAAACCGGCGTGGCACGGGTGCGCGCCGACGTGGTGGAGTACCTGCGCGCACGGGGCGTTATCCCGGCGAACGTCAGCGTGGCGATTTCCGGCGCGGCGGACCAGCTCGATGCGACCCGCGAGGTGCTGCTGGGCAACTACGCGGTGGCCCTGCTGATCATCTATCTGCTGCTGGTCGCCATTTTCACTCACTGGGGCTATCCGCTGCTGATCATGACCTCCATCCCCCTGGGTATTGCCGGCGGCATCGTGGGCCTGTGGCTGTTGAACGCGATCGGCGGCCTGCTGCCACTGTTTGGCTTCAGTGCCGTCGTACAGCCCTTTGACATGATCTCCATGCTGGGTTTTCTGATCCTGATGGGTACGGTGGTCAACAATCCCATCCTCATCGTGCACCGGGCGGTGCACAATGTCGATGCGCAGCACATGGCGCCGCTGGAGGCCGTTACCGAGGCGGTGGCCGCGCGCCTGCGCCCCATCGCCATGTCCACCATCACCACCCTGTGCGGGCTGGCGCCGCTGGTGCTGATTCCCGGCGCCGGCACCGAACTCTACCGCGGCGTGGGCGCCATCGTGATGTTCGGGATCCTCGGCGCCGCGCTGGTCACCCTCACCATGCTGCCGGCGCTGACGGTCGCCGTACTGCAGTGGCGACGCGCCCGGACGCGTGGCTGACGTCGCAGCGCACTTGTGCCGGGCCTGAGGCCGACCTCATGCTATACCGCCGTGCGGCAGGCGCTGCACTGGCGTGGCGCAGCCTTTCGTGCGTATAGCAGGCCTTGAGGGCGCGGTGGATTGGCGTCACGAGGAGGCTGACGGGTCAGAGCTGGCGGTGACGTGGGGCATTACCTCGCGGGCGAAAGTCTCCATATAGGGGTAGGGGTCGGGCATGCCCGCCGGCCACACAAAACCGTCGATACCCAGTTGCGCCAGCGCGCTGAAGCGCTCGATGGCCTCCGCCGGAGTGCAGGCCACGGCGATGGCGTCGAAGATGCGGTCGGTGAGCAGGTCGCTGTGCGCGGATTGATTGCTGCCGTGCGCGGCGTAGTCGTAGGCGGCTTTCATCCGGGCCAGGTCCGCGTGCAGTTCGTCGCCGAAGTACTCGCGCGGTACCGTGGCAAAGACCGTGCCCGCCGCGATGGAGGCGTAACCCTTGATCTCGCGCCGCGCCTTGTCCCGGTCGGCGTCCACTGCGGTGGCCACGCGCATGTACAGTTTCACATCCGCCAGGCTGCGCCCCGCCTGCGCGGCTCCCGCGCCGATATGGTCCAGGGCATACTGCACCAGGCGTGGGTCGGAACCGACCTGGAACAGTACGCCGTCGGCGATGCGCCCGGCCAGTTGCAGGGACTTCGGGCCGGAACTGGCCATGACGATCGGCACGCTCTGCCCGGACCAGGGCATCTGGATCGCGTGCCCCTCGTACTCGACGCTGTCGCCCCTGAGCAGCGCCCTGATCACGCCGATCTTGTGCTCCAGCGCGGCCAGGCGCTCGGGCTGCAGCCCCAGGTTGTGCACCGCGCTCTCGCCCACCCCGATGCCGCAGATGGCGCGCCCGCCGGACAGCTCCTGCAGGGAGGCCCAGCTGTTGGCCAGTACCGCCGGGTGGCGCGTTACAGTCAGTGTCACGCCGGTGGCCAGCAACAGCTTGCTGGTCTGAGCGGCCAGCACGGAGAGAATACTGTAGGCATCGCGCATGATGGAGTGGGAGTCCGCCACCCAGACTCCCGCATAGCCCAGTGCTTCGCTGATCCGGCCCATCTCGATGCAGTCCTGCATGGGGCGGTTGGGCAGGATGCCCAGGTGAAACGTTGCACTCATACCACGGCTCCCTCTGCTGTGGATTATTGTATGAGGATCACGCCCACCTGCGCTACACTCGGCAGCCGGACTGCTTTTTAGGAGAGAGTTTATGATTGGTTATGTCACCCTCGGTGCGGCGGATATCGGCCGCGCAAAGGACTTTTATGCAGCGCTGCTGGCCGATCTGGGGGCCTCGGTGGTGATGGATACGGACCGGGTCGCGGCGTTCAGTACCGGCTCGGACGACCCCCTGCTGGCAGTGATAAAGCCGCACAACGGTGAGGCGCCCAGCGCCGGCAATGGCACCATGGTGGCCCTTCCCGTGGGCTCCAACGCAGTGGTGGACACCTTGCACGCGCGCGCGCTGCAGTTGGGCGGCGCCGACGAGGGTGCACCGGGCGAGCGTTCGGAGGGCTTTTACGCCGCCTATTGCCGGGACCTGGACGGCAACAAGCTGTGTTTGTACCACCGCGGCTGAGGCCGTATGACGGAGATGTATTGACCCGTGGCCGGCAGCAGCCTGTTATTACTGCTGGACGATATCGCCGCCGTACTGGACGACGTGTCGCTGATGACCAAGGTGGCGGCCAAGAAAACCGCCGGTGTGCTGGGCGACGACCTGGCCGTCAATGCGGAGAAAGTGACGGGCGTGCGCGCCGAGCGCGAACTGCCGGTGGTGTGGGCCGTGGCCAAGGGCTCGCTGCGCAACAAACTGCTACTGGTGCCCGCCGCCCTGGCCGTCTCCTTTGTGGCGCCCTGGCTGATCACACCGGTGCTGATGCTGGGCGGCCTGTTTCTGTGCTACGAGGGTTTTGAAAAGCTCGCCCACTCCATGTCTCACGCCGGCCAGGCGGATGCCGCGCAGCGCCGGGACCTGTTGCAGCACGTCGCCGACCCGGCGGTGGATCTGGTGGCCTATGAGCAGAAAAAAATCCGCGGCGCGGTGCGCACCGATTTCATCCTGTCGGCGGAGATCATCGTGCTCACCCTGGGCATTGTCGCCGACAGCAGCTTTGCCACCCAGGTACTGACGGTGTCCGGCATCGCGCTGCTCATGACGGTCGGCGTCTACGGCCTGGTGGCGGGCATCGTCAAAATGGACGACGCGGGCCTGCACCTGGCGAGCCGCACCGGGGAGGGTGCCTGGCCGGCCCTGCTGCGCCGCGCGGGCCATGCCCTGGTGAGTTTTGCACCGTGGCTGATGAAGGCGCTGGGCGTGGTGGGTACCATCGCCATGTTCATGGTGGGTGGGGGCATCCTGATCCACGGCATCCATGCCCTGGATGTCGTGGTTAAACAGTTCCGTGACTACATCGCTGACGCGGCGCCTGGCGGGGCGCTGCTGGCGACCTTGGCGCCGACGCTGGCCGGGGTGCTCCTGGGCCTCGTGGCGGGGGCTGTTGTGCTGGGCCTGGTGAGCCTGGCACGGCGTTTGCGTTAGCCGCCATATCTACCCGAACGGCTGATCTATCACGAGTTTTGCCCTTTGTTTCACTGTAGATAGCCTGTTTGGTTTCTCGCCGGATCTTGCCGCAAAGGATCGCCGCTGCAGTGAGGCGTCGCTACTTCAGTAGAGAACCCAGTATGCCGCGGAACAGCTTGCGGCCCAGGGAACTGCCGGCGGCGGAGCCCAGGCTGCGCGCCATGCTCTTGACAAAGGCCTCGCCGCTGCTCTGGCGGGAGCGGCTGCGCGATGTGGATTTCTCCTGCGCTTTGGCGGCGCGCTTTTCGAGTTCCTCCTGCTCCTGCTGTTTCAACCTGGCCGCGGTGCGCTCCAGCAGCACCTCGTGGGCCGAGCGCGGGTCGTAGGGCTGCGCGTAGCGCTGGCGGTTGACGTCCTGAGCCAGTAGCGCCTGGCGCTCTGCCTCGCTGGCCATGCCCATACGCGAGTGGGGCGGGCGCACCAGCACGCGCTGTACCGGCGCCGGAATCCCCTTGTCCTGCAGAGTTGAAACCAGCGCTTCGCCCACCCCCAGTTCCGTGATGGCCGTCAGTGTGTCCAGTTCCGGGTTGCTGCGAAACGACTGGGCGGCGACTTTCAAGGCTTTTTGTTCTTTTGGTGTATAGGCGCGCAGGGCGTGCTGTATCCGATTGCCCAACTGCGCCAGCACACTGTCGGGCATGTCGCCCGGGCTCTGGGAGATAAAATACACACCCACGCCCTTGGAGCGGATCAGCCGCACCACCTGTTCGATCTTTTCCAGCAGCGCCCGGGGCGCGTTGCGGAACAACAAGTGGGCCTCGTCGAAGAAAAACACCAGCACCGGTTGGTCCGGGTCGCCCAGTTCCGGCAGGTTTTCAAACAGCTCGGACAGCAGCCACAGCAGGAAGGTGGAGTAGACGCGCGGCGATCGGATCAGCGTGTCGGCAGCCAGCAGGTTGATCACGCCGCGTCCGTCGCGGCTGGTCTGCATGAAATCGGCCAGTTGCAGTGCCGGCTCGCCAAAAAACAGCTCGCCGCCCTCGCGCTCCAGCATCAGCAGGCGCCGCAGGATGGCGTTGACGGAGGCCTTCGAGACGCCGAAGGCGGCGCCGAGCTCCCGGCCGTTGTCGCCCAGGTATTCCAGGGTGGTGCGCAGGTCGGCCAGGTCCACCAGCAGCATGCCCTCGTCGTCGGCAAACTCGAACACCAGCGTGAGCACGCTCTCCTGGGTGTCATTTAAATCCAGCAGCCGCGACAGCAGTTGCGGCCCCATCTCGGACACGGTGGCGCGCACCGGCGTACCCTGGTGTCCGAACACGTCCCAGAAGGCCACCGGGTAGCCGCGCTGGGTGTAGTGCTCAATGCCTATCTTTGCTACCCGCTCAGCGATTTTTGGGTGGGGCGTGCCGCTCTGGCTGATACCCGACAGATCGCCTTTCACATCGGCCAGAAACACCGGGATGCCGCGGTCGGAAAAACCCTCCGCCAGACACTGCAGGGTGACCGTCTTGCCGGTGCCGGTGGCGCCGGCCACCAGCCCGTGGCGGTTGGCGTAGCGCGGGTTTAAAAAGACCTGGCCGGCGTCGGAGCCGCCGATGAGAATGCCGTCATCCATCCTGTTTTATTCCTCTTGTGGTTGGCCTGCTGTGCGGGGCTGGCACAGGGTATAATGATCCGCAGCGCCTTGCCAGCCCGCTGTCAAGGGAATCGGACACCACCAGAGGGACGCAATCATGCGCTGGGAAAACCGTCGCCGCAGCGACAACGTGGAGGATCGCCGCGGCCAGAGCCCCGGCTACAGCGCTGCGGGCGCCGCGCCGCTGCTGTTGCGTTTTCTGCCGCTGATGGTGCGCTCCAGAACCGGCCGTATCGTACTGGTGCTCGGCGTGCTGGTGGTATTCGGCGGGCGCCTGCTCGGGATCGATGTGCTGTCGCTGTTTACCGGAGCCACCGGCGGCGGCACTCAGAGCGCGCGGCCGTTCAGCGAGCAGGAGCAGCAAATGGCGGACTTTGTCTCGGTGGTGCTGGCCGATACCGAGGACACCTGGGGCGAGCTATTCCGAGGCCGCGGTGCCACCTATCGCGAGCCGACCCTGGTGCTGTTCAGCGGGCGTGTCAACTCCGCCTGCGGCATGGCCAGCGCGGCCGTGGGGCCGTTCTACTGCCCTGGCGATCAGCAGTTGTATATCGATCTGTCGTTTTTTCAGGATCTAAAGGACCGGCACGGGGCCCCGGGCGATTTTGCCCGGGCCTATGTGATCGCACACGAGGTCGGGCACCACGTGCAGACCCTGCTGGGTATCAGCCAGCGCGTACGCGAGGCCGGGCGCGGGCAGGGCGAGGCTCGGGTCAATGCCCTGTCCGTGCGCCAGGAACTGCAGGCCGACTGTTTTGCGGGTATCTGGGGTCACGCCGCCAATACCGAACGCCAGTTACTCGACCCGGGCGATCTGGAGGAGGCCCTGCTGGCGGCCACCGCGATCGGCGACGACCGCCTGCAGCGCGAGGCGGGGCGCCAGGTGGTCCCCGACAGCTTCACCCACGGCAGTTCACAGCAGCGGGTCAGGTGGTTCAGCGCGGGCTTTGAGTCGGGCGACCTCGACGCCTGCGATACGTTTTCCGCGGTGCGGCTATAAGTGCAACCGTGTTGGCAAGTAAGCTCACCTCGTCGGATAATCTGGCGATTAACAGATATAACTGTCATAACCGTGCGCCAGAGTGCTGCGAGGGCAAAGCCGTTGGACCATCTGCCGATGGAACAGTTAGCGCCGCATTGCGGCGTATCCAGAACTTATACCATGCCCGAGTTGGCGAGCCGCAAATGCCGCGACTGAAGTTTCCTGTTGCTGTTGGGCTTGTGTGGCTGTGCCGCCATCGAGCCGGTCACCACGCCGGAGCCCCGTGCTCTTAAGGTCGTATCGAGCACAATTTACATGTCTTGTGCCTTGAGTATCTCGCCCGTCTTCCTTGCGGCTTGTTGTGCGCTGGCAAGGTCCTGGCTGCTGAGTCCGCTTTCTGCCTGCCGAACGGCTTTTTGTAGTGCCTGCTTCGCGGCGTCGTTTGCGCTATCGGGAATGGCACCATTGCCCATGCCTTCGCAGGGATTCATTGCGTCGGCGTCAAAGCTCACGCCATCGGGCCCGACGAGACAATTCAGAGCGTGATGCAAGTGCATATGCACCCCGGTGATGTTGTCCGCCGCCGCGGCAAACTCCGCATGCCGGGCCGCCGTCTTCACTGCCTTCGCAGCGTCACCGGCGAAGGTGGGTGACAAAACCAACAGTGCCAGGGCGGTGCCGAAAGTGGCGGATGCGAGCCGTGTGGACAGGGCGGAGCGAAGGATAGAGCCAGGGTAGATGTTCATTTGCGTACTCCTTGCGATGAACAGAAACTTACTGCTCGACAATAAAAAGTGTTGCAAGTAAAAGGTTAGCAACTGGCAGTCGCCTGGCAAGTCCGACCATTGTCCGGCCAGCAGCGCCAGGGCGATAGTGTGCTCGGTCGATCACCAGAACCCACTTGCGTGATGGCGCGGCGCTGACAGTGTTCACTGTAGGCGCGGCGGCGCGGAGCCTGTAGCATCTGCCTGTAGGTCGCGAATAGCGAGCAGTGCATGAACGATTCGGTTATCACTCTTTCCCTGGTGCAGTTGTCGCTGGCTTTCGTGCCGGTTGCCATCACCCTGGCGATACTGGTGCGCTGGTCTTTCGGCACCGGCAAGGCACTGTATGCCCTGGTGCGCATGCTGATACAATTGCTGTTGATCGGCTATGCCCTGGCCTGGATATTCGGTGCGCACAGTGGCCTGCTTATCTTGCTGGTGCTGACTATCATGCTGCTGGCCTCCAGCTGGATTGCGATGGCGAATGTGGGCGCGCATCGCCGGCAGTTGCTGGGCGTTGCCCTGCTGTCGATCACCGCGGGCGGTGGCCTGACGCTGGCCCTGGTAACCCAGCTGGTATTGCGGCTGGAACCCTGGTATCTGCCGCGCTACATGATCCCATTGGCCGGCATGGTGTTTGCGAATGCCATGACCGCTGTCAGCTTGGCCGCCGAACGCCTCTACGCCGAACTGGCGCACCAGCTCGGGTGGGAAAGGGCGCGACTGGCAGCCTACCAGGCCGCGATGATCCCGGTGATCAATGCGCTGTTTGCGGTAGGGCTGGTGTCGCTGCCGGGCATGATGACCGGACAGATCCTGTCGGGCGTGTCGCCGCTGGTGGCGGCGCGCTACCAGATCATGGTGATGTGTATGATTTTTGCCGCCAGCGGGATATCCACGGCCATCTTCCTTACCCTGGCGAGGTCTCGGGTGTCGACAGACGTATCGGGTTAATCCTGCTCCTGAATCGACATCGGCGCACCGCTCCGCTGCTGCGCGGCGCCAGGTGGTCCCCGACAGATTTACCCACGGCAGTTCGCAGCAGCGAGTCAGGTGGTTCAGAGCGCGCTTTGAGTCGCGCGACCTCGACGCCTGCGCTACCTTTTCCGCGGTGCGGCTGTGATTCCGGTTGCTGGCGTGTGTCACTCAACCACGAAAATCTGGCTGCCGCTGCTTTCCAGAGCGGACTCCAGGTGGTCGGGAGCAATAGCTTGCAGACTCGACCGGGGCAGTAACAGCAGATCGCAGGGTGACTGACAGATCAGCTTCTCGATACTGTCGGCATCGCCGCGAAACCCGGTCCACTGGCGCAGCCGCAGACCGGGGTGGTGAAGTGCACGCAGTGTCTCGGCCGGCAGCGGGTCGCGGCCGATGAGGTAGAGCTCCTGTGCGAGACCACCGCGGACCATGGCGGCAGTGGCGGCGAGCAGACTGGCGCACGCGTCGCCCTGTGCCACAACCGCGCCCAGGCGCCGGATCGCGGCACTGCCTGTGCGCCTGCCCGGCAGATGCGCGAGCCAGCGCTGCCGCGCCGGGAAGAACAGGTCCGGGTTGCCCTCGCGTTCCAGCGCCGCGCGCCAGCGCACACCCACCGCATCCTCGAAACGCAGTGCCACCCGGTTGCTGTGTGCCAGTTCACGCAGCCAGCGCAGGGCATCCGCGCAGGTTCGGCTGTGCCGGTGCGCTAGCTGCTGGCGCTGCAGGCTGCTTTCCACGCCGCCCCTGAGACTGATTTCAGCGGCAAAGGGCAGCTCGGCCGCCCGCTGCAGGCGGGCGTCCTCCAGCAGTATCGCCAGCACATCCCGGTCCAGGTGCCGGGCAATCCGCACCAGGGTTTCCAGCGCGCCCCGGGTGACGCCGTGCAGATCGATGGGCACCAGAATGGCACGGCGCCCGCGCACATCAGTGGTCATCGCCGCTGTCCCGGTGGCTGGCAAATGCCGCGGCCAGTTGCTGCAGTTCCGCCACCCGCGCCTGTACGCACGCGTCGATGGAGGCCGCCGTATAGCCGGTGAGCAGTTCCAGGGCCTCGTCGATGGTGCTGGCGCTGTAGATATGAAACTGACCCGCCGCGACGGCATCGAGCACGTCCTGGCGCAGCATCAGGTGAACTTCGTTGGCGCTGGGGATGACCACGCCGTGACTGCCGTCGAGGCCGCGCGCCTGGCAGACATCGTAAAAGCCCTCGATCTTCTGGTTGACTCCGCCGATGGCTTGCACCTGTCCGTGCTGGTTCAGCGAGCCGGTCACGGCCAGCGCCTGGCGCACCGGGATGGCGGCGACGGCCGACAGCAGCGCCACCAGTTCCGCCACCGAGGCGCTGTCCCCCTCGATGCCGCCGTAGGACTGTTCGAATACCAGTGTCGCCGACAGGGGCAGTGGGCGGTCGCGCGCGTAGCGCGCCGACAGCAGAGCGGTGATGATCATGACGGCCTTGGAGTGTATTTTGCCGCCCAGGTCTACCTCGCGTTCGATATCCAGTACCTTGCCCCGGCCCAGGCGGGCGGTGGCGGTGATGCGGGTGGGCCGGCCAAAAGCGTAGTCACCCAACAGATACACGGACAGGCCATTGACCTGGCCGACGGCTTCCCCCTGCGTGTCCACCAGCGTGATATCGCGCAAGATGCCCTCGTGGGACTTCTCGCGAAGCTGGTCCAGCCGGTATACCGCCGCGGTGGCTGCCGCTGTGATATGCTCAGCGCTGATCAGATCGGCACCTGCGCGGCGGGCCAGAAAGTCGCTTTCGGTGAGGAGGTTTTCCAGGCGGCCCTGATGCAGGCTCAGTTTTTCACTGTCTTCCATGTGCCGCGCCGCGTAATCGACTACTTTCGCCACGCCGGCGCTGTCCAGCGGCAGCAGCTTGTCGCGCTGCTGCAGGGTGCGGATCAGGCGCGCGAACAGCGCCGTGCTGCGGGGTGAGCGCGCCACGTCCTCGGACATGTCCGCGGCGACCTTGAACAGCGTCGAGAATTCGGGGTCGTGCTGCTGCAGCAGATAGTAGATAAAGCGATCACCGGTGAGCACGACCTTGACGTTCAGCGGCATGGGTTCGGGCTGCAACTGCACAGTGCTGACAAAACTGAAAATCTGCTCCAGTGATTCGATGCGGATCTCCCGGGCTTTCAGTGCCCGCTTGAGTGTCACCCAGGCGTAGGGGCTCAGCAACAGTTTGTCTGCTTCCAGGATGAGGTAGCCGCCGTTGGCGCGGTGCAGCGCGCCGGACTTGATCAGGGTAAAGTTGGTGACCAGCGTGCCCATCTGTGAGACGTGTTCGGTACGGCCGACCAAGTTGGCAAAGCCGGGGTTGTCCTCGTACACCACCGGTGCCCGGTCCAGCCCCTGGTTGTCTACCAGGACATTGACGCTGTATTGCGGGAATTGCCGTACCCTCTGCGTGAGGTTTTCCGGTATGGCGGAATTCTCCTGTACTTTGGTAAGGGCTTCCGCCTCGTCCAGAATGTCCAGGTGCACAGCTTCCAGCCAGGTGCTCACCCCGGACTCCCCGGCATATTTCGTTTTGAGTTCCTGCAGCACCGGGTCAATGGCCATCCGGCTGAATTCGCGGTTGAGTTCCCGGAACAGCTTGCGGCTCTCTTTTTTCCAGCCCGGCAACTGGCGCACAATCGTTTTTAACTCGTCTTTGAGCGTCTCGATCAGGTCCATGGCTTGCTTTTTCTCTTCCTCCGGCAGCGCCTCGAAGTCTTGCGGGGAGATGACCTCGCCGTCTTTCATCGGTGCCAGGGTGTAGCCGCTGGGCGTCTCCAGCATGGCGATACCCTGCGCCCGGGCCTTATCGGCCAGCGCGGCAAACGCTTCCTTTTCCCGGTTCTGGTAGGTCTCGGCCAGTGCCTGTACCCGCGCCTGGTAGTCATCGCTCTGGAAGGTGGCGGGCAGGGCGCCGAGCAGGTCTTCCACCGCGCGCGCCATGTCCTCGCGCAACTGCTGTCCCCTGCCGCGCGGCAGGCGCAGGGCCACGGGCTTGTCCGGCTGGGCGAAATTGTTGACGTAGCACCAGTCCGAGATCACTGCCCGGGGCTGTGCACTGGCCGGGTCCAGCAGGTGGGCCAGAAAGCCGTGCTTGCCCACGCCGGTGCTGCCGAGCAGGAAGACGTTGTAGCCCTCGTGCGGTATCTGCAGCCCGAACTCCAGCGCCCGGGCCGCGCGGTCCTGGCCCAGATGGCCGTCGAGCGGCTGCAGTTCATCCGTGGTGGCAAAGCCCAGGTCAGCGGGGTCGCAGTGCCGGTATAGGCGCTGCGGCGGCAGGGGTTCAGGTTTGGGTGCCGGGAACAATGCGGTGGGCTCGTCGGGGTTCATAGCGCCTCGTTCTTCAGGTGATGACTTGAGTGCTCGCAGCGCAGGGACGGTGGCTCGGCGCCGAGCGCATACCGTTGCAGCAGGCAGATTATGTCAGATTAGCCGCTGGTCTGCCGCCGTGGGTTCGGGGTGTGGCGCTCGGCTGGTAATACAGAACAGACGTCTGCCGGGCCGAAAAAATATTCCGTCGATAAAGTCACAATTAAAACGGTATTAGTTACCTGCTTTTCATACTGCCAAGCCCCACTATTGCCGCGCTTGGCAGGCGTTTTGCCCGCCAATGTGAACAGTTGCAGATGACGCAATGACTGTTTTCGTAAATGAGGTGAAATGTTATGAACAAATGTATTGTGTACGCAGCATCTTTGCTGCTCGCCGCGCCCCTGGCGGCCGTGGCCGGCCCGCAGAGCGGTGACAAGAGTGTCACGCTCTCCGGCACGGGCTCCAGCGACAAGAACTTCGACGGCAATACCTTCGGGGTGTCAGGCGAGTTCGGCTACTACGGCAGCGAACAACTGCTCTACGGTATCCGCCAGAGCATCAGCGGCTCTGCCGGCGAGGAAGTGAAGGACTCCTGGAACGGCTCCACGCGCCTGTTTGCCGACTACCATTTCGGCAGTGGTGCCGCGCGGCCATTTGTCGGCGCCAATCTCGGTGCGCTGTACGGAGAAAATGTGAAGAACACCGGCACGGCCGGTCTCGAAGCCGGGTTGAAGTACTACGTTCTGGACAATACCTTCATCAACTTCGGCGTAGAGTATGCCTTCCTGTTCGATGACGGCGACGATGTCGATAACAGCTTCAACGATGGTGCGTTCTTCTACAACCTGGGTGTCGGCTTCAACTTCTGATCCAGCGAAGGTGGGCCGCCACTCGTATCGCCGCTCCAGGCGGTGCGGACCACAACCCCGGCTTTGCCGGGGTTTTTTTCTGGTGGACCCTGCGCGGGCGCATCGATTCGCGGATGACGGCGCGCTGCCGGCAGGCACTACTGTGCTGGCAATTGATAGTGAATAAGTATTATAAAAACAAGTTGTTAAGATAAAAATATAAAGTGAATTATATTATCTGTAGCCGATCAGTCAGACCGGCCAGGCGCGCTTGACGATAGCTTTGGAGCGGGATTTTACCCGCTTGTACCGAGGGGCGATGGCATTGGCTAAAGACAAGGCGGGTTTGCAGCTTTGTCGCGGCGCGGGACCATTCGGGCGTAACACACCGCAGGTTTTTTCACCTGTAGCGTTTTCAACCCCATCGAAAAGTGGACAGATGGTGTCGCGGTGGGTACCGCGGCACCATGCAGGCATCAAATAGCAGCCGAGGGAGTTCACACGATGACCGCAGTCAAAGCCCTGGAGTACCGCATCACGCGCCGATTGCTGCGCCGGCGGGCCGCTCCGGAGCGCCGCGCCGCACCAACGGCTGAATGGCTCATTGCAACCGCCGCCATCGCGGCGGGACTGGTGTTACTGGCCAGCTACCTGCAGAGCCTGCTCTGTGCGCTGTTGCTGGGGGGCGTGATTTTAACTTTAGGGGTTAAATAATAGTTATATAAAACAATATCTTATTGTTTATATATAAAAAATACATTAATCTGAAGTTCCTGTAGTCGTGGAGCA
>JAGRIH010000037.1 GCA_020443345.1 Halioglobus sp.
TACTCATAAAGTTACGGAATCAGGATTTAGTATACTGTCCCCTATTTACTGATGTGACGATGGACTCAAAGAATGGACAAAGATCACTACACACAGGAATTCATCGACTTCAGACCACAACTGGTTTCCTACCTCTACCGCCTCACAACCAACCTGAGCGGCGCAGAGGACCTGGCGCAAGACACCTACCTCAAGGTAATGGACAAGCTCGACACTTTCGAGGGCCGTTCCAGCTTCAAGACCTGGGCCTTCACCATCGCTACCAACCTGTTGCGCGACAATCAGCGCGTCAGGAAGCGTTGGGGTGCAGACTGGATGGACAAGGTTCGCGATGCCCATCTGGCCGACACCGAGCTGATGGCGGCGAAGGCCGACATCGTGCACAACGCGCCCTACGGCCACTTCGTGATGAGCGAACACGTGAACTACTGTTTCAACTGCACCGTCAAGACGCTGCTGCTGGACCAGCAGATCTGCCTGTGGCTAAAGGAGGTGTATGCGTTCACGGTCGCCGAGATCATCGACATCACCGGTCTCAGCGAGGGCAAGGTCAAGCACGCGATCGCCGATGCCCGTTCGACGCTCGCCAGGGTGTTCACTGAGAGATGCGCCCTTATCAACAAGGAAGGCGTATGCAGCCAGTGCACCGGCCTCAACGAGATATACAACCCGCAGCAGGATGCGCAGATCGAGGCCAACCGGATGAAGATGGTGAAACAGGCCTCCGACAGCAGCAAGGAACGCTTGCTGGATCTCAGGCTGGAGCTGGCCAGGGATATGAACCCGCTGCTCGGCGAAGGCCGCGATCTGCACAAACACCTTATTGAGAACTCGCCCCGCTGGGCCGAACCACAAGGCTGACTGCCGAGGCATCCAATCCCCGTCCGTTTCCCTCCGCCCGGACGTCTAAACAGATGTAATCCAACAGGAGGAAAACGAAATGACCAATCCAGTAAGCTGGTTCGAGATCGCGAGCAACAATCTGAACCGCTCGAAAGAGTTCTATGCCACTGTTTTTCAGAGTGATCTTCAGGACCTCGACATGCCAGAGATGAAGTTGTGCATGTTCCCCGGCGACCCTGCCGGTGCCGGGTCTGCCGGTGCGCTGGTGCAATCCGGCCAGGCGAAACCATCCTCGGAAGGCACCATCATCTATTTCGAATGCGATGATATTGACGAGATCACGAAGCGTGTGGAGTCTGCTGGCGGAACCTTGCTGTTCCCGAAGACGCCGGTCGGTGACTTCGGTTTCATCAGCCAGTTCCTCGATCCAGACGGCAATCGGATCGGGCTTCATTCACACAGATAAGTCAGCACAAGACCCACTGCTATTTTACGCGGCAGCAAGTCGATGTCGCTGATAAGGTGGCGAACGATCCGTGAGCGCGACCTGAGATATATCACTCTCCTTTCCATGGAGAGGCTTATGCTCTCATAATGTTTTCTATGCATATTGACCAATGTTTGATGCCCGCCGTTGCCAGGAAATGCGGGCCATTGCCTTCCAGTGCCGGTCACTCCCACTCGATGGTAAATAAGTCTGAATAGTTCTGTATTTTCAATGCTGTTCCTGCTTGCGTATTTGTCGATGCCATGAAAAATACCTTGCAGAGATTCCTGGTTAATCTCCTGCTGGAAGATACGATAACCGATCAATGCGCTGGGTACGCAACTACTGGATGCCTATTCCCTACACCGGCATGATCAATCTCGGTTAAAAAGCATACTGGTCCCAAAACGCCCCGAGTTTTCCTGGTCCCGCGTCATCCTCTTAAAGAAAAAATCACGATCCAGCATGAAGAGCACGCTAGCCAGCAAAAGCAGCAACCCAGTCTGGATAATCTTGCTGTCCGGATGGGTCGCGATTATTTCGTTGAAGAAGCCGGCAGTGAATTGGAATATGATTGTCACCAGGATATTCCTGCCCGTTTTGTAATACAACCAGTTCATCAGCAGCACGAACGGGATGACGCTAACCATGAAATTTGCGCCGTGTATCCACCCGGTCTAGACCAGATTGCTCTGGTAATAATCCCGCATCCCAGCCAGGGGTATGTGCCAGATGGCCAAGAAAACGCTGAACAACAGCGACGTCATGAACAGGCTCATCCTGCTCCGCAGGCAGTCTGTACCGTAGGAATGCCAGCCGAGTTCTTCCACCACAGGAGCGAGGATTAACATGAACCAGACCGGGAATATGCCGGATTAGAACGTAAAATGCCCGGTGATGACGAACTGCTCCGGACTGTATCCGAACAACAGTGAGACGGCCTGCGCCAGCAGGATACTTGCGGGCATCAACAGGCAGGCGAGCAACAGGTAAACCGGTCTGACCGCCCTGAAATTGAAGAACCTGCTCATAACATCCTTCCACAATACGTCATCCCTGCGGATGAATCCGTACGCGATCAACGGCGGACCCAGCAGGCCGACAAACGCGACAACGCTCGCAACCCTCAAGTTCTCATCTGTGTGGGGAGTCAGGTGACTTATATAACCTGCCACCATCCAGAACGACCAGGGGATTAGCGTAGCGAGACTGTAGAACAGTAGCGGGTGTTTGTATTTTTCAATCATTCGGGTTTCTCGCAGCGTTCACTTAGACAGTACTACGATATTATTGCTTACAGGCACATTCTTTATGTTCGCGCCCCTTTCACTCAACCGATGACCAGGCAGCGAAACAGCCAGACCACGAACAGAACAACAAATACTGCCCCGGTGAGCATGGAGAGCAAATACCATATATTGCGCATCATGATATCCGGATCGGGCCGCTCGCCATACTCCCTGACAACTTCCGCACTAATCAGCCGGCCTGAAGACAAAACCGGAATAGACAAGATGATCCCGTCCATCAATACTCACAGCACGCAGGGCCCCGCCCATCTGACGACCAATACCCTGAACAAACGCAACGTCCTCCCTCACGGGATCGAGCGGAAACCGCATGGCTTCGACTTCACCAGGTGTGACGTCGAGAACGGCGTCCAGTCGCAATACTCTGTCCTTGTAGACCAGCTTGACATCACGTAGCTGCATAGCTCCGATTGCATTGCTGACTTCGTAGGCGCCAAGACGACGTCGCCAGACTTCCGGTAACACGTGCGGCCTGATCTTCTGCGCCAGTATCTGGCGTGGCTTGCCATCGACATAACCGACGATCAGCTCCCGTTCGCCTATGTGCCGATACTCTGCGCCGACTCGATTCAGGATAGCGAAATTGAGCGGTATCAATCCGAACAGATCGTATTCTAGATACAACCTGTCATCCTCGTGTCGAACAACACTGAATCGATCTTCACGCACGCTCAACTCAAGCGAGTCATTGTCACGCTCGATATCCACCCA
This sequence comes from Halioglobus sp., assembly GCA_020443345.1. Lineage (GTDB taxonomy): Bacteria > Pseudomonadota > Gammaproteobacteria > Pseudomonadales > Halieaceae > JARRPM01. The sequence continues at coordinate 3,352 of JAGRIH010000037.1, forward strand.
TCCGAACAGACTGGACCAGCTTCCGGGCAATCGAGACAGATCGTCTGCGCTCAAGGCCAGGTTCCTGGAGGTCACATTATTTTCAGGCAACACCATACCGGTCTTGCTTTCCAGCATCAGCGCCATCGCTTTCCTCGCAATATCCGCGGTAACCCGCCCCGCGCTGTTGCTGTTGGACATGACCACCACCGCCAGCTTGTGTTCGGGAAGCGTCATCAGCTGGCTGGAAAACATCGGGGTTCCGCCGTTATGGGATACCAGGTGACCCACCTGCTCACCCATGCTGTCATCGATCGCCCAGGCGAAACCAAAGGCCGGCGCCATATCGAAGGCAGAGTGACCATCTTGGTAGCTTTGCATCTCCTTCAAACCGGCACGCGAAATAACAGGCGTGACTTCACCGGACTGGACACGAAAGGTCAGTTGAGCAAAATGAGCCAGATCTTCGACGCTGGCGTTCAACCCACCAGCAGGCTGCTCCCGCAGCACAGGGATTGCTCGTTGTTGCTGTTCGTAGTATCCCGCCGCATTCTGCCCACCATCTCGTAGTCGCCCGATGTACGCATGACGCATACCTGCCGGTTCCAGTATCCGCTTCTCGACATACTCGTTGTAAGGCAACCCACTGACGCGCTCGACCAGCAATCCGAGCAAGCCGAAAGCAATATTGGAATAGGCCCTGACCTGGCCCGGCTCGAAAGCAAGGTATTCATCCTTCAACAATTCGGGCAGGTCCCTGTAACTCGCAGTCTCGTCACCCCACATGCCGTTGACGATATCCGAAGGCAATCCTGAGTGATGCGTCATCATCAAACGCGGCGTGACTTCGCTGGACGGTTCAAACCGGGTGTGGACCTGAAATTCCGGTACATATTCACGTAGCGGATGATCGATATCCAGCCTACCCTGCTCCACCAGTTGCATAACCGCCGTCGCAGTGAACAGTTTGGTGATGGATCCCGCGCGGTAAACCGTTTGCGGGCCGGCTTGTATGTCCTTACCTTCGTCGGCGAAACCAAAACCTTGTGACCATACGATACGCTGGTCGTCCACCAGAGCAATACTAAGACCGACAATATCATGCTCGGCCATCTGGTCCCTGATCATCCATTGCAGATACTCGCGTGCATACGAGTACTCATCACCCAGTACGCTGGCGGGTTTCTGTGGCCCGGCGGCGCAGGCGGTGAGCAGCAATGCCGCAAGTACACTGTAGATACCTGTCTTGTTCATCGGGCCTTCCCCCTTAAAACGTTTACAGCACTGCGCTGTAGAGATTCAGCTGGTTGTTGCGATCGATAATCGGGCTGTCGGCGATACTGTCATCCAGCAGGGTGATTTCGCAGCCACCGACCAGTAGCCATTCACGATCCAGCTTGTACACGAGGTTGAATGTCGCGTAGGGATTGATCGCTGCATCACCCAGGTAACCGGGTCGACCGAAACGCGCTTCCTTTTGTGAGACACCATAGTAATAATCGACCAACTCCGCACTCTTCCAGCTCACGCCCAGCAACGACTCGAATATCCAGCGACCGGCCTGCAACGGGTAGCGATAGGCGGCTTTGATTTCCTGGCCCCCACTACGGCCGGTGATATCGGCCAGCACGTTGACCTTGATCTCTCCCCATAAGGCAGTTGTGGTGATGCCCAGCCCCAGGTCAAACCCGGATTCGCGGTCCTCCATGCTTTCCAGAGCACTGCTGTCCTTCACCTCGTAACCTTCGCCACGCCGCTGCCCCAGTATGCTCAGTCGATAACCGTCCTGCTGGTAAAACGCGTAGGACAGCTCACCGCCTACGAAACTGAATCGCTCTCCCTGGTAATTCACCGCCGGCACCAGGGCCACTTCAGTTTTCTTGTCCTGGATGGTAGAAACATGGCTTTCAGCCACCAGCCCCATCTGCAACTGCCCGGCCACAGTGTGCCCACACAAAAACAATGCCATAACTGCAATCGTTCGTGTTTTCATCGTATTCTCCTGTCTAGCTAAGCGACAGGATCAGTCTGATACCTTGGGTGGGAAAGTTCGTCCTGACTTACAAGACCGGACAGTCTATTGCACCGCAGTGGCCTGCAGTGCCCGGAATTGCTTTGGTGTCATCCCGGCGTGTTTTCTGAACGCAGTGTAAAAAGACGACTTGGAGCTGAACCCGGCATCCATCGCCACGCCGAGTATGTTGTCGTCCGAATCTTTCAGCCGCTTGCAGACAAATTCGACGCGATAGCGATTGATGAAATCGAAAAAGTTAATTTGCAGGTTCTGGTTGATTGCCTGCGAGATATAGTGGCTTTTGAACCCCGACGCCTGTGCCAGGTCCGCGATGGTGAGTTTCGGTTCCAGGTAAAGTGGATTTTCCGCGAGCAGGCTGCGCAGTTCATCCAGGATCAGCCGGCTTTGCGACTCATCGATACCGGTCCCCTGATATCCGGGCGCAGGAGGCATATCTGGCCCGGTTTCCGCGATTTCTTCCTGCTCCCTGACACCCTGATCTTCGATGAACAACCCGGGTTGCCGGATTCCCATAAAGCCCAGGAAGAAAATACAGAAAATAATGGACAGGTACAGAACAGAATCGAGCAGATCCGGTGTATTGATCCCGAAGATCGAGAGCACGTAAAGCGAAAGATACACCAGGAACAAACCACCCAGCGACAGCAACATGGTCTTCAGCCATTGGAGGTCTACTGCCTCGCGGTAAGAATAGGTATCGCCTATCGACTTCTGGTGTCGGACCACAAGCCGGACACTCCACAGCAGGTAGACCAGGATGGAAAATATACCTAGACTAAGAGTCAGGAAGTCATACAGCTCCAGAACGCCGGATGCCGTGTCGCTTGCTTCGATGAAGTCAATGAAGTCCTGCAGTGGGAGCCTGGTCATGAGATACACGGCCAGGCAGGCAGTCAGCAGCCCCGGAACCAGGTGTCGCAACCAGCCCTTCACTGATTGTTGTCGTGGCGGCGTGGTGATTCGCGAGACATAAAAATAGATGACCGGCCCATACAGTAGGTCAGTAATGTGCTCAATAACCGCAATACGCGGTAGCAGCTGCATATAACCGGACTCAAGCAAAAACTCGTCAAACAGATCATAGGCGAACAGGAACATCAGTATCGCCAGCAACAGGTTGGCTTTCCTGCGCAGGTCGCCGATCGTCAGCAGACTCATCATCAGGAATATGCCCTGGATCGAGCCGACTGCCAGTAAAACTGCGTAGAGGTTGATATGTGTTTGCTGAATCACAGATACCCTTTTCTCCCTGGAGGTAAGAAAATTACAGCAACTTTCCCCCGACGTACAGCACGCTCCTCCGCACCCCCTGCAGACATACCCTGCCTGCCGGATTGAATTCCGTATTTCCCGTAATAATAACAGCTTACGCAATTCCAACCGTATATTCCTGAACCGGTACTCGCCGTCACAGATCGATACAAGCAGACGAAAATGCGGGGCAGGCCGCCAGATATTCGAAAAAATCATTCGTCCTGACTTACAAGTCCGGACGACTACAGGGAGCTGAATCGCTAGTTTTTGACTGAAGCGTATAATTTATTCCCTCCAGGGAGGTTATTAATCATGAAACCGATAGTGCTCGACAGCGAGATCCATATAGACGTCCTCGGCAGGCACGCACTGCTGGCTGCATCACTGCTCCTGCTTACGGCCTGTTCCAGCCTTCCGGGTAAACAGACCGCCGTAGTGGACAACTACAACATGGCATATGCCACGCAGGGTCAGGGTTCGCCGGTCGTTGTGTTCGAATCCGGATTTGGCGCCATGATGGAGAACTGGTCGGATGTGTATCCACAGATTGCCGCAATCACCAAAGTATTTGCCTATAACCGACGCGGCTACGAGGGTAGTATTCCGCACGACGAGGCTGAAGACGATTCATCTATTACAGGCATCGCGCGCACCGTTGGCGAAGTCACGCTGGATATTGTCGCACCCTCCGTTTCCACCGTCGTGGGCATAGCCGACGCCGCAAGCACCATTTCGGACAACAAAGGTGAGGAGGTAGTCCAGGTGCGCACTGCCACACAAACGGTTGAAGAATTGCGAGCCTTGCTGTCAGGAGCCGGTTTTGCCCCGCCTTACCTGCTGGTAGGTCATTCATCAGGTGGACTGTACGCCCTGTACTTCGCCAAGACTCATCCGGATGAGGTGGCAGGAATTGTGCTGGTCGATTCCTCACACCCGGAACAGATGCAGCGTTGCAGAGAACGTTATGGTGACGAAGAATGCGAAGTTCCCTGGCTGGCGAGATCAGTAATGAAGCTACTTCCGGATGAAATGCTGGCGGAATTTAACAGCCTGGAAGAATCAGGGCGTCAGGTAACGGCCTCCGGTCCCTTGCCTGCAATCCCTCTAACTGTTCTCAGCCATGGCAAGTCAGCTGGTACAGGCTCGGCCCCAATCGACGAGTTGTGGCCTGAGTTCCAGCAGGAACTCGCAGCACAGCTTCCCGACAGTAAACATATCATTGCTAAGAACAGCGGGCATTTTATTCAGAAAGACCAGCCAGAACTTGTCATTGAGGCGATCAGGGAGATGGTGCACGACATCCGTGCTGATAATGCCCCACAATTTTGAGTATAGCCAGAAACCGGATAACAAGTGACTTTTTCATCAAGGTATAGAAAGTGGTCTGGGCGCCAGGCGCAAAACTCATATGCCTGCAATCACCAAACCCAACGTGGCGAAGCCTAGATGATGATTATCATGAAGGGCTCAATACACATGACATGGTATTGGGTCGATGCGAAGATCTTGAGCACAGCGATACCATGATTGGTACCATTTAGAAGCAGCAATAACTGCTTGCCGATGCCTACCAGTGCCTCATACGGCCAGACAGAAATGAGGATAAGTTATTGGTTGTGCACACTTGCTGCGTCTTGATGCCTGCTGTTGCCAGTCAGTGCCAGATCTGGTCTACTCCCACTCGATGGTAGCCGGCGGCTTGCTGCTGATATCGTAAGTCACCCGCGACACGCCTGGTATTTCGTTGATAATGCGATTGGATGCCCGCTCCAGCAGTTCGTAGGGCAGATGGGCCCAGCGCGCGGTCATGAAGTCGACCGTTTCGACAGCGCGCAAAGCAATCACGTACTCGTAGCGGCGCCCGTCCCCGACCACGCCCACTGACTTGACCGGCAGGAATACGGCGAAGGCCTGGCTGGTCTTTTCATACCAGCCCTCCTTGCGCAGTTCCTCGATAAAAATCGCGTCGGCCCGACGCAGCAGGTCGGCGTAGGTTTTTTTCACTGCGCCGAGAATGCGCACCCCGAGGCCCGGACCGGGGAACGGGTGGCGATAGACCATGTCGTAGGGCAGGCCCAGTTCCAGGCCGACCTGGCGCACCTCGTCCTTGAACAGTTCGCGCAGGGGTTCCACCAGCTCAAAGGCCATGTCCTGCGGTAGGCCGCCGACATTGTGGTGCGATTTGATGACCTGGGCCTTGCCGGTTTTAGCGCCGGCCGATTCGATCACATCGGGATAGATGGTGCCCTGCGCCAGCCACCGGACACCGGTCAGTCTGCCCGCCTCTTCATCGAACACATCGATAAAGGTACTGCCGATGATCTTGCGCTTCTGCTCGGGGTCGGACACGCCCTCGAGCTTGTCCAGGAACAGATCTTCACAGTCGCGGCGAATGACGCTGACTCCCATGTTGCGGGCAAACATGTCCATGACGTGATCGCCCTCGTCGAGGCGCAGCAGACCATTGTCCACGAAAACGCAGGTGAGCTGGTCGCCGATGGCGCGGTGCAGCAGCGCCGCCACGACGGAGGAGTCCACACCGCCGGACAGGCCCAGCAGCACCCTGTCCCCTCCCACGGTAGCCCGCACGCGCTCGAGCGCGTCCTCCACGATATTGGCGGGCGTCCACAGCGCCTGGCAGCCGCACAGCTCCAGCACAAAGTGCTCAAAAATCCGCCTGCCCTGCAGCGTGTGCGTCACCTCCGGGTGGAACTGGATGCCGTAAAACGGCTTCTCGCGATGGACCATGCCCGCTATCGGGCAGCTGCCGGTGGCGGCCATCAGCTCAAAAGCCGGCGGCAGCGCTACCACCTTGTCGCCATGGCTCATCCACACATCCAGCAGCGCATCGCCGCGGGCGTCGATGTGGTCGCGTATATCGCGCAGCAGGCCGCGATTGCCCACCAGTTTGATCTGGGCATAGCCAAACTCACTGACCGGCGAGCCCTCCACCGCGCCCCCGAACTGCCGCGCCATGGTCTGCATGCCATAACAGATACCCAACACCGGCACGCCCAGTTCGAAGATGCAGTCCGGAGCGCGCGGCGAGCTCTCCTCTGCGACAGACTCCGGCCCGCCCGACAGGATGACACCGCGCGGATTGAACTCGCGAATCTCCCGCTCGCTCATGTCGAAGGCGCGAATTTCGCTGAACACTCCGACCTCGCGCACCCGTCTGGCGATCAGTTGTGTGTACTGCGAGCCGAAATCGAGAATAAGGATTTTCTGGGCGTGGATATCTGCGCTCATGGGTGTTCCCTGCAATGTATCTCGGGCGCCGCCTGCACCCGGGAGCCGGCGACACACCGGATCGGGAGTGATTCAGGTTGAATCAGCGCACCGGATAGTTGGGTGCTTCCTTGGTGATGGATACGTCGTGTACGTGACTTTCGGACATACCGGCGGAGGTCACCCGCACAAACTCGGGGCGGGTGCGCATGGTTTCAATATCCGCACTGCCGGTGTAGCCCATCGCGGAGCGCACTCCACCCATCAACTGGTGCACGATGGCCGATACGGGGCCCTTGTAAGGCACGCGCCCCTCGATGCCTTCGGGCACCAGCTTTTCCGCACCGCGGCTGGCGTCCTGGAAATAGCGATCGGATGAACCCTGCAGCCGGGACATGGCGCCCAGCGACCCCATGCCGCGATAGGCCTTGTAGGTGCGTCCCTGGTAGAGTTCGACCTCGCCCGGGGCCTCCTCGGTCCCGGCGAACATGCTGCCCATCATCACCGAGTGCGCACCGGCGACCAGCGCCTTGGCGATATCTCCCGAGAAGCGTATCCCACCGTCGGCAATCAATGGTATGCCGCTTTGTTGCAGCGCCTCGCTGACATTGGCGATAGCCGATATTTGCGGCACACCGGTACCGGTGACAATCCGCGTGGTGCAAATCGAACCCGGGCCGATTCCGACCTTGACCCCATCCGCTCCCGCCTCGGCCAGGGCCAGCGCCGCCGCGGCAGTGGCGATATTGCCGCCGATCACCTGAATGCCGGGGTAGCACGATTTGATCATCTTCACGCGCTCCAGGACATTGCGCGAGTGACCGTGAGCCGTGTCCACCACCAGCACATCGACCCCGGCGCGCACCAATGCCTCGACGCGCTCGTCCGTATCGGGGCTGGTGCCCACCGAGGCGCCGGCGCGCAACTGGCCGTAGGAGTCCTTGCAGGCGTGGGGAAAGCTCTCGGCCTTGTCAAAATCCTTGACGGTGATCATGCCGCACAGGTCGAAAGCGTCATTGACCACCAGGATTTTCTCGATCCGGTGTTTGTGCAGCAGGCTCTGCACCTCCTTGGAGCTGGCTCCCTCCTTCACAGTAACCAGCTTGTCCCGCGGCGTCATGATGGCGGAGACCAGTTTCTGCATATCGGATTCAAAGCGCAGATCACGGCGGGTGACGATACCCACCAGATCCTCGCCATCGAGCACCGGTACCCCGGAGATTCCGTGCGCCGATGTCAGCTCCAGCAGTTCGGCAATGGTCGCGTTCTGTTGAATGGTGATGGGGTCCTTGACCATGCCGCTCTCGAACTTCTTGACCTTGCGCACCTGCTCTGCCTGCTCGGCAATACCCATGCTCTTGTGGATAATGCCGATACCGCCTTCCTGCGCCATGGCGATGGCCAGTCGGGCCTCGGTCACGGTATCCATGGCCGCCGATACCAGCGGTATGTTCAGCGCTATCTCACGGGTGAGTTGCGTGCGCAGGGAGACACCGGTGGCGACCACTTCGGAATACCCGGGCGTCAGCAGCACATCGTCAAAGGTGAGGGCTTCCTGGGCGATACGCAGCATGGGCTGTCTCCGGGTGGCGAGGTTGAGTTAAACGTGTAATTATAAATCCTCGCCCTTATCCAGGTAAATAAGCGCCACTCCCGGAAACTCCCTTGTCCGATCCTTTCAGTGCACAAAATTCGAGCCTCACACTCAGTGTCAGCCAGCTGAACCGCCGGGTGCGCACGCTGCTGGAGAGCCATTTCGATTTTATCTGGGTGGAGGGCGAGGTCAGCAATTTCGCCGCGCCCGCCTCGGGACACTGGTACTTCTCCCTCAAGGACGACGGCGCCCAGGTGCGTTGCGCCATGTTTCGCAACCGCAACCAGCGGCTGCGCTTCACCCCCGGAAACGGCGCTGCCATACGGCTGCGCGCCCGCGTCTCGCTGTACGAGGCGCGCGGTGAATTCCAGCTGATCGTGGAGCACCTGGAGCACGCCGGGACGGGTGCACTGCAGATCGCCTTTGAAAAACTCAAGGCAAAGCTGCTGGCGGAGGGCCTGTTCGCGGCCAGCCGCAAAAAGCCGGTGCCGCACAGCGTATCGCACCTGGGTGTAATCACCTCGCCCAGCGGAGCCGCCATACACGATATTCTCACTGTACTGCGGCGCCGCTGCCCGGGAATTGCGGTATCCGTGCTCCCGGTTGCGGTACAGGGCACCGCGGCGGCGGCGCAGATTGCCCGGGCAATTGAAAACGCCAATCGCTGGCAGCGCGATGGCCGCGTACAGTTTGATGCGCTCATCGTGGGCCGCGGTGGCGGCTCACTGGAGGACCTGTGGGCCTTCAATGAGGAGGTCGTGGCCCGGGCCATCGCCGCCAGCGCACTGCCGGTGGTCAGCGCCGTCGGTCACGAGGTGGATTTCACCATCGCCGACATGGCGGCGGATCATCGCGCGGCGACACCCTCGGCAGCGGCCGAGCTGTTGAGCCCGGACCAGCGCGAGCTGCAGCAGGGCCTGCGGAACCTGGCGGGCGACCTGATGCGTCTGCTGCGGCGCAAACTGGCAGGCGCCGCCGCCGAACTGACGTACCTGCGGCGCCGCCTGCGCCACCCCGGCGCACTGCTGCGGGAACAGGCGCAGCGCCTGGACGATCTGGAGCAGCGCCTGACGCGCACACAGAGAACTGTACTGACACGACACCAGGCCGGGTTGCACCTCCTGCACAGCCGCCTGCGGGCCCACTCCCCGCTGCCGCGCGTGCGCCACCTGCAGCGCGACGCCGATACTCACGCTGTACAACTGCAAGCGGCCATGCGCCAGCGCCTGCAAGCGGCCGACCGTCGCCTGGCGCACCTGGCTCGCGTGCTCGACTCCCTGAGCCCGCTGGGTACCCTGCAGCGCGGCTACGCGATTATCACGGACAATCAGGGCAAGGTACTACGGGATGCCCATAACGCTGCAGTGGGAGATGAAGTCCGGGCCCGGCTGGCAAGAGGACTGCTGGGCCTGACCATCAACGAGGTGGATTAAGCCGAAGGACAGGTACTTGAGCTGACATTCAACCTGCAGGCGTTGAGTGGATCCGCCGGTCTACACAACTTGGGCAGATGCTATCAATTCTGAGCAAGTCAGTACTTGGCCGGCAGACGCGTATTGATAATGATATGGCGCCCCTCGAAACGGATGTACTCACCGATGGTGAGATCCTTTAAGATGCGCGCCACCATTTCGCGCGATGCGCCCACGCGATCGGCAATATCCTGCTGGGTGAGTTTCTCGGGGATGTACAGCGTGCCGTCGCCGCGCTCTTCGGACAGGTCCATCAATACATTGGCGACCCGGCCGTAGACATCCTGCAGGGCCAGGCTCTTGACATCGGCGGTGAGCTTGCGCACCCGCTGCGCCAGATTGCGCACCAGTTGGCGCCCGATGTTCGGATGCTCGTCCAGGACGCGGTTGAAGTCGTCCTTGTAGATAATACAAAAGCTGGACTTCTCCACCGTGCGCACCGAGGCGGAACGGGTGGAGTCATCCAGCAGCGCCAGTTCGCCAAAGTAGTCTCCGGCGCCCTGGGTGTTCATGATAAACTCCTTGCCGTTCTTGTCGCTGCAGTACACCTTGACTCTGCCACTTTCGATAATAAACAGCGAGTCGGCCGGGTCGTTCTCGTGAATTACCACCGTGTTCTTGGGAAAGGAGCGACTGGTACTACTGGCAGATAGCGCCGTCAGCTCATCCGGTGAAAGACCCTGAAATATCTCGACTTGCTGCAGCATCCGCGCACCTGCCCCCTGTGAAGCCCAACCCGGTGAAGCACTGTGGATAATAGTAACCCAAAGTGTCGTGAAAACGCACCTCTGTGAGCGAATTTGGCCCACCGGGCGCCGTGTTCCACCTGGAAATCGGCGTTTCCCCTGCACAATCGGCCTCGCTATACTCTGTGCTGGCGTCAACCGACAAGGATGCACCGACCCTGTGAGCACAACGAGCGACCGGGCAGCCACAGCGCACAGCTTACTGGTCGTGCGCGCCGCGGCGGCACTCAAGGAGGCCTTCTGCGGGCTGCATCACGACCTGGACAGCAGCGCGCGGGAAGATTTTTCCCGGCTGTTTGACAGTGTCCAGCGCCTGGAGGAGATGCCCGGCGACACCCCGCGCAACACCCACGACCTGATGAATATCCTGGCCGCCATACGCGGTTACGCCGAAATGCTGCGCGAAGACCTGGGCGCCTCTCGGCCGCTGCTGGACGAAGCCCTGTCGCACCTGCTCGAGACCGTACACACTGCCAGCGATACGCCCGCCGCAACGGCACCGCGCGTGGTGACGTCGCAGCCCGGTTTTATCCTGGCGGTGGACGACCTGCAGGAAAACCGGGAACTGGTGGCGCGCAACCTGTCGCGCAGCGGTCACATCGTGGTGACCGCGGCCAGCGGCGAGGAAGCGCTGCGCGCCCTGGAGCAAAGCGATGTGGACGTGGTGCTGCTGGATCTTATCATGCCGGGAATGGATGGACGCGAGGTGCTGCGCCGCATCAAGGAACACCCGCAGTGGCGCGCCACCCCCGTCATCGTCATCTCCGGCAGCCAGGACATGGACGGCATCATCGAGTGTATCGAGGCCGGTGCGGACGACTACCTGTTCAAGCCCTTCAACCCGGTGCTGCTGCAGGCGCGCATCAAGGCGGGTATCGAGCGCAAGCGCTGGCACGACCGCGAGGCGCTGTACCGCCAGCAGCTGGAGCGCAATGAGAAGTTCATACGGGCCACTTTCGGTCGCTACCTGTCGGACGAGATCGTCACTGACATCCTGGAGAGTCCCGAGGGCCTGGAGCTGGGTGGCGACCTGCGCCGCGTCACCATCCTGATGTCCGACATACGCGGTTTCACCACGCTCAGTGAAAAACTGGCTCCGGCCCAGGTGGTTACCATGCTCAACCGCTACCTGGGCGCCATGACCGACATTATCATGGCCCATCAGGGTACCATCGACGAGTTTATCGGTGACGCCATCCTGGCGGTGTTCGGCGCGCCCCAGCACCGCGATGACGACGCCGACCGGGCAGTCAACTGCGCACTGGGCATGCAGGCGGCAATGGCCGATATCAACGCGCGCAATGAATCCGAGGGCCTGCCGGTGCTGAGCACGGGCATCGCCCTGAACACGGGGGATGTCATCGCGGGCAATATCGGTTCGGAGCGGCGCAGCAAGTACGGCTTTGTCGGGCACCCCATGAATGTCACCTCGCGCATCGAGGATATCACCGCTGGCGGGCAGATCCTGATCGCCGACAGTACCCGGCGCAGCCTGCGCGAGCGCTTCGTGTTCGGTGACAGCCGGGAACTCAAGGTCAAGGGTATCGGTGCGCCCATCGTGGTACACCAGCTACTGGAGCGAGGCGGATGACCCACGACAAACCCATCCTGCTGGTGGAAGACAACGAATTGAACCGCGACATGCTGATCCGGAGACTCAACCGTGCGGGCCTGCGTGTGATCAGTGCCGGCGACGGCGAGCAGGCGCTCGCGATGATGGTCAGCGAACAGCCGTCGGTGGTGTTGATGGACATGAACCTGCCCGTGCTGGATGGCTGGAGCGCGTGTCGCCGGGCACGCTCGGATGAGCGGATCAGCCATATCCCGATCATTGCACTCACCGCCCACGCCATGGAGGAGGACCGGCGCCATGCGCTGGCGGCGGGCTGTGACGATTACGCTACCAAGCCGGTGGACTTTCCCGGCCTGCTGCTCAAGATCGGGAAGCTTATCCGCAGATGAGTCTACGCCGCCGACTCACCCTTTCGCTGGTCACTATCCTGATCCTGTTCGCGGTCAACGTGGGCACGCATTTCTGGGGCAGCTACGCCCGCAGCGAGAGCATGAAAGCCTACCGCAGATCGGTCACCGCCACGCAATTGTCCACAGACATCGAGCAGTCGCTGGAAGAGCAGCGCCAGCAGATACTGGTACTGGCGACCCTGCGCGACACCACCGACGATCCACTGGAAAGCACCGAGCTGACCCAGGCCGAAACCGAACTGACCGAGATTACCCAAAAGATTCAGCGCCTGGGCAGGTTGAGCCACAACGTGACCGAATTCCACTACCAGCAGCTATGGCGCAGCAGCAGCGACTTGCTGCAGGGCTGGCTGGCGTTTTATCGCAATTACAACGACCCCGCGTTCAACCCCGACATCGAGGACCCGCTGCCCTACCTGGAGGCCAGCCAGCGGCTCAAGGAACTGGAGCAGCGCCAGTCGTTTATCGCGGTGCAACGCGCCAAGATCATCGACCGCACCATCGATCTCACCGACCGCATTACTGTGATCGGATTTTTCGCCTCTATCCTGCTTACCGCCACCCTCGGCTTTTTTCTGGTGCGCTACACCAATGCGTCGCTCAAGCGCCTGAAAACGGGCACCCGGCGCATCGGCAGCGGCGACCTCAACTATCGCATCGAGCATATCGACGACACCGGCGAACTCGGCGATCTGGCCGACGCCTTCAACGACATGGCCGACAAACTGCGCAATGCCATCCATGACGTGCGCCAGGCCAAGGATGCCGCCGACGAGGCCAACGCCGCCAAGAGCCTGTTTCTGGCCAATGTCAGCCACGAGCTGCGCACCCCGCTGAACGCCATTATCGGCTACAGTGAAATGCTGCACGACGAGCTGGGTGACGAGGGAGAAATCGACCGCGCACAGTTTCAACTGGATCTGGACAAGATCATTCGCTCAGGGCAGCAGCTGCTCGATTTGATCAACGACATCCTCGATCTGTCCAAGGTGGAGACGGGCAAAATGGCGCTGCACTGTGAGACCTTTCAGCCGGCCGCTATCATTCGGGAGGTGTGCGAGGCACTGGCGCCGCTGCTGCGCGAGCGCAGCAACGAACTGCAGTTGGATGAGCTGGGCGACCTGCCCGCCATATACAACGACGCCACCAAATTCCGGCAGGTTTTCACCAACCTGCTGAGCAACGCCTGCAAATTCACCGACCGCGGCGACATCGCCGTGGCGGGACGCGAACTGCCCGGGCGCCCGGGCTGGCTGGAGTTCACCCTGCGCGACACCGGTATCGGCATGAGCGCCGAACAGCAGGCGCGGGTGTTCAGCGCCTTCGTACAGGCCGACCCATCCACCAGCGCCAACTATGGCGGGACCGGCCTGGGACTGGCCATCTGCCGGGAGTTCTGCGAACTGATGGGCGGCTCCATCTCGGTGGAGAGCGAAACCGGCGTGGGTTCCACCTTTACTGTCGTGATCCCTTCTGACCCAGAGTCAGCTCCCGCAAGCGCTTGAGGGCCTCCTTGCGCTTTTTCAATTCTTCATGCAGCTCGGCGTTATCCTTCTCGAGGTCGGCGTTTTTCCTGTCCATCTCCACAAAGGTCTCCAGGGCATCGCGCATCATCAGGATTTTCTCATGCACCTGCGCGTCTTCGATCGGCGTCTTCAGCAACGCGCGATAGGATTTGCGCGCCGCGCCGGGGTCGTAAAACGGACTGCGCCGCAGCATGCTGTCGTAGGCGATGGCCACGCCCGACTCCCAGTCGGCCAGCGGCGAGGATTCCAGTCGCTGATAGCTCTGGAAGTACTTTACCGCCTCGATATGATCGCCCGCCACGAGAGCGGAGAAGCCCCGCTCCAGGAAGGTGTAATCCGCCGTGGGCTCGTGTTCACAGCGGCACGGCGGCTGCTCCTGCGGCAGGTTGAGGGTCAATTCCGGCGCCTCGTCGGGCGGGGTCAAAACCGCGGGCTGCGGCTCCACCGGTGCGCTGGCACAGGCCTGTAGCAGCAGGGCGCAGGCTGCGGCAAACAGCGCAGTCGATCGGGTGGAAAACACGGGGGCTTCCTCAGACATACATGCGCACCCAGTGTAGCCCAGTTACCCCCGCACGAGAAGGTCGGGCCGCGCAGGTCGGGCCGCGCAGGTCGGGCCGCGCCGAGCCGGTGTGTTACTCCGGCCGCATATGCGGGAACAGCAGCACGTCGCGTATCGAGGTGCAATCGGTAAACAGCATGACCAGCCGGTCTATACCGATACCCTCCCCGACAGTTGGCGGCAGGCCGTACTCCAGCGCCCGGATGTAGTCGTGGTCATAGTGCATGGCTTCCTCATCGCCCGCGTCCTTCTCCGCCGCCTGGGCGAGGAAGCGCTCGGCCTGATCCTGTGCATCGTTCAACTCCGAAAAGCCATTGGCCAGCTCCCGGCCGCCGACAAAAAACTCAAAGCGCTCGGTGACAAACGGGTCTTCGTCACTGCGCCGGGCCAGCGGCGACACCTCGGTGGGGTAATTCGTGATGAACGTGGGCTGCTCCAAGCGGTGCTCCACCGTTTTCTCGAAAATTTCAACCTGCACCTTGCCCAGGCCCCAACTGTCCTGCAACTGGATGCCCAGCCCGCGGGCGACCTCTCTGGCGGCCGCGTGATCGGACAACTGGTTCGCACTCATATCGGGATTGTAGTGCAGGATCGAGTCAAACACGCTCATGCGCTTGAACGGCTGCGACAAATCACAGGTCTGACCCTGGTACTGCAGCGCAGCGCTGCCCAGCACCGTCTCGGCAAGCCGCCGCAACAGATCCTCGGTGAGGTCCATGGCATCGCGGTAGTCGGCATAGGCCCAGTAGTACTCCAGCATGGTGAATTCCGGGTTGTGCCTGGTGGAAAGACCCTCGTTGCGAAAACTGCGGTTGATCTCGAATACCTTCTCGAAGCCGCCCACCACCAGGCGCTTGAGATACAGCTCCGGCGCGATGCGCAGGTACATGTCCTGGTCCAGGGCGTTGTGGTGAGTGATGAAGGGCCTGGCCGCCGCGCCCCCGGGAATCACCTGCATCATCGGCGTTTCCACTTCCATGAATCCCAGTTGATTCATGTAATTGCGGATAAACTCGATGATCCGCGAGCGCGTGCGGAACACCTCGCGGGCGGATGGATTGATGATCAGGTCCAAATAGCGCTGGCGGTAGCGCAGTTCCTGGTCGGCCAGCCCGCGGTACTTGTCGGGCAGCGGTCGCAGCGCCTTGGTCAGCAGCCGCGCCTGCCGCATATTGATATACAGGTCGCCCTTGCCCGACTTGTGGATGGGGCCGCTGGCGCCGACGATATCGCCCAGGTCCCAGCTCTTGATCCGGTCCAGGGTCTGCGCGTCCAGGCCCCTGCGGTCCACGTAGAGCTGGATCTGGCCGGAGCCGTCCTGGATCAGCAGAAAGGCGCCGCGATTGCGCACCAGGCGGCCGGCCACAGCGTACTCGCAATCGAGCTGCTCCAGTTCATCCTTGGTGGAATCTGCATACTCGCACTGCAGGTAGTGCGCCAGCGCTGAACGCCGAAAGTCGTTGGGAAACGGATTGCCCGCCTCGCGCAGCCGGGCCAGCTTGCCGCGCCGCTCGGCAATCAACTTGTTCTCATCCTGTCCGGGTGCCGCCGCTCCGTCCTGCTCGCTCATGCTCTGCCCCTGTTACAGCCCGCTTTTCAGCGAGGCCTCGATAAACTGGTCGATGGCGCCGTCCAGCACGGCCTGGGTGTTGCTGGTTTCCACGCCGGTGCGCAGGTCTTTGATGCGCGAGGCATCGAGCACGTAGGAACGGATCTGGCTGCCCCAGCCGATATCCGCCTTGCTGTCCTCCATGGCCTGCTTTTGCGCATTGCGCTTGTGTATCTCCATCTCGTAGAGCTTGGCGCGCAGCAGCTTCATCGCGTTGTCCCGGTTCTGGTGCTGCGACCGCTCGGTCTGGCACTGCACTACGATACCGCTGGGGTGGTGGGTGAGGCGCACGGCGGAATCGGTCTTGTTGACGTGCTGCCCGCCGGCCCCGCTGGCGCGATAGGTGTCCACCCGCAGGTCCGCCGGGTTGATGTCGATCTCGATATGGTCATCGATCTCGGGCGCCACGAACACCGAGGCGAAGGAGGTGTGGCGGCGGTTGCCCGAATCGAAAGGCGACTTGCGCACCAGCCGGTGCACCCCGGTCTCGGTGCGCAGCCAGCCAAAGGCGTACTGGCCTGCAAATTTTATGGTGGCGCTCTTGATGCCCGCCACATCGCCCCCGGACACCTCGATCAGCTCCGTGGCAAAACCGCGCGCCTCACCCCAACGCAGATACATGCGCAGCAGCATCTCCGCCCAGTCCTGGGCCTCGGTGCCGCCGGAGCCGGCCTGGATATCCAGAAACGCGTTGTTGGCGTCCATCTCGCCGCTGAACATGCGGCGGAACTCCAGTTGTTCGAGCACACCCAGCAGGCCATCGATTTCCCCGCGCAGTTCCGCTACCGTGGCCGCGTCATCCTCGGCCGCCGCCATCTCCAGCAGATCGGCCGCATCGCGCGCACCGGTGGCGAGTTTTTCAATGGCGTGTACGATATCGCTCAGCGAGGACTGCTCGCGCCCCAGTTCCTGGGCCCGCTCCGGGTCGTCCCACACGCTGGGTTCGGCCAGTTCCAGTTCTACCTCGGCGAGGCGTTCCTTGCGGTTATCGAAGTCAAAGATACCCCCTGAGCACGTCGGTGCGCGCCTCGATATCCTTGAGGGTGTTCAGTAGCGGGTTTATCTCCAGCATACGCTCAACCAGTTCCTGCCAAAAGGCGCGCATGGTAGCAATATTGGCGCCGGAATTGAATGGTACTTCTCTGACTGGGTAGCCGGGCGCCAGGGCTGGATTCGATAGCAGCGTTACGCTAACGGCACCATGTGCTCGACCACCAGTTGCACCGAGCGCTGGCCGCGAAACTCGTTCACGTCCAGGCGGTAGGCAATCTCGACCTGGCTCACCGCTGTGTCGGGCCAGGTGTGCCCATCGATATTGAAGGCGATGGCATCGAGGCACTGCGCGCTGTGCGGTGGCGCCAGCACCATCTTCAGGTGCCGCCCCCCCACCAGGCGCTGGCTCAGCAGTTGGAACCGGCCGTCGAACACCGGTTCCGGAAAGTGCTGCCCCCAGGGACCGGCGAAGCGCAGCTGCGTGGCCAGGTCCAGTTGCAGTTCGGCCTCGCCCAGTTCGCCGTCCGATTCAATCACCGCCTGCAGGTGGATGTCCTGCGCATGGCGGGCGACCTCCGCCACGAAAGCCTCACAAAACGGCTCGTAGGCGGCGCGCGGCAGGGTCAGTCCCGCCGCCATGGCGTGGCCGCCAAACTTGCTGATCAGGCCCGGGTGGCGGGTCGCCACGGCGTCGAGGATGTCGCGCATGTGGATGCCGGGGATGGACCTGGCAGAGCCTTTCAGCTCGCCCGCATCGCTGTCGGCAAAGGCGATGGTCGGGCGGTGCAGGCGGTCCTTGATGCGCGAGGCGAGGATGCCGATCACCCCCTGGTGCCAGCCGCTGCGATACAGCGTCATGGCCACCGGCGGCGCCTCGGCCTCCGCCAGCGGCAGTTGTGCAAGTATTTGCAACGCTTCGCGCTGCATGTCCTGCTCGATGCTGCGCCGGTCCTGGTTGAGCTGTTGCAACTGCGCGGCCAGCGCGGTGGCGCGCTCGGCACAGTCGCTCAGCAGACACTCGATGCCGATGGACATATCGTCCAGGCGGCCCGCGGCATTGATCCTCGGGCCCACCGCAAAGCCCAGGTCCGAGGCGACCACACTGCGCTGCGCCCGGCCCGCCACCTGCAGCAGTGCCTGGATACCCGGCCGCGCCTGCCCGGCGCGAATGCGCTGCAGCCCCGCCGCCACCAGAATGCGGTTGTTGCGATCCAGCGGCACCACGTCCGCCACAGTGCCCAGCGCCACCAGGTCCAGGTACTGCGCCAGGTTGACCTCGGCACGCCCCGCAAACCAGTCGCGCCGGCGCAGCTCGGCGCGCAGTGCCAGCAGGGTATAAAACATGACGCCCACCCCCGCCAGGTGTTTGCTGGGAAAATCACAGGCGCTCTGGTTGGGATTGACGATGACATCCGCCGCGGGCAGTTCACGTCCGGCCAGGTGATGGTCGGTAATCAGGGTCGCTATGCCGCGCTCCCGCGCCGCGGCCACGCCCGCCACGCTGGAGATACCGTTGTCCACGGTGATGATGAGGTCGGGCTTGCGGGTGGCCGCCAGGGCGACGATCTCCGGCGTGAGACCGTAGCCGTACTCAAAGCGGTTGGGCACCAGGTAATCCACATGGCGGGCGCCGAGCGCGCGCAGCGCGGCCACCGCCAGGGCGGTGCTGGTGGCTCCGTCCGCATCAAAATCGCCGACGATAAGCAGGCGCTGCCCGCCGGCCAGGGCATCCGCCAGCAGTTGCGCGGCGCGCCCGGCGTTGTGCAGTGCGGTGGGCGGCAGCAACTGCGCCAGACCCAGATCGAGTTCCCCGGTGCTGGTTACGCCCCGGGCGCTGTAAATGCGCGCCAGCAGGGGATGCAGGCCGGCCTCGGCCGCGGACAGGACAGTGGCGGCGCGGCGCCTGCGAATCACTTTTTGCACGTCTGCGCCGCGGTGCCTCAGGCCGTGCAGTGCTGTGCGATAAAGCCCTGTACCGCCGACAGTTCGTTGGGCAGTACCTCGAAGCGCTCCGTGCGCTGGAACAAATCGTGCAGATGCGGAGGGAGATCCACCGCCCGCTGCAGTCCGGCCCGGGCCACCGCATCGGGGAATTTGGCGGGGTGCGCGGTGGCCAGTGCGATTACCGGCACGGCGGCGTCGATGTCTGCCTCCAGTGCCGCTTGCACGCCGATGGCGCTGTGCGGGTCCAGCAGGTACTCGCAGTCGTTCCAGGTGCTGGCGATCTGTGCACAGGTCGCCTCGTCGGAGACACAGTGGCTGCTGAAAAGGCCGCGCAAACGCTGCATGGCCGCCTCGCTGAAGGCGATTTCGCCGTGCTCAAAGCGCCGCATCAGGCCGGCAACCGCCGCCCCGTCGCGATCGTACAGGTCGAACAGCAGGCGCTCGAAATTGCTGGACACGGTGATATCCATGCTCGGGGACAGGCTGTGGACCAGCGCCTGGCGCGCGTAGGTGCCCGTACGCAGGACCCGGTGCAGCACGTCGTTGCGGTTGGTGGCGATCACCAGGCGCGCTACCGGCAGGCCCATCTGCTGGGCCAGATAGCCGGCAAAGATGTCGCCAAAGTTACCGGTGGGCACACTGAACGCTACCGACCGGGCCGGCGCACCAAGCGCCACCGCCGCGTAAAAATAGTAGACGATCTGGGCCATGATACGCGCCCAGTTGATGGAATTGACCGCCACCAGGCGGCGGTCACCGGGCAGAAACGCGCGCCCGTTGAAACTGGCCTTGACCATGGCCTGGCAGTCGTCGAAGTTACCCTGTATCGCCAGGTTGTGGATATTGTCGCCGACCACGGTCGTCATCTGGCGGCGCTGCACGTCGGACACGCGCCGGTGCGGGTGCAGAATGAAAATATCGATGTTCCTGCAGCGCTTGCAGCCCTCGATCGCCGCCGAGCCGGTATCGCCGGAGGTGGCGCCCAGGATCACCACCTTCTGGTGCCGGCGCTCCAGCACGTAGTCGAGCAGGCGCCCCAGCAACTGCAGGGCGAAATCCTTGAAGGCCAGCGTCGGTCCGTGAAACAGCTCCAGCACCCAGCGGTTGGCCGCGATCTGCACCAGGGGCGCCACCGCGTCGTGGCGAAAATCCGCATAGGTGTCGCGCAGGAGCTGCCGCAGGTCAGCGGCGGGAATGCAGTCGCCGACGAAGGGGGCGATGATGGTTTGCGCCAGCTCCGGGTAGTCCATAGCGGCCATGGCGGCGATGTCCTCCCGGCTGAACACCGGCAGGTGCTGCGGCACGTACAGGCCGCCGTCGGCGGCCAGCCCGGTCAGCAGAACCTGTTCAAAGTCGAGCGCGGGCGCCTGCCCGCGGGTGCTGATATAGTTCACCTGTCGTCGTCCCCGGCGCTCAGCCGTCCAGTGCCTCCACCCGGATACGGGTGATCGTACCGTGAATCGCATCCAGCGCCCCGAGCGCGGCCACGGCGCTGTCGACACTGCCCTGCAGCGCCGGGTTGGTCAACACGATCAGTTGTACCCGGGTCTCCCCGGGCGCCGGTGCTTTCTGAATCAGCGCCTCGATGCTGATACCGCGTTCGCTGAACAGGGAGGCGACTGTGGACAGCACCCCGGTGCGGTCCTCTACTTCCATGCGCAGGTACCAGGGCGTGATAACCTGCTCCATCGGCACGATCGGCAGCGACCGCACGCACTCGGGCGCAAAGCCCAGCGCCGGCACGCGACAGGCGCGGCCCGCACGCATGTCCCGCGCCAGGTCCACCAGGTCCGCCACCACCGCTGACGCTGTCGGCTCCGCTCCGGCCCCCGCGCCGTAATACAGGGTCGGACCGACGGCGTTACCTTCCACCAGTATGGCGTTTTGCACGCCGTCCACGTCCGCGAGCAGACGGTGGTCGGGAATCAGCGTGGGGTGCACCCGCAGCTCCACGCCCGCGCCGTTCTGCTTGGCGATACCCAAGTGCTTGATGATATAGCCCAGCTCCCGCGCGTACTCCACGTCCTGCGTCTTGAGGTGGGTAATGCCCTCGGTGTACACCGCTTCGAACTGCAGCGGGATACCAAAGGCCAGGGCGGCGAGAATCACCAGTTTGTGCGCCGCGTCGATGCCCTCGATATCAAAGGTCGGATCGGCCTCGGCATAGCCCAGCGTCTGCGCCTCGGCCAGCGCCTCGGAGAACTCCCGGCCCCGGTCGCGCATCTCGGTGAGGATGTAGTTGCCGGTGCCGTTGATGATACCGGCCAGCCACTCGATGCGGTTGCCCGCCAGGCCCTCGCGCAGCGCCTTGATGATCGGTATGCCGCCGGCCACGGCGGCCTCGAAGCGCACTTCCACACCGTGCGCGTCGGCCAATGCAAATAGCTCGTTGCCGAACTCGGCGATCAGCGCCTTGTTGGCGGTGACCACGTGCTTGCCGGCGCGGATGGCCTGTTCGATCAACTCGCGGGCGACGGTGGTGCCGCCGATCAACTCCACCAGGATATCGACGCCCGGATCGCGCGCCACCTCGAAAATATCGCGGCTCACCCGGCTCGCGCCCAGATCCAGCCCGGCGTGTTCCCGGCGGGTGCCCACGTGGGTGACCTGCAGCGACAGTCGGGCCCGCGCCGCCACCACCTGGGCATTCCTGCGCAGCACTTCGAAGGTGCCGCGGCCGACCGTGCCCAGGCCGCAGATACCGATATTGACTGGTTTCAAGTTCGCTCCGGCCTCGTCTGCTGATTGACTGCTCAGGGGTTTGTCCATCAAGCGAAACCGTCGCTGCGAATCATGCGTTTGATGTTGCGGATAGCCTGCCGCGTGCGGTGTTCATTTTCAATGAGTCCAAAGCGGACGTGGTCCTCCCCGTACTCGCCGAAGCCGACGCCGGGAGAGACCGCCACCTTGGCATCGGCCAGCAGCTTCTTGCTGAACTCCAAAGAGCCCATCGCCCGATAAAATTCGGGCACTCTGGCCCACAGGAACATGGTGGCTCGGGGCGGCTTGACCGGCCAGCCGGCGGCGTTCAGGCCGGCGCACAACACGTCCCGGCGCGACTGGTACATCGCCGCAATGTCTGCCACGCAGGACTGGTCTCCCTCCAGCGCCGCAATCGCCGCGACCTGGATCGGTGTGAACATGCCGTAGTCGAGGTAGGACTTGATGCGCGCCAGCGCGCCAATCAGCGTTTTGTTGCCGCAGCAAAAACCCACCCGCCAGCCGGGCATGTTGTAGCTTTTGGACATACTGAAAAACTCCACCGCCACCTCCCGCGCACCGCTCACCTGCAGTATGGAGGGCGCGACATAGCCGTCGTAACACAGGTCCGCGTAGGCCAGGTCCTGCACGACCCAGATGGAGTGCTCGCGGGCGATGGCGACCACCCGTTCGTAAAATTCCAGTTCCACACACTGGGCCGTGGGGTTGGAGGGAAAATTGAGCACCAGCATCTTGGGGCGCGGCCAACTGGTCTGGATGGCCTTTTCCAGTTCCACGAAAAATTCGTTCTCGTGTTCACCCATCGGCACATGCCGGATATCCGCACCGGAGATCACGAAACCGTAGGGGTGGATCGGATAGGAGGGATTGGGCACCAGGATGGCGTCTCCCGGGCCGGTGGTGGCCAGTGCCAGGTGCGCCAGGCCCTCCTTGGAGCCCAGCGTGACAATGGCCTCACTGGCCGGGTCCAGCGTCACGTCGTAGCGCCGCTGGTACCACTGGCAGATCGCCCGGCGCAGGCGCGGTATACCCTTGGACTGGGAGTAGCGGTGGGTGTCGCCGCGCCGTGCGGTCTCCACCATTTTGTCCACGATATGCTGCGGGGTGGGCTGATCGGGGTTGCCCATCCCGAAATCGATGATGTCATCGCCCGCGGCCCGCGCCTGCTGCTTCAGCTCGCCGATAATATTGAAGACGTAGGGCGGCAGGCGCTCGATGCGCCGAAATTGATCGTCCACGGTAGTCCGACTCTGCTGGGCGTCCCGCCGGGACGCAAGGTTACGAAAAGGTGGGAAACAGTACTGAGTCAGCCCTTTGCTGTCAACGCAGGAACGCTTCGAGCGGCCCGGTTGCCGCGCCCGGAGCGCCCACTACTCCAGGTCCAGCGTCGCCATCAGCTCAGCGGCGGACTGATAGCCGGGAATCATCTGCCCGTCCGCGGTGACAATTGCCGGCGTACCGCGCACCCCCATGTCCTGCCCCAACTGGTACTGGGCGGCGACCGGATTGCCGGCACAGACGTTTTGCGGCACGCTTTGCCGGTTTTTCAGTTTGGTCAGCACGCCCTGGCGATCCTGCGCGCACCATGCGGTGGCAAGCTGCCGGAATCCGTCAGAGTCGGTACCGGCGCGCGGATAGGCCAGGTAGCGCACCTCCACGCCGCGCCGGTTCAGCTCCGGTACTTCCCGGTGCAGTTTCTGGCAATAAAAACAGGTGACATCGGTAAACACAGTGATGTGCGTGCGGGCTTCGCCCTGGGCGGGAAACACGATCATATCCTCGGGCGCCACCTCGGCCAGCCGCTGCACGCGCTCGCCGTCGCGGCGCTTTTCCGCGAGATTGATATAGCCTTTGGGGCCGACCGCGAACAGGTCCCCCAGGACGAAATAATCACCGCCGGCCGTGGCATAGACCAGCGGCCCATTGATGAACTGCACGGCAAACAGGCCCGGAATCTCGCTGGGGGTGATACTGCCCACCTGCAGCCCCATGCCATCCACTTCCAGCCTGGTGCGCAGTGTGGCCTGCTGCGCTTCGTCCAGTGTCTCCTGCGCCAGTGTCCACGGCGCGCCAACGAGCAGCAGCGCAGCGAGCAGCAGCGCTTGTAAACCTCGGAAAACCATCGTTCGTCCTCTGTTGTGGTGGGTTGGAGCGGCAAGCCCCCGGATAGTTCCTCACCCCCGGGGATGATGTTGTGCGTGCAGCTCCTGCATGCGCTGTTTTGCCACGTGAGTGTAGATCTGCGTGGTGCTCAGGTCACTGTGCCCCAGCAGCATCTGCACCACGCGCAGATCGGCGCCGTGATTGAGCAGGTGGGTGGCAAAGGCGTGGCGCAGGGTGTGGGGTGACAGGTGCTTGCTGATACCCGCGCGCCGGGCGTAGATTTTAATACGGTACCAGAAAGTCTGGCGCGTCATTTGCCGGCCGCGGCGGCTGGGAAATACCACGTCGCTCGGCAGGCCTTGCGACAATTCGGCGCGGGGTCCAGCCATATAGCGCCGCAGCCAGTCCAGCGCCTCCTCGCCCACCGGCACCAGGCGCTCCTTGCCGCCCTTGCCGAAAACCCGCACCACGCCCTGGTTGAGGTTGATCTGGACGACCTGCAGAGCGGTGAGTTCGCTCACCCGCAGGCCGCAGGCGTACAGCAATTCCAGCATGGTGCGATCCCTGAATTCCAGCGCCAGTTCCAGATCCGGCGCCTGCAATAATCTGTCGACCTCGGCTTCGGACAGGGACCGGGGCAGGGGTCGTCCCAGTTGCGGGCTGTCCACGTTCACCGTGGGATCCACCGCGATGCGGCCCTCGCGCAACTGGTAGCGATAAAAGCCGCGCACACAGGACAGAAACCGCGCGCTCGACCGGGCCGACTGGCCCTGCGCAAGGCGCACCCCCAGATAGGCCTGCAGGGCGGCGCGGTCCGCCCGCAGCACACTACTGCCGCGATTGCTCACCAGCCAGTCGTCGAACTGCCGCAAATCGCGGCGATAGGAGGACAGGGAATGCATGCTCAGGCCCTTTTCCATCCACATGGCGTCGATGTAGCGGTCTATCTCCGGATGTTCGTGCAGATCAGTCGCCCTCGTCACACTATCTGAGTTGGCCCCAACCCTACCACGAAATGTGCCGGTACCGGCACGGCATCTTCCATGCGGCATCTTCCATGCGGCCTGGCGCACCACGGAAAAAAAGCGGCCGGGGCCGCTTTTTTTGACTGTGTGCAGCACGCTGCTCAGTTGGACAGTTTTTCCTTGATGCGCGCAGCGCGCCCGGACAGTTCGCGCAGGTAGTAGAGCTTGGCCTGGCGCACGTCGCCGCGGCGCCTCACAGCAACGCTATCGACCAGCGGGCTGTAGGTCTGGAAGGTGCGCTCCACGCCGACACCGTGGGACACCTTGCGCACCGTGAAGGCGGAGTTCAGGCCGCGGTTGCGCTTGCCGATGCACACCCCTTCGAAAGCCTGCAGGCGCTCGCGGTTGCCCTCTTTCACTTTCACCTGCACGACCACGGTGTCGCCCGGGCTGAACTCGGGCAGCTCTCTCTGCATTTGCTCGGCTTCGAGCTGGGATATGATGTTGTTGGTGCTCATGATGCGCTCCTGTGTATGTCATGCATAGCTTCACAGCTATGGGTCTGTCGATGCAGTGTGTCGGCGCGCTGCGCCGTCCCGGCGGCTGTCGCGTGCAGCGCTTTCAGCCTGGTATTGTGCCAGTAATTCCGTTTCCTGAGGCGACAGCGTCCGGCCCCGCAACAGGTCCGGGCGCCGCTCCCAGGTCCTGCCCAGCGCCTGCTTGAGGCGCCAGCGGCGAATCTCACCATGGTTGCCGCCCAGCAATACCGGCGGCACCTTGCGCCCCCGATAGTCTTCCGGCCGGGTGTAGTGCGGGCAATCCAGCAGGCCGTCGGCGTAGGAATCCTCCCGAGCGGACAGCGCGTGCCCCAGCACGCCCGGCAACTGGCGCGTCACCGCATCGATGACCACCATGGCCGGCAACTCACCGCCGCTGAGTACGTAATCGCCGATGGACAGTTCCTCGTCCACCTCCGCTTCGAGCAGGCGTTCATCCACACCCTCGTAGCGGCCGGCAACCAGAATCAGCGCCTTCTCGCGGGCCAGTTCCACCGCTCGGGCGTGGTCAAACGGCCGCCCCTGGGGCGACAGATAAATGACCCTGGCAGTCGCGCCCGCCATTTCCCTGGCCGCAGCGATCGCCCGTTGCAGAGGCTCTACCTTCATCAACATGCCGGGGCCGCCGCCGTAGGGCCGGTCGTCCACTGTGCGATGTACATCCGCGGTGTATTCGCGGGGATTGCACTGGCTGATGGTCACCAGGCCCTCCTGCACCGCCCGGCCCGTCACGCCGTGCGCCGTCACGGCATCGAACATTTCGGGAAACAGGCTCACCAGCGCGATGTGCATTGTGCTAGACGTCCAGAAACCAGTCGACGTCGATCCGCCCGGCCGCCAAATCCACCCCGGTCACCACTTCGCCGGGCACATACGGAATCAGCCGTTCCCGTCCATCGACACTGCCCGGACCGGGCACCACTACCAGCACATCGTTGGCTCCGGTTTCCAGCAGGTGATCCACTGTGCCCAGCAGCACCGGGCCAGTATCGGCCTGCCCATCCTGCTGCCGATCCGCGCACCACACCTGCAAACCCTGCAACTGGCGCCAGTAATACTCGCCCGCGTCGAGTTGCGGCAGGTCCCGGGCGCGCACCGCGACATCCAGCCCGGTGTAGGTCTCTGCCAGGGTGCGCTCGTCCACCCCCGCGATATGGGCTACCAGCCCCTTGCCCTGCCGTCTGCCGGCATCGAACTCGATAGCCTCCAGAGCGCCGCGGCGCAGCAGCAGCCACTGGCCAAACGCGAGAAAATTCTCCTGCGGTTCCGTGTACGAGCGGATCTTCACCCAGCCCTTGATGCCATAACAGGCGGCAATTTTTCCCACCACCAGTAGATCATCTTCTGCGCCACGGCCGGGACCGGAACCGCTCACCGCGCTCGTCCAACGGCCCTCGCGCGCACTGATCAGGCCGCGGCGGCGTCCCGAAACAGCCTGGCCACGCGCTCGGACAATTGCGCACCCTGGCCCTGCCAGTAGGCGATGCGCTCGCTGTCGACGCGCAGGCGCTCTTCCTGACCGCGGGCAATCGGGTTGAAAAACCCGACGCGCTCGATAAAGCGTCCGTTGCGCGACCTGCGGCTGTCAGTGACTGTCAGGTGGTAAAACGGGCGTTTCTTGGAGCCGCCGCGAGCAAGACGAATGGTTACCATATTACGTAAATTCCTGAAAATGGGTGGGTAACTGCTGCTATCTGGCAGCATCACCCACGACAACAGCCGGCACGCTGGCCGCAAAGGTGGCGTATCATACGGAATATGCGCGGCATTTGAAACCCCGGGCGACGATTTTTTTAGTGAATTGCGGTCTAGCGCATCGGAAAGCCGCCACCGGGGCCGCCCAGCCCCCCCAGGCCGCGCATCATTTTCTCCATGCCGCCGCCCTTCATTTTCTTCATCATTTTCTGCATCTGCTTGTGTTGCTTGAGCAGCCGGTTGAGGTCCTGCACCTGGGTGCCGGAACCCTGCGTGATGCGCCGCTTGCGCGAGCCCTGAATCAACTCGGGGCGGCGGCGCTCGGCCGGGGTCATCGAGTTGATCATCGCCTCCATGCGCGCGAACAGCTTCACATCGAGATTCTGCTGCGCCATTTGCGCCATGTTGCCCATACCGGGCAGCTTGTCCAGCATGCTGGTGATACCGCCCATGTTGTTCATCTGCTGCAACTGGTCGCGAAAGTCCTCCAGGTCAAACTTCTGGCCTTTCTTGACCTTGCGCGCCAGTCTGGCGGCCTTGTCCCTGTCGACCTTTTGCTCCGCCTCCTCGATCAGGGAGAGCACGTCGCCCATGCCGAGAATGCGCGACGCCAGGCGGTCGGGGTGGAACGGGTCCAGCGCGGTGGTTTTCTCGCCCACACCCAGGAACTTGATGGGCTTGCCGGTGATCGAGCGCACCGACAGCGCGGCGCCGCCGCGGGTGTCGGCGTCCGCCTTGGTCAAAATCACACCGGTGAGCGGCAGCGTTTCGGCAAAGGCTCTGGCGGTAGTGGCCGCGTCCTGGCCGGTCATGGCATCGACCACGAACAGCGTCTCCACGGGTTTGACCGCGGCGTGCAGCGCGGCAATTTCCGCCATCATGTCGCGGTCGATGGCCAGGCGGCCCGCGGTGTCGACAATCAGCACGTCACTGAACCGGACTTTCGCATGCGCCACGGCCGCTTCCACGATGGCCACCGGCCGCTGCTCGGTATTGCTGGGGAAGAAATCGACGCCCACTTCCGCGGCCAGAGTTTCCAACTGCTTGATCGCGGCCGGGCGATAGACATCGGCGCTGACCACCGTCACCTTTTTCTTGTCGCGCTCCCTGAGCAGTCTGGCCAGCTTGGCCACGGAAGTCGTCTTGCCCGCGCCCTGCAGACCGGCCATCAGAATCACCGCCGGCGGCTGAACGCTCAGGTTCAGGCTCTCGTTGGCAGAGCCCATGACCGCCTCCAGCTCCGCCTGCACGATTTTGAGGAAGGCCTGCCCCGGACTCAGGCTTTGCATCACCTCCTGGCCCAGGGCGCGCTCCTTGACCGCGGCCACGAAATCCCTGACCACCGGCAGGGCCACATCGGCTTCGAGCAGCGCCATGCGCACCTCGCGCAGGGTCTCCTGAATGTTGTCCTCGCTCAGCCGGGCCTTGCCGGTAATCGTGCGCAGGCTCTGGGAAAGTCGGTCGCTCAGGCTCTGGAACATGGGAATCTCTCGGGGGAATTTCGCCGCTATTGATTATGGCAGGACAAGTCGGTACAAAGGTGCGAATTATACGTTAAGCGGACACAACTCCCAAACCGATGTCAGCCACCTATCTCGCTCCCGTCGCGGCGCTGCTGTACCTGCTGGCCACGGGCCTGCAACTGCTGCACATCTCCCAGCGGCGCCGGCAGATAGATCGCACCGTCTTCGGCCTGTCCCTGGCCGCGCTGCTGTGCCACGCGGTGGTGGCCTGGGACAGCGTGTTTACCCGCAGCGGCCTGCACCTGGGATTCTTCAAGATATCCGCCCTGATTTTCCTGGTGGTGAACATCGCCTGCATTTTCTCCCTGGCTCGACGGCCGCTGCAGAACCTACTGGTCATTCTGTTTCCGCTGTCCGCCATGGCGGTGCTGATCTCCACCTTTGCACCGGACACCGCACGCCCTCTGTCCCACGTCGACGGCGGCATACTGCTGCATATCGTCAGCTCCATCCTGGCCTATGCGGTGCTCACCCTGGCCGCCGTGCAAGCCGCCCTGCTGGCACTGCAGGACCACCAACTGAAACACCGCCATACCCGCGGCATCATCCAGATACTGCCCCCGCTGCAATTAATGGAAACCATGTTGTTCGAGCTGCTGTGGGCCGGCGTCGTTTTGCTCAGCGTATCGATCGTTTCGGGCTTTATCTTTCTCGATAACCTGTTCGCCCAGCATCTGGTGCACAAGACCGTACTGACCATGATCGCGTGGCTGCTGTTTTCCACGCTGCTGTGGGGGCACTATCAACTGGGCTGGCGCAGCCAGACCGCCGTGCGCTTTACCCTGGCCGGGTTCACCCTGCTGATGCTGGCCTTCTTCGGTTCCAAAATGGTGCTGGAACTGGTCCTGCACCGGGGCTGAAACACCCGTGTGACAGGGCTTGCCCCGGCTGTATTTTTTCTTCAAGATACCTTTTCAAGTCACATCCGGGAGTGGCACTTACAGCCGGGGCAGACCGGCATCGACGCAGCGCCTCTGGCGCGCCGGTGTAAGCGCCCGTCTCGCATAGGGGTTTACACCTGTTTTGAACGAAGCACCGCTGGGTCTACTCTTCTCGGTACTGGCAGCACTCATTTTTCTCTCCGCTTTCTTCTCCAGTTCAGAGACCGGCATGATGGCGCTCAACCGGTATCGACTGAAACACCTGCAAAACCAGCACCACCGCGGCGCCAGTCGCGCGGCGCGGCTGCTGCAGCGACCCGACCGGCTGATCGGCCTGATTCTCATCGGCAACAACCTGGTCAATATCCTGGCCTCCGCCATCGCCACCGTCATCGCCATACGGCTGTGGGGCGATGCCGGCATCATCATCGCCACCATCTCCCTCACGCTGGTCATACTGGTGTTTGCCGAGATTACACCAAAGACTATCGCCGCGCTGCACCCGGAGGCCATCGCCTTCCCCGCCAGCCTGGTACTGCTGCCGCTGCTGAAGCTGCTGTACCCGCTGGTCTGGCTGATGAACATCGTCACCAACGGGCTGTTGCGCGTGCTGGGCGTGGACCCGTCGCGGGAGATTGACGAAAACCTGTCCCGGGATGAGCTGCGCACCCTGGTGCTGGAGGCCGGCGGACTGATTCCCGCCCGGCGCCGCCACATGATCGTGAATATCCTGCACCTGGAAGAGGTCTCGGTGAACGACATCATGGTGCCGCGCAACGAGGTCTACGGTATCGACCTGGACGACAGCGACGCGGACATACTGCGCTGCGTGCAGAGCAGTTGCCACACGCGCCTGCCAGTGTGGCGCGAGGACATCAACAACATCGTCGGCGTGCTGCACCTGCGCAACCTCAGCAAGATCATCGACAAGCAGGGGCTGGATCGGGCCGCCCTCGAGCGCGAGATGGAACCGCCCTACTTTATCCCCGAGAGCACACCGCTGAGCACCCAGCTACTGAATTTCCAGAAGAAAAAACACCGGCTGGCGGTGCTGGTCGATGAATACGGCGAGGTGATGGGTCTGGTGGCGCTGGAAGATATACTGGAGGAGATCGTCGGTGAGTTCACCTCCAACCTCACAGCGACGCAAGAGAACATCTTCTCCCAGCGCGACGGCAGCTACATCATCGCGGGGACAGCCAACATCCGGGAGATCAACAAAACCCTGCACTGGTCGCTGCCCACCAACGGCCCCAAGACACTCAGCGGCCTGATCCTGGAGACGCTGGAGTCGTTTCCCGATGCCAACGTGGGGCTGACCATCGGCCACTACCGCCTGGAAATTCTGGAGCTCAAGGGCAACGTGGTGCAGGCCGTGCGCGCGCAACTGGCCTCCGCCTGAACAACAGGGGTCAGAGCCACTTCATTTGGGATTGATTGGCTCTGACCCCTGTTTGACGTTATTTTTGTTCCTGCAATACGCTGAAAAAGTGCTGCGCGTTGCCCACGTAGTGCTCGGCACCCTGTATCAGCTCCTGCTGCTGCGGCGGCGACAACCGGCGCCTGACGCTGGCCGGCGAGCCCAGTACCAGGGAACCATCGGGGATTTCCATACCCTCGGTAACCAGCGCATTGGCGCCGATCAGGCAGTTGCGGCCCACTCGGGCTGCATTGAGTACCACCGCGTTGATCCCCACCAGCGAACCGTCGCCGATGGTGCAGCCGTGGAGCATCGCCTTGTGGCCCACCGTCACGTTGCGCCCCACCACCAGTGGAAAGCCCGGATCGGCGTGCATGACCGTCCCGTCCTGGATATTGCTGCCCGCGCCGATCTCGATGCGCTCGACATCGCCGCGCAGCACGCAGTTAAACCACACGCTGCTGTTCTCGTGCAGCGTGACCAGGCCGATCACTGCCGCGTTGGGGGCGATGAAATGGCCGCTACCCACCAGTGTCACCCGCTTGTCGCCCAGGCTGTATAGCATGGTGTTATCTCCCACAGCTTTGTAAAGGCCCTATTCTCGCTGCAAATCCAGACCCGCATCGTAGGCCACATTGGCCAGCCGTGCCAGGATCGCCGCGGTGACGCCCCACACGTTGTCATCGCCCAGTTGGTAGTGCGGCACTTGGCGCAGGCGCTCGCCGTCGGACATCGTTTCCAGGCGGAATCGGGCCGGGTCGGCAAAGACCTCCAGCGGCGGCAGGAACACGCTGTCGAATTCCGTCGCATCCACCACCAGCGCAAGTTTGGCGGGAACCCGCGCCACACAGGGGTACACCGCGAAGCGACTGCGCGTCACCAGCGGCTGCAGCTCCCCCAGGGGATGGATCTGCGCGGCGCTGAGCCCGACTTCCTCCAGGGCCTCCCGCCTCGCCGTCACCCAGGGGCCGCTGTCGGGCGCCTCGCGCTTGCCGCCAGGAAAGGCCACTTCGCCCGGATGCAGACTCAGGTGCAGCGCGCGCCGCCCGAGAATCACCCGCGGCCGCGCCTCCCCAGTGAGCGCCACCAGCACCCCCGCCTCCCGCTTGCCGCCCTCGCCGACACGTCCTTCCCAGGCGGGATCGGCGAGGGGCAGTGCGCGCTGCAGCCGCCGCAAAACAGGTGACAGTCGCGACATCAGCCGGGCAACTGCGTGACCAGGGCGACGACATCCCAGGCCGGCTCCTCATAGGGGTGGGCGCGCAGCAGGGCCTCTACCGCGTCCTTGATACAGGCGGCGGGGCAGACCAGTTCCACGCGGTATTCCGCTACCTGTTCGAGCTCGCCGCGCGTGCCCAGAAAGGGCGCACTGCCGGCCAGCGGCCGAAACTGCCCCTGCCCCAGCACCTGCCAGCAACAGTGCTCGTAGTCGCCGATCCGTCCCGCCCCGGCCGCAAACACCGCCTGTTTGACGTCCTCCAGATGGGACTGCGGCACATAGAAACACAGCTTGTACATTTAAACCCCCCGCTGCTGCTCGGCGTAGAACTGCCGGGTAAACTCGTCCAGGCGCCGATGCTCGATAGCGCGCCGTATGCCCGCCATATGCTGTTGATAATAGTGCAGGTTGTGCAAGGTGTTGAGTTGCGCGCCGAGGATTTCATTGCACTTGTCCAGATGGTGCAGGTAGGCGCGGCTGAAATTGGCGCAGGTATAGCACCCGCACTGTTCATCCAGCGGCCCGGTGTCGGTTTTGTGGCGGGCATTGCGCAGCTTGAGCACACCGCGCGAGGTGAAGATATAGCCGTTGCGCGCATTGCGGGTGGGCATCACACAATCGAACATGTCGATACCGCGGCGCACACTTTCCAGCAGGTCCGCCGGGGTGCCCACCCCCATCAGGTAGCGCGGCTGGTCCGCCGGCAGCTCGCTGTACAGGGTATCAAGCACCGCCAGCGTCTCCGCCTTGGGCTCACCCACGGACAAACCGCCGATGGCGTAGCCGTCAAAGCCGAGCTGCCGCAGGCCGGCCAGGGACGCGCGGCGCAGGTGGGCGTACATACCGCCCTGCACAATGCCGAACAGGGCCGCCCGGCTGTCGCCGTGAGCCGCGCGGCTGCGCGCCGCCCAGCGCAGGGAGAGTTCCATAGACGCCCGCGCCGCGTCCTCGCTGGCGGGATAGGGTGTGCACTCGTCGAAGATCATGACGATATCCGCGCCCAGGCTGCGCTGGACCGCCATGGAAGTCTCCGGATCCAGAAACACGCGGGAGCCGTCGACGGGCGACTGAAACTGCACGCCCTGCTCGGATATTTTGCGCCGCTGCCCCAGACTGAACACCTGGAAGCCACCGGAGTCGGTGAGAATCGGCCCGTCCCACCCCATGAAATCGTGCAGGTCGCCATGCTGTTCAATAATTGCGGTACCCGGACGCAGCCACAGGTGAAAGGTGTTGCCCAGGATGATCTCTGCACCGGTGGCGCGTACATCCCGCGGCAGCATGCCCTTGACCGTGCCGTAGGTGCCCACGGGCATGAACGCGGGGGTCTGAACACTCCCCCGGGGAAACACCAGCCGGCCGCGCCGGGCCGGGCCGTCGCTGCCAAGCTGCTCAAACTGCATATGGCTGTCGCGACTCACGGCGTTTCCTTTGCCTCGCTCCCGGCGGTGATAAACATGGCGTCTCCGTAGCTGAAAAACCGATAGCGCGCCGCAATGGCCGCGCGGTAGGCGCTCATAATATGCTCGCGACCGGCCAAGGCGCTCACCAGCATCAGCAGGGTCGATTCCGGCAGGTGGAAGTTGGTGACCAGCGCATCCACACTGTGAAACCGGTAGCCGGGGTAGATAAAAATATCGGTGTCGCCCCGATAGGGCTGGATGACGCCGCCGGCCCGGCTGGCGCTCTCCAGGGAGCGCACCGCCGTCGTGCCCACCGCCACCACCCGGCCGCCGCGCTCCCGGGCCGCCGTCACCGCCGCACATACCGACGCATCGACCTCGACGTATTCGGCATGCATTACATGATCTTCTATCTCGTCAGCGCGCACCGGCTGGAACGTACCCGCCCCCACGTGCAGCGTCACCGCGGCCTGCCGGATACCACGGGCCCGAATCTGCGTTAACAGTTCCCGATCAAAATGCAGACCGGCCGTGGGCGCGGCCACCGCTCCGTCACGCGAGGCGTAAACCGTCTGGTAGCGCTCCCGGTCAGCTTCTGCGTCCTCGCGCTGGATATAGGGCGGCAGCGGCATATGGCCGATCTCGCCGAGAATGCGCGCCAGCGGTAGACCGCCGGCACTGGACAGGCAGTACAGCGCGCCCTCGCGAGCGGTGACGCGCAGCCGATGGGGGCCGGCGGGCGTCCCTTCTGCGGCGCACAAGAGAATATCGCTGCCCGGTTTTGGCGACTTGCTGCTGCGAATGTGCGCCAGCGCCGTGTGTGTGCCGGTGATCCGCTCGATCAGGATTTCCAGCCTGCCACCGCTTTCCTTGCGGCCCCACAGGCGCGCCGGCAACACCCGTGTATCGTTAAACACCAGCAGGTCGCGCGGCCGCAACAGATCCAGAATCTGGGTAAACGCGCAGTGGCGCACCACCCCCGTAGCGCCATCGAGGTGCAGCAGGCGACTGGCGCTGCGCCGGGGCAGCGGGTGCTGGGCGATCAGTTCGGGCGGGAGTTCGTAGTGAAAATCAGCGCGCTTCATGGATATCGCCGCTACCGGCTACGCGCCTCTCGCGGCAGGGTCTGCTCCGCTGTATCGGGTATACCGTACATCCTTGGATATCGCCGCTGCCGCCATCCATGGCTCTCGCGGCAGGGCCTGCCCCGCCTTATCGGGTATACCATACATCCCTGTATATAAAAGCCGGCACTTGGCCGGCTTCCGGGTTGCCGCTTGCAGACTTACTGCACCTCGTCCTCGTCCGGGGTTTCCACAGCGGCCGCTTCTGCTGCCGGCTCTGCAGCGGTATCTTCCGGCGCTGTTTCTGCAGCAGCGGGCGCTTCCTGCGGCGCCGGAGCACTTACCTTGATCAGGCCCTGTGCCACCAGGACACGCACCTTGTCGTCGCCGTTGACGGGCTTCTTGTTGGCATCGGTGACTGCGTAGCGGTTATCGCCGCGCTTGAAAATGCTGTATTCGGGGGTTTTCTTGACCAGTTGCATCGCCATGCTCTTTTCTCCGTAGTGAGGTACTCAGATTTGTCGGCCCCAGGTGTCGGAAGAGCGACTCCCAAACCACAGGTTTAGCCTGAAACCGAGCCGAAGTGTACAGACAAACGCGGCTCGGGTTAAGGAAAAATATTGAACTTTGACCGCCTGTTGCTATAATCGCGCGCTCCTTGCTGAGCGGCCGATGCCGTGGTTTCCCTCGCCCCTGCCGGAGTGGTGAAATTGGTAGACACAGGGGATTCAAAATCCCCCGCCCTTAAAAGCGTGCCGGTTCGAGTCCGGCCTCCGGTACCACTATAAAAATAGTACTTTTAGCAAATCTGGCGTTTCAAAATATCACCAATAAATTACGTTCAAAATGCGCCATGCACATACCATGCACATTTGGACCAGTGTTTGTACTGGCAATCAATGGCCCACCCCCACCAGCCGCGCTATCCTCCCGGCATGAATGAATCAGACAAGCGCATTAGGCGCTCCACGTTACGGTTGGTCGCGGCAAGCCTGGCCCTCGGTTTCCTGATCGGCTTTGGCGTGGGTGTCGCTGTCACCTATCACAGCATTTCACGGGTGGTGGTTGTGACGCTGGATTCAGGTATCGAGGTATGAAGCGGCCCTATCCAGGTTAAAACCTCGATCTATCGTTACTGCGTAACATGGCCTGTCTTTGTGTTACTGCGTAACGGCAGAGGGCGGGACAATGACAACCAGTAATGCAGATCGGCAGCGGGCGGGTTGAGGCGATGATATGGATTCGCCGCAACCAGTTGGCACGGCGTAATCTGACCGATGACCAGCGCAGCATAAATGCAGAGCGGTTGCGGCAGCTTGAGAGCGAAAGAGCGAAGACAGAGCGAGCATCGAAGGCTAGATCGCTCGGTGGCAAGGCAACACCTGATCAGATAGAGGATCGCTTGTCGGACAACGTGGCCGACAAGCGATCAGCGAAAGCACCGAAGCCAAAGCGCGACACCCGCAAGGGCCACCGGCGCCCAGCATCGGCAGTCAGTATATATAACAAAATATTCTGAGTACGGAAATTGCTTGTCATGGCTACAAGTGATTGTTTTCGGCCCGTAACCTATTGATTATCGGCATACGCAAATTCTGTGCCTGGTTAAAACGCTTATAACCAGTCTGCATATGCCCGGCGGCGCGTTTCTGAGCGGGTGCCCAGCAGCGGCGGGCGCTCAGGGCATGGCATGGGCGGGATGGTCGGCGACGCGCGAGGGTCGGACTGAACACATCGGACAACGTGTCCGACCAGTTCGGTCTGGCCCGCGCGCGCGAGGATACCTAGCCAGGCTGGCAAGCGCACAGACCTAACCTCGACGCATGATACGTCCGGGTTATCAAAGTCCCGCGCAGATGCCGAAGCCGGAATTAAAGCCGAAATGCTCAACGCGTCCGCCGGCCCGACTTCCGCTTGCCGTTGTTGCTAAATCGGTTACCTGCCTCGACAGGCGCAGCACTGACTTTGCATTGAGCCGCCGGAGTCAGTCCGAAGCCGTCACAAAGCTTCAGGTATTGCGCGTACAGATGTCCGGTCGGTGCCACGCCGGCGCTCCACGCTTGCACCAGGCGGCCATGCAGGGCGCACAGGTGAGCCAGCGGAGATAGTCCGCCCTCTGTCAGCAATCCGTTAGCTTTCAGGATTGGCGCCAGACGGTCCCACTCTTTCACAGCATGGATATTGGGCAACCAGTCCGGCGGCTCTGGTAGATCATCGACCGTCGGAAGATCCACCCCGCCAGAGGGCGCGCGATCTTTGCGCGTGGTGCCGCGTAGGGATTTGATGTTAGTGGGTTGCTTGCTTGGTCCCGGCATAACGTCTCCAAAAAAACAGTTTTTCTAACCTGACTGCGCAAAAAAAGAGCTGGGGGCGCGGTGTCCAGATATGATCACCTAGACTTTCGAGCTACCCCCCCCCGGTATCAGCGGATGCTTTTCCAGCTCTGCGGCCAATGCCCGCGCAAGCTCAGCCACGTCTGCGTATTCGTCCAGGTCGTCCGGATCATAATAACCAGCCGCAATGTGCAGGCATGCAGCCTGAAATTCGCGCCCGGTGACGGTGTTGTGTCTGAGTATGAGCGCTGTCAAATCGTGCTCGAGTGACTCAATACATTTGCTCATCGCGGTCGCCTCTCTACGAAATTCTTCGAAACCAGCCGCCAATCCGAGTTGGAAGCCGGTGCCGCCGAAGTGTCAGCCAGTGCCAGCCACAGGCTTCCTTTGTGCGTGACCATTGAGCCGCGCTGGTAGGCTGAATCAACGCGCCAGGCGCCGGCGTAATCATCGGCAAGACTTTTCCCCTGGCTGGCCTGCATGTCTGCAATCTGGCTTTCGAGCGAGTCCAGGCGCGCGCCAAGGTCCGCCCTTATGGACGCCTCGCGATCATCGACGCGCGTCGCGAGAGCGTCAAACGCCGGTTGCGCCCAGTCGCGCATGCTAAAAAATATCCCGGTTGCAAATTTCGTGAGATTCATACAGCCGGCGCCCAGTCGCAGCCGGTCAGGACACGACACGCGCCCGCGTCCATCAACAGCCAGTTGGCAGTCACAACGATTTTCAGCGCGCTTGCCTCGGCCTGAAAAAGTCCAACAAGTTCTGGGTTTGAATCGAGTTCATCCACCATCCAGATAGAGCTTTCGCTTGATCTCGATACGTCAATGCTGCCCAGCGCGACGGCTACTCGGCTTGCGTCCAGCAGCACCACCTGCCCGCCGGCGGAATCGCGCGGTGATGACTGGCTTACGATCAGCGGCAGGCCGGCAATCGTGCCGCCACGCACCCCCACATCGGCAAACGGACTTGCGGGATACAGCGCGAGTTGTGCGGCGGTCTCGTGGTCCGTGATAAAATAGCTTGTCGACAACTGGCCGGAAAAATCGCGGACCAGGGCGCGGAATGATGCCGCCGGGTCGGACAAAGCCGCGACGGTGCCTACGCCGGCGGTCTGCGGAATTGAACCGGGAGTTTCGCCGGCAAAGCCCGAACCGGCCAGGAATGTCTGGTCGAGCAGGTCGCGTGTGGTCTGCACCAGCGCGCGCTCAATCTGGCTTTCCGCGTTTGGTGCCTCCAGCGATTCATTGGTGAAAATGCTCAGCCCAACAATTTTCAGGCGCGCCAATACTTGTTTTTCGAGCGATGTGCGGCTGATCGGTGCCGGGTCCAACTCTGAAGTCCAGTTTGCTCCCAGGCCTGTGGCAGCACCGTTAAACGCCTCCTGAAAATTGACGCGCCAAACATCGCCCAGCATAGGACCAAGAGCCGATTGCTTGACGACATGGCGCAGCACATCGGCGCCCAGTGCGGTTGCGTTGACATCATCGGAGCCTATAGCAGGTACAGCGGCTCGCTGGATAATGCCCTGGCCTGGCCAGCGGGAATTTGCATAGACTTCATACGCGCCGGGTGTGCCGCCGGCCGCTAACTTGGAAATAGCCAGCTTGGCAAAAATGCGGCTATCGAGTAAGTCCTGATTCATTCGTGTTGCTCCGGTATTTGTAGATCAGCCTCGAAATTAGCATTTTTTCGTGAATGCCGCTGGCCGGATGTCATCGTTTGGCCAACTGTTTTATTCGTCGCGTGATTCAACGATGAAAGCGGCCAGGGCATCGACGCTGATAAATTTGCGCCCGCGAATTGAAACACACGACAGGTCTCCAGCCATCCAGCGCCGGACAGTGCGCAGCGCCCGTCCCGTGTAGCTCGCCGCGTCGCCAGGTCTCAGCAAGTTGCCGCGCGCCAATGTTACGCGGCTGGTCTCGGCCCACTGGCGGATATTGTCCGCTTCCATCTCGGCGATAGGCCGGCTACCGAAACGACGATAGCCACAGCACGGGCAGCAATCAGCCATTGCGCTGCCTCCGTCGTTTCAGCGCTTTACGGAATGCCGCCTGCATGGTGGTTTCTGGAAGTGGTCCGCGAGTTACTCGGACGGGTCCGCGCGGTGGCGGTGGTGTTTTTCGCTTCATTCCAGCATGCTCCGGTGCGGCATCGTGTCCGCGACCAGCTCGCCAGGCACATCAGCGCCCATGTCCAGCAGGAGCATCACGCCAACAGTCAGGCTGTCCATGTGCTCCGCTTCATCTTCGAGTATGTCCAGGTGCCGCCCCGCGACTTTGCACGCGAGTTGATATACTAGACGACGGTGGCGGCAGCTTCTTTTGTAGGCATTGCCCAGCTCGATAACCTCGGTTTTCGTCATGGTGTTGCCTCTTTTAGTGGAGTGTTGAATGCATCGCGCAAGCGCTTTGCCCGTTGTCGGCAGGCAGGCCCGCAATACATTGCGGATTTGCGTTGCGCTGCAAACTCATTGCCGCAAATGCATCGAAACCCCTTGAATGCAATTTGCCGACGGCGGCGCTCTTTCCTGGCACCTGCCGCTTTCACCTGCCATTGCTTCACCACTAATTTGCGGCAGTCATCGCTGCAAAATGCGGAATGCCAGTGTCCGACGTAATAGCGGGAGCAAACGCGACATTCCAGGATTCGGTGGTAATCGGTAATATGCGCCCCGCTCTCGTCGGCCAGATTTTGCTGCATCTCGAGAGACAGCCGGAATGAAGCATCAGAGGCGCATACTTGGCAGCCTTTGAACATAAGCTTTCCGTCTACTAAATCCAGAAGTACCCGGTCGTTAAAAAGTCCCATATATCGGCCCATCTGCAATTTCCGTGTTAATGTCACGCTAACCCCGCATATCGGTAAAGTTGCCGGGTTGTAGGCTCAGTGTTTTCTGGTAGCGCTTCAAAACACGCTTGGCCTGCACCCTGCCAATAATCATCAGTCCAGGTATGGGCAACTCGCATTCGATTGGCTCGATTTCCCAGTCCAGCCCTGGCCAGGTAATACGTAGTCCGTCAATCGACTGCTCAGCAAAACGGCGCGTGTAGTAAATGCCGTCGTACACGCCCGCCGGTCTGGATACGATCATGTAGCGCTGCATGCGATTCGCTTCCTGTGTTTTGGGTGGGTGACAGCGGTGACGGCATTTCCTTTATCACCCGTTACGCGCGCGCGCGGGTGTACGGTAGTAATAGGAAGTGCTGTCACCCTGTCACCCTGTCACCCGTGCTGATAAATCCATGGTAGGGACGGCAGGGACACCAGGTTTGGTTACTACCGTCACGCGCGCGCGCGCGTAACGGGTGATAAAGCATTTGCTGTCCCTGCTGTCCCAACTCATATCA
Organism: Halioglobus sp.; assembly: GCA_020443345.1. GTDB lineage: Bacteria > Pseudomonadota > Gammaproteobacteria > Pseudomonadales > Halieaceae > JARRPM01. Next base: position 43,508 of record JAGRIH010000037.1, read on the forward strand.
AACCCCTATTATTGAGCCGCTCAACTTCAGCGTTTTTCAGTGAAATACCCACAAAACCGCGCGTACCGCCGGACTTGTAACCCTCAAGCCTCAACTGCTGCCGCATGCGCTCGCCCCAGGTGGCCACGCTGGGCACTTTTTCGGCCCGCTGGCGCTTCCACTCGGCAAAACTGGCAAACAGATACTTATTCGATTCCCTGGCGTCGGGATAGACTTCGCAGCAATCCTCTACCCACTCGCTCAAATCGTCCATGACAAGCATGTATTCGGCGCTGGCGGCGCGAATCTTCTCTGGCAGGGTCAGGCCCTCGGCAGCCCATTTAACGGCGCCCTGCACCATCCAGTGCAGAATGGCGGGCGCTTCGTCGCGCAGCTTATCCGGCAGGCTCTTGTCCACCTGATCGCCGGTAAAACAGGCATCGAATGGCACCAGCACCATACGGCGCTGCATGGCACTGTCGCCGCCCTTGAGCCGTGGTCGATAGTTGCCGCAGATGACGTGTTTCTGTGTCTGGCGAAACTGGAAGAAATCCTGGCGCATGAATCGGGCAGACAGCACTTCATCGCCGGTCAATTCTTTAATGCGCGACTCCGCCCAGTATTGCCCGTCCTCGATCTCGGATGACGTGGCGAGCCGCCGTCCCTGTAGCTGAGCAAGCTCAGTAGGGTGGCTGGTCAATTTTGATTGCATCAAGACACTGGCGGGCAACTTCAGCGAATAATCGCCCAGTATCCATTCCACCAGGTCCAGCAGCGTCGATTTACCGTTACTGCCCTTGCCGAAAAAGAAAAACAATTTCTGTTCGCGGGTCGATCCGGTCAGGCAATAGCCCAGCAGCACCTGCATGAAGTTGATAATCTCGACATCACCCGAAAAAACGGATTCGAGAAACCGCAACCAGTTCACTGGTGGGCTTTCAGCCGGTGCCACCTCAGTGATACGGGTGACGTAATCGGTAGACAGCGTGGGTCGTAGCGAGCCGGTCATCAGGTCAACGATTCCGCGCGGCGTATTCATTGCCCGTTCGTCGGCGTCCCATACCTCAGCGTCAACCACCAGGCGCTGGTCGCTCCTGGCGAGCGATACGACGGCGTTAACAGTGCTGGCGGCAGTTATCCGGCGAGCGTCCTTGTCCGGTAGTCCGGCGGCCAGGGATCGGCACACCTCGCGTGCGTAGTCGTAGCGATGCAATCGCTTGTCGGATTCCCAGCGGCTGCCGTTGAAGTGCAACCAGTCCAGGCCGGGACTGTATCGAAGTCGCCCTCCGTAACGGGTGGCAAAATCCAGCGCCAGGGCATCTTCGGAATACTCCACCACCTCGGCTTGTAGGGCGGGCGAGTTAGCCGGGTGGCGACGGGCAAGCTCGATTAGTGTCGCTTCATCGCGCATAGGCGGCGCCCTCGGCATAGCAAACCCTGCTGAATAGCAAAAACTGGTTGTCCTGCTCTGGTGTTGGTGTGCCGCCGCCGCGCACCAGGTCGCGGTATTGCAGGCAATAGCGGGCCATCGCCTGCAACTCTATCTGGGTAAATTCTGTGCTGGGTGTTATCATACTCGCAGTCCATTTCATCGTGGATCATCATCACTAATTGCCGCGTTGCTCATCACTTCGCGGCTTTTTTTTTGCGGCGATTGGGATTTATGCGCGGTGCGGCAGCGCACTGGCTTTTAGAAGCTCCACGGCACCACGGCGACTGGACAGAGTTTTCCTGCCTCGCTTATAGGTTGGGATCGGAAGTTTTCCGCGTGAGCGCATCACGGGAATAGACTTAGGCTGTACTCGCAGGATTGCCGCAAGCTCGTCGTCGCCTATGAGATCGTCGAGAAATTCTTTATCGGAAATTGCTTGGCTGGACATTTGAAACCACCTCGTTTAAAAGAGCTGATTACAAATTATCTACACATTAAATCCGCTAACAAGCAACTGATGGAGGATAAAACCGAGTCACCGCGCAAATTCGGTTTTATTTTCTGAGACCGGCTTTCTTCAAGACATTTCGCACGGTATCTGCACTGCGAGGGTTGTTTCCTTTAGCCAGCCGCTCGACGATCAGCGTGGTAATTTCGTGTTGTTTCTTGCCCGCCCGCGCCAGTTCTTTGTGGTGGGCAACAATCTGGGTGGCTACAGCCTCCGCCGCAGCTTCCCTTTTATCCTGGCTTATCTTGTTTCTAATTTGTTTCTCAGCGCTTGCATTGGCAAAATGCCCCGCCAATTCTGTGAGCATCTGTTCTCCCATCAATCTGTATCGACGGTCGCCAGACTGAATCATGTTAATGGCCTCTTGTTTTTTTTGCTGCCAGTACTCCGCTTCGGTCATCTGTTCCGCACCATCCTCAAAATGCCATTTGATTTTGATTCGCTCGCCAGCTTGCTTTTTTTTTCTCATTTCACCGCCTCCAACCTAACCACGTTATCCACGGGTCGCCCGGCCAGGCGCAGAATCTCGTTGTCTATCCGCTCCAGGTCGGAGGCGAGGTCCAGGCCCTGCCGCTGGACGTAACCCATAGTCACATCGCCCGAGAGCAAGTGATTCATCAGTAACTTCACCTTCACCAGGTCGCAGACTTTCAGCCCGTAGGTGGAAAACGTCCGGCGCAAATCGTGGTTGGTCCACTTGAATTCGATAGCCTCGGCCACCTTGGCCCGGTAGGTGCGCCCGTCCTTGGGGATATCAAACACCACGCCCTCGCGCTGGCGGCGTTGATACAGCCGCTCTCGCAGGTATCCCGGTAGCGGCAGCTCTACCGGCTTGCGGTTTTTGGGATCGCGGATGCGGTAGGTGTTGGTCTTGAAGTCGATATGCTCCCAGCACAAGCCCATCGCCTCATTCAGGCGCACCCCGGTCAACAGCAGAAACTGGAAAAACTGTGCGACGTGCGCATCGTCCAGGCTCTCCACGGCATCAAACCAAGCAGGCAGGTATTCAGCGGGCAGGTAGTTGGTTTTGCGCTCCGCGACATACAGGCCGTCTACAGACTCGGCATACAGGGTCACAGGGTTTTCAGGAATAAGCCCCCGGTTTTGCTTTTGCTTGCGGGTCCAGTTCCAGACGGCGGCCAGGGATCGGCAGCCGCTGGCCGTCTTCGCCTTGCTGCGCTTTTCCATAAGCCGCACCCGCTTGGCAATAATATCTTCAGTCACCGCGACCAGTGCGCCGCTGTAATAGTCATCGCCCAGCAGCCGCTTGATGTCCTTGCGGTAATCCTTCTTCGTGCTCTCCTTCAGCGTCAACTTTTGTTTGCCGGTGCGCTTCTCGGCCAGATAGGTCTCTACCGCGCTCTCAACAGTAAGCCCCGTAGCCGTGTCTACGGCCCGCTGCGTTCTTCTGTCCGCAACCGGGTCAGTGCCTCGGGTAGCGTCCTGCAGTAGCGTCCGCGCCTTCTCTCGGGCATCGTCTACCACCATGCCAGGGAATCGCCCGTTACTGATTCCTATGCGCTTGGTTTTGCCGTTGACGGTGGTGCGGACATGAAACGTCAGCTTGCCGGATAATTGCCGGGTAACGCCCAACTGAGGAATAACGGTATCGTAGAAGTAGGCGAGCCGGTCGCCCCTGGGAATGCCCTCCAGAGCAGTCTTGCCAAACTTGAAGGGCTTGCTGTAATCGGTATGCTGTTTTCTAGCCATGATGCACCTCTTGGCAGGTGGTTATGGTCAGGTTTTCGAGGGTGTTGGCGCGCCCTCGGAAACCGCTTTAAAAATCCCCTGGGATTTCCATGCACATTATATGCACATTTTGACGCTAATTGTAGTAAATCGAATGTATGCCGTAGTTAATCGAGATTAAGTTATAATTGTTTTTATAATCAACGCGTTACGAGACTTTCAGAGAGAATTTCAAGAAATATCAATTGGTTACAAAATAGCCAATTTTGGGATTCAAAATCCCCCGCCGTAAAAAGCGTGCCGGTTCGAGTCCGGCCTCCGGTACCAGACTTCAGGCCGGTTCTGTTTGACGCTTATTATGTCAAATCCACGGGGACCGCAAATCACTCGTTGTAGGGTATTAGTGCGGCTGGCCATCCGGCTCCGCGCCGGGAATCATCACCTCGGTATCCGGCAGTAGCGCCCTGTAACGCCGTTGCAGCGCTTTCTTGGCGTTATCGTCGCCGTGCACAATACGAATGTGCGTGGGTTTTACCCGCATGCGTTGCACGAAATTCACCAGGTTGGTTTGGTCTGCATGCGCCGAGTAACCGCTGATGGTATGTACGCCGGCCCCGATGGTAAAGCGCTGCCCGTCCAGCTCGACCCAGCCACCGTCGGGGCCGTAGCGCTGTATATCGCGGCCGGCGGTACCCGCTGCCTGGTAGCCAATAAACAATATGTCGGTCCGCTCATCTTCAATCAATGCCTTCAGGTAATTCACTATACGGCCCCCGGCGCACATGCCGCTCGCGGCAATCACGATACAGGGGTGTCCACGTCGCTTGATGTAGTTCACTGCGCGCAGGTGCTGAGTGTGATCGCCCACGGTGTACAACTGCTCAAAATGCAATGGGTGGCGCCCGGCCCGCACACGGCGTAAAGCCTCGGCATCCCAGAAAGGCTTGAGCTGTCGATATACCCGGGTAAATTTGGCAGCCAGCGGCGAATCCACCAGAATCTCCAGATCCTGCCAGCGGTGCTCTCCAACCCTGTCCTCGCCGTATCGTGCTATGAGACCTTCGATTTCATAGAGAATTTCCTGGGTGCGGCCGATACTGAAGGCCGGTATCAAAAGCGCACCGCTATTGGCCAGCGTCCGCTCTACCACTGCCTTGAGCTGCAAGCTGCGCTCCTTGCGCCCCTGATGCTTGCGATCGCCGTAGGTGCTCTCAATCACCAGGGTATCCGCCCGGTACGGAGGCCGCAGCGCGGCTAACAACGGTGCATGCGGCGCCCCGAGGTCGCCCGAAAATACCACCCTGTGCCTGTCGCCACCGGCCTTGACATCACACTCCACGTAGGCAGAGCCCAGAATATGTCCCGCCGGCTGCAAGCGGATTGCAATAGCGTGCCCGGCATCTGCGACAGTCCGGTGCCACTGTTTGTAAGGCACTCCCACCACCCGTGCCGCTATGAGTTTAATCAAGCGCGCCACCGTGCGGGTGTCGCGCGTAATACCGATTTTTACGGCATCTTCCAGCACCAGCGGCAATAACCGGGCGGAGGGTTCCGTGCAGATAATCGGGCCCTTGAACCCCGCTGCCAACAAATAAGGAATACGCCCTACATGGTCGATATGCACATGACTGACCACCAGGGCCTGAATACCGGAGATATCGAAGTCGATGGTCAGGCTCCCGGCACCCGCGCTGCTACCCGAGGTTTCCGCGCCCTGGAACAGACCACAGTCCACCAGCAGGCCGGCTCCACTGCTGAGGCGCAACTCGTGGCAGGAGCCAGTAACACCATTGATGGCCCCGTGGTGTAAGATCTGGAAGCATGGGTGCATGGAAGTTCCCGGCCGGATCGCCCCGTAAAAAGTCCGGATCAGATGATCACGGGTTGCGAAGGCTGTATGTCATGCGAGGGCCACCTGGGCTATCCGATTATATGGTCTGAACGGGCACCGGCACGGCGCGCGCCACCGCCGCCTGGGCCGTATCCCAACCCTCGCACTGTGTGCGGCCGGACTGGCAGCGCAGCACATTCAACCACCCTTTGCAAAACGCATAAAAATGAAAAAAGCGCAGGATATGGCGTTTTTGCTGTTCCGTGACCGCGCGGTGCGCGCATACCACCTTGTCGTCGTACTGATGGCGCTCGGACAGACCGACAGCGCCGTAGGCGGTAACGGTAACGCAAGCGCCTTGCGCCAGCCGGGGGCCCAGCACGATAGCGTCGAGGTAGTCGCCCTCACCACCGATATAGCGCGGCACCGAGCCGTAGTTGAAGGGGCACGGAAAGGGCGAGATAAAATCCACCCGGCCACCGCCGTCGCGCTTGACAAAGCTGCCGCGGGGAATCTCGATCAACACTTCCAGCCGCGGGAGTCTGTCACTCTTTACAGCCGGCGCGTGCATACGACGCGGCCCGATAGATGGCCCTGCGGAGCGACTGGCACGTTTCTCAGCGCGAGCGCAGCAACAGCTCCAGCTTGAGCAGTGCGCTGAACACCATCAGGCCGACACCGGCATTGAACAGTGTCATACCCTCGTAGTCCGCCACGTAGTAGGAACCCGCCAGGCGCGCAAGTCCCGCCACGATACAGGCCAGGATGCCCAATACGGCAGCAATTTGTGCCGCCACTTCAAACAGTTTCATTGCAGTATTACTCCGCTTTGCAACCCTGTGGACAACATAGCACAATGCCTGTCCCAGCATAAGCCGCGCGGTGAGCACACCGGCCTGTCAGTTCAGACTACCTGCGAGCGGCGGTGGATTGCCGCCCCTGGTTATCTTCCACAATACGCGCTCCACGCGCGGCCCATCTGCGCTTGATCACACCCCGCAACAGTTTTTCATCGAGATGCTTTAGCAAACCTTTCGGATTGCGCGCATGGGAAACGACGTATCTGCGCCGGGCGGCTCTCACGGCATCCGCCAAATCGTGCCGATCTTTTTCTCGCAGACCCGCTTCGAGCGTATCCATGAACGCCTCGGTATCATGCTGTATCACAAGACCCTCCCGAACTTCCTGCGGACTCGGTTCACCGCCGGGCAGCGTTACTGCCTCGGCCAGCTTTCCCGCGCAGACCAATTCGAGCTTTGTCCTGATACACTTCGGGCATTTGCCACAGTTGAGCCGTGAATCATCTCCAAAAAAACACACCCGCAGCGATTGCAAAGCTGCGGGCCACTGGGCAACCATCCTGACACGCTCCACACGCGACAGGCGTTCACCATCGTGGTTAACCCTCAGTCCGTAACTGCTCAAACGGGGTTCGAGCATTGGGTGGCAGGAAAAAGGGTGCAATTTGCGAATTTCGTAACTCGATGCAACCAGTACGTCCGTTAATTTGCCCGCTAGTCCGTGGGCAACCGCAGACATGGCTGACCCCATGTATTCATCCAGCCAGCAATCAGTATCCCTGTCCAGATCCCGTATATTGGTGAATACAGGGATCAGGTTCAGCTGCTCGGAGTCCAGCACTGGCCGCATGGATGCAATCACGGAATGGAAAAAGTTCTCTTCGGTACCCCGGTTGGGGCGGGTTCCCATGTCAAACCCATGGACGAACAGCGCATCTTTCACGCTGCCCTGACTATCGAGCGGCAGATTCGCCCTGTTGCGTCGCAGGCTGTAGAGCGAATCCACCCCACCGGAAAAGAAGCAGGCTGTTCGCGCCGCGCCGGGGCGCCGAGCAGCAAAGGTGTCAGCCTCGAGTCGGGGAATACGCTTGTCGCGGGGATGTCTGTCGTATTTATACCAGTACCAGTCGGTCAAATACGCCATGAATGTTGCGAGGTTATCCAGCAACCACGGACAGACGGCACCTCCCTCGACGCGTATACGCTGTTCACCGCGCCGCAGCGCCGGCACCACGGCGGCAATGAGAAAAGGCATCGCCAGTGCAGCATCATCGAAATAACTGTCGTGGGCACCGTATCGAAGAAAGATCCTCTGCGGTTCCCGATCGACATCCTCCCAGTGATATGTCGCCGACAAACTGACCAAATCATCCTGTCGCTCACGAGAAATATCCGAAACCAGCATCTAAACGATCACCTCCGGTGGCGCCATCAAGCCATCATACTTGGGCTCCCAGCCAAAACCCAGCTCGCCGCAGCGGTCGCAGAGGTACTGCCGCGGACAGGTCTGGAGATTACAGGCCACGGTTCCCAGTTGAGCCAGATAGATACGCGAGAGATGATGACTGGTCCTGCCCTTCAGCAACACGAGGTCCCCGGCTTGCTGGATGCGTTGTAAAATCTCCGACGCCTCTTTGGTATCGTAGGCTTCAAACGCGCATTCTTCGGAAAGTCCCGCCTCGATAGCGGCTTGCCGGCCATGCTCGGCACGCTCTCCAACGCAGATCATCAGATCCACACACGGCGCCGTCTGCCGCGCAATGCGCCTGACCTTCTGCCGCGGTTTGCTGCTGTTGTGTGAGTCTGAGTAGTCACTGATCACGGCTATCTTGCGTCGCGCGGCTGCATCGTTGAGCACCTTGAGCGCCTCGATAAAGGTGTCGTAGGAGCCGTTCCATTCATCCCGCAGAAAAGTCACCCCATTGGCCAGCGTAAGCGGCTGCATCCGCGCCCAGAATGGTTCAAACTGCTCGATGGCCGGTACGATATCCTCCATGCTCAGGCCACACTGGCGTGCCGTGGTGACGGCCGCCAGAATGGTTGAAATCCAGTGGGTACCCACCAGACGGCTGCGTACTGCCGTTGTTCGCCCGCCTTCAGCCAGCGTCAGCTGCAGCCTCTGCGGCCATCTCGAGTGAGCGTCCCGCACCTCTATATCGTGGCCCGAGCGCCCAAAACGTACCACCCGAAAGTCGCCGCTGTGCGCCATGGCATCGACGCGGGCGTCATCGCCATTGAGTATGGCGACTCCGGTTGAACCAAGCTGCTTGAGCATCTCGGATTTTTCCGCCGCCACGGCCTCGAGGGTTTTGAATTCCATGATATGGCATTCTTTTACCGCCAGCATGAGCACGATATCGGGCCGTATGAGCGCGCCCATCTGGGCCATTTGACCGCGGGATTCTATGCCCGCTTCGATAATGGCAAACCGGTGCCAGGGGCGAACGCTCAGCAGCGTACCGGGAACACCCCCGTGGCGCATACCACCCCATGTACCGCTGGTTCGCGCAATGCTGAAATGGCGTTCCAGGATGGCGCCCAGCAGCTCCTTGGTGGTGGTTTTTCCAGCACTGCCGCAAACCGCAATAAACGTTGTACGAAACAACAGCGGCCGCCACAGGCGCGCTGCCGGAACCCGTAACCGCGCTTTGACGCCGTGCCACCAGGCAATGACTCGCCAGCGCCAGCGAAACAGGGGTTTGATGTGCTGCAGCATGGTCAAAGGAACTTCCTCACAGAATTGGCGCAGAGCATCCGGGTGACCAGTTTGCACCCGGCATACATGCCTGTGCAAACCAGCAGTGGGTGGGAATCAGGCATTCAACTGCTGCGCTGCTGTTGCAGTGACTTCAGCGTCGCATCGTACACGCCCCTGCCGGCGGCGAGCTGGTGCAGGTCCATGCTCCCCTCCACGTTGACCTCCAGGGCCACCGGTCCGCGCGGCGTCAAGGCAATGTCCCAGTGCTGCATGCGCAGGCCGGGAAACAGTTTCGCGGCCGCTGTACAATACGCGGTCACGTCATGCCACAGCGGCACCTCCAGGTCGGTCAGTGCCACTGCGGTATCGGGGTGCTCTGGAACTGCCTCGATTGCGCCGTTGCGCATGCCCACCGCGGCACCTATCCGCCCGCTGCGGATATCGACATTGGCAATCAGGTTGCCCAGTGCACCGTGCATAAAGTTGTCCGACATGTTGCGCCCGGTGGGCAGCTTCCACACGGCGCGGAAGATGCGGGGCTCGCCGGCGACAAGCAAAACGATCACGCGCAGGCTGCTCAGGCGCTCGCCCAGCACCGCGACCACTTCGGGATGAGGCTGCAGCAACTCCTGCACGATATAGCCGTGGGCCCAGGCCTGGGTGAAATCCTCCGCCACCTGTTCGGGCGATTTACTGCTGCCGTCCCCGAGTACGATGCGCTGCGCCGATGCATCCCAGGACAGGGCCGAAAAACCACCCCTGCCGTAGGTGCCGTGCACCGGTTTCATGAACACCGGGTACAGCTCGGGGTCCTGGAGAAACGCGGCGCTCTGCGCCCGATCGCTGAGTGACAAGACACCTTCCAGCCCCGGCGATCGCTCGCCGTAAACGGCGCGAATTGCGGGTGTGGCGAGACCGGCAGCGCGCATGGCCCGGGCAAACTCGAGCTTGTCATTGGCGTATTTGCGCGACGCCTCATCGTTGAGGCAACGGTCGAGTTCACGCGACAGACGCCAGCCGACAAATTCGCGCTTGGCATCGAATGGGTACTGCGCATCGTCCCACAGGCGATACAGGAAGTAGTCATCCGCGCCCAGTTTCGTGGGGCCCAGACGCAAACGGACGATATCGCTCACCTGGGCGAGCACACCTTTACTGTGCGAGCGCGCAACCGCACGGGCGCCGGCTAAAACCGTTGAGTCAAGCACCGTGAACCGCCACTGCCGTATTTTGTTTGTGTCACGTAGACCTTTACCTCCGGGTCGCGTGTATACGATACTCACACGCCCCGCCTGTCTGGAAAAATGACCTCATGGAAGGAAATATAAGCGCCCTGCAACATTTCGCGCTGCTGTTTGTGGAGATCAGTGCGCTGGTCGTCGCCCTGGCCATACTGGTTCTGATCGGCACAGTAGTGTACATGTACGTCGTCGATATTACCCAAACACAGCAGACGATACGACGAAATTACCCGGTTATCGGTAGATTCCGGTACTTTTTCGAGCATCTGGGCGGGTTCTTCCGGCAGTACTTCTTCGCTCTGGACCGGGAGGAACTGCCCTTTAACCGGGCGCAGCGCTCCTGGGTCTATCGTGCGGCCAAGAACCTGGACTCCACCGTGGCCTTCGGCTCCACCCACCCATTGAACCGCCCCGGAGATTTTATCTTCCTCAATGGACTGTTTCCACCGCTGGAGGAGGACATCCAGCCGCGCAGTGCCATCCGGTTTGGCGAGGGTTTTGCCCGAGTACCCTACAGCACCGACGCCTTCTTCAATATCTCGGCGATGAGTTTCGGCGCACTTTCCACACCCGCGGTGCGCGCTCTGTCCCGGGGCGCGAAACAGGCCGGCATCTGGCTCAATACCGGGGAGGGGGGCCTGTCCCCCTACCATCTGGAAGGCGGCTGCGACATAGTATTCCAGATTGGCACGGCCAAATACGGGGTGCGTGATACGCAGGGGCGGCTGAGTGACGAGCGCCTGCGGAGCGTCGCCGCACACGAACAGGTGAAAATGTTCGAGATCAAGCTGTCCCAGGGCGCCAAGCCCGGCAAGGGCGGCATACTGCCGGGGGTCAAGGTCACCCAGATCATCGCCAGCACCCGCGGCATACCCGTCGGTGTGGACTCCCTGAGCCCCAACCGTCATGTCGATATCGCCTCGGTCGACGATCTGCTGACTATGATCCATCGGGTACGCGAGGTCACCGGCAAGCCCACCGGTATCAAGGCGGCCATCGGCCAGTCGCAGTGGCTGGACGAGATGTGCCTGCATATACGCGAACGCGGTTTGCAGTACGCGCCGGACTTTATCACCGTCGACAGCGCCGATGGCGGCAGCGGGGCCGCGCCGCAGAGCCTGATCGACTACATGGGCCTGCCCCTGCAACGCAGCCTGCCGCTGGTGGTGGACAAACTGGTGGAATACGGCCTGCGCGAGCGCGTTCGGGTCGTCTGCTCCGGCAAGATGATCAATCCCGCGGGCGTCGCCGCCGCACTGTGCGCGGGGGCGGACTGCGTCAATTCGGCCCGGGGATTCATGTTCGCCCTGGGCTGCATCCAGTCCCTGCAATGCAACAAAAACACTTGCCCCACCGGAATCACCAGCCATGACGCCGACCTGCAGCGGGGTCTGGACCCCACAGACAAAGCCACCCGGGTCGCCAGTTACGCGCGCAACCTGATGCACGAAGTCGAGACCATCGCACACTCGTGTGGCGTGGCCGAACCGCGCCTGCTCGATCGCAGCCACGCACACGTCATCAGTGACAGTGGTCTGCCGCAGCCGCTGACCAGTCTCTACCCCGCGGTCCAGCCCCTGTCCGCCTACCAGCGCGATTGAAGCGCTGACGAGGCGGCCTGTTGAGATTGCGCTGGCCGCGGCCGCCGTGTTAGGTTGACGGCATAATTTATCTGGGGCCAGGCCCGCCGCATGCGAAGACCGTGCGGCACTCCCAAGTAAGTCAGGCGTTTACTCTCACACGGCGTTTCCCCGTGAAACTGATCCCGGGAATTGGGGCAATACAGATGGCTACCCATAGCAGCGGCACTGCGCACCGCTACCGCGCTACCGCGGGGGGCGGGGCGTGACCATAGCCGGCAATATCAACACACTGGTGATCGCCATCGCGCTGACGCTGGCCTGCCTGGTCACCGGCTATACGGCACAGCGCGAGTACCGCCTGGAACGCGACCGGCTGATCGAGCGCAGCGCCGCGGCAGTACTGAGCCAACCGGACCTGCAGCTGCAGATCTACTACCGCAACGAACAGAAACTGCGGCGGGTACTGGATGGACTGTTGTCCTTCTACGGCGTTGCATACGCTGCCGTTTACGATGCGTCCGGACAACTGTTGCTGCGCCAGAACCAGATCGGCGCCCTCGCCTACCCTCTGCCGCCGTTCCGCGCGATCAGGTCCGGCTACACCGAGGCCGAACAGGGCGCCGTGCTGCTGGACACCGACCTCGCGCCAGCCGCGTACGGCTGGCTGGCTGCGCTGACCGGAGGCAACCGCCTGCTGCATCTGACGATTCCGGTGTTTGCCGTCATCAACCCCTACCGCAGCGGACTGTCCCCGACGGACTTCGCGCTGGCGATGGCGCAGCCGCGCACTGGCGGCAGTCGGTACGTCATCGGCTATGTCCACCTGGGCATCAGCCACGTTGGACTGATGCTCGGCGTGGCACCCTTTGTGGCTGCCGTCTTTCTGGCCTGCATGCTCGTGGTGCTGCTGTGCTCCGTCATCACCCTGTCGGTTACCCGGCGCATCACGGCGCCCCTGGCCCACCTGGCGCTGGCAGCGGAACGGCTCTCGGCCGGCAATCTGGAGGAAGTGGTAAAGGTGGAAGGCAGCGGCGAGGTGCGGGAGATCACCGCCACACTCAACAGGATCATGGGTGGTCTGAGCTCCTACAAGACCAAAATGGAGGTGAATCACCAGTTGCTGAGCATGAAGGTCGAGGAGCGCACCAGCCAACTGTCGCGGCGCAACGACGAACTCGACAAGGCGGTTACCGAAGTGACCCAGACCAGGGACCGGCTGCGTCAACTGGCCTACTATGACAGCCTCACAGCACTGCCCAACCGGCGCCTGTTCACCGAGCAACTCAACCTGCTGATCCGTCTGGCCAGGCGCAACGACAGTAAGCTGGCGCTGCTGTTTTTGGACCTGGACAACTTCAAGCGCATCAACGACTCCCTGGGACACAGCGCCGGGGACCTGCTGCTGCGCGAAGTGGGCGTGCGCCTGGCGCAGTGCGTGCGCGAGAGCGACGTGGTGGCCCACTATATCGAGACCGGCCCCAGGATCGACGTGTCACGCCTGGGCGGCGACGAGTTCACTGTGGTGCTGAACCAGATCGACACTACAGAAGTCGCGCGTGAGGTGGCCGAGCGGGTCATCGCGGCGCTGGTCGAGCCCATGACCATCGAGGGCCACGAACTCGTGGTCACACCCAGCATCGGCATCGCCCTGTGCCCGGACCACGCCGCCGATGTCGAGGGCCTGCTCAAGGCGGCGGACACGGCCATGTTCCATGCCAAGTCCTCGGGCAAGAACAACTTTCTCTTTTACGACGGCGCCATGGATGCTGCGGGGGTGGAGCGCCTGCAACTGGAGACCGATCTGCGCAAGGCGGTGGAGCGCAACGAGTTGCTGCTGCACTACCAGCCCCAGGTGGACACCCGCACCGGTGACGTCGTGGGGGCCGAGGCACTGCTGCGCTGGCAGCACCCGCAACACGGTTTCATCCCGCCGGACAAATTTGTCCCTCTGGCCGAGGAACTGGGGCTGATCGGCCGACTCGGCGACTGGGTGTTGCTCGAAGCCTGCCGCCAGATGAAACAGTTCGAGGCGCAGGGCCTGTGGCTGCCGAAAATTACGGTCAATATCTCCGCCCTGCAATTCACCCCGCTGTTTGTCCGCCGCGTAAGGAACGCGCTGCTGCACAGCGCCATGGCCCCCTCGGCACTGGAACTGGAGTTGACCGAGGGCATCATGATGGCGAATGATGCGATCACTGTCGAGGCGCTGCACGAACTCAAGGCGCTGGGGGTCAAACTGGCTATCGACGACTTTGGCACCGGCTACTCGTCCCTGAGTTATCTCAGCCGCTTTCCGCTGGATGTGCTCAAGATCGATCGCAGCTTCGTGGTCGACTTCGACAAGAGCGACAACGACGCCAGCCTGGTCATCGCCATTATCGCCATGGCCACCAGCATGAACCTGCAACTGGTCGCCGAGGGAGTGGAAAGCCGCGAGCAGTACCGCTTCCTGACCGACAACGGCGTTCACGTGATCCAGGGCTATTTGTTCAGCAAGCCGGTCACCGGCCAGGAGATGCAGCCGCTGCTGGCACCGCGTCACTTCATGGAGGAGGTTCGAAAGATTCAGGCCGGCGATTGATCGCTGAGCAGTCACCTGTCCCGACTGGTTTCGGGCGATCGGCCGCCTGCGGACCTCTGCGGTACGGGCGCCGGGAGCGGCGAGGTGCGCTGCCTGCAGCGGGCGGGCCCGCGCAGCGCTGTACCGGTCGCTGCCGCAGCTCAAAAGCCGTACTGCAATCCCACCAGCAGGCGGTCGTGGTCGTCATACTGGCCGAACAGACCAAACCCGGTACCGTCAAAGATATCGGCGCCCACCCACAATTCCACCGCGCTGGAGAACCAGTACTTGAGCTTCACCTGGTAGAGCGAATCACTGTAGTCGAGTGAGTGCAGCGCCAGTGTCCTGAACTCCCAGGCGTCGTTGGCCCAACTGTGCTGCAGCAACAGCGAGACAATCTGTTCGTTCTGGCCGCGCTCCATGGTGGATTCGTGATCCAGGGCGCGGTTGTAAAACCACTGCCCACTGACCACAGAACTGGCGGAGGCCTGCCAGTCGAGCCCCAGGACCGACGCGATATCGGCTGACTTTTCCACCCCCTGAGCCGACCTGTCCGAAGATGTAAACCAGCGGTCGCTGTTCCAGGCCACTTCGGTTCTGAGCGTCACATCCCCAAAGACGCTGCTGGCGGTTGCTCCGAGGAGGTGGTTGCGCCGGTAAGCCGGCTGCATGACGCCCACCGGTTTACCCGCGCGCCACTGCAGGCGCTGGAACGGCACCGGAAAGTCCGCATAGCTGTACAAATAGTTCAGGCTGACATCCCAGCCGCCGGCGGTCACGCGGTAGCGGGCGCCCGCATCGGAATCTGCAATGAGCCGGTCGGGCCGGTCCGGCTCCAGCAGTGTCACCTCCATACCCGGCGGCCGTCGAGGCACCACGAGCGGCGATGTCAGCGCATAGGGCGTGCCGCTCTCCGCCAGCTCATCGTACGTCGTATCGGGGATCCAAAGCAGTTGCAGCACGCCTCCGGGACCGGCCGGCAGCTCGACATTCACCGTCCACAGGGGAATTCTGGAAGCGGCGGGGTCCTTCAGTATGAACTCGCGAAAACTCTGGGGGTTGACCACATCGAGCACCTTGATGCCGTCGGATTCCCCCCACACCACCTGCTGCTTGCCGAGACGCAGGTAAGCGCCGCCCAGTTGCATGTCCAGGTAAAACTCACGCAAATCGATTGCCGCATTGCCATCGTTATACCAGGGGCCATTGACGGCGGAGTAGTTGAACGGGCGTTGGGCGGACGGCCCCAGTTCGTCCAGGGCATCGAGTCGCAGGCGTGCGATGGCTGTCAGGGACGCGCCGCTGCGAAAGCGGACATCGAGACGCGGCTCTAACAGCGCCTCGAATTTCTGGTTCCCGCCCCTGTCGGCGACCGCCCATTCCTGCTCCCAGGTGCCGCCCAGGGTGTAGGTATAGGGCGCTGGCGTAACTGCATCCTCCGAGGTCTGCCGCTGGTTGCTGCCGGAGACTGCCGCCTTGCCAACCGGGCCGGCAGCGCCGACGGCCGGGACCCCGGGGTCGCCGCCCGCGGCCGCGCAGGTGAATCCAGCGAGCGCCGTGAACCACAGCGCCAGTTGCACACGCGCCCCGCACCGCACTAGCGGTATCCCCGTTCCAGCGCCTGTCGGGTAAAGAGGTTGTCGTCCACCGGCGTGCGGTAGTCCACGTCGGAAAACTCGAAGCGAGTCTGGTGGCCTGTCTGGTGATTGGTGATGTGTAGTTGCCTTCTCGTCCAGATACCGTCCACCCTGACGATATCGGCAACCTCGAGAGTTTTCAGTTCACTGCCCTTCAAATCCCAGAATTTCACCTCGACGATCATCGAGTTGTCCGCATCCACCAGCACCTCGATTCTGGAATAACCGAGTTCCCTGGCGATGGCATCGCTTTTCGGCACACCCGCCAACCGGTAGTGGTGATGCTCCCCGGGCGATTGCTCGCCGATCAGGGTGAAGTCGTAGTCTTTCGGCTCCAGTTTGCCGTCGAGCTTGATATCATCGTAAGTGAAATCGGTACCCAGAAAATAGTCGCCCCGGTCCGCTGCGGAAATGCGCCGCACCTTGCGCATGGCCGGCAGGTACAGCCACTGGTCATCGTCCTGGTCCGGGTCCGCATAATCCCAGATGAGGAACGCCGTATCGCGAACATTTGCCGGCGCGGTATAAAACACCACTGTGCGTGTGTCGTCGGCGAAGTCCTTGCGGAAAATAACGGTCTCCTTGTGCCGCTCCCGGCCGCGTCTGTCCACCAGCGTCATGGCCAGCTTGCGGGTCACCTGCTGTCCTTCCTCTACTGCATTGACCTGCTCCACGATCCGCTGCGCATCCACGGCTTCCTCTGCGCGGCTCGGCCGGGAGAGCAGTAGCGCCGCCAGCGCCACGACCACCACCGTGGTAACGACGCGGTACTGCGCGAAACCCGATGGCCGGCTGCGCGGGGCCACGACAAAGCCGGGGCGCAGGCGCAGAACAAGCGCCGGAAGGAGCATCAAACTGGTCACGAAACTTGTTCCTATAGAAAGCACGACGATACTTCCAAAATTGTTCAGTGAGGAAATTTTACTCAAGGTGAGCACGCCAAAGCCACAGGCGATGGTCAGAAAGTTAAACAGCAGCGCCCTACCGGTAGTAGGATAAAACTCTCGAAAAACCTCCGGCATGTCCCCGCCCAGCCGTGACGCAAGACGGCCCAGGCGGTCCAGGGTGTGAATGGCGAAGTCTATACCCAGTCCGATCGACACCGCGGCGAACATCGACGTGCCCATGCCCAGGGTGATACCCAGCGCGGCCATCACGGCGTAAACGCCCAGCACCGTGCAGCATATCGGCAGCAGCGTATACAGGCCGGCCAGCTCCGAGCGGAACAAAATGGCCGAAACACCCCACACCAGTACCAGTGCAATCCCCACGCCCTTGAAATGGCTCACCGCCAGTTCCTTGATCCAGCGGTAATTGAGATTGACTCGGCCGCTGAGCGTCGCCTTGATATCCGGGCCATTGAACGTGTCGCTCAGGTAGCGTTCCAGCGGCTCGATGATTTGGCGCGTGTCCTGGTAACCGCCCCTTTTGATGTTCACCCGGACATTGGCCATGCGGTAATCGTAGTCGATCTCCTCCTCGAAATCCGTGGGATCCGACATTGCGGAGTACAGCAGCAGGTATTGTGCCACCAAATCGGCATCGTCCGGCAGGGTGTAGGCGGCGGGGGCGCCCTCGTTGACGGCGCGGTTGATCTGCTTGAGGTAATCGACGATGGACACCGAGCCGCCGACATGGGGAAGACCGGATACGAACGTCTGGAGCGCCTCGATCTTGCGCAGCCGCCGCGGGTCGAGCAGTCCGTCCACCGCAGGCGTCTCGACCACGATGTCGAGCGTGTTGCTGCCCTGGGCGTAGGCGTTGATGACCCGGTCGGCGACCACCAGCGGTTCGTCGGGCAAAAACAGACCGATGGGCTCGTCGTCCACGGTCAGGTGACTGGCCCCGTACAGTCCGAGCAGGGCGATCAACACACTGCCGCCGATAACCGCCCCGGCGTGGCGCCGGGTCAGCGTGCCGAGCCAGGTCATGGCCGCGGTAAACCCCACCGACTGGCTGTCGCGGCTGGCCGGGCGGGTAAGCGCGATAGCTGCCGGCAGAAACGTCAGCGAATACACCCAGGCCACCGCCACGCCCAGCGCCGCGTAGAGACCGAAGTGCTTGAAGGGGGGCATGTAGCCGGCAAAGTAGAGGCCGAGAAAACCGGCGATGGTGGTCAGCGAAGTCAGCGTGAGAGGGCGCGACATCGCCAGCATCGTCTCCACCACGAGATCCCGGCGCGGGCTGTCCGGCCGAGCGCGCTGCAAACTGAAGTAATGGCTGTACACGTGTATGGCATCGGCCACGGAGATACCTATCAGGATGACGGGCAGCGCATTGGTGATCACATACACAGGCACTGCCTGTGCCGCCATGGTGCCCAGGGTGATCACCACGGTAAACACGGTGATCAGGGCGCACACCACAGCCGGGCCGAGCTGGCGGAATGCCAGCAGAATAACCAAGAATATGACCAGCCCGGCAAACGGCACCAGGCGGCGCGCGTCGGCATCGACATAGCTGGCCAGGTAACCCATGACGGCGCCCTCGCCCGCCACATGCACGTCCACCGACGGCGGTAGCGGCGCCGTCTGCAACAACTCCGTTACCGCGCGGTAAGTGGCTTCGGCGCGGTCTTCATCGGCCAGTTCCGCTATCACCAGTGCGGCGTGGCCATCGGCGGATACCAGCGTGCCGACATACAGCGGAAACTGCTCCACCGCCTGTTTCAGCCGGAGCGACGCCGCCATCGACGCGGGCAGCTCTTCCAGGAAAGGCCGGACCTCCATCCCTTCGGCGCTACTGATGATGTTTTTTTCGGTGGCGAGGCTCACCACGCGCGAGGCCGGCACGTTCGGGAGCTGGCTGATCTGATCGGTCAACCACTGCAGCAGCTGCAGTACCTGCGGCCGGTAGATGCCGCCCGGACGCCGGTCGACGACCGCCAGCACCAGAGGGTCGCTCAGACCGAACTGCTCCTTGACGATATCGCGGTAGACCAGGGCGGGGTTATCGGGCGCCAGGAAGGCGTCGGGGCCCAGATCCGTCTTCAACTGCGGCAGAAACCAGGCTGCCGACAGGCAGCCCAACACGCACAGGCCGATGACCCACCACGGCCGCGCCACCTGCAGACGAAAAAACCGCGCCAGGAAATCACTTCGGGAGCCTGCGCTTGTCGCCGATTCTCCCTCGTTATTCATTACGCAAGCGAGCTCCTGTTCCCTGCAGGGCGGACCACACAACGGGATGGAATGCGGAAATAGCGGTTGACGGGCAAGTGTAGCAAAATGCTATATTGCTTAGAAAGTACTAATGCCAAAGCGCCCCGGCTCAGGAGCATTGCCGCCACTGTCATGTCACACCATCATGGATAGCGACGTCGTACGCCGGCTGGCGGACATCGCCCGGCGGGCGCCCTCGGCGGACAACACGCAACCCTGGCGCATGGAGTGGGACGGCGAGCACCTGGCCATCTACTATGATACTGCCCGGGTAGCCGGAAAGACCTTTCCCGCCGACAGTCCCGGAACGCTGCTGTCCATGGGCGCGCTGATCGAAAGCCTGCTGGCCGTGGCCGATAGCTGGGCGCTGCGCCCGGAGCTCGAGCTGGCGCAGCGGCCGGGTGCTGCTGCCGCGGCGCCCTTCGCGCGGATCGCTTTTACCGCGCCGGCGGACCCCGAGGCGATCACCGACACCCACCCGGTAACCTTGCGACACACCAACCGCGGAGGCTATACCCGACAACTGCTGCCGCAGGCGCTGGTGGCGGAGCTGACGGGCTCGCGGCAAGGCGCTGCGCGCAGCTGGTTCAGCCAGGAGCCGGCCGCCCGAGCGCGCGCGGCCGATCTGGTCAAGAGCGCCTCCCGCATCCGGTTTCGCACCCGCGAGATACACCAGTGGCTGAGCGCCAGCCTGCGCTTTACACCGGCCGCTGTTGCCGCCGGGGACGGACTGGATGTCGACACCCTGGCGCTGCCACCGGGCGGCCGCGCCATGCTGCACCTGATCAGTGACTGGCGGCGGCTGCGCTACCTGAACCAACTCGGCATGCACCACCTGCTGGCGGCCATCGACTCGGCGCCGGTGCGCGCGGGCCCCGGCCTGCTCGCGGTGATTGCTCCGGCGGAACCGCAACACAGCATCGACGCCGGCCGGCTGCTGGCGCGCCAGTGGCACGCGCTCAACCAGCACGGCCTGGCCGTGCACCCCTATTACGTCGTGGCCGATCAACTGGCGAGGTTGCGCTCCGGCAGCATACCGCCGGGACTGGAGCCGACCGCCCGGGACGTTGCGGCCGCGAGCAAAGACGTGTTTGGCCTTGCCGGGGCGGAAACCCTGCACATGCTGTTGCGCGTGGGCTATTCCCGCAAGCCGGCCAAAAGCGCGCTGCGGCTGCCGCTGGAGCGCGTCTATCGGGACACCACGCGCTCTTAGAGCCTGTCGCCCTCAGCTCTGCAGCGCGGCCGACAACTTCCTGCGCGCCAGTATCAGGCCCAGCCGCTGGATGGGATTGGCGTTGCCGCCCGGGCGCCAGGTACCCGCCAGCTTGTTGCGATAGGCATCGAAATGCAGCCCCCGGGGTGCCGCGGGCACCCTGCCGCGCCCCAGCAGCAGCTTCAGTGCCTGGGTGGCGGCCATGCCGGCGCACAGCTCGCACGCCATCGCCGTCGACGGCCCCCGGCCGGAAGCAAAATCAATCCGGCTCTCATCCACCAGATAGCCCATTTGCAGCATGGCCGGAGAGAGGCCCAGCAGAAACCGCGCGGCCTGCTCGGTGGCACTGTGCCCCTCGAGCTGGAAGTACTCCTCAAAGGTCATTTTGCCCGGCAGGAAGGCGAGAAAGGCGACGCCCATCCCCAGCGGCGCCGCGGTGATGGCCGGAATTCCCCTGGCCGCGCAGGCGGCAAACACCATGCGACGGGCATCCACCGCGAAGAAATCCAGCGCGTCCACGTACAGGTCGACGCCGGCGAGAAACGCGTCGAGGTTTGACGGCTGCACGCCATCGGGAAAGCGGCCGATCTCCAGTTCCGGATTGATGTCCAGGGCGAGTTCGGCCATCACGTCCAGCTTGGGGCGCCCCAGATGGCGCACGCCGGCCCCGGCCTGCCGGTTGAAATTGGCCAGTTCAAAGCAATCCAGATCCGAGATATTGAATTTTCCGACGCCCAGTCGCGACAGGGTCAGCAGATGACTCCCGCCGACGCCGCCCAGCCCGGCGATCGCGATACGTTTGCCGCGCAGCGCGTGCTGTTCGGCTTCGCTCAGCCAGCCGAGATTGCGGGAAAACGCCTCATCGTAGTGGAAATCCATACCGCCTTACTCCCGCTGTATTTCGCGCCGGGGGCGCGCGTACCGCGCCGGGATATCCCGCGGGTTTGCGGGCTTTCCCTACGCCGGTACGCGGGCCCCTGTCTGTCCGGCTAGCGCAGTTGCGCCATGAGTTTTTCGGCCTGCTCTCTCTCGGCAAAGGCAGCGTGATCGGCCAGCAGGCCTTCGAGCGTACCGATGGCCGCATCGCGCTCGCCCGCCGCGGCACTGATCACGGCGCTGTGGTACCGCGCGGTGGGATCGCCGGGCTTTTGTTCCAGGGCGCGCGCAATGCTGCGCCTGGCCGCGGCCGTGTTACCGTTTTTCAACTGCACCATCGCCAGGGTGTCCAGGGCGGACGGGGATTGCCGATCGAGGTCCACCGCTCGTTTGGCGTAGGCCAGGGCCTGCGCCGGATCGCTGTCGCGCAACTCCCAGGCCAGGTTGTTGAGCGCCACGAAACTTTTCTCGTCGATTTCCAGTACCCTGGCGTACTGCGCCATCGCCCGCTCTTTCTCACCCTGAGCCCGATACACGGCGGCCAGCTCCAGGCGCGCCCCGGTATCCCCGGGGTGTTGCTCGAGCCACGTTGTCAGAGTGCGCTGCGCGTCTTCCGTTGCACCCATGGACCACTGCTGCCGCGCCAGCACCAGCACGTTGCGCGTGCTCGGTGCCTTGTGCAGCGCCTGTTCGGACAGGGTCAGCGCCTGCGCATCGTCGCCGTCAAACCGGGCGCGCACCGCATCCAACTGCATCACCTCGGCACTGTCCGGCACCAACTGGCGCAGTATCTGCAGTTGCTGCAGCGCCGCCTCCCGTTCCCGGTTCTGCAACAGCCAGCGGGTGAGTTCCACGCGCGCGGCGATATAGCCCGGCGCCATCGCAATGGCCTTCTCGAACTCCGCCGCCATGCGCTCTGTATCGCCCAGATTGCGGTAGACGAGACCCAGATGATAGTGCGGCTGGGGAGCGTCCGGACGCTTGCCGATCAGCTCCTTGAAGGAATCTCTGGCATCGCGGTAGTTCCCGCGCTGCAGTTGTACCATACCCTGCACGTTGAGCACTTCTGGATTGGCCTTGCCCGTTTTATCCAGCTCGCTGAGCGCGAGCTGCGCCTGATCCGGCTTGCCCTGGACAAGGTAGTGACGGGCCAGGAAGATCCTCGGCTGGATCGCCTTCGGATAGGCATCCGCCGCCTGTCGCAGCCGGCTCTGCATTGCCGGGTAATCGTTCTCCAGTTCACTCAGCGCCGCCAACTTCAGCAGGGTCGGCAGGTCATTTTCCTTTTCATTCAGGACATTCTGATAATAACGGCGCGCGCGATCGTAGTCCTGGTCCCGGATCGCCAGCAGGGCCAGGCTGAAATTGGCCGCCGGGTCGGCGGGCGCTATTGTCAGCGCACGGGCAAAAGCCTGTTCTGCGCTGGCCCGGTCTCCGGAGCGCATATACACGGTACCGCGCATCACGTCGGGCGCCGCGCCACCGGGGTGTTTGTCCTCAAAGGCGTCTATCGCCTCCAGCGCGGCATCGTAGCGCTGCTCCCGCAACAGCGCGGATATCAGCAGCAGGTCCGCCTGCTGCAGTTGCGGATTCATCTGCAGTGCCGCACTCAGGTGCTCCAGCCCCTCGACCACCTCGCCGCCCAGCAGCAGCCCCGCGCCGAGCCTCGTCTGGGCCTCGGGTGATTCGGGCTGCAGTTGCGCAGCCGCGCTCAGCAGATCGATGCCCTGCGCAGTTTTGCCCTGCCTCAGCAACGCCGAGGCAAGCAGGTTCAGCGCCGCCACATCGCTTTCATCGCGGGCGATTACCGGTCGCAGCAAACGCTCCGCCGCGGCACTGTCGCCCATCTGCAGCTTGATCGACGCCAGCAGCTTCCGGCCCATGGCATGGTCCGGATTCGGAGCCAGAAACCGGGACGCGCTGGCCTCCGCCTGCTCCAGTTGGCCGGTTCGGGCCTGCGCCACGGCCAGATAAAACATGGACAGCGGGAACTGATCCTCGTACTGTGAGGCGCGCTCCAGCGCGGCCACCGCCCCGGTGAAATCGCCGTCGCGGGATGCGATGATGCCGAGCAGGTACTGCGTGCCGGGGTGTTTCGGCAGCAGCTTGTGCAGCTTTGCCACATCGTCCCGGGCCTGCTCGAAATTGTCCATCTGGATACGCAGCAGCGCCCGCTTGTAGCGGTAGTCGAAATTACCCGGATCGCCGGCAACCGCCCGTGTATAGGCTGTCTCGGCCCGGGCCAACTCCAGGTCCCGGGCTTCGACATCCCCCAACAGGTCCCAGGCTGGCGCGTAGTCCGGGTCCAGCTCGAACACGGCGTCGAGCTGTGCGCGAACCGGCGCGTAGTCGTCGCCCGCCCGCGCGGCCAGCAGCCTGGCGCGCACGAACAGCGCGTAGGGCGAGCGCGGGTCTTCCTTGACGGCCTGCTCGACCAGCAGGGCCGCCGCGTCCATATCGCCCAGGCGCAGCTTGCCCCAGCCCTGGGCGGCAAGCACGATTGCGCGCGCCGCGTTGGACAGGCCCGCGACCGACAGCGCTTCGAGCGCGGTCAGTTCGTTGCGCGCGAGCAGCGCCTGTGCCAGGGGCGGCAACACCGTCTCGTCGGCCGCACCCAGCTCGGAGGCGCGGCTGAGCTCCTTGGATGCCTCGGGATAGTCACCCAACTCGAAATAGGCCTGCCCCAGCAGGAGCCGGGCCTGCGGCTGGTCGGCATCCTGCTGCAGCGCGTTCTTCAGTTCAATTACGGCAGCGGCATGCTCACCGCTGGCCAGGTATTCCCGGGCCTTTTGCAGGTGCTCATCCACCGAGTTCTGCGCCATACAGCCGGCCACGAGCCCGAGCAACAGACCCAGTACAATACCGCGAAAACCCCCGTACATCGATGCTCTCCCTGTGCGGGGCAAGCGCCCCAGACCCTGCTGCGGCCACTGCTGTGGCGCAGCGTCACAGACCACTGCGAGCATGGTAGAGGTTTATCGGGACGGTGTACATCGGAGCGGGGCGCCAAAATGCGGAACCAAATCACACATGGGAACATCCGGCGCAGCGGGCCCGCGTTTGTCTGAGGTTGGGCAAAAAAAACGGCCCCTCTCGGGGCCGTCTCTCGCTACTGTGGTAGCCGCCGCAAAATCAGGCCGCCTTGCGCGCCTTGCGGCGCTGGAACCAGGCCAGTGACAGCAGGCTGCCGCTCATCAGGAACAGCGTGGCGGGCGCCGGAACCAACTGGGTTGCCAGGACGGAAAACTCCAGATCGAAACGATTGATCTCGTTCTCGAAGGTGGTGAAACCGGCGCAACCCGCAGCGCGACCAACTGCCGCACAGGATTTGTTTGACAGCGTGCCGATATTGCCACTGATCTCCCGCAGGAAGACCTCATACTTATACCCGTCGATGTCGAAAGAATCGATCACGAACGCCAGGCTCTGGTCGGGACGGCCCACATTGACCAGTTGCGGGGTGCCCAGGTCACCCGTGTCCAGAACGAAGATATCGCCGCAGCCAAAGGCGTTGATGGTGTCGGGGCCGCCCAGGGGGGCCGCCTCGCACGCCGGCTGGCCGGGCGAGCCGTGCGCGTTGATGGTCTCCAGGAAATTGACGCCGAACATCACCTGCTGAATCTGCACGGTACCGGGCGGCACCGAGGTCAGGACCACGTAATCCTCCGCGGTGGCCGTATCCAGCGAGGTGCCGGTGATGACAAAGTTGTTGTGCACCAAGACCGGGCCCAGTTCAAAATCCATGTCATTGATGTCAGTCGCGGTGGTCACGGTACCCGTGACCTTCATGTTATCGGGTGTCTCGGTATCCCCCACTACCGGATTGATCACCAGGCTGCTGATTTTGTTGGCGGGATTCGATGGTGTGCCCCAGTCGAGCTTGGTCCACCCGGCGACGTCACCCGGGTTCACACCGCCGGACATATTGACCCCACCGGGCGCGGCCGAAACAAACTCGAACTCCTGCGTGTAGTCGAACGTGCCGATTATGGCCGCAAAGGTGGGCGCCGCCAGGGACGCCCCGAAACCGACACCGAGACATTTCACCAGGGTGGCTATTTTGCTACCGGTTGCTTTCATTTTCTCTCTCCTCTAGGGCCGTAAGGCCCTGCTTTTGCTAATGCGTCAAACCTGCGTTGATGACCTCGACCTGCATCAATCAGACTTGCAAATCATCGTCACCACAAGTAATGCACGCCGCGTGCCATGTTCGAGGTGCGGTGACATAAAGGCTGCTATCATATTGTTTTACAAGGAAATAAAATTTTTTGCCTGGCCCCGCGTCGGCGTGGCTGCAGGCCGTGTCCGGGCCAGATGTAAAAAAAGCTGACACCTGTCGGGGGCCGGACCGGCGGCGCGGCTCACAACTGCTGGAGCCAGCGGGCGCTCCACTGCGCCACCTGATCGCGCCACGCGCGCCGGGCAAAGGTGTGATCCGCCGCGTCCAGCCGATGCCGGGTAAAGCGCCGGTGCGCCAGGAGCCGGCGCCAGGGCCGGCTGGCATCGACGGCATCGCTGAACTGAGCGGCGGTGAGATCCCGCCCGCTGAGTATCAGCAGCACCGGGTAGGGAAAGCGCGCGAGACCCTCGAACAGCCGCGCCGCCAGATCCTCCGGTGCACTGCATCCGGCGGCCGGTGCCCCGGCGGCCGGCGCTGCGCGCCCGGCGCCGCGGCCGCGAGCGAAGAGCTGGCGGAGGTTGCTCACCAGGGAACCGACAGCTCCCGCCAGGTCGAACTCACCGCGCAGGACTTTGCGCCACAGCGCTGCCTCGAAGGCGCGCCGGAGGTAGTAGTGGCGCAGGTAGGCGCGCGCCTGGCCCCGTGCGCTGTGCACCCACGGGTTGAGCAGTACCAGGCCGCCGACGCGCTGGTCGTTGGGCGCGTAACAGGCAGCGGCGGTAGCGGCGTCGCACAGGCCCCACAGCACCACCCGGGACACCTGCGGACAGCGGTGCTGCAAGGCGTCGATAGCGCTGGCGATGTCCGGACCGGCGCTCAGGAACCCGGCAAACGCCCCGGCGCTGTCGCCCATACCGCGGTAGTCGAAACGCAGCACCGGCACGCCCTGGGCAGCCAGCGCGCGCGCCAGGTAGACGAACTGGCGGTGGCTGCCCACCCGGTACTGGGGCCCGCCCACCACCAGCACCACCCCGGTCGACGCCGCGGGCGCGCCCCGGTGCAGCACCCCGGCCAGCTCCTCACCGGCGCAGCGAAACACCAGCGGCAGCTCCGCGCCCGGCGCACTGCCAGCCACGCTGACGGGCGCCACCGGTGGGCCGCCGGCGGCCCCCGGTCCGGGCCCGTGGGGCACTGCTGCCGGCCGCATTTCCTCGAGCGCCCGCACGGTGCTTTCCAGCAGCGCCGGAGCGAGTGCGATTTCCTGCGTGGCCCAGAAGGCATCGCCCACTGCCGTGCGTGGGTGAACCGCAACGCCGACCTCGGCCCAGGCCTGCAGCACGCGCTGCGCGGCCGGTGAGAGGGGCTGATCCGCCCTGCCGGCCAGCTCCAGCCAGACCACGGCCAGGTCCGCCGGCGGCGGCAGGTCCTGTGCCGACACCTGCTCTAGCTGCGAGGCCAGCCCCGGCGCCAGTTCGTAACCCGCCACTTCCAGCGTCTCGCCACTGTCCAGACGCTCACGCAGGATCGCTGTCGTCTCGCCCCGGCCGTCGCTCAGGCCCGCCGCCATGCGCAGGCGCAGAAACTGGGTGAGGAACTGGCGCCCGGCCAGTACCGGCTGCCACAACACCAGGCGCGCCACCTGGCGGTGCCGGGCGCGCGCCACCTGCAGCGCGAGCAGACATCCCGTGCGCAGACCCCACAGGCAGACGCCGCCAGCGCCGTGTTCCCCCACCCAGTCCAGCACCGCCTCGACATTGCGCTGCCACAGTGCCCAGGTGGCCTCGCGCAACTCGCCGGCGCTGTCGCCGGTGCCGTACAGGTCCGGCACCACCACGGCGTAGCCGCGCGCGGCGAGGGCGCGCGCCTGGCGGCTGACCATGGCGCGGGACTTGTTCATCTCCTCGGCGAAGGCCGGCACGTGCACCACCCAGCCGCTGGCCGGCCGGGCGTCGGGCGGCATGTGCAGCGACACATGCAGCGCCCCCTCGGGCGTGTCGAGGAAGAAAGGGACGATCATCGCCGTAGCGCGCGGCTTGAGCGTGCGCCTTTAATCGGCGGCTTGTTGCCGCACGAAGCCGGTGAGCGTACCCAGTGTCGCGAACACCTCTGCCGTCACCTCGTCGTCGTCGATGATCAACCCGTAGTTTTCCTCGATGGCGGTGAGCACCGAAACGACGGCCATGGAGTCGAACTCGGGAATGCTGCCCAGCAGCGCGGTGTCGCCGGTAAAGCTGTCCATGCGGGATTGTATCTGCAGCACCTGCGCTACAATCTCTCCAATTTCGTGTACAGTAACCACCGGCAGTCTCCCTGTATTATTTCTGTGGTCTGTGACCCAATACGCTTAAAGCCAACGTGCGGCGATGGTAGCATCTCCCCGTGACGGAGATAAGTGACATAACGCCAATGAACCAGGCTCAAACCGCGCCGGCGGATCGATCTGTGAACCAGTTCCTGACGCACAGCAATGTGGGCTGGTATGCGCGGCGCGCCGACGAGCCACCCGCCGCCGATGACCTCCCGGCCATGTGCCGCGCCACCGCCACCTGCCTGAATTGGGACCAGCGCAGGGGAGATCGTTTCCAGGCCGCGTCCACCTGTTCACAGGCCAGCCTGGGGCGCGATGGCTGCGTGCAACTGGTCGGGTACCCGCGCTTTACCGACCCCGAGTTACGGCAACTGGCGGCAGATAACGGCCCCGCCGCGGCCCTGGCCTGCGCCTATACCGCCGATGCGGACGCTTTCACCGCCCAGTTGTGGGGCGCGTTCAGCTTCAGCATTGTCGATGCGGACAACGAGCGCGTCGTGCTGGGTATCGACCGCCTCGGCCAGTTTCCACTGTTTTACCACCAACTGCCACAGGGCATCGCCTGGGGCACCACGGCCAATGCCGTTCTGGCGCACCCGGCGCTGCGGCCCCGTGTGTCCGAGCAGGGCGTGTTCGATTACGTGTATTTTCATTTTATGCCCAGCCCGGTTTCGATTTTTTCCGGTCTGAGCAA
Source organism: Halioglobus sp. (assembly GCA_020443345.1). GTDB lineage: Bacteria > Pseudomonadota > Gammaproteobacteria > Pseudomonadales > Halieaceae > JARRPM01. The sequence goes on from JAGRIH010000037.1 coordinate 71,838, forward strand.
ACTGCAGGCGGCGCACTGCCTGGTCTTTGAAGCGGGCAAATCCAGCGTCCAGCGCTACTGGCAGCCGCAATTTTCCGAGTCGACAGACAAGTCCTACCGCGACGCATGCGACGCACTGCTGCCGCTGCTGCGCCGGGCCGTGCAGCGCAGTCTGGACCAGGCAGTTGCGCCGGGCGCCTTCCTCAGCGGGGGGCTGGACAGCTCGACCGTTACCGGGGTACTGGCCGAAGTCAAACAGCAACAGGCGCAGGCATTTGCCATCGGCTTCTCGGCAAAGGGCTACGACGAAATGCCCTACGCGCGCATTACCGCCCGGCATTTCGGGGTCGAGCTCAACGAATACTACGTCACCCCGGACGACGTGGTACAGGCGCTGCCCCTCGTCGCCACCAGCTATGACGAACCCTTCGGCAACTCCTCCGCGCTGCCCGCCTATTTCTGCGCGCGCATGGCGGCCGAGCACGGCGTTACCCGACTGCTGGCCGGGGACGGCGGTGACGAGCTGTTTGCCGGCAACGAGCGCTACGCGCGCCAGCAGATCTTCGAACACTACGCACGGGCACCCAAAGTGCTGCGCCGCGGCCTGCTGGAACCGATACTCGGCTTGCTGCCCGCCCGGCTGCCCCTGATCGGCAAGGCCAGGAGTTATATCGAGCAGGCCAACGTGCCGCTGCCGGACCGGCTGCAGACATACAATTTCCTGCACCGCCATGCGCCCGAAGACATCTTTGCGCCCGACCTGCTGGAACACATCAGCGTCGCGGCCCCGGTGGAATTGCTGCGGTCCGTCTACAGCGCGCCGCGCGAGGCTTCGACCCAGAACCGCATGCTGTACCTGGACTGGCAGTTTACACTGGCGGACAACGACCTGCGCAAGGTGAGCCACATGTGTGCGCTGGCCGGCGTTGAAGTCGTCTACCCGCTGCTGGATGACGAACTGGTGGCATTCTCGTGCACTCTGCCCAGCCGCTGGAAGCTCAGGGGGCGGCGCCTGCGTCATTTTTACAAGGATGCATTGCAGCACTGGCTGCCCGCGGCGACCATCAGCAAGACCAAGCAGGGCTTTGGCCTGCCCTTCGGCGTGTGGCTGCAGACCCACGACGCGCTGCGTGAACTGGCCTACGACAACCTGCTGAAGCTGAAGAGCAGGCATATCCTGCGCCCCGAATTTATCGACAGGACCATCGACTTGCACCGCAGCGGGCACGCTGCCTACTACGGTGAACTGGCGTGGATACTCACCGTCTTCGAGTTGTGGATGAGCGCGCACCAATCGGCCAACTCCGCTGGGTAGGACTGTAGTGCCCATCACCTTCTCACCACCCCTGGCCGATGCCAGGGACTTTCCCGCGCCCGGCCTGTCCATGCTGCCGACACGGCCGGGTGCGGCGCACGGCAGTGCCCGGACAGCACCGCGCGGCGCCGGCGCCGTCGTACCCATGTCGCTGGCACGCCACGCACTGGCCTTTATCGGCACTGCGGTGCTGGGCGCCGGCTGCAGGGTGTGGCTTCCCGCCTATCACTGTCCGGCACTGGTGGAACCGTTTATCTGGGCCGGCTGCGATATTGATTTCTATCCCCTCAATGCCGACTTGACGCCCGAGCTGAGCGCGCTCACCGACGACCACCGCGACCGGCCCGCGGCCTGCGTCCTGGTGCGCTACTTCGGCCTGGACTGCGCGGTGGAGCGCAGCGCAGGGCAGTTGCGCGCGGCCGGCTACACAGTCATCGAGGATCTGGCCCACGCGGCGCATGCGCCAGCCCTGTTTGGCGACTACGGTGTCACCAGTCTGTGGAAGTTCTACCCGGTGCAGGACGGGGCGGAGCTGCTGATCGCATCGCACCTCCCCGATTTCGACAGGCTGCGCGCGGCGGCCCGGGCCTGGCTGCTACCGCCGCTGCGCTGGCAGGCGCTGCATCTCAAACAGCGGCTCGGCCAAAAATTCGGCAGCCGCCGACCGGGCAATTTTCGCTACCTGCAGGAACATCGTCTGCGGGCGCCAATGAGCCGCCGCACCGCCGGCGAACTGATCCGCCACGACCACGGCGCCCTCGCCGCGCGCCGGCGGGCAAACTTCAGGGCGCTCAGCGCCGCACTGGCGGGGGCCGAGATAGGCACCCCGCTGTTTGGCGAGCTCGGGGAGTCGGAGGTGCCCTACATATTCCCGCTCCTGTTACACGACAACGACGGCTTTGGTCAGCTCAGAAATGCGGGCATACCCCTGTACCGCTGGGAGGAACTGGCCGCAAGCGGCTGCGCGGTCAGCCGGCGGTACCGCTCGCGCCTCGTGCAGTTGCCCTGCCACCAGGATCTCACCGCTGCTAACATGGCGTTCCTGATCAATAGCTGCGGCGGTAAAGCCAGGACATGAGTCTCATCTGGACACGACACGATCTGCACTACCATGGCGCGGGGCTCTGGCCGCTGTGGGACGCCCTGAACAGGGCCTACTACGGTGGACACCCCATGCTGGACAGCCGCTTTGTGGCAAAGCTGATCGACTATTTTCCCTCGCCGCACGGCATCGAAGTGCTCAGCGGTCATGCCGATGGCGACTGCACGGCCCTGATGCTGGTGATGTCGCCCAGCCCCGTCATCACCCGCGCCTACAAACCGAGCCAGGCGCAACTGTCACTGACCCTGCTCCCACCGGGCGCAGTGCTGTCGCCACCGTCGCTGCTGCGCACCTTCCCGGCATTCGTCGCCCGGCTGGACTTTTATTCGCTGGACTCCAAGTACCACACCGGGCTCATCCGTGCAGACGGTCCGGAACGGCAACTGAGCGCGGTGAACATCGCCATCGATGTCCACGGAACCTTCGACGCCTACTGGTGCGCGCGCCCGAAAAACCTCCGCAAGAACATCTCGCGCTACCGCAACCGCCTGGACCGGGAGTGCGGGTCCTGTACCTTGCGGATCACCACCGCGGCCGCGGACATGCGCGCGGCGGTGGCGCGCTATGGCTTTATCGAGAGCCGCGGCTGGAAAGGGCGCTCCGGCACCGCGATTCATCCGGGTAACCGACAGGGCAATTTCTATCGGGATGTGATGACCGACCTGGCCGCCAGCGGGCAGGCGATTGTTTTTGAACTGGTACTGGACAGCGAAGTCGTGGCCTCGCGCCTGTGCATCTACAATGACGACCTGTTGATTATCCTGAAGACAACCTTCGACGAAGACTACCGCAAATACGCCGTCGGGCGCATTCTGCTGCACGACACCATCCAGTACGTCTTTGAGCATAAGCTCTCATCAACCATCGATTTTTACACCGGGGCCACCAAGGAGCAGCAGGATTGGGCCACGCAGTGCCGCGAGATGTACCACCTGTCGGTTTATCGCCCCGCACTGGCCGCTCCGGCCCGCAAGGTGGCGGGCGTCAGGCAGCGGCTGCGTGAATTTGCCGCCAGGAGGGCGTGACGGACATGCAGTTCAGCGTCGTCGAGAGCTGGGACGAGTTACCCGCCTCCGCCGTGTCACTGCTCGAGGACTACGGTCGGGATCACCCTTTTCAGGGCGCCATGTGGTTTTCGCTCTTTTCCAGGTATGTCGCCTGGGGCCTGGGGGAGCCGCGCTGGCTGCTGCTGCAGGACGGCCAGACGGTACACACCGTGCTGCCCATGCTGCACACGACACAGAGCCGCACCCGTATTTTAAACAGCATGGGCAACTACTACACGCCCTACTTCGACGTGATCAGCCGCGACGCATCGCCGGCGCACGGCCTGTCGCAACTGCTGATGATGGGCGCGGATTTTCTCGCGCGCCATGACATTATCAACCTGTCTCCCCTCGTCGGTCCGGTCAGAGACCGGTTCGAGCACGCGCTGCAAGATATCGGGTTTCATATCCAGACCTACCACTGCAGCAGCAACTGGCGCGAGCGCGAGATAACCGACTTTGACCGGTACTGGTCGCAAGTGAACGGCCGGACACGGCACACCGTGGAGCGCAAGTTGAAAAAACTGCAGCAGGCAGGTGACTACCTGTTCAGTATTGCCGGGGTCGATGAGATCGAGCGTGCCCTGCTCGACTACCACGAGGTGTATTTTAAAAGCTGGAAAGTGAATGAGCCGTTTCCAGCCTTTATCGACGAGTTGGCCAGACAGGCCGCGCGCCAGAACCTGGTGCGCCTGGGCCTGCTGCACCACGCGGGCAGGCCGGTGGCGGCGCAACTGTGGTTTGTCGCCGCCGGCACCGCCTATATCTTCAAACTGGCTTACGACCCCGCATACCACCGGCAGTCCGTCGGCAGCCTGCTTTCCCACTACCTGTTTCGCGAAATCATCGCGCGAGACAAGGTCCACACCATCGACTACCTCACCGGCAACGATGCCTACAAGGCCGACTGGATGAGTGAGACAAGGGAACTGTTTGGTTTACAGTGCGCCAACCGGCGCAGTCTGCGGGGTTTTGGCCACATGACGTCCTCGATGGTGCGAACCGCTGCCAGGCTGGCCGTCGGGCGACACTCCGCGCACTAATACTTTCCGGCACTGCACAACCGGCATTCGTCTCGGATGGCTACGCCCCCCGGTCCCTGAGAAAGCGATACAATCTGATCCAGTACAAAAAACGATCGCCGGGAAACCACAAGTCGGACCTGATGTTGCGACGAAAAAACAGTGTAAAAAACTCCACGATGGTCTTCTGTTTTTGCCTGACGCTCACTCGGCGATCCTTGCAGACACTTCTCACGTACTGCACTTCACGTGGAAAGGTGTCCCGACACGCAACGGCGGCGGCCGCGGTGGCCGTTGCGGCGGGGGGCCTGGAACCGGCGTGGCAATCGATCAGCAGCCGGGGAAAATCGACGCCCGCGTAGAGCGCCAGATGCAGCGAGCCCCAGAAACGGCAATTCATCTCCATCAGATAAAACGCGTCCGTGGCCGGGTTCCATCGGTATTCGACCATGACCACACCCTGCCAGGCCAGGGCCTTGACTTTGGCCAGCGCGTCCGCATAGATGTCCCGGTGCCACCAGGCCTGCCGCAGAGACGAGGCGCCTCCCGTGTGCGGCACCTCGTGGAGACGACGGTGCATGAAATGCGCCACCACACGCCCGTCCCACACCAGAAAGAAGACGCCGCAGCCGACGCCCGCGACAAAACCCTGCACCAGCGCTTTTTTATAGAACGGACGCACTTCGGCTAACTGTTGCCGGCACTCGTCGGGTTGCTCTGTCTTCAGCACGCCGGCGTACTGGTTGGGCTTGCGCTCGTGCACCGCATCGAGCTTGACAAAAAAGGCGGGAGCGGTAATACCGATGGGCTGGAGCGCGCCATCGAGGTCGATGAGTTGGTACGGTGGCAGGTGCGCCGTGTGTCCCATTTCCTGCAACTGCTGGAACAAATCCCATTTGCCAAGGCCCCGATAGACGAGTTGTGCATCCTGCGACAGCGGCAAGAGATGCGCGAATTCAGTGAAGTGGCCGCGGATTGCCAGCAAAAAGCCCTCGCTGGGAATCACCGCGGATATCCGGTGTTCGGCGACATACCTGCGCACAAAGTCGGGAAATTGCGGCGATTCATAGGACGGCGATAGGACCGCGAAATCGGCGTATTGGGAACGGAAACCCAGCGCGTCCCGCTGTGTCGAGCAGGCGTGTACTGCATGGCCGGCCCGCCCCAGTGAACGAATCACCGCGATCGACCCCAGTGCATGAGCGGCGTCCACCAGCACCCGCTGTGGTTGGAAACCCGCTTCAGGCATCGCGCTCACACACCGGTGCGTCCGCCGGCAATCGATATCAACACGTGTTCCAACGCCGAATCAATCGTCGCGTAACACGTCTGATAGTAGCGGTCGTGCAGGCCGTAGGGGTCAAAGATCAGGGGACGTCTGGGCAGCGACCACAGGCCCATCAGGGAGACCTGTGCGGCGGTTCCGGCTGCGGCGCCATCGGCCACATAGGCTTCCAGGTGTTCGGCCTGCGCGGTTTCATAGCAAAGTACCAGATCCTGCTGCCGCGGGCGATACCGCCCCAGGTTCGTCGCCCTGTGCTGCGACAGATCGACGCCGCGCCGCCGCGCGTTTTCCAGTGCCTGTGTCTCGGCCGGACTGCCGTCCGTCGCCGCTATACCAAAGGACACCGCGGGAAATCCCCTCTTGACAGACTGCGCCTGCGCATAGGGGCTCCTGGAGATATTACCTTTACAGACGAAGACCAACCGCCGCACCCGGGAAAAGTCAATTTTCTCCCAGCGTTCGAGTCTGCCCAAGCGGTATTGCATATGGGAGATCTGCAGCAGGGCAAACCCCGTTTTGCCGCCATAGGCCGCCTCGAGCGGCCGCGGCGGTCTCGCCTCGCCGCTCATCCAAATCTGCTCCGCACATGCCGGATCAGTTCACAGAATCCCGAGACTTCCGCTTCAAACTCAATTTGTGAAACCCTGGCACTGTCCAGTATTCGGGGCATTGCGTAGGGGGCTGTGTCCGAATCCACCAGACCGCTAGTACAGGTGGTGGCCGTCAGGATTCCCTGTTCCCGCAGGATGGGCCAGTGTCTTTCGTCCCACTCACCGCTCGGATAGCAAAAATGCCTCATGTCGTGGCCAAGGCCTGGCTCAATCGCGGCGCGATTGTCGTCTATTTCCCGGCGGGCCAGAGCCGGATCAACTGGGAAGCGGTGTCTGTGCGTATGGAGTTGGACATCAATACCTGAACGGCTCAGGGAGCGCATTTCACTGTTGCTGACGAGGTTCAACAGCCGCGCACTTTTCAATTGCTGGTAATCACAGCCCAGCCATTCACCGAGGCGATGTAACAGTGCGGAACGTGCGGCGTTGTCCGGCAGCGACTGCCCGTGTGTTTTAATCCTTTCGCACACTGCGGATGCATCCCGCAGTGCTCTGCCCGAGGCATCCGTCAGGGTTAAACCAGACACCTGCAATCGGCTGGGATCGGGCATGTCCGCATCCCGGGTCAGCCAGAACATATAGTCCACGGCCAGCGTAAACACGGGGCAGTCCTCATCCAGATAGTAAGAGGTAAGGTAGAGTGTCGCCGGGACATCGAATTCCCGCAGCAGGGGCACGGCGCGGCTGAACACGCTATAAAAGCCGTCATCGATAGTTAGTACGACGGTATCTGCGGCTATGGCGTCATTTCGGATACACTCAAACGCGTCCCCCAACCTCTGCACGCGATAGCCGCGTGTCTGCAGATAGTGCAAGCGCCGCCGGAATACCTCGGGTTCAATGAACAGGCCCGGTACAAACTGGTGCTCATTGTGCAGCGTAAATCCGTGATAGCAGAGAATCCGCACCTTGTGTCGGTAAATGCGCCTGCTCAGCGCAAACAAACCGCAGGCCCTGGCGGCATAGAACACGGACACCTTTATCGCGCTCTTCATACGGCAATACCGCTGCTCAGCAGCATGGCGTGCGAGACCTGTCCGGACAAGCATCGCCAATCATCCCGGTCCCGGTCCGCCACTGGTGCATTTACCCGGCGCCTTGATCGGACTCATTATTCGGGTCAAACTGCCGGATCAAACGGATCAAGCCCACCACCTCGTCATCCGTCAGCAGGTGCCCCCAGGACGGCATCAAGGGGCTCAGGTTTGCAGCGGGACCACCCTCCACTATGACCCTGCGCATTGTCTCGAAATCGACCGCGGACTGGTACTGCGGGGAACGAAAATCGGGCAGGGGCACCTGCAACAACCCGGCATCCGGCCCCTGTCCATCCCCGGCAAGACCGTGACAGCGCGCGCAATTTGCCACATAGAGCTCCCGGATCTCCTGAGCGGTCACCGGTGCATCTGTCCCCGTTGCCGCGGGTGCCGGCAAGGGCCCGGTTGCGGCATCGTCCGGCACGAGCCTGAGCACCTCTCCTGTCGCCGCACCGCTGCGGCCCAGCGTGGTCAGGAGAATGTCCCCGTTACCCAGTTGCGTCAGGGAACTCGTCCCGCGCTGCGCGTACTGGTTGGCGGTGACGACCGGTTCGACGGCATCGACCCGCTGACCCGTTGCGGGCATGGAGAAGACCCGGGAGGAGTAGTTGTCGGCAAAAATATACCGGCCCTTCAATGCGGGGAACTGCTCTCCGGCATAGACAAAACCACCCACCACGGCGCGATCGTAGGCAGTGTGCACGTAGGCATAGAGCGGTTCGCGCTCAGTTCCCCAGACCTGTGAGGGTCGGGCAATCGTCGTCGGTTCATAACCTTCGATAAAGGGAAACTGGTAATTGCCCCCGGCGCGTACGACGTTGATTTCCTCCCACTGAGTGGAACCGACGTCGCCCACCCAGAACCACCCCGTGTTTTGATCAAAGGCGCCGCGATAGGGGTTTCTCAGGCCGATTGCCCAGTATTCTTCCATCAACTCGTCGACGTGCAGAAAGGGGTTGTCCAAAGGAATGCAGTAATTGGCCGTTTTTCCCGCTGCGGGCTGCCTGGACGGCGGCCGGCTCCTGGCGCTAGCGGCGCAATCCACATCGATTCTCAGTATGCCGCCCCTGAGGGTTTGCGACTGATCCCGCGCGCCCTTTGGGTGCACGCCCTCTCCAATCGCCATATAAAGAAAGCCGTCAGCACCGAATTCCAGTGTTCCCCCGTTGTGGAAACCGCTCGGTTCACGCGGCAGCTGCATGAGCGGCACTTCGGACTGCGCCGTCACAGCGGCTGTCTCGCCCACGGTAAACCGGGACAGACGATTGACCTGTTGGCCGTCGTGGACACTGGTATAGTAAAGGAAAAAGTCACCGGCCGAAGGGCTTTCAGGCTGGCCGAATTGCGGATGAAACGCCAGACCCAGGGCGCCGTTTTCCGATTCAACGTCACCCACTTCGTCTCTGATATCCAGCACGACCTGCGCCTCGCCTCCGCCGGGGTAGTCGAGAACCAGCACCCGCCCGTGCCGCTCCAGCACGTACAGCCGCGCGGCATCGACCGGGTCGCTCCTGACCATCATGGGCTGCGTGAACAGCCTGCCCCCGAGGGCATTCACCAGCACATAACCGGACTGGTCGCTGTGGCTGAACCATATTCTGATCTGGGTGACGTAATTGGCAAAGGCCCGGTCGCTGACGTACAGCTTGGCCATGATCCCCGGGCTGACGGCCAGCAGAACGATCAGCACACCGCTGACCGTGAAGAGCCGCCGCACCATCCCGGTACACAGTGCGCCGACATTGGACCACCAAGACGTATCCTCCATCCAGGATGCCACCAGGAAAACCAGCAGGAACAGGGCCGCGGTGAGCACCGCAATACCAACAATGAAATTGGGGTCAAATGCTATTGCAGAGGTAATGAAAATCAAAATCGCCGACACCGCGAAGCCCGCCGCCAACCCGTACAGTTGCTGCACGGTGCTTGGGGCACTGCCCGGCCTCCAGCCACCGAGCCACACCGTCTGCAGCGTGAAGAGTACCGCGTAAACAGCTAGAAAATAGACAATGACGGTGTGAAAATCGCGGCGGGTGTAGTCCACCTCTGGAAGCTGTACGATAAACTCCGGTATGAATGCCACTTTGTCCTGCAGGATATCCGCGAGAAAAATAGCCACGAGCACCAACAAAAGCTGAAAGATGATACGCAACGGCACTGCTACGGTACGAGTCATTAGCACTGGATCACTAAACGGCAAAGAGGCGGCTAATTTACCATAGTCTGGCGGCGGGGGTAGACAGCAGACACCGGCATTTGGCCTTATTTGTGCTCCCGATGGCACTACACGGAATTAATTTGCGATAATCCGGGCTGTCCTTTGGTTGCTGAATGCTCGCATGAGAGAAGGCCCGGTTGCAACGCATGAAAAACGCCTTATTGATCGCCTACCATTTCCCTCCGGTCAGAGTCAGCAGCGGTCTGCAACGCACCCTGGCGTTTGTCAGCGATCTGCGTGCGCACGGCTGGTCGGCGGACGTCTTGACAGCCCATCCGCGCGCCTATGAGACAACGAGCACCGATCAGCTTGAAGACATACCGCCGGGGACGACGGTGAGCCGTGCTTTTGCACTGGACACTGCTCGCCACCTGGCCGTGGGCGGCCGATACGCCAAGTGCATGGCGCTGCCCGACCGGTGGATAAGCTGGTGGCCTGCGGCCGTTATTTCCGGCCTGCGGATGATTCGTCGCAGCAGACCCGCTGTCATCTGGTCCACCTACCCCATAGCGACCGCGCATTTGATTGCATTGACCTTGCACAAGCTGACCGGCATTCCCTGGGTAGCCGACTTTCGCGACTCCATGACAGAAGCGGACTACCCAGTGGATCCCGCCCAGCGCAAGCTGTATCGATGGATCGAGCAACGCACCGTGGCGTCCTGTTACAGAGCTGTTTTCACCACACCGGGAGCGATCGACATGTACCGCGCCCGCTATTCTGCGATTCCCCACGAGCGGTGGCTGCTCATCCCCAATGGCTACAATGAAGCCATATTCCGCGGTGTCGAGTCTGATCTGGGCGCACCACACGCCGCCCGCGGCGCGGCGGGCGAGGCGGCAGACAGGAGGATCACGCTGCTGCACAGCGGGGTGGTGTATCCGAGTGAACGCGATCCGCAGCACTTCTTCGAGGCCGTCAGCGCCCTGAAAAGGCAAGGCAGGCTGGGCGCTGAAAACCTGCGAATCGTCATGCGGGCGACAGGACACGACGCGATCTACCAACCACACCTCGACCGGCTCGACATCACGGATATCGTGAGTCTGGAGCCGGGTTTGCCGTATCGGGAGGCCCTGGCCGAAATGCTGGCAGCAGACGGTCTGCTCATTCTGCAGGGCAGTAGCTGCAACCACCAGGTACCGGCAAAGCTGTACGAGTATTTTCGGGCGGGACGCCCCATACTGGCGCTTACCGACCGCCGCGGAGATACGGCAAAAACCATGCACAACGCCGGTCTGACAACGATTGCCGCACTGGATGACAGGCGTGAAATCCAGAGTCAATTAATACAGTTTCTGGAGCAATTGCGCGCGGGGACAGGAGCGCGGGTCAGCCCCGACATCGTCAGCAACTATTCCAGATCCGCCGCGGCAAAGATGCTCGCAGAAGCATTCGAGGCGATTTGATTGATGCCGGCCACCTTCCATCGGCCGCTGTGTGTGCCATCGTGACCGGGCCGACAGCACGCTGCTTCCGATTCGCCAGACGCTACCTGTCCGTCGCCTTGCCGGTGTTCTTCGCCCTCCAGCCGGTTACCGGAACTGCGCAGGGCTACCCGAGGTGGAATGACAGTGCGGGCGGCGCGACCAAGACCTATTACGATCGCGCGGCCAGGTTGCCGTGGGACCGGCAACTGGGCGACTGGCGCGACGCCACGGATACACCCTGGGGCTCCACGGCCTTTGCTTCCGCGCCGGTATCGGCCAGATCGGAGAAACAGACGGTCAGCCTCGACGTGACCGGGCTGGTCAACCACTGGCTGCGGTCGGATCTGCCCAATGAAGGCTTTTACGTCATCCTGGACGGACCCAACATACTCAATGTCAACGGCAGGAAAGCGGCAGTTGCCGCGCCACAACTCACCCTGCAGCAAAACGGCGGAACACGGACCCTCACCGTGGCCATGGACACCTTCCTGGATAACAGCACCGGAAAGTCGCTCGGGCAGCGTCCGACACTGAAGGTGAGCGCCAGAAATCCGGCTTTGATCTGGTTTGACCTGAACGAATTGACGGACACACCGGTACAGCGCGCTACGCTGCGACTGTATGTCAGCAAGGTATACGGGCACGGAAGCTCCACCCTGAACGTCTTTGGTGTGGACCCCGCGCCGGCATCCTCGATTACCCCGGAAGTGGAAACCGGGCTTGCCGCCAAGTATACCCGTGATCAACATATTGAAGACGACCCGGAGGTGTATTTTGCCACGGGCTTTGAAAGCAGCTTCTGGAGTCAGCCCTGGTTCGTCGACGGACTGGCCGGCGATGCGGGCGATCACAGCGGCGCAAAAAACTACACGGCGCTCTCGGGTAACTCCCTGGCGGCTACGCTGCGCGAAGGGGAAAAGCTCGCCCTGAATATCAGGTTCCGCTTCAGCCAGCATGATATTCCCGAACCCGAAGCAGCCTATTTTCGCTATTATCTGCGCTTTGGAGACAACTGGAATCAGACGGTATCGGGGGGCAAACTGCCCGGTTTTGCCGGCACCTACAGAGCCGCTGGCTGGGGCTCGCGAAAACCCGATGGCACCAACGGCTGGTCAGCCAGAGGGAGTTTTTTAAAGACCATTCAGCCCGACGCCGCCTTTCCCTTCCCGCGCACACCCATCGGCAACTATGTCTACCACGTGGACCAGCGGGGCAAATACGGCAATACCTGGATCTGGTCCTCTGGCGAGGGGGCGCTGCTGCAAAACAACCGGTGGTATTGCATTGAACAGTACCTGCAACTCAATTCGGTGGATGCCAGCGATGGGGTGATCAAAGCGTGGATTGACGGCAAGCAGGTGTTTGAAAAATCGGGCCTGCGCTTCAGGACGACGGATAGACTCAAGATCCAGGACGTCTGGTTCAATATCTACCACGGGGGAACCGAAGTGTCTCCGAGGGATCAAACCACATACATCGACAATGTCGTCATTGCAAGAGACTATATCGGACCGATGGGCCCTTAGCGGGGAGCAAGTTTGAACAGCCAGACCCCGTGCTGGTCCGTGGACACCCCAACAAACAGGTTGTCGCCCACATGCTGCCACTTTTCATAGACGCGGCCACTGTGCGCGGCAGTCGGGCCTTGCGCACCCCAGTCCGTCACCGACCAGTGCGGGGCGGGGTCATCGGGATCGAGAACGGAGACCAGCGCACCGCCATCCCAGGTGACCAGGCGCCCATCCGTGCTGATCGCGATGCTTTTCGCACGATTGGGCGGGGGCAGTTTTTTTACCAACCGGCCGGTCCGGGCAAAGGCCAGCAGCACTTTCGCGTGCATGGACCACAGCAGCTCACGGGCCGCATCATACACCAGGGTTCCATCACCTGAATCGGCCTGACTGGAAAATTGACTCAGGACTTCCAGTTTGCCCGCGACGAGCTGGGCTCGATACAACCGGGTTTTGGATCCAAGCACTAGCGTGTTATCAGGCAGTACGGCCGAGCGGGGATAGCCCCAGTCCCGCGTGCCCAGCAGGCGCCACTGCAGCGGCGGCAGCCCATTGCGCAGGTCGACAAGAGACGGGTTGAACTCGTATTGTCGGGGGCCGCCCCCGTCGGCCTTGAGGCGGGTCCGATCCAGCGGTTCCCCCGGATCGACCCGGGCCCCGTTGGCCGGCCCAAGGCTCAGGGCCAGCAGCGTGCGGGTGGCCGGCAGGAACAGCAGGCCGTCATAGGTGTGAAATGCCCCGGGCACGCGGTCGGTGTCCGGGATCCAGAACGAGTGCCCACCGCGTGATGCCGTGTAGTAGTCGAGCGGGCTGGGATCGGTGAGCCTACGCCACGTACCACTGTCGAGCTCAAAGCGGTAGACCTCGTTGCCGCCGTAGTCCGCGTGCCCTCCACCCATAAAATACAAGTAACGGTCGACGGGATCGTAGGCGGCGCTGTTCCATGCCGTGAGCACCGCGGAGGGGCCGGCGACCTGTCGGATCCGTCGATTCACGTCGGGCCACACGGCGGAAATCCCGGGCTTGCTTCCCGGTACGCGCATCTCGCACCAGCCGGAGTCCACCGCACTGAGCTTATCGATACAGTCGGAGAACGTCATGCTGGTTTGAGCAACAGCGCCGTCCTGATCTTGTGCAGCGGCGCCGTGGGCAAAAGCAATCCACAGCCACAGAACCAAACCAATCCACTTTACCATCTGTGCGCGCAATGGGTGACACCTGTCTGTCGAGCGATAAGTCATCGTCCTGCATCGATGAATATGCCCATATTGTAGCACTGCAGCCAGACTGAACCTGGCAACTACAGCTTGCACAGTAGAAAATTTCATCGGACAATGACTGGGGACAGTCGCATACTAACCCACACATAACGAAAAGGTAATGCGGTATATGCTCCATATTGCGTCGAGATGGGCGCGCCTGCTGCTGCCGGCTTGCATACTGCTTGCAGTCGGCAGCGAACGCGCCTTGTCCAAAGCAACAGACGGCCAGGCACCCTGGGTTGGAGAGACCTTCTGGAGCACACAGTGTACCGGCAGGGCACAGGGTTTTGGACCCTACGACTACACACTGCGCAGCCAGTTGCCGGACAAACTGTCAATTGTCGAAGTCGCGCATTTCACGCCGAGTGTCGAACACCTGATTGCGGGGAGCAGGGCCAGCAACCCCCTCGCGGACCTCGACTACACCCTGAGCGCCTGGCCCAACCACCACAGGGCTCTGAACACGGCAATAAGAGCCCGGCTCCGCAACAGGGACAACTACCGCTCTACGGGGTTTACCCCGGCTGAGTGCTACCTGCAACGGGCCATCAACTTCAGCCCGAATGACGATGTTGCCCGCATGCTGTACGGCTTGCTGCAGCACCGCATGGGCCGCCTGCAGGACGCGCTTGCAACCTACCGCACCGCTGAACAGCTCAATCCAGGCAATTTGCAGACCCAGTACAACCTCGGACTGCTGCTCACGGACCTGGGAAAATACGACGATGCCGCCCGCTACGCACAGCACGTATACGCCCGCGGTTTTCCATTGCCGGGTCTGCGGCGCCGCCTGCAGGAAAAAGGGTATTGGCCTGGAGCACAGTAGTCCCAGCCAACGCGGCCGTCTCAAGGGGCCGCAGCACCGCCCCGTACGCCGTACCAGGCGGTGAATCGTTCGATGGCCCGCGGTGCCGCCGCTGGCAAGAGCTCCGGGTTGGCCGCAACCTGAATCGACCAGTGGCGCAACCAGTAGAGGGCGAGATAGCTGCGCCGCAATTGCGCGGGTATCGAACAGTAGTCGAACGCTTCATCCAGGAACGGTCCGAGTTCAGGAACGACAAACCGCCGCTCCGTGAGCGCAATCACGTGGTCGGTAACGCCCCCGGTCTGTGACAACCGTCGCGAAAGGCTTTCGCAGGCATTGATGGCATCCAGGACAGGCAGTCCTTTGGTCAGCGTCAGTTCCCAATCGACGACGCCGGACAACCCGCCGTTCTCGACAAGAATATTGTGCACACTGAAATCACCGTGTTGCAATCCGATGGTCCCGGCGCTGTCCGCGAGGTTTTCCAGCAGGTCGTTGTGAAGCCCGTTCAGAAGTGACAGACACCTCTCATCGTCGAATGGAAGCAACAAACGTGCAAGATACGAGGTAATATACTCTCTGGAAACAAGACTTCCTTCGTCATGGCACGATGCCTGTGCCAAGGCCAACCAGGCGCTGCGCATGAGCGCAATGGCGTCCTGCGGATTCCCCGGCTGGTCAAGCTGCGTTGATATCGTGTCGCCCGGGCAGCGGGTTTCCACAAAATAGGCCTGGCCGCAATACTCTCCCGTGATCAGACTCGCCGGCGTGGCAAATGCCAACTCTGCCGGAAGCGCGGCGATCACCCGGGCATTGTGCCGTTCACTGGCTGCTGCGGCGTCTGAAAAGGGCAGCCTCAAGACGATCGCTGTAGCGCCCGCCTGCATTTTACCGAACAAGATGCTCTTGTCCTTTCCGGTTACCAGTATCCTCTCGAACTCCAAATCCAGTTCGCCCGCTTCGCTTGCTGCAGCGCTGATCCTGTCGCAAAGAGCCCGAAGCAGCGGCGTTCCCGCGCGCGACACACTACCTGTTGCGATGATTCCAAAACCAGCGGCACACCGCGGGTGTCGCCTGAGGCGGTCACTCCATCGAGCAGCAGGCGCCGGCGTCCATGGCACACCGATATCGTCTATGGGAACCATCTCGTTGATATTCCAAAAGTCCGAGTACAGCGCGAGAAACCTGCTGGTATGGAACCCGGCCTGCCGCAGCATCGCGCGGTAACCGGCCAGCGTGTAAGTGTAGGTACGATAAGGTCTTGCACGTGCGACGATAGAGTAGATATTGGCTATCCATCGCGGCAGCAGCGAGACGAACCTGAGCCCCGTAAACTGCTCTTTACTGCCGGTGAGATACGCCGCGCTCAGTCGGCTGTCAGCGCCGATAAACAGCTCGCCATCGTCCTTCAGTACACGCCGCACCTCACAAAGCAATTTGCGCTGCACTGCTGCGGGATTGTACTGCCCAAACGGAGACAGCAGCAGCCTGCGCAATCTCAACGGCCCGCGAGCTTCCACCTCCCCCTGCGATGCATCATCGGCAATTACAGCCAGTACGTCGGAAAGGGATACAAAATCAAAAAAGTTGTCCGGAAAAGGCAGCGCACAATTGTCCCCACCTTGCAGTCGGATGACATTGTCGGGGTGGCGAATCGAACCGGAGTCTGCCGCAGATGCGCCGCGCTGGTCCGACAACAGTTCGACGATGTAGAGTTGGTGGACGGTCGCAGGCAGGTTCTCTACCAGACTGTTTGATCCTGCGCCAACATTGAGGCAGACCGCAGCATCGGGCAGAGCAGCGAAAATCCTCCAGGCATAATGGCCGTTTCCCATAAATTCTGTCGCTTGCTCAGGCTTATCGTCGTCAAGTCTCGTTGGGCTGGCGCTGTGTCCATTGCGCCAGTGCTCCGTTCAACCAGCCGGCCGGATGCGACTGGCCGTGCGCGATGCTACCAGACTCGCGCCGGATTGCCATGAGAAAAACGCCATCGAGTTGCAGCCGGTATCGAGGAGGGCGCCGTCACCGGCAACGATGGGATCACGCCCCGATCTCGGATCGAGCAGCACCCGAGAGCCGACCGGCGCGCCCGCGAGGACGCAGTTGATGGTCCGTAAACCGTCTGTGCGGTCATCCACTGCCGGCAGTGTTCACAGCCCGCGCAGACCATTCAGACGCTCAGTGCATGCAGCTGTTGCCGCAAGGCGGACAATTCGCTTCCCGCATCCCTGCGCTCTTTTCCGGCATTGCGCCGCACGTGAAATCCGAACGGTTTGTCGTTCCAGTAAAACTGATCCCAATGCGTAGATACAGCGCTCAGCAATCCATCCTCCTCAAATCCCTTCCTTCTGAAGGCCTCCTTTCGTTTCGGGGAAAAACACAGCAGGTCCGGCAGTATCGCTTCCGCCAGCTTTGCGCGCAAGGTTGCTGTCGTTCTAAAATCGTTGTCCGCAGGATAGACAGGTGTAAGGCATTCGAACCGGTACTTACTGTTCCCCGCCAGCCCATAATACAGCCGGCCGCCTGTGTCCGTGTGAAATCTGACTCTGCTGCGCAGCGGAGTATGCAGCAGGTATTGCAGCATCCGGGTGCGGGCCAGTATGTCGCGGGAAAGCGAGGGCTCCACGGCAAATTTGTCCACCGGGGCATTGGGAATGACCGGCCTGAAATCCAACTCGGCAACGGGAATCTTGTCTGTATCGGCGACGAAGAAATGCACGGTGGGAAAATACCGGTACTTACTCGAATATCGCGGATTCCAGGTGCTCCCGAGAAAACTGATATCCTGTGACAGCATGTGCTCGATGACGGCGTCAACCCACTCGGGATACACGACATAGAAATCCGGATCGAGAATCACGACGAAGCGTGTACCCGATTGCTGCAGTGCCTTGTTCAGCGCCATGGTATGGTGGTACGTAACCAGTGGCTGCGGCGGCACCCCGGGAATGACCTGGAACCTCGAATCGTGGTAGAGGGTGTCACCACCGTCGGGCGTGTTTTCGGCCACAATCCACTGCAAGCGCTGCGGCTCAGTGTTCAGGTGTGCTGTAAACTCCCAGTTCAGATCAATATAGGGGGCGTTTCGATACGAAACCGTGCATACAGTAGCCTCATGCAACCTCTTCATCGCGCACTTCCACCCCGACAAGGAAGGGTGCATTCTGCCCCACTGGCTGTAGCGAAGTAAATGACGTCATCACCACTGGAATCGAACAAATTGCTTTTCGAGATCGCTGCTACGGGATAAATCGGACAGCACCAGGTCACCCGCTTCGTCTGAGCTGACGAGGATGTCTATCGACTCCTGCGGCCAGTCGAGCCGGGTAGCCTCCAGCCAGTGCAATTCCCGGCTCGCGTCCGGATAAGTGCGCAACCACAGCAGCTTGCCGTCGAACCCTATATTCACTTCTCGGTCTTCCCAGCCAGATCCGCCGAGTGACTGGACCAGGATCCAATCCGTGATGCCCATGGAGTAGAGCGTAACCAGCCATTTGCCCTCCTCCCGATAGTCTGATCGGATAATCTCGGCGGTGCCGTGACGCGAGTTGGTGGTCAACAACACCGGCATCAAACTAGCCCAGTCCACGACCGGATAGCGGAGTTGGGGAGCCGCCTCCATGCGACCATAGGCATTTGACACCCAGCCGCCGATGGGGTCAGTGCTGGCGTACAACACACACGGTTCGGCGTCCCGCTCTCCCGAGACGATGGTAAGGGTACGGCGTTGGCCGGCAAATCGACTGCTCACTCGCCGGCCGTTCAAGCGTTGCTCAACGAGCGGGGCGCACTGCAAACCGAGCCACGCCTGGTCAGGTGGCGCCTCGCTCTGCGGCAGTCGGTGCAACAGCAGCCAGTACTCTCCCGCAATATGCACACAGAGCCGGCGCATGCGGTTGTACACATTGGGTGCGTCCAGCACGGCTTCGACCAGAGAAACAGCTGTGCCGGTAGCACAACGGCTGGCAACCCGCGTGTCGATGTGCCTGGGCCGAAAATCGGCCGCCATCGTGCCCAGGGGGTCCGCGCCGCTGCAGGTGAGTGCGTTGTGCGCCGCCGGGCCCGCGAAATAGCCCCGCCAGTCCGGAGCCTGCACTCCCCAGCTATCCGAATTGCGGCGATACGTGTAGGTACCGGCATCGACAATCACCGGTATGCCGTCCACTTCAACGTAAACTGCCAGCAGGTCGGCGTGCATATGGCCCGCGGCGATGGGGGCATCCGCCACTGGCCCCGTTCTGAAAAGCATACGAGTGGCGAGCGCCGGATCGTCCATGATATACAGTCCGGCCTGCCTGTAACGGATCAGCGGCGGGTCTGCGACCGCCGGTAGTGCCGGGGCCGGCTCGGCGCCGGCCCTGACGAGTCGCCCCCCGAGCAGCCAGAAGGACCGCAGAATCGAATTGTCCGTACCGGGCGCAGGCGACATCTGCGCGCAGAACAGGGCACGATAAATCTCTCGCAGCGATCCGGATGCCCAACTCTCACCCGCATCCAGGGGAAAGAGTGTGTCCTCAATGGCATTACCCAGCGGTTGGGGTCGATTCCAGCGCCCCGCAAGGTCGCACTGATAGGCCAGGATGGCCTGCAGGCGGGCGTACACCCTGTCATCTGGCGGCAGCCCGTTGCGCTCGGCCAACAGCACATAGGCGGCACTCATCTCCGCGGCGAATTCATGGTAGTGGCTGGAATGTTCGAAACTGCCACCGTCATCGTAGGTCTGACGCAGAAGCTCGACACACCAACGCGCTTGCGCACCGGGGTCGACAGCGTCCAGCAGTTCAGGAAAGAGTGTTTGCAGATACCACGCGGCAAAGCGATCGGCGAGCAAGTGGTTGTTTGGCGTGGACCCGCCCAGACGCGGCTCGAGAAAGCGGATATCCGCCTCAATGATCTGCAGCAGCTGCCACTCCAGCAATAGGCCCGTCGCATCGTCCTGCTCAGGCCGACCAGCCAAAAAGACCCAGGCCCACGAAAGTGCCAGAATGCGCTGGATCACCGCGAGGTTGCTGTCATAAGCGTAGCTGAACCGCGCGCCGGCAACAGTGGACATCCACGATCTCAGCATGCCGTCGAGCGCAATTGCCGCAGTCGGGTCATACAGGCATGCCAAAGCATGTCGCGGGGCAAAAGCAAAGCGGTGCGGCCTTTTCACGTACAGGGCATCGCCCCCGGGTCCGGGGGGCAGTTCGGTCCAGGGAAAACCGGGACCCAGGACAGGCCCCACTGTCGAGTACACGGGAATACCCTCGGTGCGATCCAGTTCCACTCGATGCATCAGTGCGCGGTGAAGCTCCGGAAACTCGTGCAACAGCCGTCCCGAAAGCGTCTCGACGGCCGCGGGATCAACGAAAAACCGGGGGCCGAACAAAACTCTTGCCCGGCGTGCACCCTCGCGTTGCAGGTCGTGCAGGTCAACACCGGCATCGAGGTCCGCGCGCTTCAGTCCACAGCGCAGCGCCAGCGCGGTATTGGTAAATACCGGCCGATGAGAGGGACGATTGGCGCGCAACACCCCGATGCGCAGCAGTGTGCGCCGGGAAAAACGCCGCAGGGCGCGATAGTGGCCAATGATCGCAGCCTCACTAGCCACGTCCGGGGTATCCGCCGGTGGCGCCAAGACCGAGTTTTTTCAGGAGGCGGCGCCCATCGAATGCGCCGATGCCCTTATTTTGGATTTTACTGATATCCCTGAGCATCGCACTGTCCAAATGGTGCTTCCAGTCTCCAACCACGCCTTTGCGAAAAAACTTTTCACCCGCATACAGCGTTTCGTCCTGATATCTGTTGCGCAGCGACGTGATCGAGGTTTTTTCGTGGACTGACGCAATGGTGTCGTCATCGGCGGCGACCCCGAGTACGCGGGCAATGCGTTTTACCTCCGCCGCAAAATCGGTGTGCAGACGCTCGTAAGATACCATACAAAAATTGTCACCAAACGTTCTCCACAGGTCGTGGTACCGGTTCACTTCATCGACCACATAGCGCCCGATATGCCAGTAGTATGCGCCAAAGTCTCCGCGATAATCATTGCGATTGCACTCGTCATAGTAAGCCGACACCACCATATCCCTGACATCGCGCTCTATATCAAACACAGCGACGTCTGGATTGCTGCGCAGCAGATCGCGATACTCCGCCCGGCCAATATGATTTTTGGAAAGGTAGTGCGTCGAGGCGATATCCTCGTTTTCCAGAAACTGCGCCAGCATCTCCGGTTGAATGCAGGGATTTCGTTGGCGTACTTTGCTGTTTATCGTGAGGTACTGGTCGGGGGGGCGCTCAAACGCAGCCAGGTTGAAAAGGATGTTGTAGAGCCAGGTGGAGCCACTCTTGATCGCCCCGTTGGAAATCACCAGCATGATATGCGTTTTATCCTGTAGTATTTATCGGCGCTCTGCGCATCCATGGCAAACCGCGCAATTGCCGCAGTGTCAAGCCGTTTCCGGCAATTGTCGCACCGCCCGCGTAAACGTCCATGTCCAACAGAAAAACGCGCCGCTAAACCCTGATTCTGACGTACATTTTCTGTATTTCGCGCAGTTTGCCCAGCAAAAAACTCTCTGCTCCGCGAGGCTGTCCGGCCAACCACCACAACAGCGCAGACGTAACGGTAAAGCTCAGAACTCCGACCACAACATCCTGCGCCAGGCGCAGAATCGCCCACGGCACCTCCGGGTTGTGCAGCCCCTTGACCACAAAGTACATTAAACTCGCCCCGATAACCGGTCGCCAGAACAAGGCAAAAAAAGCAGACAATGGCAGCGTCACCGCTTGTCGGATTTCATTGTAAAGCACCGGCAGACAAACCAGGGGGGCGATGATGGTCGCTTTTGCCAGGCCGATGACACCCTGAAATTCCAGGCCGGCCCAGAGTATGGGTACTGTGATCGCAAGCCTGATCCATGCCAGGACGGCGGCGGCCCGCTCTCTCCCGGTGGCGACCAGAATCTGGTTGACCATAGCCTGTGACACGGCAAAGCCAGCCGCTCCAATGGCCAGATAACCGAGCAGGGTGCGGACAACATCCCATTGCGGGCCGAGCAACACAAGGGTCAGATCACTGGCGACGGAGGCCACCCCAACCGCGACCGGCATACAGACAAAAATCACCATGCCCAGCACACCGCGGTATACCCTGGACAACTCCTCAGGCTGGTCGGCCAGGCGCACATAGTTGGGAAGCAGTCCGCGACCCATGGGCGTGACGATTTCACTGGTGAACAGATTGGCCAGGTCCCGCGCGACACGATACGAGCCCATGGTCGATGTGTGCCCCACACCGGCAACCAGAAAGGCGGGGATCATTTCGCGCAGGGTAGTTGCGAGTCGCAATGGAATAATGGCCAGCCCAAATCTGAGATACTCTCCGGCGTACTTGAGACACCAGCGCGGACGGTGTTCAAACAGCAAAAAACTCAGGAGCACGCCCGCTATGTTTCCAGACAGCAGCCCGATGACCAGAGCCCAGTAACTGCGGAATATCAACGCACTCGCAACCGTTGCAACGAAGACCAGACATTTCTTGTACAGGTTGAAGCGAAAGTCCAGGGCGAATTTCAAGTCCCGCCGCGCCAGTACCGGCCCGATATTTTCAAAGCCGGCCACGAACGAGGAGGCCGCCAGAACGTACATCACTTCAATGACTCTGGGTTCATCGAAGTAAAGCGATGCGGGCACCGCCAGTATCGCGAGAACCGCGGCGGTCACGAGTGCCTGTAGCAGGGTGATCGTCCAGGCGGTATCGCACCGCTGTCTATCGATCTCCCTGGAACGAATTAGGAGCATCGACGAGCCGAACTCGGTCATTTCAAATAAAAAGTGGGCGACCAGAGTTCCCAGCGCGACCACCCCAAAATCATCCGGAGTGAGGAGTCTGGCCAGAATCAAAGTGCTGAACAGGCCGATAAAGCGCATCGAGAAACGCATCAACACAGCCCAGGTGACGCCGCTCATTATGGCTTTGGAGCTGTTGTAGCCAACGTCCCGAGGGGGCGAGTCAGGCGGATTGGTCATGGGCGTACGCCGAAACTATAAACTTCATCACAAACTGAGAAATTGACTCTACGCTGACTCGGACGCGCATGATAGCATCAATGGATTCCCAAACCAAAAACACAGAAATACGCCTGACTTCGCCACACAGATCATCGACAGGCGACCGCACGGAAAAGCACACTTATGTCCCTTCGCGACCTGTTACTGGCAGGAATATTAGCTACAGCTTTACCCTTTGTATTCCGTCATGCCTTCATCGGCATTCTGCTGTGGACCTGGATTGGGATCATGAACCCGCACAAGCTCGCCTGGGGTTTCATGTACAACGCGCCGGTGGCGATCATCATCGCAATTGTGGTTTTGCTTGCGGTATTTACCACGCGAGATCGCGTCAAGCTACCGCTTACTTCACCACTGGTGTTTACTGCCCTGCTGCTGGCGTGGACCTGCGTCACTACGGCGTTTGCGTTTTTCGTATCGGAATCCACGCTACAACTGGAGAAGGTGCTGAAGATTCAACTCATGGTCTTTCTGTCAGCGGCGATCCTGTACAAGCGCGAACACATCCGGTTGTTTATTTGGGTCAATGTACTCTCCCTGGCATTCTACGGCATCAAGGGCGGACTCTACACGATACGCACCGCCGGCGGCGGCAAGGTGTGGGGGCCACCTGGCGGTTTTATTTCGGGCAACAACGAGCTGGCGCTGGCCTTGATCATGGCCATCCCCCTTATGTATTTCCTCTGGTTGACAACACCTCACACCTGGCTGAAACGGCTCATGCTGGTGGCCATGCCACTTTCTGCGATCTCCGCCATCGGCACCCAGTCGCGCGGGGCACTGGTAGCGATGGTGGCGATGGGTGTCGTCTTGTGGTGGCGGGCTCCCGGCAAACTGGTGAACCTGTTGGCAATATCCGTCCTGGCCGCCGCCGTCTTTGCGTTCATGCCCCAGTCCTGGCACGACAGAATGGCGACCATAGAGTCTTATCAGGATGATTCCTCCGCTATGGGTAGAATTATCGCCTGGCAGACTGCAATCAACATCGCGAATGACCGCGTCACGGGCGCCGGCTTCGAAATGTATCACCGCAGTATCCGCAGACTGTATGCGCCCCAGACGGACGATGACCGGTTCGATGTCAGTATTGCCCGTGCCGCCCACAGCATTTACTTCCAGGTGCTGGGCGAGCACGGTTACATCGGGCTGGTCTTGTTCCTGCTGATCTGGATTACCGCCTGGCGGGTCGCGGGGCGTCTGCGCAAGCAGGATTTGAACGACCCGGACAGCCAGTGGCTCAAGCACCTGGGGGGCATGATCCAGGTGTCGCTCATTGGCTGGCTGGCCGGCGGAGCCTTTTTGAGCCTGGCTTACTGGGATTTTCCCTACAACATGGTCGTCATGCTCGTAGTGGCCAAACGGTGGAGTGTCGAACGCAGGAGTATGCCGGAGGTGCTGCCCCAGACACCCCCCAACAATCTCCAACGGCTCAGTATAGGTCAGCGGATGCTGTGGTGGATTAGATCGGCATAGTTCCCGTTGGAGTGTTCTCGCCTCAACCCGGTCTTTTTTTCTATCGGTCATGAATCTGCCAACGTTGCTGCCGAGCTTTCCTGCAGGACCGATTTTATGCGGTTTGCGGACACCGGCGAATATTGCTTGCCAGTCGCAGACCAAAGCGCAGTTCAGTATTGTCCCAGGGGGTAAAGCGCGGTAACTGCAGGATATCCGAGGTTATTCTGGATGCTCCGGCAGCGGTCGACACCGCGGCGCGGTATCCCGCCGCTTCGACCATTTCAACGTGCTGTGCGCGATAGTCCTGCGCCGGCCGGCCGTTAGGGTAGGCAAACAGCGTTACGCTTTCATCCAGTATGTTCTCCAGGTCCGATCTGCTACCGGAAATTTCTTCCTGCGCGGTGTCCTCATCGAGGCTGGCGAGGATGGGATGACTGCGGGTATGCGCACCAATCTGCATGCCGGCGGCGCGCATTTTGCGCACCTGATCCGTCGTCATCATGAGATCGTTCGGGCGGGAGCTCCGGCAAATGTGCGACAGTTCTTCCGCCATTTCGAGACGCTTTCCGGGCGGCATATGCTTGAGTGCACCCAGTATGATGCTCATCGATTGTCGCTTCTGACTCCAGGTTTCTACACTGTAGCTAGCCAATCCTGACGCGGACAAATCCAGCGTCGATCGACTGGTATTTCGTATGGCCTCGGCGACGATGTCATTCCACATACACCCGCCGTCGAGAAAGCCCGTGGCAATGAAAAACGTAGCGCAAACCTCGTGTTTCAGCAGCAGAGGCAGGGCCACGGAAAAATTGTCGCGGTAGCCATCGTCGAATGTAATGGCTACGGCGCGAGCCGGGAGCGTGCCGCTCTGGAGTTGTTCCACCGCGGCATCCAGCGGCAGCACATTAAAAGAGCGGGTCAACCAGCGCAGAACGCTGTCAAACTTTCTGGCATCTGGTGCATCGTCGTGCAAGGGGTCGGGTTCGGCAAATACTCTGTGGAATATCAGGATTGAAAGCGCACCCGCCGCACCGGCGGGGGACATTCTGTTGGCGACCAGTTTGGTTATCATTTACACGCACTACCCGGCAGGCCGCTGGAAACGGCAGGATGTACCCTATTGATATCTAACACCATGGCATGCCCCGTATTGACTCAACAGTACACCAGAATGACCGGTGACACGTCATCGGGGCGTGTGGTGACGGCTGCAACTTGCAGATGCGGGCTGTACCGTGGGAAACGGCCACCCGATTTGTTCACATCCTCTACCCGGGCTGCAGGCCTAAGGTGATCTTTCTTGTGCCACATGACTGACGACATAGCGAAATTTACCGGATTTCTCACTCGCAATGGTCTGTACGAACTCTACCGTGACAGTCACTTCACTGCCCAGTCTCGCGCGGAATTGCCGCTCGATGGTGGATTGCAAATACGCCTTGTCCGCAGCGCCCGCAATGACGACAACCCGCGTGTGGTGTAGCGTTTCCTGCACAATCTTGAACTCTTCGACACCGGGCATATCGCGCAGTACGTAGATCAAGGCAAGCCCGTGCAGCAGCGTGCCGTCACAGGCCACCAGAAAGTCCGTCGTCCTGCCTTCCACCGCAGCCAGTACAGGCAATCCGCGCCCGCATGTACAGGGCTCGGGATCAACGACACCAATGTCTCCAGTGCGATAGCGTACAAACGGAAAATCCCGCGTGAACAGGTGCGTGACAACGATCTCTCCCGCCTGCCCGGGGGCGAGCACGGTGCCGGAGGGATCGACGATCTCCAGCACGATGTCCTCAGCCGTGATATGCATACGCCCGTGCGGACATTCATGCGCTATGAAGCCGGCGTCCCTGGCGCCGTAGCCATTGGCCACTGGACAGCCAAACACCGTGGAGATCACGTCACGCTGATGATCGTAAAGCCGCTCCGAGGTGACAAAAACGACTTTAATACCCAGCTTTGACAGGTCCTGACCACCGCGTAGCGCATGCTCGGCAATCACGCTCAGGGCGGAGGGATAACCAAAAAGCATTGCCGGTCTCACGGCCATTATTCGAGCCACAAAGCGGTCCAGGTTGTCGCCGGACATCTCGAAAGCCGACAGCAGTTGCGTGCGGAATATCTTGTCTCGCAGACCGCGGACCCGGTCCTGCGCCCCCAACTCGATCGGCGATCCCCAGACAACGATTTCAGCATCTCCGACATCGACATCCCACCATCGAGTGGCCCTGCGTTTGGCAGCGACATCATGACTCACCCGCTCTCGTCCCAGGTAAAATATCAGTGGTTCGCCGCTCGATCCCCCCGTGTTGAAGCGCTTGAGGCCATTTGCATTGCGGGCCTGCAGCGTATCGTTATGCGCTCTGATACTGCGTTTATCCAGCAGGGGCAGTCGCTGCAGATCCGCTGTGCTGCTCACGGCGGTGGGGTCCAGGCCGCTATCGGCAAATAGCTTTTCATAATAAGGCACTGTAGTACCAATACGGTGCAGGAATCGCTGCAGGTTCGCAAGCTGCAGTTCTGCAATCCGGTTGGGCGACAGCCACTGGCTGCGTTCCATGGCCTTGTAGACTGCAATGGTATCGTGTCGCTTGAGCCTCTCGTGCAGCGGGAACAGCACAGCAGCGACCAACTGCCGATAAATACTCACAGAGCGGCCGCCCGCTGCTGGCAAACGACCTGCGCATACGCGTCCAGCCACTGGTTTCGAACCGAAGCCCAGGTATATTGTTCGACCTGAGCCAAGCCATTGGCGCGCAGTCGCTGTTGCAAAACGGTGTCATTGCGCAGGCGTAAAATAGCATCGGCGAGTTTGTCAGGGTCCTGTTGGGGCACGAGTAACGCAGTCTCCTCGTGGGCGACGACATAGGGAACGCCGCCGACGTCTGTTGAAATGACCGGCACGGCACAGGACAGTGCCTCTATGATGGAGTTCGGCATATTGTCTACCAGGCTGGGATTCAACATCGCATCGGCGCGGGCATAAAGCGCCACGACAGCCTCGCGCTCCAGGCGCCCCTCGAACCGCACGGCCTGTTCCAGCCCTAGACTCCGTACAAGTCTGCGCAGGTATACCTCTTGTGGTCCACTCCCGGCGATGCGCAACTGCACGGCGCGCGATGTCTCGCGCACACGCGCCAGCGCTCTGATCGCGGTTTCTATACCGTAAATCGCTTCCAGGTTGCGGGTAATCACGAGCGTGTAGCGTTTGTTTTCGCGTGCGCCATGTTGCGGCCTGAATACGCTGCGATCGACGATATTGGGGATCACCCGAACCGTCTGTCCGAAACCGGCAAATACGGCCTCCAGATAACCCGAAGGTACAACCACTAAAGCCGCCTTTTGCAGCGACGGCCACACCCGGTTGAAGGAGCGCTGAAAATACGCCTGTGCCTCTCCGCCACGATAGTTGACGATCACGGGCATTTTTCGCAACCAGGCAATCCACAGCACCGGAGCGGCATATAGCTGCCACGACCAACCGGAGTTTGCCATCAGGTGGATCACATCGACACGACCAGTCAACCGCCACACCGCAAGCAGATAGGGGACCAGACGAAAGAGCGCCCGCAATAGCGGCACTCGCGAAACCCAGCGGGGACGGCAGGGCGCGTTCGTTGCCACCTGTTTCACGTGTACCCCGTCGGCCGCCAACAGCGCCGCCAACTGACGGGTTTGCATTGCCATCCCGCCATTGGGCGGGGGCACTGGACCCACCAGCCCCAGGCGCAAATCAGCGGGCTTCACAACAACCCCTCATAGATCGGCCGATAGCGGCCGACGCTGGCCTCCCAGCTGCGTTCCCGTTCGACGTAGGCCCGCCCGCGCTCGCGCATGCCCCGCCACTGGTCACGATTGGCAATCAGTTCACTGACGGCAGCGACCAGCGTCACGGGGTCTCCCGCCTTGAACAGCACACCGGTATCTCCATCGCGAATCAGTTCGCGGTGACCGCCGACATCGGACGCCGCCACCAGGCGGCCCTGGGCCATTGCTTCGAGCGGCTTGAGAGGTGTCACCAGTTCGGTCAGGCGCATTGTCATACGCGGATAGACGAATATGTCCACGAGGTTGTAATAATCCCGCACTCGGTCGTGCGGCACGCGCCCGGTGAAGGTTACCGCGCGCTGCAGCCGCAGCCTGGCAATCTCCCGCTGCAGTCGCCCCTCTTCCGGACCACCGCCCACCAGCAGGACATGCACATTGGGGTTGGCGGCAAGCAACGTCGGCAGGGCTTGCAACAGCAGCGGTATACCTTCATAGGCGTAGAATGATCCGATAAATCCCAAAACCACTTTGCCGGCAAGTCCCAACGCGTCCAACAGCGCGGGATTCGGGTCGCCACCACAGGTAAACCCCTGCGTATCCACCGCGTTGGGAATCACCGCGACCTTGTCGGCATCGACCCCGCGCCCGACGATATCATTGCGC
The DNA here is from genome assembly GCA_020443345.1 of Halioglobus sp. Lineage (GTDB taxonomy): Bacteria > Pseudomonadota > Gammaproteobacteria > Pseudomonadales > Halieaceae > JARRPM01. The sequence goes on from JAGRIH010000037.1 coordinate 100,399, forward strand.
AGGCCCTCGCAGATGGTCGTCACCGCATCGGCCCGGCGAAACACCCGCGTCTCCAACGATCTGGTCAGGCGGTAGCGCAGCCCCCATTCCGAACTGGTGCCGTGATCCACTGCCGCATCTTCCCAGAAGGCGCGGCACTCGTACACCAGGGGCAGGCCGCAGCGCCGCGCCACGCGCAGCGCCGCCAGGCCGTTGAGCGCCGGCGAGTGCGCGTGCAGAATATCGGGCTTTTCCCGCGCCACCACCTGCTGCAGACGCCGCGCCAGCGTGTCGACCACTTGCAGCTGGTTCAGCACCGGCAGTGAACCGAGCAGCGACCCGGTGTGCGGCGTGCGGTAGAAATGCAGGCCGTCGACTGTCTCCTCCAGGGCGGCGCTGCCGCGCCGGGCGCCGTCGTGCTGCTTCAGGCCGGTCACATGGCAGGTCTCCCAGCCCATGCGCCGCTGCTGTTCGAGTATATTGCGGGTGCGGAAAGTGTAGCCGCTGTGCAGGGGGATGGAGTGATCCAGTACGTGAAGAATGCGCATATACGCCGCTATCCCAAGGCAAAATCGTCGTTCTTGATCGCTGCCTGAAACATCAGCAGGGACCACAGCGGCGCGCTGTACTCGCGCCGGCCGGACTGGTGATCCGAGACCAGTTGTTCCAGATAACGCTGGTTGAACAGGCCGGTGTCGGCCAGCCCCCCGTCGACGATGGTACTGCGCAAGCGCTCTTTCAGGGGTCCACGAAACCACTTGCCGAGCGGCACGCCAAAGCCCATTTTCGGCCGGTACAGCACATCCCGGGGCAGGTGTGGCTCCAGCGATTTCTTGAGCAGGTACTTGCCCTCCTGCCCGCGCAGCTTGTAGTGCGGCGCGATGCCCGACACCCACTCCACCAGTTGGTGGTCCAGCAGCGGCACCCGCACCTCCAGTGAGTGCGCCATGCTGGCCCGGTCCACCTTGGTGAGAATGTCACCCACCAGGTAGGTCTTCATGTCCAGGTACTGGATCAGCGACAGCGGATCGTCGGTGGGGCTGCGTGCGGCGTGATAGTCAAACACGTCCTGTGCCGCGTATCCCTGTAGCTCGCGCTGCAAACCATCGCTGAACATGGCGCGCCGCTGCGCGGCGGAGGTGAGGGAGACCGAGTGCAGATAGGCTTCGACGGAGTTGCGCGCCAGCGATTCGAAGGTCGTTTTCGCTCGCAACACCCGCGGCGCCCAGTCGGCCTTGGGATAGAGCCGCCCCAGGGTGCCAAACAGGGGGCGGCGCAGGGCCAGCGGCAAGCGCGAGCGCAGGCGCTCCTCGTTCATATGCCAGCGGTAGCGGCGGTAACCCGCCAGATTCTCGTCCCCGCCGTCGCCGGACAGGGCGACGGTGACCCGCTCCCGGGCCAGTTGGCACACGCGATAGGTGGGTATGGCCGAGCTGTCGGCGTAGGGTTCGTCGTAGAGGTCCGCCAGCGTGTCCAGCAGGTCGAAGTCGTCGCTGCCCACCGTTTTTTCCAGGTGGTTGGTGCGGTAGCGCACGGCCACCTGACGCGCATATTCCGTCTCGTTGAACTGTTGCACATCAAAGCCGATGGCACAGGTATTGACCGGCTCGCCCTGCAACTGGGCCATCATCGCCACCACCGCACTGGAATCAACGCCGCCCGACAAAAAGGCACCCAGCGGCACCTCCGCCACCATGCGAATGCGGACGGCCTCGCGCATCCTCTCCACCAGTTCCGCGCACAGTGCTGCCTCGGTTGCCGCCCCCCCGGGCGCCGCAAACGGGATATCCCAGTACTGGCGCGGTGCGGGCGCCGGCTTGCCCCGCTGCAGCAGCAGGGTGTGGCCGGGAGACAGCTTGTAGACATCGCGATAAATCGTTTTCGGCTCGGGGATATAGCCCAGCGCAAAATAGTCCTCGACGGCGCGCGGCTCCAGCTTGCGCGCCAGCGCCGGATGCACCTTGAGTGCCTTGAGTTCGGAGCCGAACAGAACTTGGCCGCCGGGCAGCAGGCTGTAAAAAAGCGGCTTGATACCCAGCCGGTCGCGCGCCAGAAACAGGGACTGCGCCCGCCGGTCGTACAGCGCAAAGGCGAACATGCCGCGAAACCGGGTGACGCAGGCCTCGCCCCAGGCCTGCCAGGCGTAGAGGATGACTTCCGTGTCGCAGTGGGTGCGGAAGCGGTAGCCCCGGTCGGCCAGCTCCGCGGCCAGCTCGCGGAAGTTGTAGATTTCACCGTTGTAGACCACGCACAGGTTGCCGTCCGCGCTGCGCATGGGCTGCTGGCCCGCGGACAGATCGATAATCGACAACCGGCGGTGAGCCAAAGCGACGCCCGGCTCGACAAATTCGCCGCCCTCGTCCGGGCCCCGGTGAAACTGTACCCGGTTCATCCGGCCGAGCACCTCCCGGTCGATGGCCGCGCTGCCGTTCAGGTCGAAAATTCCCGCAATGCCACACATGCTCTAGGCGACATCCCTCAGGTCAGTTTGAGTTTTCGCGTCCAGTACCCGGTCGTATACCGCCAGGTAAGCCGCGACACAGTTGTCCCAGTCAAAGCGCCGGCAAACGCGCTCGCGGGCATTGGCTCCCAGGCACCGGCGCTGAGTGGGGCTGGCCAGCAGGGCCGTCAGCGCGCGCGCCAGTGCCCCGGGATCCCCCGCCGCCACCAGCGAGCCGTTGAAGCCCGGCTCCACCAGTTCAGTATTGCCGCCCACCGCCGTGGCGATCACCGGCAGACCCGCAGCCATGGCTTCGAGTACCGTGTTGGATACGCCCTCGCTGAGGGACGGCAGCACGAAGATATCCATTGCCGCCAGCAGCGCGGGCACATCGTCGCGCTCGCCCGGCATCCAGGTTATCGCTTCGAGGCCGAGTGCGTGCACCAGTGCCTGCAGCTCGGCGCACAGCGGGCCGTCGCCGACGACAACCAGATGCACCCGCGCCGCCAGCGCGGGACTTTCCCTGCGCAGCAGCGCCACCGCCCGCAACAGGCAGGTCTGGTCCTTTACCGGTGACAGGCGGCCCACGGTGCCGATCACCAGCCGGTCCTGCACGGCGCTCCAGGCAGCGGGCAGCGGGTCGGCGGCAGCTTGGTCGCCGGGACGGAAGCGCTGGTGATCCACGCCGTTGTAGATCTGGTCTACCCTGGATGCGGGCACCTGCACCGTGTCGAGCAGCCACTGCTCGAGATCCGCGCTGACCACCACATAGTGATCGATCAGGCGCCGCATGAACCTGCGCAGTGCCAGGTAGCGGGGGTTGGTGCCGTGCAGGTCGTTCACATCGCGGCCGTGTTCGCCGTGCACCCGCCTCACCCGGGGCAGGCCGATGCTGCACAACTGTGCCTCCAGCGCCGCCAGGTTGCGGCTGTGAATGACCGCGGGGCGCAGCCGCCACAGGGTGCGCCACAGGCGCCAGTAAAAGAGCGCATCGTGGCCCTCGCGCTTGTGCAGTTGGATGATCTCCACTCCCGGCGCGGTTATCCTGCCGGCAAAGTCATCGGCATCGGCGATACAGACGATGGCGTGGCGATAGCGCTGCGGCGGGCAGCGATTGATGATGTTGACCAGGCCGTTTTCCAGCCCGCCGATGCGCAGTGCATAGATGATGTGTGCCACCAGCGGCGGCTGCCGCGCGGTCATCGCGGCGCACTCTGTGCAGGTGCGTCGAGAGCGGCATCCAGCGCAGCGCAGCCCTCATGCAGAAAAGCCTGCAGCAACTGCGCTGCCGCCTCCGGCACATCCGTCGACGGCGCCGCCAGTACGATCCGGTACAGCGTGCCATCGCCCCAACCCAGCGCGGCCGCCGCCTGCAACAGTTTGCCCAGGTACTCGTTGGCCGTGTAGCTGCCGGCCACCCGGTACCAGGACCAGACCAGCAGGCGCGCGCTGCCGGTAGCGCGCACCAGGACAGCCTGGCGCACCGGCACACGGCGGGCGCCGAGCTGTACCGGCACCGTGTCCTGTGCCACGATGCGCCAGGCGCTGCGACGCTCCACCAGATCATCGACGCTGCCCACCACATCGCCATCCAGCGGCCCCTCGGGATACTGCACATAGAGGCCCAGGACCCGCTCCCCGCGGCGATAGAAAGCCGTGCTGTCGCCGCGGACCACGCTGCCGGGGCGCCAGGCCCAGGCCGCCTGCTCATCGCGGGCGAAGTCACCCAAGCGCGGTGGCAGCACGACGGCGCTGTCGCCCGTCCCGGCGCCGCCCCCGCTCAGGGCCAGTGCCAGCAGTGGCCAGAGTGCCGCCAGCGACAGGCACAGCAGCAGCGCTCTGGTCAGCGGAGCGGCGGTGGCAGAGCGGGCCGGCCCGGGCGCCGGCACCGCAGCGCCCGGGCCGGGATCCCGCTCCCGGAAAAATGCGCCGACCCAGAATAGCAAAAATATCACCAGGCCGAAAAACACCCAGCCATAGATGAGGTGATCCACCCCGGTGGCGATGGTCATATCACTGAGGTGTCCCAGCATGACGATGATATAGGCGCGCAGGCTGTTGGCGATGATCGGCACGATAATAGAGGCCAGAACGAACAGCAGCCGCCGCCACAGGCTGCGGTAGGTCAGGTAGGCGTACAGCACCCCCAGGGTCAGCGAGGCGATCAGATACCGCGAGCCGCTGCAGGCCTCCACCACCGACCAGTTGCCGGTGGGCAGTGTAAAGTACAGCCCCTCCCGGTAGACGGGTATGCCGGTGTGCTGGATCAGCCAGACCGTCGAGGTGGCGGTAAACTCCATCAGCGGCGGAATCAGCGCCTCGCCCATGGGTACGGCGAAAAACAGGAACAACAGGGGGAAGGCCAAAACGCGGCCCAGGTCGTGCCCCAGCACCGCCCACGCCGTGACGATCGCCATGCCGACCATGGCCAGCTGCTGTACCACCAGCACGTCCACCAGGTGGGCCACCAGCCAGGTGAACCCGAGGGGCAGCAACAGCAGTGCGACCAGCGGCGCGGGCCTGGCGCTGCGCCCGCGCAGGTCAAGACGCCTGTCCCAGACCAGCCACAGCACGATCGGCACGATCAGAAAGCCGTGGGCATAGGTTTCGGAGCGCAACCAGATAGCCACCACCGAAGCCGTGGTCTGGTAATACACCAGCAGCAGGACCACACAGCCCAGGGTCGCCGCCCAGAGGTTGCGGCGAACCGGGGCGGACAGACCCGCAACGTCGGCGCGTGTCTCAGGCACTGGCCGCTGCCCTCGCCGGCGTCTGCACCGCCGGTTTTTCCCCCGACAGCAGATAGACCACCTCCGGCAGGTTTTCATCCCAACTGAAATGGCTGCTGATACGGGACCTGGCACGCACTCCCATGTCCGCGTGCGCACCGCCCAGCACCTGTCGTACGCAGTCCGCATACTGCCGCGCGGTATCGGCAATGAGTACGTGCTCGCCGTGCACCGCGTCTATGCCTTCCAGCCCCCTGGTCGTGACAATGACCGGACGCGCCATCGCCATGCCCTCGAGCACCTTGTTTTGTACCCCCCGGGCAATCCGCATGGGGGCCACCACGGCCCGGCAGTAGCGCAGGTAGGGGCGCACATCGTCCACCCGGCCGGTGACGCTGATCCCGGGCAGTCGCGACAGGCGGCTGACTCTGGCGTCGGGACTGCTGCCCACGACGTAGAACCGAAGGTCCGGGTCCGCGGCGCGCAGTTGCGGGTAGACGTCCCGGGCAAACCACAACGCCGCGTCGATGTTTGGCCAGTAGTCCATGGCTCCGGTAAACACCAGCGCGCGCTCGCCCACCGCAAAGGGATTGTCCAGCGCCGCGTCCGGTGTGAAATACTCGGTATTCACGCCGTTGTTGTAATAACCGACCTTGGGGGCCGCCCGGGGCGCCAGTTCCCGGAACAGGGCGGCCTCGGCGGAGGACACGAACAGCGCCGCGTCGAAGGCGCTGGCCACCTCTTGCTCGTAGGCCAGCAGCAACCTGCCTTCGCGGCGATAGAGCCAGTTCATGGGCCAGCGCTTGCGGTGGGCGTACTGCTGCCACTTGTCCGAATCCACGTCGACAAAATCAATCACCCGCCGCTGGAAAGACAGCTTCGGCTGCAGGGCGTACTGCGCCATCGCGGCAGAAAAGACCAGCAGATGCGCGATACCGTGCTGCGCAACCCGTTCGCGCACCCAGGCGCCCATGCGCGCATCGCGATAGTAGGGCAGTGACAGGACCTGGCCGCTGGCCAGCCCGAGCAGGCTGCGCGCCCGAGCGATCGCGGGATGGAGCCGCACGAACAGGCTGTCGGCACAGTATTTTTCCACCTCCGGCACCCACGGCCAGTCCTGTGGATCGTCCACGAAAGTGGCCAGGTAAATGTCGAAGTGACGGCTCAGGTGGTGCAACAGGTGAAACGAGCGAATCTTGTCGCCCTTGTTGGGCGGATAGGGAATGCGGTGGCACAAAAACAGCAGCGGAATCTTCATCGCCATCACCCGAGGGAGCGCGCAATGTACGGACCAACCGCATTCGCCACCGGCAGGGGCAGCCGGGTCCAGGTGTTGATCAGCGCGCGGTATTTCGGGTTGCTGGGATTGACATCCGGCAGCGCATCCGCTTTCACCAGATAGTACTCGTAAGGCAGTGGCTGCGGCTCAAAGCCGTAGTTTTTCTTGAAACTGAACGGGCCGGTACCGATCTTGCTGCGCCCGAAGTCGAACAGGCGATAGCCCTCTGCGGCGGCGCTGCGCATCAGCTCCCAGTACATGAAGTGGTTGACTCCCCGGATACTGCGCGCCCGGGAAATACTGCCGCTGTAGTAGGGCAGCACTTCATCGCGAAAGTAAAAGCTCATCACACCCGCGACATCCTGGCCTTCCTGGGTGATCATCAGCACGGTGCAATCGCGCGCAAACACCTCGCGCAGGATGCGCAGGTAGCGCGCAGAAAATACCGGGGTGCCCAGATTTCTGACACTCTCGGCATACACCCGGTACAAGCGATCCACGCCGTCGTCCCACTCGCTGTGTAATCCCTCCTTCACGCCCTTGCGGATCATGGCCCGCTGGCGGTTGGGAATCGCCTTGAGATTCACCTCGTCATCCGCAGCGATTCGCTTGCGAAAGGTGTAGTACAAATCCTTTACCGGCCAGTCGCTGTCACTGGCCCGATCATTGCGCAACTCCAGCGCGCCGACACCGAGCGAGTCCGCCAGGCGACAGGCTTCCCGACGCAGTACCCGCGCGGCCTCCGGGGTGTCGGCGACAATGCCGCCGTAGACGCAAAACGGCAGCGAGGAAAGGGAATGGCCGAACAGCAGGCTCTTCACTTCTGCCAGGGGCAGCACCCCCAACAGCTCCCCCGCCCGCTCGGCGTAGAGGAAGTGTGTGCGATGGCCAAAGGCACGCTCGAGCACGCGTTTCCATCCGGAGCGGTGAAAGAAAGTGGCGCCGCTGGCCCGCTCCACATAGGCGTCCCAGCGCGCGATCGCGCCGTCGTCCAGTGTGTTGACGCGGACCGTCACTTCCGGCCTTCCCCCGCCAGGAACACCTGATCCATGCGTCCCCAGCGAAAATCCGTCAGCAGTTTCTCGAGCCGCTGGTAAGTGCGCGCCAGGTTGAGGTAGTGACGAAAGCGCGTCTTGACGCCCAGACCCGCCAGGCGCGGCTGCTGTGGATCGATCTCCCAGGGGTGGAAATAGAAAATCCCCGGTTGCCCTTCTGTGCGATTGACACGCTCGAGAGCCCAGCGTGAGAACGCATAGGGAAACAGCCGGAACCAGCCGCCGCCGCCGCAGTTGATATTGCGCCCGGCCAGCGGCACCGTCGTAATGGGAATTTCCAGCAGCCGGCCGTCCGCGGTGGAATAGGAGAAGCGCGGCGAACCGGGCATGCCGTACAGGTCGTGCCGGATCGGCACCACACTGGAACTGTACTGGTAACCCGCCGCTGCCAGTTCATGCCACGCCCAGCGTTGACCGGCGCCGATGGAGTAACTCGCCGCGCGGTAGCCTTTCACCGCGCTGCCGCTGATATCCTCCAGCAGACAGCGGGTACGGGTTATGTCCTCGCGAAACGCCGCCGGCGTCTGCGTGTTTACCCGCACATGCTCCCACCCGTGGCTGGCCAGTTCGTGACCGTTTTCGGCTATTTTCTCGATCAAGCGGGGATAGCGCTGCGCCACCCAGCCCAGGGTAAAGAAAGTCCCGCGCACACCGTGCGTATCGAAGAGTGCGAGGATGCGCTCGACATTTGCCTCCACGCGACATCCGATACTGTTCCAGTCGGCCCTGGCCACATAAGGCTCGAACGCCGACACCTGGAAATAGTCTTCCACGTCCACGGTCATGGCGTTGACAATCCGGGCAGTTCCCGGTGACGGCTCGCGTGCATCCATCAGCCACGCCCCGCGGCCCACTGGTTGACGATGGCGACGATGCGCTGCGCCGCGCGGCCGTCCCACAGATCGGGCACCCTCCCCGTCTTTCCCCCGGTCTCCATCACATCCAGATAGCAGGCCAGTATCCTTTCCGGATCGGTGCCCACGATGGTATTCGTGCCCTGGTGCACGGTGATGGGACGCTCCGTATTGTCGCGCAGGGTAACGCAGGGCACACCCAGGGCAGTGGTCTCTTCCTGGATGCCGCCGGAATCGGTCAGCACGATGCGCGCGTCGCGCATCAGGCCGAGCATCTCGAGATAGCCCTGCGGAGGCAGCACCGTTATCGCCGCGCGCTCGAGGAGTTCGTCCAGTCCGGCGGCGGCAATACGTGCCCGGGTGCGCGGATGAACCGGAAACAGCAACGGCGTGCGCTGGCCGATCTGCGCCAGTACGGTGAGCAATTGCCGCAGCACCGCGGGGTCATCCACGTTGGATGGCCGGTGCAGGGTTACCAGGCCGTAGCCGTCGCCCGTCGCATCCGGGTCAAGACCTGCGGCGGTGAGCGAGGTGGCGGCCGGCACCGCGTACTCCAGGTTGTACAACAGGGTATCGATCATGACATTGCCGGTGAAATGCACCCTGTCCCGGGATATCCCCTCGCGCACCAGGTTATCCTCGGCGCTGGCCTCGGTGGTGAACAGGAGTTCGGACAGCTGGTCGGTGAGCACGCGGTTGATTTCCTCCGGCATTTGCCGGTCGCCGCTGCGCAGTCCCGCCTCCACATGGATCACCGGGATACCTTTCTTGACCGCCACCAGCGCGCAGGCAATCGTCGAATTGACATCGCCCACCACCAGCACTGCCGCCGGCGGGCTGGCATCCAGCACCGGTTCGAAACGCTTCATGATGTCTGCCGTCTGGCCGGCGTGGCTGCCCGAACCGACTTCCAGATCGATGTCCGGCTCGGGGATGTGCAACTGGTCGAAAAAGGCGTGCTTCATCGCCGCGTCGTAGTGCTGCCCGGTATGCAGTAATCGCGCTTCCAGCGGGGAATCCGACTGCGCAAAGGCGCGCATGATCGGCGCGATTTTCATGAAGTTGGGCCGGGCGCCCACCACACACAGGATGTGCCCGACGGCAGAGAGACTACTCAAGGTGACCGCCCCTAAAAAGTGTAGCGTAAACTGACCGTGAAACGGTTTTCCTGGTACTCGTTAGAGCGCGTATCGGACTGCCGGTCGGTAAATTCATAGTTCGCGAACACGTTCAGGTTATTGCCCAGTTGCCGGTCCACGCCGAGCCGCAAGCGCCAGGTATCCGACTCCAGCGTAGTGACCGGACCGATGGTATTTTTTGGTTCCTGCCGGCTCCAACTGAGATCCCCATGTGCGCCGAACACACGCGACAACTGGCGATTGAGAGAGATGCCATAGTCCTGAAACGTCGATTCACTGCCCTCCTCCGCACGCGTCTGGTCCGAATGGCTGCCGTAAAGGCGCAGCCGCGCGCGGCGGCCCTGGTAGACGTAGGACAGGGTAAAACGTTCATCCAGTATGGGACTGTTGGTCAGGGTCGTCTCGTTACCCGACAGATCCACCGGCTGCCCGGTTGCCGGATCGATCGGGTTGCCGAATTCATCCTGCGCCGGCAGGAAGTCGTCGCGACTGCGGATATTGCGATCGTAGGTGAGATCGCGGCGATAACTGGCCTCCAGTACACTGCGCTTGTGGCGATGGCTGACGGAAAACCGCGGAGTACTGCCAAAGAAGCGGTCGCCCGTTCCCACCTCTACCGTAGTGCGGCGGTTGGGCGTCCAGCGCAGCCCGACATCCCAGAAACTGCCGTCGATATCATCGCGGGACGACACGAAATCGTTCCACTCCTCGCCGTAATAGCCGTTGACCTGCCAGACCCTGTCGATCTGATACCCCGCGGTGACGCGCGCGGAGCTCAACTCACTGCGCTGTTCCGCGCGCCCGCGGGTCTGGGTGTAATCGATTTCATCGTAATCACCCTGCACGCCCCAGGAAAACGGCTGACTGGCCGGCCCGCTGTCGAGTGCGAGTTCGACGTGCTGCTGCTGGCTGTCACCGACCACGTCGGCGCTGTTGGTTTCCTCGTCCCAGGTGTAGCGCAACAGGAGACTGGCGACGTCCTTGAAACGCCGCGCCACGTAGGGGCTCACGCTGTAGCGGTAGGTGGTATTGGTGTTGCCGTTGCGGTTCAGCCCATCGTTGCCGCCCGGCAGAAAGGGGCTGATTTTGTTCTGGTCAATGGTGGCGCTGGCATCCACACCGGCCCAGTCCTCCACCACGGTAGTGTGAGCACCTGCGCGCAGACGGGGCGCGAACTGATCCCGGTTGCCCAGCCCGGCGCCACCGGCGCATCCGAGATCTTCGAGACGGCTGTCCGAGAGGCTGTTGATTTCAACCATCGCGGCAATATCCAGACTGGCTCGGCTGCCCTCGCCACGCAGGGCGATATCCGGGGTCACCGTGCCTACCCACTCATCCTGTTCGTTGTCGGGCGACAGGCAGACGTTGTCCGTGTAGATCAGCGCGGGGGTGACACCCGCGGTCCTCTCCCACTCGGCCGCGGCGACACCGCTGCACACCGCGGCGACCAGACAGGCGCCACCCCATGCGGATCCCTTGCCACGTTTGAGCATGCCTACTGCGCCACTCTAGGCACTGCCGCCAGCCGGCGCCGAACGCTCGCCATAACCGTAACCATAGCCGTAACCGTAGCCGTAGCCGTAACCGTAGCCATAACCCAGCCCGAAGAGGTTGTTGCGGCGCCCGTGCGCCTTGTTGAGTATCATGCCGATGATCTTGTCTTCGCCGATGTGTTCCAGCGCCTCGGTTATCGCCTCCTGGGGTGTTTCGTCGGTGCTGACCACAAAGGCGATCTGCCCCATAAAGCTGGCCAGCACACTGGCCTCGGTGGTCAACAGCAGCGGCGGTGAATCAAACACGATGACCCGATCGGAATAGCGCCTGGACAGTTCCACCATGAGACTCTTCATGGCCTGACTGGCGAGCAGTTCGTTGCAGCGCTCGTGCAGATTGCCCGCGGGCAGGATGCGCAGGTTGTCCAGGTCCGTCTGCAAAATGGTATCGGCCAGGGTAATGCCCTTGTCTTCCAGCACGTCGATCAAGCCCGGGCTCTTCGCCGGCACTCCCAGCACATGCCCGGCCGAAGCCTTGGCGACGTCGGCATCCACGAACAGAACGGTTTTATCCTGCTCCATGGCGATGCTCAGGGCCATGTTGATGGCGGTAAAGGTCTTGCCGTCGCCCTGCAGCGCACTGGTCACCATAATGAGGTTGGTGTTGTCCACGCCAGCGGCGGCGGCGCCGTCTATGTTGCGCAGCAGCGGGCGCTTGATGGTACGGAATTCCTCGGCAATACGACTGCGCGGAGACGTTGGCGTGAGCATGCCCCGCGCGGCCAGATCAGCCAGCGGCAAGGCCAGAATGTCGCCCGCGGCGCGCTGCCTGGGGCCCGCCCCATGTTCCCCCCGCGCCCGGTCGCCCGGCGGCGTCGATCGCGGGGTGGCCCGCCCTGGCGCCCCGGGTTCCTGACTGACGGCTTTTTCCAGCGTCGCCACCGCGTGTTCGACAGGCGCTCTCGCCGCATCCGGCTGCAGGCCGGCCCGCTCCAGTTTATCGACGGCTTTTTCTATCGTACTCATGGTCTTCCCCTGGTGAGATCGCGCCCACTTTGCAGCTGCCAATCAGGACAGCATCAGCACCTGCCCGATATTCAGGCCGACAAAGGCGACCATCAACACCGCCACCAGTGATGAAAAAACAACCAAGCCCCAGGCGTCCCGTTTGCTTTGTTCTGGTGTCGGGATCAATGTCACGGTGCCCAGCAGCGGCAGGCCGGTCAGCTTGGTCAGCGATTGCTGGTCGACCACCACCGGCCTGATCAGTGAAGCCAGCAGGGCCAGCGCCGCACCGGCACCGAGCGCGACCACCAGCACCAGCGTGTTCAACAACAACTTGTTGGGTTCGCTGGGACGCGACGGGACGAAAGGCGGGTCGATCACCCGGAACGTGACATCGCTGGCATTTTGCTGGACATCCTCGGACAACTTGGCCGCCTCGCGGCGCTGCAGCAGTTCCTGGTGCTGGGAGGCGATTACCTGGTAATCGCGGTCCAGTTGTTTGAGCTGCGCCTCGATCTCCGGAATGCTGTTGACCTTGTCGTTCAATGCCTGCACCCGCGCCTCGTATTCCGCCACGCGTACCCGCAGTTCCGCCACCTGGGCGTCCGTTTCTCCGAGCATCGCGCGCATCCCCTGATACACCGGGCTGGACGAGAGCCCGGCGTATGCACCGGTGTAGTCGTTGGCGCGGGCCGATTCCAGTTCAGCGCGTTTTTCAGCCTCCAGTTCCTGGATCAGGCCGCGGATCTGGCGGACTTCCGGGTGGCGTTCGGTGTACTTTGCCAGCAGGGCGTCCATCTTTGCATTCAGTGCCTGGATCCGGGCATCCAGCGGCGAATCGGAAGCGCTGATACCGCTGGACAGGAATACCGGCTCCTCGCCGTCGATCTGCCGCTGCAGTTCCCGGCGCCGGTTTTCCATTTCCCGGAGCTGTAACTTGGCGGCGGAGAGTTCCCGCGCGGCCTGGTCCAGGCGCGCATAAAAGCCGCCCCCCTCACCGGGCAGCACACCGACGTGCCGCTGTTTGAACGCGGCCAGGCGGCTTTCGGCTTCGACCAGGCGTTGTTCATAGTCGGCAATTTGCTGGTCCAGAAAATCCTGCGCACCGGTATTCACCTCGCGCTTGTCGCTGAGACCGCTCTCGATGAACACGGTGATCAATGCCTGGGTTATGCGCTTGGCGATGTCGCGGTCGGCATCCAGTACCTCGATGGAATACAGCGAAGAATTGCCCCGGTCGCCATACAGACTGATAGCGCCGCGCAACTCGGTGAGAAATTCCTCTTTCTCGCGGTCGGTCTGCACCTCCAGATCCAGGTCCGTCATGCGCATGACTTTTTCCAGATTGGGTCGGCTCAGCAGGGTGCGGCTCATCATGGCGATGCGCTGGTCCACGTTGGGCTGGATGGCCAGGCCGCGCAGCAGCGGGCGCAGCACGTTGTTGCTGTCCACGTAGATTCTGGCGGTACTGACGTAGGCCTCCGGCATCTGCTGCACGAACAGCCAGCCGCCCAGGGCGATGACCCAGGCGACCACCAGCGCCAGCCAGCGAAAGCGCCAGACACCCCAGACGTAGCTCAATATTTGCGCGATGGCTTCCTGCATATTAGGGCCTGTTCACACTCTCTGCTGAAAAAGAACTGGCGTCGCTAGAACCACGACTCGGAAATAATCACCACATCGCCGGGCTGCAAATCCAGATCGGCCGAGATATCGCCGTCCTTGAGCAGGTCGTCCAGGCGCAGCGCGTAACTCTTCTGGCCGCTGCTGTCCGTGCGCACCAGTACCGAGTTGTTGCCGGAGGCGAACTCGGTCATACCGCCCACGGCGATCATCAGGTCCAGCAGGGTCATGTGTTTGCGATACGGCACGCTCGACGGGGTCGTGGCTTCCCCCACTACGCGCACCTGCTGTTCGGGCACGCCGACAAAACCGTTGACAATGACGCTGACCACGGGGTGCTTGACGTACTCGCCGTAGACCTTCTCGATGTCCCGGGCCAGTTGCGTCGAGGTCTTGCCGCTGGCATCGACATCCTCCACCAGGCGGGTCGTGAACTTGCCGTCGGGACGCACCACACCGGTGGTGGTCAACTCCTCATTGCCCCAGACAAAAATCTCCATCGTGTCGCCGGGGCCGATCACGTAGTTGTAGTCCTGATCCATATAGCGCTGCGCCGGGGGGACTTCCGGGAGCGAGCCGCCACAGGCGGCGATCATGCAGGAAGCGCATAGCACGGCCAGTGCCGCCGACAAGCGCCGAAACGCGGTGTAAAGGCTGGTCATGATTATTTTCCCCCTGACGAACCGAAGATGATCCCTGAGTGACGAAGCACAGGGAGTCTAGCACGCCGTCGTTCGCTCGCACTAGAGACTGGGGAACTCTGTGACAAGAGTCACAGAATATGGTCCCGCCAGACGGCAAATGCCACCAGCCCCCCGGCCAGCACCGCGGCCAGCACCAGAGACCAGATTTCCGCTCCACGGTGCGCGCGGCGCGCGGAACGCACCCGTTGCGCTCGCATGCTGTGTGGCTGTACACCGGCCCAATCGATGCTCTGCGGCACCTCCTGCGCCGGGTTGGCACAGGCGCTGCCGGCGTCCGCGGGAGCAGCGGATTGCGGCGCCTGTACCGCGTCACCCGCCCCGCGCGGGCGGGGGGGCGATGGCGGCTCGGATCCCGGCGGCTGGCCGCCGCTCTGCTGCCCGGCGCCGGCCGCAGACGCGGGATCGAACGACGCCGGCCGGGGCGGCGGTGGCGCGGCGCTGGCGCGACGCTCGGCGGCGCTGCGGCTGGCCATGACAGCGGGCGCCGGCGCCATCCGGGGCGGCTCGAACACATCCGGGGCGAGGAACAGCTCATTGTGCAACAGGTTGCGGGTCGACAGTTGCTCCTCCTGCAGCTCGGAAACCACGCTGCGGGCGTCCGCCACAGTAATCCGGTGGCGCTGCTCCACGCAGCAATGCAGAAACAGGCGACTGCAGATCAGGTTGATGCGGCGCGGCACACCCTCGCTGAACAGGTGAATGATGGGAAATACGCCGGCGCTGATCTCGGGGTCGTTGCGCCAGTGCACCGCCCGCAGACGGTGCTCCACATAGGCGCGCGTTTCGTCTTCGCGCAAGGTCTCCAGGTGACTGGCCGCCACAATGCGCTGGTGTACCTGCTCCAGTCCCTGGCTGTGCACCAGATCCCGCAATTCCGGCTGCCCCAACAGAAATATCTGCACCAGCGGCTTGCCGTCCTGCTGCAGGTTGGTCAGCAGGCGCAGCTCCTCCAACGCCTTGTGCGTCAGGTCCTGCGCCTCATCGACGATCAACAGGGCGCGCCCACCCTCCTGGTTCAATTGCAGGAAATACGTGGTGAGCCGCTGCAGCACCAGGGACTTCTCCGCCGCGTCACCGTTCAGGTGAAAGGCAAAGGCGACCATGCGCAGCAGGTCGTCCGCCGCGAGCTGAGTGCTGACCAGGTTTGCCACGGCCACATTGCTGTCGGCCAGCGACTCCACCAGGTCGCCGATCAGGGTGGTCTTGCCGGTGCCCGGACGGCCGGTGACCATGACAAAGCCCTCGGCGCGCATGAACGCATAGGCCATGTAGGCCTTGGCCTTGGCATAGTGGCGATGGCTGTAACAAAATCGATGGTCCGGGCTGAGGCGAAAGGGCTCTGCGCTCAGGTTGAAAAAATGCTCGTACATCCGCTCCAAGCCTGTCGGGGGAAAAATGGCGCGGGCCAGGATACAGGTTCACCCCGGACACCTGTCAACGCGGTATCGCGCAGCCCGGCTGCCTGAACTGCAACGCAATTGCGCCCGAGTTGTGCACTGCGTCGCATAAATCGCCAACACTGGGCACTTGTCGGGTTGATCGGCTCGATAAACAGGCATAATAGCAGAAGCCGACCACAGGAAACGCGCCAATGTACGAGACGTATTACGGCTTCCGCGAGGAACCGTTCCGCCTGAGCCCCGACTCCCGCATGTGTTTTTTGCACCCCAGCTACCGCAAGGCCAGGGCCTACATGCAATACGCGCTGCAGCGCCGCGAGGGCTTTGTCATGGTCACCGGCCGACCGGGCACCGGCAAAACCACCCTGATTAACCATATCATCGGGGAGTTGACCAGCCAGGGCAGCCTGTTCGCCGCGCTCACCTCCACCCAGGTGCGGGCGGACGACCTGCTGCGCCTGGTGGTGCTCAAGTTCGGCCTGGACGGCCAGACAGAACACAAAGCCGTACTGATCCACAACCTGGAGAATTTCCTGTACCGACTGCACCGGGAGGGCCGCCGGCCACTGCTGATCATCGATGAAGCGCAGGACTTGCCGGCCGAGGCACTCGAGGAGCTGCGCCTGCTCACCAACCTGCAAAAGGACAACCAGCCGCTGCTGCAGATTTTTCTGGTGGGACAGGACGAACTGCGCCAGGCTGTCCTCGCCCCGAATCTGGAGCAACTGCACCAGCGCATCGTCGCCTCCTCGCACCTCGCTCCACTGGCGCCGGAGGCGGTGGAGGATTACATCAAGCACCGCCTTGCGCACGTCGGCTGGACCGACCGGCCCAAACTGGCGGAGACCATTTTCCCGGTCATCCACGAGCACAGCCAGGGGGTACCGCGTATCGTCAACCAGATCTGCAGCCGCCTGATGCTGCACGGCATGGTCGAAGAAAAGAGTGCGCTGGGGCTGGAGGACATCCGCGAGGTCATCGACGACCTGAACGCGGAACAGCTCCTGCCCCTGCCGCGCGACGCATGCAGCCCGGCCTGAGACCGGGCTGCACGAAACCGGCAATGGCTTGGCACCGTGCGCATGGCAGCTGTGTCAGTTTTTTTTACAGTCGCGCGCGACAAACTCCCACTTCCTCCGAAATCCTGTAAAGTTTTTTATACAAGTGATTGTTTTATATTGATTATTTTTCATAGGCTCAGTTTTTGCATCATCTTTGCGCGGCCCGGCTCAACCCGCTCGCATCACGCGCCGTGGCCGACAGAACGTGCGCGGCGTGAGAGGTGTGATAAAAGTCTCAGAACAGAGGCGTTACCAGTTGTTTACTGCCGTATCAGTGCTACAGTAAACAAAGCAGTCAACACAGGTATTGCACGGTCGTGCCGACCCGGTGTCGGGTGACCACCCAGTCAGGAAACGGTGATGTATGGACGACAATTCGGATCAGGCCTCCGGCACACAGGAGACGACAGGCGGAACCAGCGGTGCGATGGATACTGCCACCGTGGATACCGGCTCTTCCCGGCGGCAGTTTACGCGCCAGGCGCTCACCGGTAGCGCGGTCCTGTTCTCCCTGGCCAACCGGCCGGTGTGGAGCCAGACTGCCAACGGTGATTGCGTCTCCGTGGGTTTCCTGAATTCCGTGGGCTTCTCATCGCTGAGCCCAGAGCTGCAGGACGCCAAGATTGCAGACACCAAGCAGCAAATTGAAGCGCTGCAACAACTCGCAGAAGATCGGGGCATGACGACGCAGGAACAGAACCCGGGCACCACTGATGCCGAGGTCTGCATCGTCCCGGTACAGAACTAAAACGCCTTCCTGTTCTGAGCGGTCCCCTGCGGGCCGTTTCAGTAACAGTCAAAAATCGATTGACGCAGGCGGCAAACCCCGGCACCTTCTGCAACATTCCATTGACGAGTGCAAGTGTAGATGCAGTGGTATGCAGGCACGCCGGGGGAGTTCTACGACTGCGACGAAGCGACTGTGGTGTACTTTCACCCCCCCAGCGGCAACACCCACCTCATCACCGCGTTTGCCGCCTACCTGCTGCGCGAACTCGCCCGCCGGCCGATGACCCTCGAGCAACTCCTGCAATACGCCGCATCCGCCACCGCAGCGGATGACTACCGGTCAGTCAGCTGCGCACTGCCCGGACTGCTGCAGGACCTGGTCCAGCTCGACATCCTTGAACAGGTATAGCCGGTAAAAATGCAGACACTAGGGGGTCTATCCGGGCATGCCCTGGAACGCGGGCTGCGGGACGGCCGCCTGCCACTGTGCGTAGGGCCCTACGTCTACGCCCTGCAAACCGACCAGTCCCGCGTCATCGACGGTATTGGCCTGCTGTACGCCGATTTCCCGCTGGCGGCGGCGGATGACTTCGTGGACTACCGCATAGCCCTGCGCCAGCGCGGGATCGTGTCGCGTCTGCGCCGGCAGGTCGACTTCTACTTTGACCACCAGCGCCCCTTTGCGCCGGTGCATCGCGACACGGCCTATGCCTCGCTCGAGTGGGGCATGAACTGGTGCGTGTCCACCGGCGCCAACGAATACCTCAAACTGCATGCCGCCGTCGTGGCGCGCGATGGCGTGGCCGTCGTCATGCCGGGCGTACCCGGTGCCGGGAAAAGCACCCTGTGTGCCGCGCTGGGACTGTCGGGGTGGCGCGTGCTGTCGGACGAGCACGCCATGATCGTACCGGGCACCGCAGACGTCATCCCTCTATATCGCCCGGTGAGCTTGAAAAACGAGAGCATCCAGGCGATCTGCAGCTTTGCCCCCGACGCGGTCTTCGGGCCGCTGAGCAGGGACACCCACAAGGGGACGGTGGCGCACCTCAAAGCGGACCTGGACCCAGCCAGCCACGACACCCGGCCGCTTCCGGCCCGGGTGATGCTGTTTCCAAAATACGCCAAAGGCGAGCCGCAGCGACTGAGCGCCCGGTCGCGCACCGAGAGTTTTATCGTCGCCGCTTTTCACTCGTTCAACTACAGTCTGCTGGCAAAGACGGGGTTTCGCGCCATGCAGGCCCTGCTCGATGCGGTGCAGTGCTACGATCTGGTCTATCACGACCTGGACTGGGCACTGCGCAACCTGGACGGGCTCCACCGGCAAGTGGGCGCCGGATGAGCAGCGTGCTGGTGCGCAGCCTGTTGGACTCCGCCGCCGTGGCCTCGCTGGGGTCCGCCGAGCTCAACCAGCTCATACCGCAGGGGCGCGTAACGGATTTGCTGGCGACGCTGGCGCTGCGTCTGCAACAGGCAGACAAGCTGCAACAGGTGCCGCCGCATGCGCGCAGACACCTCGAATCGGCCATCGTGGTGCATCGCAAGCAGCGCCAGGACCTGGCGTATGAAATCAAGTGGCTGCGCCGGGCCCTGGCACCCACCGGACAACCCCTGGTACTGCTCAAGGGTGCCGCCTACCTGCAGGCCGGTCTGCCCTGGGCGCAGGGCAGAATGCTCTCCGATATCGACTTGCTGGTTCCCGCCCATGCGATCGGGGCGGTGGAGGCCGCGCTCAACGCCAGCGGCTGGCAAAGCGGCACGCTCGATGCCTATAACGAGCGCTACTACCGTAAATGGATGCACGAAATTCCCCCGATGGCACACCCGGGCCGCCGCTCGACCCTCGATCTGCACCACACCATACTGCCGCCCACCGCCGCTCCGCGGGTGGACGCCAGTCTGCTGTTGCGGGACATACAGCCGGTGCAGGAAGGGCTTTTCACGCTGGCGCCAGCGGATATGGTCATTCACAGCGCCACCCACCTGTTCCACGAAGGGGAATTCCGCCACGGCCTGCGCGATTTGTGGGACCTCGACCGCATGCTGCGCGACTTCGCCGGCCAGGACCCGGATTTCTGGCGGCACCTGGTACCGCGCGCCGAGCAACTGGATTTGCTGGACTCGCTGTTTCACGGGCTCAACTACAGCCGGCAGGTATTCGGTACGCCCGTGCCGTCATCGGTCGTGTCACAAGCGGAAAACTGGCGCCGCCGGCTGCGCAAACCGCTGATGGATTTCCTGTTCACCAGGGCATTGCAACCGGACCAGCCCGAATGCCGGCGCCCGGGCACCGCCCTGGCGCTCAACGCGCTCTACGTGCGCTCACACTACCTGCGCATGCCGGTCCACCTGCTGCTGCCGCACCTGCTGCGCAAAGGCTGGATGCGGCATTTTACCCAACCTGCAGACGGCGAGCCGGTGGCGGGGAAACAGGGCGACAAGTAGTATCGACGCACGGCGCGAGCGCGGCGATCACAGCCGCCAGACGTCGAGCGCGGCGGCCTCCAGAGCGGCCCGGTCGAGTACCGACTTGACATCGATGACTGCGCCGTTGGCAGCGGTGATATCGCGCAATCGCGCCAGGTCGCCCTCGAGATAGGCCCGGTGGGGAACCGCCAGGATCACCGCGTGTGCCGGCGCCAACTGCTCCCACGGCACCAGTTCCAGGCCGTACTCGGCGCGCGCCTCGGCGGGGTCCGCCAGCGGGTCGTGCACCTGCACCTCGCAGCAGTAATCCTGTAGTTCCGCGATGATGTCGACCACGCGCGAGTTGCGCAGGTCGGGGCAGTTCTCCTTGAAGGTCAGCCCCAGCACCGTCACCCGGGCGGCCCGCACCGCGTGGCCGTTGCGCAGCAGGCGCTTGACGGTCTGCTCGGCTACAAACTTGCCCATGTTGTCATTGGTTTTGCGCCCGGCCAGAATCACCTGGGGATGGTGGCCGACCGCCTCGGCCTTGTAGGTCAGGTAATAGGGGTCGACCCCGATGCAGTGGCCGCCCACCAGGCCGGGGCGAAAGGGCAGGAAATTCCACTTGGTACCCGCCGCTTCGAGCACGTCGAGGGTATCGATGCCCAGGCGGTTGAAGATCAGCGCCAGCTCGTTCATCAGCGCGATATTGAGGTCGCGCTGGGTGTTTTCAATCACCTTGGCCGCCTCCGCCACCTTGATCGTGGCCGCCCGGTGCACACCGGCGCGCACCACCTCGCCGTAGAGATTCGCCACCCGCTCCAGGGTCTGCGGCGTATCGCCGGAGACGACCTTGGTGATCGTCTCGAGCCGGTGTTCCCGGTCGCCGGGGTTGATCCGCTCCGGTGAGTAAGCCACATAAAATCCCGCCGTGTCGGCGGCGCCGGCCCCGCGCCCCGCCCAGGGCAGACCCGAGTGCTGTTCCAGCAGGGGAACACACACCTCCTCGGTGCAGCCGGGGTAGACGGTCGATTCGAAGATGACCACCGCGCCGCTGCGCAGGTGGGCCCCGACCGTGCGACAGGCGCCCTGCAAGGGGCTCAGATCGGGGCGCCGCGCGGCGTCGATGGGCGTGGGCACGACCACGATGACAATGCCCGCCTGTGCCAGGCACGCTGGATCGCTGGTGTACTCCAGGAGCGTCGCCCGCGCCAGTTGCCCGGGCTCGACCTCGCCACTGGGGTCGCGGCCCGCGCGGTAGTGGGCCAGTTTCTGTTCATTGAGATCAAAACCAATGGTCTTGCGGCGCTGCCCGAAGGCCACCGCCAGCGGCAGGCCGACATAGCCCAGCCCGACCACCGCAAGCGTATCCGAATCCGTCATAGTTTCCTGTTCCTGGTTTATCGTTGGGTTGTCATTCTCGGGCTAGCTCTGCGCCCGGCGGCGCATAAACCACTCGCCGGTGAGCGCCAGCCCCTGGGCCACGTCGTGTGTGGGCGCGTAACCCAGCAGGCGCCCGGCCTTGCTGATATCGGCCTGGGAGTGGCGCACGTCCCCGGCCCTGAAGTCCCCGTACAGCGGCTCCATGGCGGCCGCATCGGGGTGCTGCGCGGCGACCAGCCGGCGAATTTCGCGATACAACTGGTTGAGCGTGGTGCGCCCCCCTACGGCGACGTTGTACACTTCGCCACCGGCGCCGGGCCGCTCGGTGGTGGCGGCCAGCAAGTTGGCCTGCACGGCATTGTCGATATAACAAAAATCGCGCGAAGTCTCGCCATCGCCGTTGATACGGCAGCGCGCATTGCGGCACAGCGCCTCGAACCAGCGCGGAATCACTGCGGCATAGGCGCCCTGCGGGTCCTGCCGGGGACCGAATACGTTGAAATAACGCAGGCCGATGCAGTCCATGCCGTAAGTGCTGTTGAAGACACTGGCATACAGCTCGTTCACATACTTGGTCACGGCATAGGGCGACAGCGGGCTGCCGATCTCGTGCTCCACCTTGGGCAGCGCGGGATGATCGCCATAAGTCGACGACGATGCCGCGTACACGAAACGCCGGGCTCGGGCGTCGCGAGTGGCCACCAGCAAATTGAGAAAGCCGTCGATATTGGCGCGATTGGTCTGGATCGGCTCCTCGATCGAGCGCGGCACACTGCCCAGCGCCGCCTGGTGCAGCACGTAGTGTGCGCCGTGTACCGCCTCCCGACAGGCCGCCAGGTCGCAGATGTCCGCCTCCATGAAACGGAAGCGCCGCCACGCCCGCTCGCCCGCGCGCTGACGCACGTCCTCCAGGTTGGCCCGGTGACCCGTGGCAAAGTTGTCCAGGCCCACCACCCGCTGGCCCAACTGCAGCAGGGTTTCGACCAGGCTGGAACCGATGAAGCCCGCAGCGCCGGTCACCAGCCACAGGCTCGGCTGCTGTACCAGTTCAGATCTGAGCACTGCATATGCTGACACGAAAGACGAAATCCCCTGTAATCACCGCGCCGCTTCAATTAGTGTGCGTCGAGTCTCACTACTGCCCATGGATCATTTACACTGGCGCAGCCGAAGTATAGTGTTTCTCACCACGAGCGGCTATCGCGTAACGTGATCTTGTACACGCTTTGGTAACTTATGCACGGGGACTCAACGAGATAATGCTGGCCAATGTGGGTTTATACAGCTACGCCACTGCGTTGCTGGCATACACCGTGTTGAGCGCACTGGTGTTTCTGGACCGGCGCACGCATCCCGTTGGCTGGCCGCTGTTGCTGGCCTGCGTGCTGACCACCGTGTGGGCCGGGATCATCGCCGGCTCCACCCTGCTGGACTACCCGCGCATAGCGCTCATGCAACTGAGCGAAGTGGCGCGCAACGCCGCCTGGTCCGTGCTGTTACTGAAGCTGATACAAATGCGGCTGCAGCAGTCGGATCAGGCGCACTCCCCGGGGCGCTGGTTACTCTGGCTGGCTGTTGGCTACGGCGTGGTTGTCGCCATCCTGTTCGGCACGCCATGGCTGCTGCAGGCGCTGTCACTGCCGGAACACTGGCAGCGGGATCTGTCATTCTCGTGCTGGCTGGCGATGTCCGTGGCGGGACTGCTGTTGCTGGAACAGATTTTTCGCAACAGTACCGAGGGGGGGCGCTGGTCCAGCAAGTTTTTGTGCCTGGGGCTGGGTTTCCTGTTCGCCTTTGACTTTTTCATGTATGCCCAGGCGCTGCTGTTCCGGCAACTGGACGCGACGCTGTGGCAGGCGCGGGGCATTCTGGTGGCACTCACCGCAGTTTTTGTCGGGATATCCATGCGGCGCACCGACGGTGGCAGTTTGCAGGTATCCCGGCACGTTGCCTTCCATTCGGTGACGCTGCTGGCCGCCGGTATCTACCTTATCCTCATGGCCACGGTCGGCTACTTCATCCGCTACCTCGGGGGCACCTGGGGCGGCGTGCTGCAAATCACGTTCCTGTGTGCTTCGGGTCTGCTGTTGCTGGCCCTGATGTTCTCGGGACAAATCCGCGCGCGCACCCGGGTGTGGCTGAGCAAGAACTTTTTCAGTTACAAGTACGATTACCGCGTGGAGTGGCTGCAGTTTACCCGCACCCTGTCCGAGGGCGGCGAGAATATTCCGGAGAACATCGTCAGGGCCATCGCCCATATCACCCAGAGTCCCGCCGGACTGCTCTGGAGCAGGACCGAAGACGGCCAGTTTGTCTTCACCTGCCACTGGCAAATGGCTGAACCGGAGCCGGACGACAAACTACAGGCCCTGCCGCTGTGGCTGCAGCAGACGCAGTGGATCATCGACCTGCAGGAATGGCGCCGGGCTCCCGACGTCTACCAGCATCTGCAGTTGCCGGACTTTATCCTGGCGATCCCCCGCGCCTGGCTGATCATCCCGCTGATCTTCGGCGAGCGCCTGCAGGGTATCGTGCTGCTGCGCGAATCCGACCTGCAGCCGGATATCAACTGGGAGGACCGCGATCTGCTGAAAGTCGCGGGGTGCCAGGCGGCCAGTTACCTGGCACAGTACCAGGCCAGTCGGGCACTGGTGGAGTCCCGCCAGTTCGAAGCGTTCAACCGGCTGTCGGCCTACGTCGTGCACGACCTGAAAAACATCCTCGCGCAGCAGTCGCTCATCGTGTCGAACGCGGCCAAACACCGCAACAACCCCGACTTTGTCGAGGATGTCATCAACACGGTGGGCAACTCCGTCGAGCGCATGACCCGGCTGATGGAACAGATGCGCAGCGGGGTACGCGGCATACAAACACAGCAGATCGCACTGCACGAGGTGATTCAGGAAGCCGTGGCCAGTCGCCGCAAAGCGCTGCCCCAGCCGCAACTGCTGGGCTGCGACCAGCCACTGACGGTACAGGCCGACCGCGAGCAGCTACTGACCGTATTCACGCACATTATCCAGAACGCCCAGGAGGCGAGCAGCAAGACGGGGCGAGTTGCGGTACGTGTGCGGGAACCGCGGGACGGCCGTGTCGTGGTCGAAATCGATGACGATGGCGTGGGCATGGATGAGGCCTTCGTGCGCAACCGCCTGTTCACGCCCTTTGATTCCACCAAGGGCCTGACCGGCATGGGTATCGGAGCGTTCGAGAGCCGCGAGTTCGTGCGCAGCCTGGGGGGCGACATACAGGTCACCAGCACCCCCGGCAAGGGCTCCCGGTTTCGCATCGTACTGCCCTGCGCATCGACTGACACAGACGTAATGGACGCCAATAAGGAATGTTCGTGTGAGCAAGAGTAAAAGACACCTGTTGGTGGTGGAAGACGACAAGGGCCTGCAGAGCCAGTTGCGCTGGGCCTTCGAGAATTTCGATGTCGTCCTCAGCGGCGATCGGGAGGACGCCATCGCACAGTTGCGCCGGGTAGAACCCGGCGTGGTGCTGCTGGATTTGGGGCTGCCCCCCGACCCCGGCGGCGTTACCGAGGGCCTGGCCACGCTGCGGGAGATCCTCTCGCTGACACCCGAAACCAAGGTGATCGTGGTGACCGGAGACAACGACCGCGCCAATGCGGTCCGGGCGATCGGGCTGGGCGCCTACGATTTCTACCAGAAGCCCGTCGACCCGGAAATTCTGGGTCTGATCGTGGAACGCGCCTACCGCGTCTATGAACTGGAGCTGGAAAACCGGCGCCTGCAGGACTACCAGCAAGCATCTCCCCTGGCCGGCATTATCGCCACCAGCCCGCAAATGCTGGAGGTGTGCCGCAAAATCGAGAAGGTGGCGCCCACCGACATCACCACCCTGTTACTGGGAGCCAGCGGTACCGGCAAGGAGCGCTTTGCCCAGGCCCTGCACGGGCTCAGCGGGCGCAGGAACAAGCGCATTGTCGCCATCAACTGCGCCGCCATTCCCGAAAACCTGCTGGAGAGCGAGCTGTTCGGCCACGAAAAAGGCGCCTTTACCGGCGCCACCCAGCAGAGCATCGGCAAGATTGAATACGCCGACGGTGGCACCCTGTTCCTGGACGAGATCGGCGACCTGCCGCTGGAGTTGCAGGCAAAACTGCTGCGCTTCCTGCAGGAGCGCGTGGTGGAGCGCGTCGGTGGACGCAAGGAGATCCCGGTCGATGTGCGCATTATCTGCGCCACCCACCAGAACCTGCCCGAGCGCATCGCGGACGGGCGCTTTCGCGAGGACCTGTACTACCGGATCAGTGAGATCACCATCGACATCCCGCCGCTCAAAGACCGCGAGGGCGACGCCCTGGTGCTGGCCAAGGCTTTTCTGGACCGCTTCTGCACCGAGCTGAAACAGCCGCTCAAGGGCTTTGACCAGGGCGCCGCGGAGGCGATCGAGGCCTACGACTGGCCCGGCAACGTGCGGGAACTGGAAAGCCGCGTCAAGCGCGCCACCATCATGGCAGACAACGGTTTTATCACCCGCGAGGACCTGGAACTGGCCCCGCACACACAGCCCCGGCCCCTGAACCTCAAGCAGATCCGCGAGGAGGCCGAGCGCAGGGCCATCAGGCGCGCGCTGACGCATTGCGACAACAACATCTCCGATGCCGCCAGTGCGCTGGGCGTCACCCGCCCCACGCTCTACAACATGATGGAAAAGTACCAGCTCAAACCCTAGCCGACGCAATCCCCCCACCGCCCGGTCGGGCCTGGAGTAAACCTGCCTGGCGGGAAAAACGCGCGTGGACGGTCGCGTATAACTCGCGCAGCTCCGGACCGATATCCGCCAGCGCCTGCTCGCTCGTGGTGAAGTACGGGGCGCGCAGTCCGTGATAGTCGATCGGCGTGCCGGCGCTCTGGGCGTGGATGCCCGCGCGCTTGAGCATGCGCGGCAAAAACGGCTCCATCATGGCAAACAGGTTGTGGCGCCCGACCAGGTCGGCCGCGGCAAAGCCAGCCAGGAAGGTGGCCACCGCGATCAATGAAAACGTGCGCAGTTCACGCTTGGAGCAATCCAGCGCCGTCAGCGCACCGAAGCGGCTCACGTTCTCCCCGGAGCGACGGCGAAACGCGCCGTCTACCGCCAGCCGCGAAAACTCGCCGAAGGTCTCGCGCGGCACCCCCAGGGAGTCGATAAATGCCCGATCGAGCACACTGGCGCAGAACTTCTCCATGGGGAGTATCTGCTGTTCCTCGACACACACCAGGCGCATGCAGCCGGCGGCCCGACCGCTGGACTTGTGCGTCACCAGGCAGTGCAGCGACTGCGCCTCGAACTCGTCAGTCTCCAGCCCATCCGGAAAGGCGTCCGCCGCTTCGTAGTTGAACTCTTCACAGTACACGCGATACCGCGTGCGGTAGGTCTGCAACTGCATCTCGCGGGTCGTGGCGAGGTCGACATCGAAATACAGCTGAAAATCCTCCGCCAGCGAGGTGGTCTTGCGTTTGTCGTCTGTCTGTTTGCGGCTGCTCTGCATGGTGTTATCCCGACGCTGGTTTGCTGCAGCGTTTTTACCGGAAGGCTACCCCGGTCCCGGCGGCTAGTAAAGCGACAACGGCCAATAAGTAGACTTAACGTGAGTTTTGTAGCAGGTGTGCCACAAAGCCGGGGATTGCCCTGTGCAGCATATCGAACACCAGTTCAAAGCTGGCGGCATTGCCGAAGTAGGGATCGGGAATATCCCCGAGGTCGCCCTGCGGCGCCCACGCACCCAGCCTGGAAATGCGCGCAGCGGAATTTTCCGCGGCCGCCGCCCGCAGCCACTGGAAGCACTTGTCATCCACCGCGAGAATGTAGTCGTGCCGCTGAAAATCCCCCTCGCGCACCTGCCGCGCGCGCGAGCGCCCGAGGTCGACGCCCCATTGCCGGCAGATGCGGACGGCGCGGGCATCGGCCCGGTGTCCCGGCTGCGTGGCATGGGTGCCGGCGGAGTCGACCCGGTACCTGTGGTGCACTCGACAGCGGACCAATTCTGCGCGCAGCACGGCCTCGGCCATCGGTGAACGACAGATATTGGCGGTACAGACCACCAGTATCCCCTGCGCGGGCGGACCAAACAGGCGACTCAGGAAGGGGCTTGCGGGCATACCGCCTCTTGGGTTTTGCGTCTGACGCGCAGGCTCGCCAGACCCGAGCCGAGGAAGAAATAAAACAGCCATGACACCCGCACTGAATCCAGGGGGCTGCCAAACAGACCGAAGACGCACAGCGTCAACACGCCGGTGACGTAGACCGGGACCAGCGAATCCACGGATTGCGGTCGCCAGGCGGCGCGCCCCAGGAAAAACAGCAGCGCCAGAAACAGGCACAGGCCCAGCAGCCCCGTTTCAAACCAGACCTGCAGAAAGGTGTTTTTGACGTGCCAGGGCAGGTGCGAAAAATCGTTGTAGGAGAACCAGTAGTCCAGCCCGTCCCGGAACGAGCCGTTGCGCAGCAGATTGAAGCCGTCTGCGGAAAACTGCACAGCGTCGATTTCCAGCACCTGCCCCGGTCCGGAGAACTTCAGTGAGAACAGCGTCGGCCAGCGCGAGAGCGCTCTGCCCTCTCCCACCCGTCCGGAGTCCATCTCCAAGCTGACTTCCTGAAATTCGTCGTCCAACGGTTCGAAGCGCAGCCGTTGATGGACGCAGGTGGGACGAAAATTACTGGCGTAGATCTGGTTGCGTTCGCACAGGGCGACCACCAGCTTGCCGCTGCCGGATGCCCGCAGGCGCACATTGATCCCGTACAGCGTGTGCGGTTCGATGCCCACGCGCTGACCGAGCTGCAGGTCATTGCCGCCGCCCAGACGCAACACACTGCGGCGTCCGTCGCGAGCCACGTTGAAGCTGCCCACCTGCGCCACGCTGTTGGAGTGATACGCGATGTAGCGGGCCGGGAAAGACCCCACACCGCTGCCCAGCAGCGTCCCCCAAAAACCCCCGCGGGAGCTGTCTACGACATCGCCCCAGTGCTCGAGACGGGTCTGGAGGTCGCTGTCCACCCGCGACAGACGGTCATTGAACTGGTAGCCGCCCAGGGCGACTGCAAACAAGCCGGGCAGGACGATACAGGCACCGAGCATGACCAACTGGTTGAACAGAATGCTGCGGCTGGACGCCCGGAACAGGTTCCGCGCCAGCACAAACACCACCGCCAGGGCCAGCACCATTGCCAGACTTCCCGGTACCGATGGCGCGACCCAGCGGCTGTGCATATGTGCGTACAGCGCTGCCGCAATCAGGGGCACAGCGAGCAGCGTTGCGGCGTGGCGCCATCGCCCCGGCAGCGCCACACGGCTGGCTATCCAGGCCAGCAGCAGCAGCGCGGAGAAACTGGCGACGCCGAAACTGCCGGCGTAGACAAAGGCCAGTACGGCCGCCACCAGCGCCGCGCCAAAGGTCGGCACCAGCCACTTCAGGGAGATGGCAAAGGGCACCCCGCCGTACTGGCGCGCCCGGTACACCAGCAGTGCATAGAGCACAACACCCGACACAAATCCCACGTAGGTGGTGCGGGTGAACCCGACCAGGGTCACATAGGCCAGCGCGATGAAGCCCGCGATGCCCAGCAGGCGCAGCGCCAGGGTGCGGCCCCAGGCGATGGCCCAGAGGGTCACCGGCAGCAGCAGCAACACCACACCGTCGATCGTTTCACCGCCGGTGTGCATATCCGAAAACAAGCCGGTGACGCGGTAGGCCGCGGTTAAATCCAGCAGCGAAGAGACCACGTGGTACCAGGCCGGCCACGCCAGCAGCACTGCGAGGCTGCCGCGCTCCCACAGCACCGCAACCCCCAGACAGAGTGCGGCGACCGCCATCCCCGCGACCAGCGTATGCACCGCGCGATTCTTGTCCACCGCCAGCAGATAGCCCCACATCGGCACCAGGCCCAGCCCGAACACCATGCCCTTGGCCACTTTGTAAGCGTACTCACTGGCATAGTAGGGGTTCTGCAGGCCGGCCTGGGGGGGCAGCACGAAGGCCCACCAGGCGGAATACCCCAGCGCGGTGACCACCACGAAGGCCAGCAGCGTCAGGGTCTGTGCTCTGGCCCGGTAGACCCGAAAGCGGCAGCGGTCGTACAGCAGGCCGGAGGACAGGGTAACGAAGAACAACAGGTCCAGCTCGTTGTAGATGAAGCGGCCGGTCCAGGGCGTGAAATCCATCACTACCGTAGCCACCGGCAGCACCAGCAGCCACAGGCGCGGCAGGACCGCCAGCAGAAACAGGTAGATGCCGGCCAGGGGCGCCAGCCAGTAGTGCAGGCGGGGAAAATTGAAAAACGGCGTCAGCGCCACGGTGATCAGCACCAGACCCGACAGCAGCAGCAGGACGCGCCGCAGCGCCACCGGACCCAGGTGACGGGGCTGGCGCCGGTGGCGGGTCTGCCGAAACTGCCGGTGGTGCCGCCCCGGCCGCGCGCTGGTGTTATGTTCTGTCTCACTCATTCGATAGTCTCACCCGTTCTGTGTGCAGCCGGCTCGCGCCGGGCAGTTGTCCGCGACCTGGCGCAGCGTAACCCGGGAGCCCGCGCTGGCACCGGGCGGCAATGGCAGCGCCAGCACGCCCGGGCGCGCCGTGGTATAGTCATACTGTACGCCCTGCAGATGCAACTGGTAGTGCTGCTTGCTCTGCACCCCGCTGAGCAGCACGGCGCGCTGCTCCCCGGGCAGGGTAAACGACAGCTCGGGCAGGCGCCGGCCACCGCTAAACACCGCGACATACCCGGGTGTGGCGACGGCTTGCGGGTCGTCGCCTCCCGCCCCGCTCAAACCCAGGGCCAGCGCCTGCACCTCCCGGCTGCGGTCCACCCCGAGGCTGGGACTGAGCGCCACCAGGAAAACATCGCTCAGGCGCGGCACCCGCGGCTCGATTTCCAGTCTCCAGGCGGCATTGTCGAACCACGGCCGGGGCTGTGCGCCCGCACTGAAATTGCTGCCCGCAGCGCCGCCGCTCGCCGCGTCATCGCCCCCGATGTAGTATCGGTAGTTTTCTCCGCCCACCAGCCGCATCGTGGCATCGCGCGGCAGGATGCGCAGCAGGTCCAGTCGCCCCGGACCGTTCTGGACGACGACCGACGCCGCACTGCCCTGGGCAATACCACCGTCCCGGTTGCCTCGGACCACTCGCGCATCCGCCAGTTTCGGGCGCTGCACCGTGTGCAGCAGCCACTTCTTGGCGTAGGACGCCTGGGTGGCGACGACTTTGTCGCGCAGCAGCAGGCGGTCTTCCGCAAACAGGTAGAGCAACTCGCGCTCCACCGCCACGACCTTGCCACCGGCGCCCGCGGTATCGAAGCGCGTGCTGTCGTAGGCCCCGGTCAGGTCCGCTCTCACATAGGCGAATTCGCCCGGCTGGTAGTGGTAGTCCAGCAGCTCACCGCCCTCGTAGTGCCCGCCGGCCCCGAGCTGACTGCGCCAGTGGTCGATGTCGCGCACGCGGCTGCCGGTGGGCATCACCAGGCGCTGGCCGCCGGCGTTTACGCGCTGCGCAAGCAGCCGATGGGGCCGGTTCTCATCCCCCGGGCGCACCACCAGCAGGCTGTTCTTGGCCACCGTGCGCAGCGCATAGTACAGCCGGTGCGGCGCAAAAAAATCAGAGTACACACCGCTGCCGGCAGCCAGGGGGCTGCCCTTGAACAGGGTGAAGTGGCCCGCGTCGTAGTGGCCGTGGTGGGTAAACGTGTGGCCCGCGCGCAGCGACACGAAGGTATCCGTCGCGGCCCAGCCGGAACGCGCGATAAACAGGTTCATCGCGCCCCGGCCAAACAGCTCCGCCCGCGGCAGATAGCGCTGCAGTCCAACCAGCGTGCCGCGCGGTACGCCCGCCAGCAGCGGCACGCCCGGGTCGTTGAACAGCAGGAAGCCCCAACGATACCCGCGGTAGTAGCTCTCGGGCCCATGCAGCGCTTCGAGATAGGCCGAGTAGGTGGCCAGCACGGGGTCGCCGGTGACTCCGGCGATGATATCGATAGCGCGCCGGGTCTCGTCTTTCAGATCGACGCGCGGTCCCTCGTCGCCCAGTCCTTCTATCCGATCGTCCGGGCGGGTGGCGTAGACGCTCCACAGCGCGGCGCGACGCAGTGCCCGCCTCACCAGCGGCGCCGCCTCACTGTCGCGCAGGGCGTTGACCCAGGCTGCGCCCGCCAGAGCTATGACCACGGCGCGGTTGTTGATCCAGTAGCTATAGCCCTCCGGCCAGGCCTCGGTCAGAGCGAGCGCCCGCACCGTCTGCAGGAAGTGCCCCTGCGCCCGCTGCGCGCGACGCGCATCACCCGGCGCGTGCGTGCCGATCGCCACGGCCAGCAACCAGGCCTGCGCAGCCAGGGTCGAGCGGGCGTGCCACAACGAAGCGCCCTCGTCATCGAGCAGCCGCAAATGCGCCCTGAGGTTGTCGCGCAGCTTGTCCGCAATACGAGCGCGCTCTGCGCTGCTCATCCCGGTGTAGCGCGACAGCAGGTCGAAGGCCAGCGCCCACTCCCAGGCCGTGTGCGGGGTTTCGCGCTGCGCCGGGGCCGCCAGCTCCCGGCGCAGCATGGCAGCCACCGCCATGCGGGCCTGCGCCGCGTCGCCCCCGCTCAGCCAGCACGCGACATGCGCCATGACGCGCGCACCGCCGCAGGCGGGATAATCGCGCACAGGGGTGCCGATGGCGCGCTGCAAGGCAAGGCGCTGGCGTATCAGCGGCGCCACGCCACGGCCGTCCCAGCCGGCCAGTTCCGGCAACAGGATGCGCGGCTGCTGCGAGCGCAGCCGGCCGTCCAGCGCGCGCCCGGCAAACCGCGGCGGCGCCCGCAGCAGAGCGGGCAGCGCATCTTGTTCCACGCCCGCGCGCTGCAGGCCCTGGCGCAGCAGGAAGCGCGGCGATACGTCGTAGTGGGAGGCCAGCAGCACAATGGCGCCCGCTGCAGCGAGCACCGCAACCAAAGCGGCGGCAATCCAGCGGGCCATTGCGCCGGGGATCAGGGTGGTCCGTCCAGCAGGGGTTTGAGGTGATTGACCGGAATCGCGTAGGCGATGCCGGAAGGGCGCTCGAGCATCGCTTCGCGGCTCTCTTTTACCAGCACACTGTTGAGCACGCCGATCACTTGCCCGGTGGCGGCATCGAACACCGGGCTGCCGCTGTTGCCCGGGTAGGCGATGGCATCCAGCTGGAAGGCATCGAAGCGGTGGCGCAGATAGCGCATCTGCGCGGCGTTGAGGGTTCTGGCATGTTCCACCGGCCGCGCCATGGGCGTGATGGCGGCGACGATACCGCGGTGGGTTACCGGGTACATACCCAGCACCATGCCGATGGGAAAGCCGGTAAAGGCGATGTCCTGCCCTTCGCGCACCCGGTCGGAATCGCCCAGCTCCAGCGCCGGCAGGGCCGCGCCCTGTATCGACAGCAGCGCCAGGTCGTGATCGCGGTCCAGTTGCACCAGGTGTGCAAAGTGCACGGTTCCCGCGGCGCCGCGACCGGCAAACACGGCCAGCTGTTCATTGTGGTCGGTGTCCAGTTCCTCGGGGATGGCGTGGGCATTGGTCACCACCCGTCGACCGTCGCCCACCACGAACCCGGTGGCGCGGTAGGACACGGTTTGCCCCTTGCGATTGGGCTGGCGCGGCGGATAGGCGGTGCCGACACCCACCACGCCGGGGCGCACCTTGTCGATCACATCGGGCAGGCCGGCCGCGGCGCTCCCCGACACCAATAGCCAGCCCAGAAAGAACCCGATGGCCGCGTGCATGAGCGCTACTCCCCGTGTGCATTTGATCACATTTTTGGTGATTTTCATTGTGGCCATGAGCCAATCATCAGACAATCCGCCCCACCGCCGCATGCCGAGGCTACCCCAGCCAGTGCAGCGCAACAACCCGCACCATGACAAACAGCTACTCATGCCGGACCTGATTCACGAGTTTATCGCACACCACGCCGACCGCAATCCGGACGCCACCGCCCTGCTGTACAAGGCGCAGGCCTTTGACTACGGCGCGCTGCACGCGCAGGTGGATGCCGCCGCCCGCGGCCTGCTGGAGCTGGGTATCGGGCCGGGAGAACGTGTGGCGGTGTATCTGCCCAAGCAGCCCGAGACCGTATTCGGTATTTTTGGCGCGGCCGCCGCCGGCGCCGTCTTCGTGCCCGTCAACCCGCTGCTGAAACCGCACCAGGTGGCCTATATCCTGGGCCACTGCAATGTGCGCGTACTGCTGACCTCCCCCCAGCGGCTGGCGCTGCTGCGGGAGGTTCTGTGCCATTGCCCCGATCTGCACACGGTGGTGGTCACCGGCGATGACGACCCGCAGGGGGAACTTCCCGGGGCAGAGCGCGTACTCAATTACCGCGATTTTTGCGCCGCTGCAACGCCGCGCCCCGCACACCGGCGCATCGATGCGGATGTGGCGGCGATACTCTATACCTCCGGCAGCACGGGCCAGCCCAAGGGGGTGGTGTTGTCGCATCGCAACCTGGTGGCCGGCGCCACCAGTGTCGCCAGCTACCTGGAAAACTCCGAGCGCGACCGGATACTGGCGGTACTGCCGCTGAGTTTTGACGCGGGCCTGAGTCAGTTGACCACGGCATTCTCCGTGGGCGCCGGCGCCGTGCTGATGGATTACCTGCTGCCGCGGGATGTGATCCGGGCCGTGGTGCGCTATCGCATCACCGGCCTGGCGGCGGTGCCTCCGCTGTGGAACCAGCTCGCTCCCCTGGAATGGCCCGCCGCGGCCGCGGCCTCCCTGCGCTATATCACCAATACCGGCGGTGCCATGCCCGTGGCGACCACCCGCGCACTGCGCGCGGCACTACCGCACACCGCGATATTTCTCATGTACGGGCTGACCGAGGCATTCCGCTCCACCTACCTGCCGCCGGACCAGGTGGATATCCGCCCCGAGTCCATGGGCAAGGCAATTCCCAACGCGCAGATCATGGTGGTCGATGCGCAGGGACGCGAGTGCGCGCCGGGCGAACCGGGAGAGCTGGTGCACCGCGGTGCGCTGGTCGCCCTGGGCTACTGGAACGACCCGGAAAAAACCGCGGAGCGCTTCAGGCCGAGCCCGGCGCATCCAGCGCAACTACCCATCACTGAACTGGCCGTGTGGTCCGGCGACCAGGTGGTCAGGGACGAGGAGGGCTACCTGTACTTCGTGAACCGCCAGGATGACATGATCAAGACGTCCGGCTACCGCGTCAGCCCCACCGAGGTGGAGGAGATCGTCTACGCCACTGGCCTGGTCGCCGGGGCCGCCGTGCTGGGCCTGCCCCACCCGACCCTGGGCCAGGCCATTGCGCTGCTGGCCACGGGCAACCAGGAGCGCGGTGACCGTGCGCTACCCCTGGACGAAGCGCTGCTGGCGCAGTGCCGCCGGGAACTGCCCAACTTCATGGTACCCTTGTCGGTAATCATACGGGACGCGCTGCCGCACAACCCCAACGGCAAGATCGACCGGCGCGCACTGTTCGAAGAATATCGACATCTGTTTCAGGACGACACCGCTTGACGATTGCCACGACCGACAGCACCAGCACAGCCCGCCCCCGGCCGCGACACGCCTCCATGACCCAGTTCGCGGTGGCGGACAACTGCCTGCAGATAGGCGGCCGCGCCCTCAGTGCGCTGGCCGACGAGATGGGCCGCACGCCCTTTTATGCCTACGACAGCGCGGTGATGTCGGCACAGGTGCAGCGCCTGCGAGAGCTGCTGCCACCGGAGTTGCACCTGCACTACGCCATGAAAGCCAATCCCATGCCGGCGGTGGTACGCCACCTGGCCGGCATTACCGATGGACTGGACGTGGCCTCCGCCGGCGAACTCGAGGTGGCCCTGGCAGCCGGCGCGGACCCGCGGGCCATCAGTTTTGCGGGGCCGGGCAAATCCACAGCCGATCTGACGGCGGCGGTGGCCGCCGGCGTTATCATCAACCTGGAGTCGGAACACGAAATGCGCCGGCTCGCCGCCCTGGTGAGCGGGCGCGGCGAGCGCCCGCGGGTCGCGGTCCGCGTCAATCCCGATTTTGAGCTCAAGACCTCCGGCATGAAAATGGCCGGCGGAGCCAAGCCCTTCGGAGTGGACGCCGAGCGCGTGCCGCAAATGCTGGGAGAGCTGGCCAGCCTGCCGCTGGATTTCGTCGGCTTTCACATTTTCTGCGGCTCCCAGAACCTGCGTCCGGAGGCGATTGTCGAAGCCCAGGCCAACACCTTTGAACTGGCCGTGCGCCTGGCCGGGTGCGCCCCGCAACCGGTGCGCTGGCTGAATATCGGCGGCGGCCTGGGCGTCCCGTACTTTCCCGGGGAGCGGGAGCTGGACCTGCAGCCGATCGCCGCCAGCCTGCCCCCGCTGCTGGCCGCGGCGCGCGAGGAGTTACCCGGTGCGGAAATCGTCATGGAACTGGGCCGCTACCTGGTGGCCGCTGCGGGGATCTACGTGTGCGAAGTACTGGAGCGCAAGCAGTCCCGCGGCGAGACCTTCCTGATCACCAACGGCGGACTGCACCATCACCTGGCCGCTTCGGGCAACTTTGGGCAGGTATTGCGCAAGAATTACCCGGTGTGCCTGGGCAATCGTATGGCATCACCGGCCACTGAAATCGTCAATGTGGTCGGACCACTGTGTACACCGCTGGATATACTGGCGGAGAAAGTCGAACTGCCGGTGGCCGAACCGGGAGACCTGCTGGTGGTATACCAGTCGGGCGCCTACGGCTACAGCGCGAGTCCGCGGGATTTTCTCAGCCATCCCCACCCACTCGAGATCCTGTTATGAGCACGACCCTACGCAATATCGCCCTTACCCTGGGCCTGCTGGCGCTGGCAGGCTGCGGCGGCAAATCGGTCGAGGAACTGATCGCACAAGCGGATCAGCACATGGCCGGCGGCGACTACCAGAGCGCCACCGTGGAGTTGAAAAACGCGCTGCAACAGGATGGCTCCTCACCCCGGGCACGCTGGCTGCTGGGCAAGCTCTATCTCGATACCGGCGACGTCCTGTCCGCGGAAAAAGAGCTGCTGCGCGCGCGCGAGCTGGGCTGGGATGCCAGCGACATCACGCCGGCCCTGGCCCGCACGCAGCTCGCCCAGGGCGAGTACAGCGCGGTGCTGGCGCTGTCCGGCGACAACCTGGAAGCCCCGGCTGCGGCACGACTGCTGGCCACCCAGGCGGCCGCACAACTGGCCCTGGGTGAAACCGCATCCGCCGAGAAGCTGGTGGCGGCGGCGTTCGCCAGGGATCCGGACTCGGTGGATGCGAAAATGGCGGAGGCCCGCGTACTGGCCACCCGGGGTGATGCCACCGGCGCCCTGATCGTGCTGGAGGAGGTGTTGAGCGATGCGCCGCAGCTCGGTCCGGCCTGGAGCCTCAAGGGTGACATCCTGATGTATCAGCAGCTACTGCCCGAGGCCGCGGCGGCCTTCGACCAGGCCATCGCACTGCAGAAAAACAACTTTCCGGATCGCCTGAAGCGGGCGCTGGTCAATCTGCAGCGGCAGGATTTCGAGGCGGCGCAGGCGGACGCCACTGTGTTGTTGAAAGCCGCTCCACAGCACCCGGCCGGCAACTACGTGCAGGGTATCCTGTACTTCCAGGAGAAACAATACGCACAGGCGATCACGGCGCTGTCAGTGGCCGAACCCGCGGCCGAACAGTATCCACTGACCCTGTTCTATCTGGGCAGTGCGCACCTGATGGAAGGCAATCGGGACCAGGCCGCCCTCTTCGCCGGCCGCTTCGTCAAGCTGCTGCCGGAACATGTCGCCGGCCGCAAGCTGCTGGCCCTGCTGCGCCTGCAACAGGGCAAGTTCACTGCGGTACAGGACCTGCTGCAACCGGTGCTGGACAGCAATCCCGATGACACCGGCGCACTGAACATCATGGCCAATGCGCTGCTGCGCGATGGCAAGACCGAAGAGGGACTCACCCTGCTGACGCGGATCGTGGAATTGCAGCCCGATTCACCAGCGGCCCAGGTCCGCCTGGGTGCCGGGCTGCTAATGACAGGCAAGGATGACGCGGCGGTCGCCCACATGGAAACGGCGCTGACCCTGGATCCGGAATTTCAGCAGGCCGATATCCTGCTGATCATGAACCAGTTGCGCAAGAAGAACTTCCAGGGCGCCATCGAAGCGGCCCAGGCCTTTCGCCGGCGCAACCCGGGACAGGTCGCGCCCCACAATGTGCTAGGCAAGGTGTACCTGGCCAGCGGCCAGCCCGATGAGGCCCGCGCAGCGTTCGAAAAAGCGCTGGAACTGGAACCGGGCGACCCCGCCGCCAACCACAGCCTCGCCGCCATGGCAATCGAAGCGGGCGATCTGGCGGCGGCGCGTCGCTACTACAGCACTATTCTGCAGCACCACGAGAACTCCCTGTCCGCCCTGCTGCAGTTGGCGGCCCTGGACGCCAGAGAGATGCGCGAGCAAGACATGGTCGCGCACCTGGAGCAGGCCATGGCGTCCCATCCGGACGCCCTGCAGCCCCGGCTGATGCTGGCGCGTTACTATTTGCGCAGCGGCCAGTCCGATCAGGTGGCACCCCTGTTCGCCACCCTCACCGATCTGCAGAAACAATCGCCGCAGGTACTGCAAATGCAGGCCCTGGCGCAGTTGTCGGGCAACCAGCACGCCGCCGCCAGCTACACACTGGAGCAACTGATTGCCGCCAGCCCCAACACCCCTTCGTCGCACCACCTGCTGGCCATGGCCGCCGAGGGCAGCGGCGACCGCGAGCGGGCGCGGCAGCAATTGCAGCGGGCGCTGACCCTGGACGAGAACTACGGGCCATCCCTGTTGGCAATGGCGCGACTGGCGCTGACCGAGGGCGATCTGGAGACCTTCAATCACTACCTGCCGCGGCTCGAGGCCCTGGCTCCGGAAAGCGCCGAGGTGCTCGGCCTGCGCGCCGCGGCGGCGCAACAACAGGGCAAACTCCCTGAGGCTGTCGAGCTGGCCGCCCGAGCCTATACCGAGGCACCGACCACAGAAACCCTGTTGCGTCTGGCGCTGTACCACAATCTGGCGGGCAATACCGTGGAGTCCCGGCGCCTGCAGCAGGCGTGGATAGCCCAGTACCCCCAGGACATACTGGTCCGCACCGCCCTGGCGAGCGCCCTGCAAAGTGAAAACCGGGTCGAGGAGGCCATGGCGCAGTACGAGGCAATACTGGAAACAAACCCGGACAACGTCACCGCGCTGAACAACCTGGCCTGGTACCTGCGCGAAGAGGACCGCCAGCGGGCCCATGCCTATATCCGCCGCGCCGCCGAGATTGCGCCGGACCGTCCGGAGGTCCTGGACACGCTGGCGGTCATCGAGTACCTGGACGGGGACTACCGGCGCGCCAGACGCAGTGCGCAGCGCGCCCTGGCAGTCGCTCCAGACAACCCCTCGTTGCGGTATCACCAGGCGATGATCGACGCGGCCGCAGGCGCACCGGCAGCGGCCCTGGCGACGCTGCAAGAGCTGTTGGAGAACAGCGACAACCGCTTTCCGGAACGCGCGGAGGCACAGGCACTTCTGATCAGGCTCAAGGACAGCCAGACGACCGGCGATTGAGCGAGCAAACGCCGCCCGCGCTGCCCCGGCGCGGCCTGTACCCTGCCCTCGGGATGCCAGTAACCGCCCTGTATCGCGATGCCGCAGCGGGGCTGGCCAGAACCGAGAGACCTCCGGAGAAATGCCTTTATTTTCGTTTAACTCACGCGTTATGTTGCAGTTTTCACCAAATCCGTGGATACTTGCGCCGTTGATTCAGGCCGCTCACCTCGTCTGCCCAATCCGGTGACAGACCATTGGCACGCACCGCAGAAAAAGTTGGGAACCAGTTCACAGTACCGCGCGGATTTTCGGCAGACTGCGCCATCACGTGCTACTGTTGAATTTGCGCATCGGATTGGTGCAATCGGCAGGATCCCGAGTCAAAAACGCCCGCCAAGCAGGGAAGGAAAAATATCACCATGGCCACGGTCAGGGTCTTCAATCACCACATTCACTCGTCATTCTACTGGCTCGCCCTGATAGATTTCGCGCTCTTTATCCTGTCGTTTTACGCGGGAGCTTACCTCTACTTCCTGTTCGAGCCCCTGAGTTTCCAGAACTACATCAACCAGATACCCACCCGCGCAACGGTTTTTGCCAGCATCACCGTGTTGTGCCTGGCCGCCATGGGGCTGTACGAGCCGCGCATGCGCGAAGGGGCCTCGGGTGTCCTGCTGCGCTCTGCCGGTGGCTTTGTCGCCGCAGCCATGGTGCTGTCCCTGGTTTTTTATGTGCTCCCGGAACTGCACCTGTGGCGCGGCATTTTCTTTTATACCGCGCTGGTTGCGTTCACCGGCAACCTGATCAGCCGGCAGGCCTTCACCAGCCTGACCGACCTCGACCAGTTCAAGAGCCGGGTGCTGGTGTACGGCTCCGGTCAGGCCGCCAGCACCATCACCAGCGCGATGCGCCGGCGCTCGGACCGCAAGGGCTTCAACATCGTCGGCTTCGTTCGCGTCGGCGGCGAGGAGCCCAGAATCGAGGGCGAGCGCATCATCAATCTGCGTCAACCGCTGGCTGACTACGCGCAACAGACCGAGATCGACCAGATCGTGGTGGCCCTGGACGACAAGCGCGGGCAGACGCCTTCAGATGAACTGTTTCAGTGCCGCCTGCGCGGGGTCAAAGTGCTCGATCTGGTCAGCTTTTTCGAGCAGGAGGCGGGCAAGATACTGGTGGATTTCACCACCAACGACTGGATCAGTTTTTCCGAGGGGTTCAGAAACAGTTCCGCCTCCAGGCTGCTCAAACGCTGCTTTGATCTGCTGGCGAGCGCGCTGCTGCTGGCGCTTACCTGGCCCGTGATGCTGTTGACCGTCCTGGCCATCTGGCTGGAAGACGGAGTCGGGGCGCCCGTGCTCTTTCGCCAGACCCGCGTGGGACTGCACGGCAGGGAATTCAAAGTCCTCAAGTTCCGCAGTATGAGTGTCGACGCCGAAGGCGATGGCCAGGCGCGCTGGGCCACCAAAAACGACAGCCGGGTGACACGGGTAGGGGCGTTTATCCGCAGGACCCGGATCGATGAATTACCGCAGATACTCAATGTACTGGCGGGCAATATGGCCTTTATCGGCCCGCGCCCGGAGCGCCCCGAGTTCGTCCGGCAGCTGAGCGAGCGCATCCCCTATTACAATGCACGCCACTGCGTAAAGCCCGGCATTACCGGCTGGGCGCAACTGTGTTACCCCTACGGGGCATCGGAGGAAGACGCCCGGCAAAAACTGCAATTCGACCTCTACTACGTCAAGAACCACAGCCTCTTCCTGGACTTCATGATCAGCCTCAACACCGTGGAAGTGGTACTGTTCGGCAAAGGCGCCCGCTAGGGCCTGTTCACACTGTCTGAGGTGGCCCTGGTTTCCTGCCCCCCTTCCAGATGACACTGGCAGACAAGCCCCGGCAGGCAAACCCCCGAGGCACATCGGGATGTGTCAGAAATTTTTACACTTTATGGTTGTCGGGCTCTATCCCGCGCGCTAACATGGCGCAAACCCATTGTAAAATAAGCGTAAAATAATCAGGCGCGGTTATTGCATGAAGCCCGGGCGAGCGCCTGAGTGAACCATGAGTCCTTAGCGAAAATGGATGTTGTGCTAATCATCCTGGCAGCCGTTGGCCTGACGGCAGTGGCCGTTTCCGCCTATGTGTTCACTGTGGCGGCCCGCAACTATGTCTCGGCCGACGAGCACAGACGCATCGTCACCTGGGCCGCGGCGCGCGAGAGAAAACGCCGGGTGATACGCAGCCCCACGGACCGCCGCAGGGGTCAGCCGGTGGTGTTTCCCATTACCGTCAACGGCATCGTGGTCGCCACTGACCGGCGCAGCGGAGACGAGCGACGCCAGGCACGCCCATAAGCGAGGTGGTGCGCCAACCGCCGCGTTAATCGGAATCAGTGCCACCTTCCCTGCGTACTTGCTTGGCGCGCTGCGTGTGCTCCAACTGCTGTTTGTAGGCGGCGGCAACTTTCTCGACGCCCGCCGGAGCCAGCGTGCCATCGTTCCCGGCAAACACGTAGGTGGCATAGACGGCCGAGGCGGTCATAAGACCGGCTGACACCACCCGGCGGTCCACCCCCTCATCTTTCATGCGGTTGGCAAGTTCAATGAAGCGCTGCATGCACTGCCGGTGCACCTGCTCGTCGGTCGCGGCCATCGGCGCTCTCCTGTTCGCTCGGCAATCGGTCTAAAGGAAGCATGGCGCTGACCCGGGGGATGAGACTGACAGCGGGCCAGTGCCATGTGGTACAAGTGGCAATAGTAGCATTATTACCGCGTCGGCAGGCCCGCATTTTCCGCTTGGCGGTCTGCACTGAATCGCCAACACCGGTCTTTGCGCACCCAATTG
This sequence comes from Halioglobus sp., assembly GCA_020443345.1. Classification (GTDB taxonomy): domain Bacteria; phylum Pseudomonadota; class Gammaproteobacteria; order Pseudomonadales; family Halieaceae; genus JARRPM01. Next base: position 142,035 of record JAGRIH010000037.1, read on the forward strand.
ATTGCGGGCATGCCACCCCGACTGCGGTATACTGCGCTGCCATGAATAGCGCCAATCAACTCCTGCGGTCCGTTTTCGGCTACGACTCCTTCCGCCCACCCCAGCAAGCCATTGTCGAAACCCTCATCGATGGCGGCGACGCTCTGGTCCTGATGCCGACGGGGGGCGGAAAATCCCTGTGCTACCAGATACCCGCACTGGCGCGCGATGGCTGCGGAGTGGTGGTCTCCCCGCTGATCGCACTGATGCAGGACCAGGTCAGCGCGCTGCGCCAACTCGGCGTGCGGGCCGCATTTCTCAACTCCAGCCTCGACCCGGCCAGCGCCCGACAAGTGGAGAGCGATCTGGAAACAGGCGCACTGGACCTGCTGTACGTGGCACCGGAACGGCTCACACAGGAGCGCTGCCTGGCCCTGCTGGAGCGATCACCAATCAGCCTGTTTGCCATCGACGAGGCGCACTGCGTCTCCCAGTGGGGGCACGATTTTCGCGCGGATTACCTGGCACTGAGCCTGTTGCACCAGCGTTTTCCCCGCGTTCCGCGTATCGCGCTGACCGCCACGGCCGATGCGCGCACCCGCGCCGAGATCATCGCGCGGCTCGACCTCGGCCAGGCGCGGCAGTTCATCGCCGGCTTCGACCGTCCCAACATACGCTATCGTATTTCCCTGAAACACAATGCCAGGGGGCAGCTACTGCAGTTTCTGCGCGACGAGCACCGCCAGGACGCCGGCATCGTGTACTGCCTGTCGCGGCGCAAAACCGAGGAAACCGCACTGTGGCTGCAGCAGCACGGCTACGACGCCCTGCCCTACCACGCCGGGCTGCCGGCGCAACGCCGCGCACACACTCAGGCGCGCTTTTTGCGCGACGAACGCGTCATCGTCGTCGCGACGATTGCCTTCGGCATGGGCATAGACAAACCCGATGTGCGGTTTGTCGCACATCTGGACATGCCGCGGACGGTGGAGTCCTACTACCAGGAGACCGGCCGCGCCGGCCGCGATGGCCAGAGCGCGGACGCGTGGATGGTGTACGGCCTGCAGGACGTGATCAAACTGCGCCAGATGATGGCCACCTCGGAAGGCAGCGAGGCACACAAACGGGCCGAACAGCACCGGCTCAACGCCATGCTGGGCCTGTGTGAAATCACCACCTGCCGCCGCCAGGCTCTGCTGGCCTACTTCGGAGAAAGCCGCGAAACAGCCTGCGGCAACTGCGACAACTGTCTGACACCGGTGGCAACCTGGGACGGCACACAGGCCGCGCGCATGGCACTGAGTGCGGTCTATCGCACTGGCCAGCGCTTCGGCGTCGCCCATCTCATCGATGTCCTGCGCGGCGCGACCAGTGACAAGATCGTGCAGTTCGATCACCAGCACTTGCCGACCTACGGCATCGGCCGTGCATTCGATGGCAACCAGTGGCGCTCGGTGTTTCGCCAACTGGTCGCGCGCGGCTATCTCAGCGTGGATATCGAGGGCTTCGGAGCGCTGCGTCTGGAGGAAAAATGCCGCGCGCTGCTGCGCGGCGAGGAAACCATCGCCCTGCGCCGGGACAGCAGGCGCAACGCCCCCAAACAGCAGACCAAAGTGCGGCTGCACGAGGCGATCGATGTCGCCCTGTGGGAAGCACTGCGCGAGCGCAGACGGGAACTTGCCGAGGTGCAGGGTGTACCGCCCTACGTGATTTTTCACGACAGGACGCTACAGGAAATGTGCCTCGTACTGCCCCGCACAATGGCAGAACTGGCCCGCATCAGCGGTGTGGGGGAGCGCAAACTGCAAAAATACGGCAACAGTTTTCTGGCAGTGCTCAACGCCCGGCCTGCCGCGGGGTCAAACAACGCCGGCGATATCCGCAACAGCGCGGGGGTCGACGCCCGCGAAGCAGCGGACGGCAACCGGTAACACAGCATGCTGGAAATTTCCGATCACCTGGCAATTCCGCTGAGCGAAATCGAGTTTCAGGCTATTCGTGCGCAGGGAGCCGGCGGCCAGAACGTCAACAAGGTGTCCTCGGCAGTCCACCTGCGCTTCGCTATCGCACAGTCGTCACTGCCTGCGGAGTATCGAGAGCGGCTGCTGGCGCGGCGCGACCGGCGTATCTCCGGCGACGGCATGATCGTGATCAAGGCTCAGCGCTTTCGCAGCCGGGAAAAGAACCGCGCAGATGCCCTGTCCCGACTGCGGGACATCATCCGCAGTGCCGCCGCCACTCCCAGGGCGCGCCGCCCGACCCGCCCCAGCCGCAATGCACAGATTCGGCGTGTGGACGACAAGACGCGGCGCGGCCGTGTAAAACACTTGCGGGGCAAAGTGGATGTCTAGCGTTCGCGACCGGTGCAGCGGCGGGCGGCGAGCGCCGGCCGCCCTTTCCATGCGCGTGTTGACCGCTTTGTTGACGCTGCTTTCGACTATCGGGGTCCGCGCGGCGACGTTTGAGTTGCCGCCCGCTGAATTCGACCTGTTCGGCGCGGTACAATTCGTCGAGGCGGCGCAGGAGGAAACCCTGCTGGATATTGCCCGGCGCCACGATATCGGCCAGGAGGAAATCCTGCGCGCCAATCCCGCGGTGGACCGCTGGCTGCCGGGCGCCGGTGCCCGGGTGGTGCTCCCCTCCCGCTATGTGCTGCCCAACGCACCGCACCGGGGACTGATTCTGAATCTCCCGGAAATGCGCCTGTACTACTTTCCGGAGCCGGGTCCGGACCAGCGGCGGGAGGTACAAACGTATCCGGTGAGCATCGGGCGGATGGAGTGGTCTACCCCGCTGGGCGAGACCAAACTGGTCTCAAAACAACGCAACCCGAGCTGGCGGCCGCCGCCATCGATCCGTGCCGAACACGCGGCGGACGGCGACCCGCTGCCGCACGTGGTGCCTCCTGGGCCGGATAATCCGCTGGGGGCCTACGCCATGCGCCTGGGCATTCCCGGCTACCTGATCCACAGCACCAACAAGTCCTACGGTGTGGGCATGCGTGTATCCCACGGCTGTATCCGCATGCTGCCGGAGGACATTGACTTGCTGTTCCCGCAGGTGCCCGTGGGCACTGCAGTGAGAATCATCAATCAGCCCGCCAAGGCCGGCTGGCACGGCGGCGACCTGTACCTGGAAGTACACCCGCCGCTGGAGGAGGACCGGATGAGTTCGGCGGCGTTGCGGGAACTCGCCATGCTCGAGATCGATCAGGCTCTGTTCCGGCGCTTTGGAGAAATTGACGCCGTGGCGATGGAGCGCGCGCTGCACGAACAAAGCGGCATACCGACCGTCATCTCCAGATAGGGGCGGTTGCCGCGGCGGCGCCGGCCTGGCCCAAAAAAAAAGGGCGATAACGCAAACCGTCATCGCCCCGATCCGATGGTACCCCCGTACTTACTTGTTCATGGATTTTTTGAACATGCGATCGAGTTTTTCCGCGGTCGCATTGGCAGTATCGTTGGCCTGTTCAGCCGTTGCCTTGGCAGAAGCGGCATCGCGCCTGGCGCTGGCGGCGTCCGCCGCCGCCTGGCTGGCGGTGTCCTGGGCCTTTTGAACGTCTGCTCGCAGCGCTTCCAGATCCCCGTTGGTGGCACAGCCGGCGATTCCGGTAAGAGCCACTACCATGAGTCCGGCTGTCATCGTTTTGAAATTGCGCATAGCGTTATCTCCCTTGCGTGCCTGACCCTGCAGATCAGGCGGTTATTCCCTGAAAAATCCGATATGGCCCGCGCGCATCAGCGCCCGGGTGAAATACCCCGACAAGCCGCGGCTAACGGGAGCTTGTCGACTCCCCACCCCGACGGTCAAGCGTTGTTCGCGGGCTATTCTCAAAGATAGAAATGGAGACTGCAAGCGGTATTTGCACGGCGGGGAATGTGAATATGACAGCCATTTACGCTATGGACAGTTGCCGCTAACCAGGGCTACCAGGCCCGCCACGGGCCTGCGAACGCCGGAAAAACCTAGCGGATACTTACCGGGGTGCCGAGCGACACCAGGGCGGCAAGCACTTCGATCTGCTCGTTGGTGACGGCAATACAGCCATTGGTCCAGTTGAAATCATGGTGAATTTCGACACTCCCCGCGCCGATGCCGTGGATGCCCAGATAACCGCCCAGCGCGGTGGTTTGCGGCGGTGTGCGACCGCTGAGCCAGGCCTCGTGCAACTGCTGATACTCCAGCGCGCTGATGCGGCCGTCGCGCAGGGCCCGCCAGGCATGGTCCATGGTCGGGTAGTCGATGGACAGGAACAGGTGGTAGCGCTCGCTGGTCCTTATGCCATTGATATGGAATTCTCCCAGCGGGGTCTTTTCATCCTGCGTACGCTTATTGCGGGTCGGCCCATTGCTGCCAATGGCGATGTTCTCCAGTTGCAAAAGCAAGGTCTGGCCGCGCATCACTGAGAGGGTGAGCGCCGCCGTATCGACGACCAGATGAATACCGTCCGCAGCCGCCGGCCCGCCATCCTCTGTAGCGGCAACAGCCGCCAGACCACACGCCAGCGACAGCGCACAGCACAGCCGCCCCCAGCGCCCGAGCGTCAAGCGCAGTACACCGGCCAGTGCGCATCGCGCCACCGGCCCTGTGGATGACATCGACAAACCATACGGTTCCTGTGGTGATTCAACCGCCTTATAAAACACGACAGGCAAAACCACAACACCCCGCAGGCAAGACGCAGAAACCCCCGCTTGCATCCGGCGCGCGGCCGTTGCCGATCGCTATCGACGCAGTTTACCCGCACACGCTGCGGCCCAAAACAGCACCCGCAGCCAGCCGGACAGCATCGGAACCGACCGGGCGGTGCAGCGGGCACGCCGCCAACACGGGATGAAATGCCGCGGATTGAAGCTGATTCACCGGTGCCAAACCGACTGCCCGCCTCGAGCCAGCCTTGAGTATGTGCCGTGCAACCCGGCAGGGATTTGCCGAACCACAAAAGAAGGACTACGTTTAAGTTCATACACACTGCCAACCGGCATTTGCCGCTGTCCCCTGGAGGAACCAACACATGAACTACCAGACTGTCCTGTATCGCAGCATTGCCACCATTGCCTTGTGTCTGACGGCGCACCTGTCTGCGTTCGCGGCGGAAACAGAAACGGACGACGTGCTGGAAGCAGCGGAACAGCAGCCGGTCGTGATAATGGATACCTTTGACGTGCACGCAAATGCCGCGGGCTTTTTCAAACTGATCGATCGGGCCATCAAACTCGCCAGGGAAGTCGACCCCGAGGGCGGCGGCGAAATTTTCGTACTCGCCGGCCACCCCGAGCCGCAATTCGCCTCCCAGGTCATCGTCTTCACCACCTATCCGAACATGGACGCCTACGTCAGCAACAAGGAAGCGCTGGCGAACAGCCCGAAATTACAGGCCATCTTCCAGGAAATGGAGGCTGCCGATTTTAATTTCCTGCAGCGCACCATGAACACCCTGGTCGCGGAGTACTAGTGCTCCAACCACCTGATCAAGTTAGATCAGCAAGAGCACCAGCCGTTAGCTGCAAGGCGCCGGTTTGACGGCACAGTGGTTCAGTGACGAAAACCGGCAGCACCGCAGATTGCGGCTTCTGGTCTCGCCCCCGGGCTACCCGAAGAGCGGACAGAACAAACAAAATCGCCGCCTCAGTCTGCCAGCAGGTACCGGAAATGTTCGGTGGAGAAGCCGCGATACTGCAAAAAGCGCACCCGCCGCGCCCTCTCCCTGATGTCCGGCGCCTCAGCCTCGCCAAACTTCTTGCGCAGCGCCGTGGCGGCCAGCGCACACCAGTCGCAATCCACTGCCTCGACTGCGGCGGCGATAACGCTGTCGGGCAGCCCTTTTTCGCGCAATTCCTGGCGCACGCGCAGGGGTCCGTAACCGCGGCTGACGCGCTGGCGCACGAAGTCCTCGGCGAACCGTTCATCACTTTGCAGATTTTCAGCCCTGAGTTGCTGTAACGCCGACAATACGAGGGCCTCATCGGCAAAGCGGGACCGCAGCTTGCGCTGCAACTCGTTCAGGGAGTGTTCGCGGCGCGCCAGCAGGTTCATTGCCGCCAACCGGATAGCGGCGGCATCGACGGTCGATCCAGCGGCGCCTGCAGCGGGCTCCCGGCGCCGGTCGCTGTCCATATCAGTCACCGGAAAAGCAGGCGCCAGCGGCGGGCTATCGGCGTCGGGACAAAACGACTGGCGGCGCGGCGTATCGACTCACCGCGGGCAATCACTCCCGGGCTTGCGCTTGGGGCACAAGCGCCTCGACAGCTTCTGCCGGGGGAGCCGTATTGAGCAGTTGTCGCCGGATTTCAGTTTCGATCTCGCTGGCGACCGCCGGATTATCCTCCAGGAACTTGGCCGCATTGGCCTTGCCCTGCCCGATTTTGTCGCCCTTGTAGGCGTACCATGCCCCCGACTTGTCCACCAGATTGAGCTTGACACCCCAGTCGATGACCTCGCCCATGTGGTAGATGCCTTTGCCATACATAATCTGGAACTCGGCCTGTTTGAAGGGCGGCGACACCTTGTTCTTCACCACTTTCACCCGGGTCTCGTTGCCCACCACTTCATCGCCTTCCTTCACGGCGCCGATACGGCGGATATCCAGGCGCACCGAGGAGTAGAACTTGAGGGCGTTGCCACCGGTGGTGGTTTCCGGGGAGCCGAACATGACGCCGATTTTCATCCGGATCTGGTTGATAAAAACAACCAGGCAGTTGGTCTGCTTGATGGCCCCGGTCAGCTTGCGCATGGCCTGGCTCAGCAGGCGCGCCTGCAGACCGACGTGTGAGTCGCCCATCTCGCCCTCGATCTCCGCCTTGGGCGTCAGCGCCGCCACTGAATCGACAACCAGCACATCCACCGCCCCGGAGCGCACCAGCATTTCAGCCACTTCCAGTGCCTGCTCACCGGTATCGGGCTGGGATACGATCAGGTCATCCACTCGCACCCCGAGTTTTTCCGCATAGGAGGGGTCGAGCGCATGCTCCGCATCAATAAAGGCCGCGGTGCCGCCGGCCTTCTGCGCCTCGGCGATCACCTGCAGGGTTAGCGTGGTCTTACCGGAGGACTCGGGGCCGTAGATTTCACAGATGCGGCCCTTGGGCAGACCGCCGATGCCCAGGGCGATATCCAGCCCCAGGGAGCCGGTAGAAATCGAGGGCATGGTTGCGCGATCGCGATCGCCCATGCGCATTACCGTGCCCTTGCCGAACTGGCGCTCGATCTGGTTCAGGGCTGCTTCCAGTGCTTTTACTTTGTTGGCATCCATGGTGGTCCTCACTTGTTGTCTTGTCTTTGGTTCGATGTTCGATGTTCGGTACTCGGTGTCGAGTGTCCTCTGTCCTCTGCCCCCGCACCACTACTGTATATATACTCAGTGCTTTGAAAGTGAATTGCAAGCCCCAAAAACCATTATATCCAGCCAGACGACAGAACCTGCCCGATTAGTAGACAGGTTGCGAGCAAGCCCAACAGGCACAGGAGCGCAAACCAAACGCGACGCCGCACGCCATCCGGGCCGGCCCTCCAGCCCCTCACCCCGCCAGTTCCCCGGGCGGCGGCTGGCGCAGGCCGGAACAGCATGGTGGCGTCTTCCCCGTCATCGCCTGCCGCCTGGCAGCGAAAAGCAAACTCCAGCCGCCCGAGTTGCACGCGATCTCCGGTCACCAGTTCCCTCTCCTGGATACGCTGGCCATTGACCAGCACGCCGTTGCTGGAACCGAGATCGCGCACCAGCCAGGCCCCGCGTTCATAGGCAAACTCGGCATGCAGTTTGGATACACTCTTTTCGGCGAGTACGATGGCACACTCCTCACCTCGACCCAGGCGCTGCCTGTCGCAGGCCAGCACGAACACGCGCGGTTCGCCCGCCGCGGTTATTTCCGTCAGCTCCGCCGGCGGGGGCGGCCTCACCAACCACAGTGTCTCTGCATCGGCCAGTGGCGGATTTGTGTCCGTGTTTAGGGCGCGTGCCGGGAGCGGCGCCGCAGCGCTTTCCCGCGGCCCCTCCTCAAAGATGGTCTGCGCGCCCGTGGCCGCGCGCAACACCGTGAGATCCGCCGCGCGTGAGTCGTGCGGCACCTGCGCCGGGGCGGGACCCACGACGATGAACTGCTGTTTGTCAAAGCGCAGTACATCGCCCGGGCGGGCGTTGGCCTGTTCGATTTTCTCACCGTTGAGGAAGGTGCCATTGGCGGACCCCAGGTCGGTGACCCGCAGATGATCGCCCTCGATGAGCAGTTCAGCGTGCCGGCGAGAGCACGTATCGCGATCGATGAGCAGATCGCAGCCGGGCTCTCGCCCCACGATGGTCCTGGACCCGAGCCGGTGAATTTGGCCGGTGCACCGGTCTGCGTCTGCGCGCAGACCCCAATCTTGCGACGGATGGGTACCGGGGTCGCTGAGTTCGAACTCAACGGTGCCGAGACGAATCACATCCGAGACCTGCAAGCTGCAGCGTTCGCTGATGCGCCGCTCATTCACGAATGTGCCGTGGGCGCTGTGCAGGTCGACGAGCTGCGGGCCCTGGCGCGCGGTGACAATCTTCGCGTGGAAGTCAGAGACCGAGGGCGCGTCGACCACGACATCGTTGCCCTGATCCCGCCCCAGCGTGATCGTCGCGGATGACAGCTCGACGAACCTCCCCGGCTGATCACGAAACTGCAAGTTCAGCATGGATAACCCTCGATGGCCGGCGCACGCCGGCACTGGCTAGCAGGCACCCGGGTGCCCAATCGTGCCGTATCCCGGGGATCGAGGTCAACACATGGCATGGATTGCCGGTGTGGTGCCGCGCTGACCCGTCGTCGGGCAAGGTGCGCGTGGAGCGGCCCGGCGTGGAGCGGCCCGGCGTGGAGCGGCCCGGCGTGGAGCGGCCCGGCCTGGAGTGGCCCGGCCGGGAGCGGCCCGCGAGCGACCGCGTGGCAGTGGCCCCGCACCGGCCTCATGCTATAGTCACTGTATCGACCCGGGCCGTGGGGCAATCGATGGACCAGCGCGAGGAATTGGCAAACACTGTCGAACGGCGCCGCCAGGGGCTGCAATCAAGGAGCAATTGATGCCCACGGCGGGAGATGACGACGCGGCCACGGAAATTCTCAACCGTGACATCGATGCGCACGACGACGCGCACCCGGCCGCTGCCGCCACGCAAATTCAGCACGACACGGACACCTCGACAGACACGCTAAGCATACCCCGACCGACCTGTGTGACACCCCGGCACCCGGGCCGGTGGGCGGCCGCGGCAGCCCTGGCGATGGCCATCGCCGGTGCCCTGGTTTACTACTTTATCGACCGGTCGCCGGAAACCACGGACGCCGTCCGAGCCCGACACGATGCCTACGCAGCAGCGCGCAAGCTGGCGGCCCGCGCCCTCGACCGGGGCGACACCAGCGCGCTGCCGGCGCAATTGCTCGCCCGGGCGCGCGCCCAACCCGACGACCCCGAGCTGGCGAGACTGCTGCGCGACGCCACCCGCTATCGGGACATGCTCTACCTGCAGGCAAACGGACACCTGCTGGAACTGGCACAGGCGCGCCGCCGCCGGGCTTTCGAATCCTCCCTGTTTGAAACCAGCGCGCGCCGGCACATCGACGCAGCGCTGCCGCCCGCCGCACTACTGCAGCGCCTGTCGCAGGCCCGGGACGCATGGCGCAGTGGCGAACTGGTAGCGGCCATCAGCGCGCTCAAGCGGCTGACCGACGAGACGGGCAACTCCCAGGCCGAGGCCATGCTGCGGCACTACGCACGACTGGTGCAGGGCTACGAGGCCCTGTCCGAGCGCGGCACCGGCGGGCGCGACGCGCAGGCGCTCGTGGCTTTCTACCTGGATCTGGATCCCGCGCAAGACCAGTTTTTCTGGCGGCGCATGGAACGCGACCTGTCTGCAGCCGACGCCGCGGCCGCCGCGGCGCTGCGGCGCGTGCAGCGCGCCGGCCAACTGTGGGCCGACTACCGCCGTCGCGGCGGCATCGACGGGTCGATGCGACAGGCCGCAACGGCACACGCGGGCTTCGCCGAGCGCGCCGCGAGCCTGGTGGAGGCTGACACGCTGCTCAGAGCCGCTGCGGCGCTGCTGCATCCGCGGGGCAACGCCGCAGCGCACAACCTGCTGCTACCCGCGCTGGTCCGCGAAGAACTGCAGATGCAGCGCGAACGGCTGGTGCTGCTGCAACGCTTCAACAACGAGGCGGTATTCGCCCGCAGGCTGCGCCTGTTGCAGGACCCGGCGCGCGCCGGCCAGCACTAGGGCGCTGCGGCTGCGGCTGTTGTGGCAGCGGCTGTTGTTGACGGACAGCCATATACTGACTACGGTTCTGGTTCGCCACGGGCACCGGGCCGGAGCGACTTCCGCAGGACTGACCGCACATGGAATGGGATATCGCCACGCAAAGTCATCGCGGCAACGTGCGCCGGATCAATGAGGACGCGCTGCTGGCGGACAAGCACTATCCCCTGCTGATGATCGCGGACGGCATGGGCGGGCATGCCGCCGGCGAGGTGGCCAGCCAAATGCTGGCCGAGCAACTGGCTGCACTGCACCTGGCCGGGAGTCTGCCGCAGGCGCTCGACCAGGTCAGGTCCGCGGTCGAGCGTTGCAACAGCGACATGATCGCCTACGCCCGGACCCATCTGGCCGGCCAGACCATCGGCAGCACGGTGGTGGCCATGCTGGCGCAGGAATGCCGGGGTGCCTGCGTGTGGGCGGGCGATTCCCGTCTGTATCGCGCCCGCCACCGGGAGCTGGAGCAGCTCACGGGCGATCACAGCCACGTCGCGGAGCTGGTGCGCGCGGGGCGTCTGTCTGCCGAGGAGGCCGTCAATCACCCCTCATCCAACGCCATCACCCGCGCTGTCGGCGCCGCCCCCCTGCTGGATCTCGACCTGGAGACCTTCGATATCCGGCTCGGCGACACCTATCTGCTGTGCAGTGATGGCCTCTACCACGAGGTCAGCCCCGATGAGATCGTCACCGCCATGCTGGCGGCGGATATCCGGCAGAGCGCCAGGCAGTTGCTGAACCTGTGTCTGGGGCGCCGAGCGCGGGACAATATATCCTTTATCATCGGGCGGCCGGTCGGACCCGGCGACGACCCGGATGCCACGCTGACCTACTACCCCGACAGCGCAGTCGAATCACCCTGAGCCCGACCGGCTAGCCGCGGCATTGCAGCTCCTCCCACAGCGCCGCGAAACGGGCATTGTCGGGAAAGACATGCCGCGCCACCTGCAGCTCGTTGCACTGCTGCTGTGCCGGCCCCCGGCCCCTCTGCTCCTGCAATTGCGCCAGCAGCTGCCGCTGTACCGCCTGTAAACCCTCGCGCGCGTCGGTGTTGCCCGGATCGATTTCCAGCGCCCGCTGATAGGAGTGCGCGGCGTTGCTGCCCTGTGGCGCGATCAGGCGACCCACGGCGAGGTGGAGATCGCCGCGCCGCAGGCGGTCGGCCAACTCCTGCTGCTGCTCGGCGTTCAGCGCGGTGCGCGGCGCCGGCTCGACCGCCTCCCCGAAGAGGTCCGGCCAACTGACCCCGGCCCGGTACGCAACATAGAGAAGGGTCAGCAGCGCCAGCCCGAGCGCGGCGGTCCCGCCTATCCATCGCGTGCCGCGGCGCCGTTTGACCGGTGCCGGCTCCTGCAGCAGGGGCTGCAGGGCCGCAGAGAAGTCAGATGCGCTCTGATAGCGCTTGTCGGGGTCCGTTGCCAGGGCGCGCCGCAGCACCGACTTGAGCAGTTTCTGGGTCTCGGCGGGGTACATGTTCAGGCGCGCCAGATGCTCGTCGGTCACGCCGTGTCGATGTGTGGCGGCAGCCAGTTTGGGGGAGAGTTTTTCGCAGGTCAGCAGTTCGTACCAGACCAGCGCTGTGGAGTACAGATCGCTGCGGGCATCGACCTTGCGGCCCATACTCTGCTCCGGCGAGTAGTATTGCGGCGTGCCCATCATCCTGCCCGTCTGGGTGTACTCGGACTCCTCTATGTGGGCGATGCCGAAGTCCACGATCTTGACCGAGTAATAGTCGTCTTCCAGGAACAGGATATTCGCCGGTTTGATGTCGCGGTGCACGATGCCCTTGCGGTGGGAAAAGGCGAGCGCATCGAGTACCTGGCCGATGATGTGCAGTGACAACTCCAGGTTGCAGTGCATGCCCAGCGCCAGGTATTCCTTGAGCGATTTTCCCTCCACGTATTCCATGGCGAAAAAGGGCATCTCTTCACCACCGGGCTGAAACTCGTAGATCGGCACGATATTGGGATGGTGGAGGCGGATTTGCGCCTGCGCCTCGCGCAGAAACCGCGCCTGCAGTTCGCGGCCGGCCCGTCCTTTGAGCAGGCTGGGGCGAATGGTCTTGATGGCCACCGCCTGGCCGACATCCTCGTCGTAACCGCGGTAGATGACCCCCATACCCCCTTCACCGAGGATGCCGTCGACGCGGTACTTTCCCAGTCTCTCGGGTTCGCTCAATGTGCCTTCCCATGTATCAGCCGGGTGCAACCTGTCCGGCGCCTGCACCGGCGACGCGCCAGCGTGGGTGTAGTGTATGCAATGCGGCGGTTGAGGGAAACCGGATCGCCCGGGGCACGTTCACCAATTGCTGCGCAGCCTGGCGCACCGCCGCGCCGCGCGGAGCAAAATTCAGATCGGGTTGAAAAAGAACTCCCCGGACTCGTGCCCGGCCAGGTGAATGGGCGCATACTGGGGCACCTGGGGCTGCGCCAGGGGCGACGACTGCGCGGCCATCGCGGTCAGGACCCGCGAGTACAGCGCATAGCCCTCCAGTACGCCCTCATTGCTGCGCAGGGCGTCCAGAAACGCTTTGGCAAACAGCGAGTGCCGTCCGCCGCCGCCATCGAGCACCGGCCCCAGACCACCGGAAGTGAGCGTAATCCGCGCCCGGGTTGCAGCCATGACCTGCATCCACTGCGCGCGCACCTCATCGGGCACGTCGGTCTGTATCCGCGCGATGGGCGTCTGCGTCAGGGTCCCGGCGTAACAGGAATCGGCGACCACCAGAATATGCTTGGCCGGTATCACGTTCAGGATATCGGTGATGGCCTTGTTGGAGATCCAGTTGATGTTGTTGTCGCGCTCCGCGTCCACCGGCAGCCAGTAACCCACCTCTCCACTTTCGTCGAGCTTGCCGTGCCCGGCGTAGTAGATTAGCAGGTTGTCGTTTGCATCCAGCGTCTGGCGCAACTCGTTCAGGGCCGCCAGGATGGCGTAGCGGTCGGCATTCAGCAGCAGCTTCGTTTTGAAGTGGTACTTCTTGCGCAGGATTTCCTCCGTATCCCGGGCATCGTTGACCGCGGTGATCAGCGTGGAAAAATCGTGGTAGTCATTGTTGCCGATCACCAGAGCGTGGTAGTCACCCAGCGGCGTGGACGGCGTCTCGACCCTGCTGAAACGCGATCTGGCCGGAATCGGTTTGCCGGCTGCACCGGCCCGCTCCGCGGTGTCGTTGACAAAGGAGAAAGACACCGCGGCCCGGCGCCCCTCGTTGTCGATCAACACGACTTCCACCGGTGTCGGGTCCCGCGTGAGTGGCACGCTGGAGCGAAACAGGTTGTTCTCGGTGAGCTGCGGCGCCGCGCCGTTGACGCTCAATGAGAGCAGGCCGGCCGGCGCGAAAACCTTGCCGATGACCTGCCGCTCTCCGGCAAAGGTACGCAGGCCCACGGTGGCCTGGCTGCGCACCAGTACCACGGGTGGCTCGATGATCTCGATTGCCGGCCCGTCGCTTGCAGCCGCGGCAGTTTGCGCTGTCGCGGCGCCGGTACCCGCGCCGCCGCGGGCGGCGAGCTGCAGGCGGTAAGAGCCCGCTTCCTGCGCCAGGCTCGCAACCTGCTGTCGCTCGGACTCGACCAGCTCGCGCTGCGCTGCGAGCTGCGCCGTGAGCTGCTGAATTTCCTCCTGCTGTGCGCTGAGTTCCTGCTGGTGCGCCTGCGCCTGCTGCGCCAGCGTCTCCTCGCTGCCGGAGCGCTGCATCTGCATGGCCGCCTGAGACAGCAGCAGTTGGTGACGCACACTCTCCAGTTCCTGTTCCCGGTCGCGCAACAGTGTATCGAGACTGGTTCGCTCCTGCTGGTAACGGCTCTCGGCCGATGCCAGCCGCGCCGTGGTTTGATCCAGCGCCGCCAGCGTTTCCGACAGTTGCCGCTGCCGCTGCAGGTTGTCCGATTCCACCGCAGCCAGCCTGGCCTTCTCATCGGCGAGGGCCCTGTTTTTCTCCTCCACTTCGCGCTGTAACGCGGCGAGCTCGGGACCGACCGTGCTGTCCCGCAACTGCCGCTGCGCCAGGTTCTCGCTGAGCGCGGCCACCTCCCGCTCCGCGCGGCTCACCTCGAGCCGCGACCGGGTCAGTTGCTGTTCGAGTTGCCCGATCTGCTGGCGGTACTGATTTCTGGTCCGCTCGTTGTCTGTCAGTTGCTCCACCAGCGCCCGCTGGCTGCCGGACAATTCGCTGTTTTGTCGCCGCAACTGCGCCAACTGCGATTCCAGCTCGCGCTGGTAGCTTTGCATTTCCCGGACAGCGGCCACCTGTTCCGGCCCGGCGGTGGAGGCCTGCGGGCTCGGCGCCGCGCCGCCGGCTCGCTCCCGGGCAGCCCTGGCCGTTTCGAGTTTTGCCTGCAGGGCCGCCAGTTGCTCCTCGGCCGCGTTCAGGCTGGCAGCGCGCTGCTCGAGTTCGCCGTTGACCCGGTCCAGTTGGCGGCGCAGTCGGTCGGCGCGCTGGCGCTGCGTCAGCAAGTCGCGCTGGGCGGTTTCGTAGGTCTGGCGCGGGACGTAGTCAGTGCTGAGCGTAGAGGCGTAGAGCAGGTGATCGGCGCCCAGTCCGGACGCGCTGCGGTAGAGATTCAAGGCCTTTTGCTTGTCCTGCGGGACGCCCAGACCCTTCTCATAGAGGTGTCCCAGATTGATCTGCGCGCGGGAAAAACCCTGTCTGGCCGCCTGCCCATACCAGTGCACGGCCAGCTCGTAGTCGCGCTCCAGCCCGAGCCCTTTCTCATAGATTTCGCCGACGTAGGTCTGGGCGGCGGCGTCGCCCGTCTGCGCCAGGGGCAGCCAGATACGCAGCGCCGAACTGTAGTCCGCCCGGTCATAGGCGACGTATTCGCCGCCGCGGATCTCGCAGTCGCTCTGTGCGGTCTTGATCGGCCGGCGCTGGGTCAGGTAGGTAAAGTTACCGCCCAGTTGGCGCAACTGCCCCGGGAGCAGGCAGTCGACGATGAAAAACTCCTCCGCAGAGCCGCCATGATCGGCACCTGGCGCTGCGGTGGTTGCGGCCTTGCCGGCGTCTGTGGTGCTGCAGCCGGCCACCAGTGCGACCAGCCAAAATACCGCGACCAGGCCGACCCATTTGCGGGCGACACTCGCCGGAAAACGGCTTGCGACGGTACTCGGTTTTCGCATCACGCTCGGCCTCGCCACTGTTCGAGCACTATTGTCAGAATAGTCCAAGCCACCCGCAGCCACAACAACCGGCGCAGGTAGCCCCGGCGCAATCGCGCCACGGTGTCGTCTGCAGCCGAGCGCAGCGTGCGCAAGTGCACCGCGGCGGTACCGACCCGGGCGAGCGGGCGCTGGGCAGAGCGGCGACATCGCGTCCACTCAAGCGCAGTCGCGCTGCAGGTAGTCGCTGATGCTGGCGCAAGTATAGAGTCGCTCGCCGGCCTCATCGCTGCCCACCGCCCAATCCGAGGGGCAGTTTTCCGCGCGGCGCAGGGCGGTATCTCGAATATAGCCGCAGCCGCTGTCGGTAAAGTCATCGCTGTATCTTTCCGCTGTGTATGTCATGCTGGAACCCTCGGCTCAGGTTGGGGACTTGCGCACCGTGTTGTACACGAAGCCTGCTAAGGTGGACTTTGCAGGGCGCGTGCCAACTGCGCAAAAATGCGAGAGCGCCTTATATCTTGCTGATTGATAACGTTTTTATTTTTTTTCCAGCCCTTTTCCTTCGCATGAACCGGCGCGACAGGAAAATACTGTTGGACCGCAACGCACAATTTTTGGGGAAACTGTTTGATGGCATCCATCACTCGATGGCACCGCGCCCGCAATGCCTCGCCTGATTTGCCCCGCCGCGACCGCGCGGCGCGCCGCCGGCGCCACCTGGCCGGCCTCGCGCTGTCACTGACCCTGGTCACCGGCTGTGCCGGCAACCGGGTGACGGCACTGGTGGAGCGCCATGAACTGACACCGGCAACGGTCCTCGGCGGACCATTCCGACACCAGTTGTTCCTGAATCGACACCCCGGACAGGTGCTGCACGTCTACCTCGAGGGCGACGGCAAAGCCTGGGTGAATGCGCACAGCATTGCGCGCGACCCGACGCCCGACCGGCCCCTGATGCTGGAACTGCTGACCCTCGACCCCGCCCCTGCAATCTATCTGGGGCGCCCCTGCTATTACCGCACCGGCGACGCCCGGTGCGGCCCCCAGTGGTGGACCGACCGCCGTTATTCTGAAGCGGTGGTGGCCAGCCTCGATCGGGTCATCGATCGGTTCGCGCGCGACTACCGCGCCATCGCCCTGTTCGGCCACAGTGGCGGCGGCACACTCGCCATGCTGCTGGCGGCGCGCCGCACGGATGTGCGCGCGGTGGTTACCCTGGCCGGCAACCTGGATATCGACGCCTGGGCGGCGCTGCACGGTTACACGCCGCTGCGCGGCTCACTGAACCCCCGCCGACAGGCGCCGCTGTCTCCGGCAATACACCAGGCACACTACATCGGCACCGCGGACCGGGTCATCACCGCGGCTCTGCTCAGACAGGCCCTGGGACCACAACAACGCGACACGCTGCGAGTGGTGCCCGGTTACGACCACGCCTGTTGCTGGCGCGACATCTGGCCGGCTGTCCTGTCCGGTATGGACGCCGGCCCAGCGCCGTGAGCGAGACCGGTGTCGCAGCGGTGTTTTTCAAGCCCCAAAAAATGGGTATAGCATTTATGGACTATACTCACGTTGGCCATCACGGCACTGCGGTGTCAAGCCAGGACATCGAACAACGGCCCTAAGGATTTTTTAGCCAGCT
The DNA here is from genome assembly GCA_020443345.1 of Halioglobus sp. Lineage (GTDB taxonomy): Bacteria > Pseudomonadota > Gammaproteobacteria > Pseudomonadales > Halieaceae > JARRPM01. The sequence continues at coordinate 159,026 of JAGRIH010000037.1, forward strand.
TTTTTGTTTGTCATAGGGAGAAACCGATGAACGCAAACCACCTGTCAAAACCGGGTCCGGCTGCCGGCGCCACAGTGTGCCTGCTGCCCCTGCTTCTATGCCTGTCGGCCGGCGCCGTGGCACAGACCCTCAACCCGGCGGAACAGTTTCAGGGTATTGTCGACAGCGACGCCACGGGGCCCAATTCATCGGCCTCCGGGCAGGCCATTCTGGACACCTGTGTAACCGGCGCCAACGGGGCCAGCCAGGCGGCGAACAACAACCGTTTCCAGGATGACTGCAACCTGCTGGTCGGCGGCTCGGTGGCGGATCCGGCAGGGGTTACGGCGGCCCTCAACAGTCTGGCGGCGGACCAGATTTCCGCGCAAAATGCGGTCTCGGTGCGTCGCAATGACGCCAATCTGTCCATTATCACGCAGCGCATGCAACTGCTGCGGCTGACTGGCGGCATGTCTTCATTTGCAGAGAGTGAACTCATTGCCGACAACCGGCTGTTTGCCGACATGACCGGCGGTGGCGCCAGTGCCGACGCCATGCAAAGCCGCCTCGGCGCTTTCATCAATGCCCGCTACATCACCGGCGACCAGGACGACAACCGGGTGCAGGACGGCTATGACTTCGACGGCTGGGGGGCGCTGCTCGGTATGGATTATCGCTTCACGGACAACCTCGTCGCCGGCCTGGCCCTGAACTACTCCGACGGCGAGGTCGACTACGACCGGCGGGCCGGCAAACTGGACACCCAGACCTGGGGGGCGACCGCCTACGGTACCTACTACCTCGAGGACGGGTGGTTTTTCGAGGGCTCGGCGGGGTACAGCCGGGTGGATTACGATATGACCCGCCATATCGTCTACTCGATTGCCGGCAATGCGGCAAACCAGGCCATGACGTCCAGCCCCGAGGGCGACCTGGTCACGCTCAGTGTCGGCGGCGGTTATGTCCACAACAGCGAGGCCTGGTCGATCACGCCCTCCCTGCGCCTGGACTACGTGGAAAACGATGTCGATGGCTACAGCGAAAGGTCCACAGACCTGCAGCAGACCGGCGGCGCCATGGCGCTGGCGGTCGGCTCGATAACCTACGAGTCCTTTACCTCCAACCTGGGCGTGCAGTTGGCCAATGCAATCAGCACCGCCAGCGGCGTGATCATTCCGCAGGCGAGTGCGACGTGGGTACACGAGTTCGAGGACGGGGGCGAAACCATCAGGGCCCGCTACCGCGACGACATCAACCAGACCGGTTTTCTGATCGCCACGACCGATCTGGACAGTGACTATTTCGATCTGGCCCTGGGGGTGTCGGGCCAGTTCCAGGGCGGGCGTTCCGCCTTCATCTCCTACCGCACGATAGTCGGCTACGACGGCCTGAGCTATTCTCTGATCGAGGCGGGCCTCAGATTCGAGTTGTAGAGCAAGTCCGCCGCCGCGCCGATCCCGCGATGCGATCGGCGGCGGGCGCTTATACCGCTGCGTGGCGCGCCGGTTGTCGGCGGCGCGCCGGATCGAACAGGCGCAGCGCTGTCGGGGCCTGCTGTTGCCGCTGCAACTGCTGCAGTCCCGCCCGCGCCGTGCGCGCACCACCGAGGATGGCGCTCATCGCCGCCCGGTCCAGTTCGACACTGTCGGACAAATCCTGAATCGTAATCTTGCTCATGGCACTCTCCCCCTGCTGCACTGGCACTCGCAGCAAAGTCTAGCATTTAAAACACCCATCACAATACAGCGATGAGAGCGGGGTCACACACCCCGCTCTCATCGCGCAACCGGCACCTGGTTCTAGCCGACGGCAACGTTGCCGACGCCAGCCACATACAGATCATTGTACTGGCTCTGGTTCTGCTCGACCGGCGCGTAGGCAAGGCCGTTGCCGCCAGTGATGGTCTGGTTGTTGGTCACCGTACCGAGATTGCCCTGGGCGAACTCAAAGCCGAATGTCTGCTGCACATCGGCCACCTTGTTCACGAAGTCGGTGGAAAAATCGATCATGGCAAAGGGGTCCATACCGCCGCGAACCCCGGCCATATCCCGGGAATCCAGCTCTTTGCTGGCAGTCAAATCAGTAATTTTCAACATGGTAACGTTCCTCGAAGTCGGGTTTTTCGTTGATGATCAGGGGTTGCGATCAAGATAAAAAGGTCCGGCCGATATCGGACAGTGCCAGGGCGTTGCTCTGGGTCTGAGTCTGGTGGACCGGGGCGAAGACGATACCGTTGCCGCCGACAATCGTCTGGTTGTTGGTCACTGCCCCGGAGTTGCTCTGCACCAGGCTGAAGCCAAACGCCTGGTCGACATCGGCCACCTTGTTGTGGAGCGAGGTGGAGAAGTCAATCAGTGCGCCCAGCCTTTCCAGTTCCGTGACGCCACCGCTGACGCCGGCCATGGCCACGCTGTCCAGCTCCCTGCTCGTGTTTAGATCGGTAATGTTCAACATTGTCGGTTCCTCTCGGTTTCATTGTCGGGTGGTGAAGCAATGAACGCCTCAACGCTCACAGCCTGACCTTTGCAGCGGCCGTGCCAACTTCGGCAAAAAACTGCGCGATTTTTATATCTCATTGTTTTTAAAGTATTTTTTTATTTTTCCCGGCAGGGCCCGCGCGCGTACAGAAAGGCCTCGGCACGTCCGGCTGATTGATCCCAACCAACACCGAGGCCCCGGTTGTTGGGCCCGATACAACTGCTTTGGCCCCGATCACCGGTGCAGCGCAGCACCCGGCGGGGCCGCAGCGGCCTGGATATCAGGCCCCTGGCGCCGGGCGGGGCTGCGCGCCGACTATGGCACATTATGTGCATTCAACCTGGAGACGCGTGTTTCATTTTTCATGTCAAGGGAGCAATACCATGCACAGGCACATAGTCATCAACGATCTCAGCGCAATCCGGGACCTGGATGCCGGGGCGCGGGCACAGGTTTACGGCGGCGGCGTTTCCAGCGGCTACCTGTTTTCATCCGCCGGCGGCGCGAGCGCGGGGGGCCCCGTAATCAAGCAGTTCTTTAACTTCGATACCTTCGAGGTGAACAACTACGAGACCAACAACTACATCGACAAGATGATTCAGCAGACGGTCAACCAGAACCAGTTGAACGTGGTCAACGTGCAGGCCGGCGACGCACAGATCAGCGTCACCGTGAACCAGGACCTGCTGGGCAGCAACAGCACCATCTGAGCGTCAGGTTTTGGCGCCGGCGCGAAAATCCCGCGAGCGAATGGCGTGCTTTTTCAGCAGCGTCTGCAGGTGGGAGCGGTTCATATCGATGCGCCGCGCCAGTTCCGCCACCTTGCCGCCGGTCTCGCGCAGTCCGCTTTCCAGGAAGTCGCGTTCCGCCTGGTCGCTGGCGGCCTTCTTGCGTTCGGCCAGCGAAGCGCCGGCGATGGCGGCAGCGCCTGTCGCACCCGCCGGGGCAGCCGCGCCCGCTACCGGGCGCAGGTCGTCGGGCAGGTGCTCCAGATCGGCGGTGTCCGCGGCCAGGCACGACAGCCGGTAGATGATGTTTCTCAGCTCGCGGATGTTCCCCGGGTAGTCGTAGCGCTCGAGAAAGCGCAGCAGGCGGGCGCTCATCCTGATCGGTGCGCGGTGCAGGCGCTCGGCCGCCTCGTCGCAGAAAAACTCGTTCAATAGCTGGATCTCATCGCGCCGTTCGCGCAGCGGCGGCAGGGTCACCTGAATCACGCTGAGGCGGTAGAACAAATCCTCGCGAAAGGCGCCCTGCGCGCTGAGCTGGCGCAGGTTCCTGTTGGTGGCGGCGACGACCCGGGCATCGACCTCGATCAGTTCATCGGAACCCACGCGCTGGATCTCGTTCGACTGCAGCACCCGCAGCAGCTTCACCTGGCTGGGCAGCGGCAACTCGCCCAGTTCATCGAGGAAGATGGTGCCGCCGTGGGCGCTTTCAAACTTGCCCCGGCGGTCGCCGGTGGCCCCGGTAAACGCGCCTTTCTTGTGCCCGAACAGTTCGGACTCCAGCAGGCTGTCGGGGATGGCGCCGCAGTTGACCGAGATGTAGGGGCCGTCGGCGCGGCTGCCGTTGGCGTGAATCACCTTGGCCATCAGTTCCTTGCCGGTGCCGCTCTCGCCTTCGATGAGCACCGGCAAGTCGGTGGGTGCGGCCTTTTCCGCCACCTCCAGTGACTCCAGCAGCTTCGGGTTTGCGCCGAACACGCCCTCGAACACGAAGCTGCGATCCACCAGCGCCTGGCGCCGCTCGGCCTCGGAGGCGTTCTTTTTGTTCGCGCGGGCGCTGGAGGCCTGGATGAAACGCTCCTTGTGGGAGAGCTGCATCACCTCGTCGCGCAGGCTGTTGCACTGGCCGAGCAGCTTCTCGATTTCGGGCCGCTCCAGTTGCGCCGCCCAGCGCAGGGTGGAGCTGAGGATTTCCACCTTTTCCAGCACCCCGGCATAGGAAATCGCCGAGGATTTTGACTTGATGTTATACAGCTTCATGGCGCACCCGACAGTTGTTTCTTCACCAGTTGATAGTACATGCCCTGGCGCTCCACCAGTTGCTGGTGCGTGCCCTGTTCCACCACGGCGCCCTGGTACAGGACCAGGATTTTGTCCGCCTGCATGATGGTGCTCAGGCGGTGCGCAATCACCACTGCCGTGCGGCCCCTGAGGATGTCCTGCATGTTTTCCAGGATGTTGCTCTCGGACTGGGTGTCCAGTGCCGAGGTGGCCTCGTCAAAAATGAGCAGGCGCGGATCGTGGTACAGAGCGCGGGCGATACACACACGCTGCATCTGGCCGCCGGACAGGCCCATGCCGCGTTCGCCGACCACCTGCTCGTACGCCAGGGGCATGGCATTGATGAAGTCGTGGGCATCGGCCATCCTGGCCGCTGCCACCATGCGCCGGCGATCGGGATTTTCCTGGCCGGCCGCTATGTTCTCGGCAATGGTGCCGGAGAACAACAGGTTGGACTGCATGACATAGCCGATCTGCGCGCGGTAGTATTCCTTGTCGATCTGGGTGAGATCGTAGTCATCCACCAGGATCCGGCCCTCCGTGGGCTGGTAAAACCCCACCAGCAGCTTGGCCAGCGTGGTCTTGCCGGAGCCGCTCTGCCCGACGACCGCCACCAGTTCTCCGGGCTCGATCTCGACACTGATGTCTTCGAGCACATAGGGCGTCTCGCTGCCGCCGTAACGGAAGTAGACGCCCTCCAGTTTGATGTGTCCGCGCAGGTCCGGCAGCATGACGCGCGCCGCCACATCCTCCGGCTTCTGCTCCGGCTCCATATCCAGGACATCGCCCAGGCGCTCCATGGCCACGCCCGCGGCGTGGACCTGGTTCCACAACTGCACCAGCCCCATGAGCGGCGCCAGGACACTGCCCATGAGCGCGTTGAAGGCCATCAACTGGCCGATGGTCAATTCCTGTGCGAGCACCTGGCTGGCGCCGACCCAGAGGATGACCACGGTGGTGGCGGCATTCAGCAACTGGCTGACCAGACCGACCAAGATGCTGAAGCGCTGCGCCCGGTACTGTACGCCCAGGGATCTGGCGTACTTGCGCTCCCACTTCAGCCGCATGGCCCGCTCGATACCCATGCCCTTGATGGTTTCCACGCCGCCCAGGGTCTCCATCAGGGCGGCCTCGGCATCGGTGGATGCGGTGAAGGCCTCCCGGGCATAGTGCTTCAGGCGCGGCGTGACGAGCACCGTCAGCAGCATGATCGGTACCACAAATGCAATCAGCAGCAGGGTCAGTTTGACGTTGTAGAGAAACAGGATGGTGAAGTAGATAAACACCATCAGCAGGTTGAGAATGGTGCTGATCGTGGACTCGGTCAGAAACGCGCGAATGGTCAGGTTTTCCTGGAAGCGGGCGAAAATATCGCCGGTCTTGCGCTTGGCGAAAAAGGCCATGGGCAGCGACATCGCGTGTTTGAAAAAATGCGACATCATCATGAAATCCATGTTGCGTATCATGAAGGTCGACAGGAAGGCGCGCAGCACCGAGGTGAGCTGGATGAACACGCTGGTGATGACCAGCCCGAGGATCAGCAGGTTCAGCAGCGGTACGTTGTGGTGCACGATCACCCGGTCGAGAATGTTCTGGATGATGATCGGCGGCACCACCCCGAGCAGTTGAATCACAAAGGTCGCCAGAAACAGGTAGCCCAGGATTTTTTTGTAGGGGCGCAGATAGCCGACGAAGCGCACCCAGGGTGAACGCGTCGCCGCCAACTGCACCATGTCCGCACCGGGATTGAACAGCAGGCAGGTGCCGCCCCAGCCCCGCTCGAACTCCTCGCGGGTCATCTTGCGGAATCCCGGCCCGGGGTCGGCCACCCAGACGTGGGTTTTAGAGACACCGTACACGATGATGTAGTGGTAGCCCTCCCAGTGGGCGATCAGCGGCAACTCGAAGCCCAGCAGGGCGTCGTAGGTGCACTGCACACCGCGGGTGGTGAAGCCCAGGGATTCGCCCACCCGGGCCAGACTGTCCAGCGTGGCACCCTGCAGCGTGACATTGGCCATCTCGCGCAGTTTTCCCAACGTGATGGGAATGCCGTAGTGCTTGCAGATCATGGCCAGGCAGGCGGCGCCGCAATCCATCTCCTCCGCCTGCTCGATCAGCGGGAAACGCCTGATCACGCGCTCGCCGAGTCCCGGGCTGGACTGAAAATCCAGCAGCAGGGGCCGCCGGCGGCGCGCCGCGAGTTTCTTCTGCCGTTCCAGTTCGCGCTCGCTGAAGCGGATGCGATCGTCCAGCACCTCCCGGAGTTTCGGATTGCGCTCCAGTATCACGGCCACGGTTTGCTCGGGAATCACCAGCAGCACCGTGTCGGTCACTGCCGACACCGAGGCCGGCTGCTCCTGGCGCATCAGGCAGGCTTTCTCGCCGAACACCTCGCCCTGGCGCAGCGTCGCAATGGGGTAATCCACGCCCTCTTCGGCGCACACCAGCGCCACTTCACCCTGGCGCACGACATACAGGCGGTGATCCTGGCTGTCGCCCTGTTCCAGGATGGTCTGGCCGGCGGCGACCCGCTTGACCCCCACGCTGCGGATGATCTGTTCGATGTCGGCTTTTTCGACCTTGTCGCGAAGGTCGAACAGGCGCGACACCACACCCCCGGCGGAACTGATGGCGACGTAGCTGGTGATGAACGCCGTGGCGCTCTCGTTGCCTTCGAGCAGCGGCGCGAACGCGCTGCGCGGTATGTAGAGCAATTCGGTTTTGCCGGAGGAACGCACGGAGTATTCGTGGCGGTACTCGCGCAGCATGGCGAGCTCGGCGAATACGTCGCCGATCTTGCGCAGCCCGACGCTGATTTCCCGCTCGCCGTCCTGGGTGAAAATGCGTACCGCGCCGGCCTTGACGACATACAGCCCGTCGTCCCGGTCACCGGCATTGCACACCGACTCGCCGAACTTGAAAAACCTCGATTCGGCGGCATCCGCCAACTGCGCCAGTTCCGCCGCACTGAAGGCCGAGAGAATCTCGACGCTACCGAGAAAATCGCCCAGGGGCGCCTCACTCATCCCGGCGACCTCGCGGGGGGCAACCCACGGCCCCGCCTGTTGCGGTGGCCGCAGTCAAAGGGCGGCGCCAGCGAACGAGCGGGACGCGCATCACAGCATCTCGATGCTGTGCTCTTTGGACCGGGCCAGCAACCACTCGTCGCGCAGCAGCCGCACAACTTCCGCGCGGGTCTCCTCGTCCAGGGCTGCCGGCCGCTTCTCGTCGATGCGGAAAATCTCGAAATGGGTGCCAGCGGCTGCGGGGAAGGGCCCCAGCAAATCCCCGGCCTCGGCATTGAACACTCTGGCTTCAATTTCACTTTGCAGGGAGCCGCGCAGCACCTTGCCGATGCGCCCGCCGTGCGACGCCGTTTCCGCTACCGAGTGTTCGGCGGCCATCTCCCTGAAGCTTTCGGGGTCGTCGGCCAGATACGACAGCATTTCCCGTGCACCGCCCTCCGAATCCATCACGATGTGGCTCACCTCGATGCTGTCGAAACGCGGGGAGTGCAGTTGAAAGTACTCTTCAATGGCGTCCTCGGTGGTCACCTGCTCGAGGACTTTCTCGTGGTAGAGCATATCCATCAGAAACGACTCGAAGTCATCCAGCGACACACCCAGGGCGTCGAGATAGTCGTTGGTGTCGCGGGCGCGGTGCAGGCCGTGCACGCGACGGTACTGGTCCGCTTTTTCCTGTATCTCTTCGTCAGTCAGAACGATGCCGCTCTTCTTGGCGGCGCGGACCGCCAGTTTGTCCCGTACGATATCCTCCATCAGGTTTTCAAAGCGGCCATCCAGTTTGAGCAGCTTGATAAAATCATCGGTGCTGAACACCTCGTCGTCGATCTTGACTATACCGGACATGACACCTTCTCCGTTCGTGCGATTACTGTTGCGTTCGCCGGGTCCCTCATCCCTTCAATTTGCGGAACGGGTCCAGGGCCAGGTCGATTATTCTCCTTTGCCGCACCACGACTTCGGCGGTTCCGCGCATGCCGTAGCGCAGCGGAATGCGCTCCTGCTCAACCTCGAAATAGTCCCGCTCCAGAGCCACCCGGCCTTTGTAAACGGGTAGTTGGATAGTATCGGACACGCGGGTTGAAGGCGAGATGTATTCCAGTGTGCCCGAGATGAAGCCGTAGCGCTGGTAGGCAAAGGCGTTGAACTTCATCTTCACCTCCAGCCCGATCCGCAAAAACGCCCGGTCTGCCTCGGAGATCTCGATCTCCATCACCGGGCGCGCATCCGCCGCCGCGATGCCGCCCAGTGGCGTGTTGGCCTGTACTTTATCGCCCGGCTGCGTGTACTGCAGGTCGGTGATCAAACCGGTGACCGGCGCCAGGATGCGCAGGAAGTTCTCCTCGTCGATATTCTCGAAGCGCACCCGCGAGGCGGCCTCGGCTTCCAACTGGGCGCTGCGCAGCGCCACCAGCACCCGGTTTTCCTCGTACTGGATTTGATCGATAAGCTTGTCTTTCTGGATCTGCAGTTCGGTCAACTGCTGATCGCTGCCCTCCAGATCGGCCCTGGCCTGGGCGTATTCGCTGCTCAACTGAAAATCCAGTTCACCGAGCCGGGCCTCGGCCAGTTTGAAGTCGGCCTGGGCGACGACGACTTCGCTGCGCTTGTCCTCCACCTGGCTTTTCGACACGCCGCCGCCGCCCTCCCTGTTGAACAGGCGCTGGTACCTGGCCAGCTCGCCGCGGGCCACCTCCAGCACGCGCCGCGCTTTCTCCAGATTGCCGCGCGCTTCTTCCAGCTTGGCCTGTTGCGCCTCCCCCAGCTTTGCCATGCCCTCGGCGATACGTTTCTGATGCTGGCTGCGAGCAATTTCAATCTGCCGCTCCAGCGCTTCAACCTGGCGCTGCAGCAGCTGCCTGCGCGCCGGAAAGCGCTCGCTTTCGCGTCGCGCCTCGGCCAGTTGCAAATCCGCCTCCAGCGCGTTGGCGGCCACCTGGATCGCGCCGCGAGCGTTCAGCCGGGCCAGCACATCGCCCGCGTTCACCGGCTGTCCCTCAGCGATGAACACGTCCACCAGTTCACCTTCGATCGGGGCGTAAAAGCGCCTCACTTCCGAGTCGGGCGCCAGTTGTCCCGGGGCGCTCACGATCACATCCGCACGGCCGAAAAAAGACCACAGCAGCGCCGCCAGCAGAAAACCGACAATACTGAGTATGATGGCGAAAATAAACCGGGACGGTTCCGCCGCCAGTATCGTTATACCCTCGGTGCTGTGATCCTCCAGCGCTTCGCGCAGACGCAGCAGCCTGTCTTCCCGATCACTCATGTTTGCCCTCCATCCGGACGCGGTGGCTTGCCGGCGCCTGGGTATCTGGCGGCGCCGGCGCCAGCAGACCCAACTTACTGTCCAGCACGGCGGGATCGAGCACCATGCTCAACTCCTGCAGGGAGCGGCGCTGCAGCGCCATTTCCGACGCGATCTGGCGCTGCAGTGCTAAGCGCTCGGCCGAGGGTGCTGCGGACAGCAGGGTATGCACCCGCAGCGCCCGGTTCGCGCTGTCATACGCGGCGGATAACAGGCGCGCCTGGGCGCCAAAGCGTGAGGACACCTGTTCCTCGAGTCGCAGCAGCCCCTTGATACCGCCGCCGCGCCGGTAGCTCTGCCAACTGTCCCGGGCGCTGTTCCAGGCGCCGTCCGCACGCTCCAGTGCCGCCGCTTTGTGGTGCTGGAACTCCGCTGTCAGGGCGCGGGTGAAATGCGCGTCTTCAACCGGGTCGAGGCCGCGGTAAAAACCGATCAGGCGCTCGCCGTAATCCGGCTCGGCGCGCAGGGTCTGCAACTGCGCATAGTCGGCGACAATCCGGCGTTTGGACGCCAGTTCCTGCGCGGCCAGCTCGCCGCCGCGCTGGCCCGCCACGCCTGCCAGCAGACCCAGCGCCGTGTCCAGCTCACCGGCACGCCAGGCCTGCGCAGCCGCTTTGAACTGCTGCGCCACGGCTTCCGAGGGCAGCAGCGTCGCCTGTAGCGCCGCGACCTTTTTCTGGAACGGGGGTGTCGCATACTCACCCTGTTCGATCAGTACCGCCGCCCGCAGGCGATCGCCCCGCTGCAGCGCGCCGTGCACCTGCAGGTAGTCCCGCAGGTCGCTGCGCAACTGCTCCAGCCCGCCGAGCCGGGGGTATTGCGCGGCGGTGTCGTCTATCTCCGCCAACAGTTCCCCCGGCCGGTCCCGGGCCAGCTTCTGCTCGATACTCGCGTTGAGTTTGTCGATGGCAGCCAGGTAGACCGATTGTTCGTAGCGCAGCGCGCGCATCTGGCTGAAGGTCTGGTCGTGCGTTGCCTTGAAATCGGGCACATAGTTGAGCAGCTGTCCCATCCGGCCGCGGTACTCCTCCGGACTGCGATTCCACCACCCCAGCAGGGCCTCGATCTGTGCGCCCTGCCCGTACACCTGGACCGGCGCGTCGATACCGCCGCGCGCGGCAATAAACTGTTGCAGTTCAGTCACCCACACCAGGGTATCCAGCAAGCCATCAGCCGCGGGATTGTCACGGGCCAGCGGCCTGGCGCCGGCGAGCACGGACCGTGCCCCGCTGTAATCACCCGCCTGGCTGCGTTGCAGCCACTGCCCGACCACGTATTTGGCCAGCGCCTCGGTGGCCAGGCCGACGACTGCATCCGGTGCCGGCCTGGCGGCGAGTTCACGGCTGGCCAGTACCGCGGCCTCCCGGTAGCGGCCCTGCGCCATCAGGCCGTGCAGTTCGCGCTGGGCTTTGCCCGCATAGTACAGTCCCGCGGCGACGGCGGCCGCCAGCGCCAGCACGCCCGGCAGGATCCAGCGCGCGCGCCTGGCGGCGCGCACCTGACCGCCGCCGAAAGCCAACTTGAGTTCACCGCCGAAAGCCCTGGCCCGGCGCAGCAGGCCGGGGCGCGCCGGGGGTCCGGCCGCCGGCTTTTGCGCCTCGACACCTGCGGCCTCTTCCCGCGCCGTGTCCGGCTGTTCGGCGTCCGCCTCGAGGCAGAATATATCCAGGAAAGAATCAGCCGAGGTCACGTAGGTGGTGTGGCATTCCTCCGGCGGCGCAGCCCCGGCCGCTGCGCCGCAACCAGACTCGGGCGCCCCTGTACGCAATTGCACCGTGTAGGAGAAACAGTCACCTCCCAGCATCAACGCATCGCCGTCGGCCAGTGCGCGGGCGTGCTCGTCCAGTCGCTCCCCGTTCAGCCAGGTGCCGTTGGTACTGGCCAGATCCTCGATAAACAGTTGACTGCCGCGGGCAAAGACGAGGGCGTGACGCCGCGACAGGAAAGCGCGGCGCGCCGGGCCGCCCGCGTCCGCCGCGGCAAATCCCGGGTCCGACTTGCCGATCAGGTAGGGAAAGCGGGTCACGACCAGGGCATCCAGCGGCGAGCCCTCCGCTGTCGGCGACAGCGTCAGGGCGGGTGGATCGCTCTCTCCCGGGGGCGTGTCGCCGCTCTCGCTGCGAATCTCCACCTCGTAGTCGAGCAGGCCGGCAAGCGTGAGCCGGTCACCCGCCAGCAGGCGCTGCGGCTTGAGCGCCACTGGCTTGCCATTCAAACGCGTACCGTTGCGGCTGCCGAGATCGGCAATATAGATGCCCTCGCCCTCCCGGAAAATGCGCGCGTGCCGTCGCGACAGGTGGGCGATGATGTCCGCGTCGTAGGCAGCGAAGGGTTGCTCGCCGCGCCCGATGGGAAAAAGCGGTTGCTCGATGAGGATATCTGACAGTTGCGGGTGCGACAGTGGCTTGAGTATGGCCTGCATCTAGTGTTCTACCCTCCGCTCTGCCGACTGCACCACGTCCGCCGGCCAACCACCGCCGAGGGCTTGGTACAGTTCGACAGTCGCACTGAGGATAAGCTGCCGATTGAGCAACAACTGTTGCTCAGCGGCCAGCACCGAGCGCTCTGCCTCCAGCACCTCGAGCTGCGACACCAGCCCCTCCCCCAGTTGCGCTTCGACCTGTCGCGCAATAACGCGCAGCTTCTGCGCCTGCTGCAGCAACTCCCGCCGCTGCTCACGGCGATGCGTCAGGTTGACCAGAGCGTTCTCCACGTCTTCAAAGGCCCGAATCACCGCTGCCCGGTACTCCTGCTCCGCCACTTGCGCGGAAGCTTCGCTGGTGTCGAGACGGGCCTGCACCGCGGGATCGAAAATCGGTATGCTCACCACCTGCGACAAACCGAAGGTCCAGGCGCTCAGCAAACTGCCGAGGTCGGGACTGGTGGTTCCCGACCCCGCCGTCAGGCTGATCGATGGCAGCCTGGCCAGGCGCGCCTGGCCCACCAGTTCATGCGCCTGTAACACCCGGTATTCCGCCGCGACGATGTCGGGCCTGCGCGACAGCAGGCTGGCGGGGAGTCCGGCCGGTACAGCGACCAGGTCCACCGCAGTGCTCAGATGTCCCGCCGGCACCCTCAGTTCGCCGGCGGGTGTGCCGGTCAGCGTCGCCAGTGCGTGCTCCGCTAGCGCGCGCAGGCGCTGCAGTTCCAACAGGTCATTTTCGAGCCCATCGACTTCGGCCTGCTGCTTGAGCAACTGTGTTCGGGGCACGACCCCCTCATCGTAGAGCGACTCGTAGATGCCGGCTATGCGTCTGTTGCGCTCCAGCGCGAGCCGCTGGCGGTCGATCTGTTCATCGAACTGGCGCAGCCGGAAATAGGTACTGGACAGGTCCGCCGCGAGCGTCAGGTAGCCGGCGCGCCAATCGGCCTCCGAGGCCTTCAGTTCCGCCTCCTGCGCCTGCACGCCCTTTTTCAGCTTGCCCCAGAGGTCGACTTCCCAGCCGATGGCCGCCGCCTGGCTGTAGGCCTGGTTGACGGGCCCGCCCGCGGCGCCCCGCTGCCGGCCGCCCACCGACGCGTCAACGGTCGGCAGGCGCGCCGCATTGGCCTGCCCGATAGCCGCCTCGGCCACCCCGGTCCGGGCGGCCAGCACCTGCAGATCGTAATTGCTGCTGATTGCCTGCGCCAGCAGCGTGTCGAGGTAGGGGTCATTGAAATTCCGCCACCAGTCGGGGCGGATGGTTTCGACGGCCGAGACCCGGACAGCGTCAATAGCACTCCAGGTGTCTTTATGGGGGCCCTCGGGGCGCTGATAGTCGGGCCCGGCCAGATTGCCGCAAGCCGCCGGCAGCAGCAGCGCGCCCAGCAGCACCAGGCGCCCACATACCCTCACGAGCGATCGATGGCGCAGTATCGAAGGCCTGTCAGGTGCATCCGCTGCTGCCCCTTCCCAGGTGCGTTCTACTGCGCTTGCTGGCTTGGTTGACATCACACTACCTTGTTAAAAAAGCTGGCGCAGGCGCTGGAACGATCGCCGGACGGGACGGTCTGTGGAGCCTGTCGTTTCGATAAGCCACGTCCCGTCACTATAGTCTAGTCAAGGTGAGCGCGCCCGTGGCATGACCCGGGAAGACCGGCTGTGTGCTGCGACGGCTGCAGTGGCGCGGCTGCACGCAGCAAGCCCAAAGGCGGCCACGGTCCGAAAAAAAGGGGGCCGCGGCCCCCGAAAATGCCTCCGTCAGCGGAGGCGTCGATCTCAGGAGATCGAGATATTGCCGATGTCGTAGACATCCAAATAGTTGTGCTGCAGCTGCTCCTGTTTCACCGGAGCGAAGGAGATGCCGTTGCCGCCGACAATGGCCTGGTTGTTGGTGACGGCGCCGTTGTTACCCTGCGCCAGATTCAGGCCAAACACCTGGTTCACATCGGCCACTTTGTTGGTGGTGGACGTGGAGAAGTCAATCAGGGCGGAAAGCCGCTGCTGCAGCTCGGTACTCCCGCCAACGACAGTCGCCATTTCACCCTGGGCCAGCTCCCTGCTTACTGCAAGATCGGTAATATTCAACATGGTGATGTACTCCGTTTAATCCGTGGTTTTTTTGGGGCGGCGACGCATCGGTACGCCGCCCCGCTGCTGAGTTAATGCCGCCTTAGCCGACCGACACCCGGCCGATATCGTAGACGTACATGTCGTTGTACTGGCTCTGGTGCTGCGTTACCGGCGCGAAGGCCAGACCATTGCCGCCCTGGATAGCCTGGTTGTTGGTAACGGCTCCCTCGTTGCCCTGGGCGAAAGCAAAGCCGAAGCTCTGCGTTACATCGGCAACCTTGTTGGTTAAGCCCGTGGAGAAGTCAATCACGGCAAAGGGGTCCATGCCGCCGCGCACGCCGGCCATGTCCCGGCGGTCCAGTTCCTTGTCTACTTTCAGGTCAGTGATTTTCATGGGTCGTTCCTCTCGATGAGTGCGGGTTTCAAGTTGATGTGAGCGTATCGCGCGTTCACGCCAGGGTTATTGCAGGCGGCATGCCAACTTGGCAACAGGCGCAGAAAATACTTCTATCTTATTGTTTTTTATACAAATAAATTTTCAGTTCTAGCATAGATCAACGCCATAGAGGCAGGCCGCGAGCAAAGGTGACGGGTTCAGGCCAACCCCAGACTGCGCGAGTGTTGGGCTGACAGAAACTATTATCCCTTCGCGCTGACGCAACGCGGCCGCGCCGGCAGACACACCCGGTGTGGACACAGAACCCGCATCACAGGGTGCAAGAGACTCTGGCAGGTCGCGCATCGGGCGGGTCGGCAGTACCGTGCCGGCACTTCCAGCCCCGCGCGTGCTGCGGCGCCGCAGTACGACTGCCGCTGTGGCATGCAGGCCGCGTGCTATCTGGTTTCAGTTGCTGCGCCGAGCAGTCCGGGCAGCGCCTCGCGGGCCCAGGCCCGCAGCGGTGCGATCGCACCGTCATAGCCCAGTTGCGCCGCCTGCTCCCGGGCCTCGAACTTAAACATACCCACCGCCTCGACATCGATGTGCAGGTACACATCCGCCAGGTTCTGCTCGAGCGCCTGCTGGCGCTTTAGAGACGAGCCCGCAAACGTCGCCCGCATGATCGTGCTGGCGATACCCGGCAGCGCCGGCGGCTCGCGCCAGGGCAGCAGCTTGTTTGCCAGCACCCGCCACCCCGACAGTCCCGCCGCGCAATCCGCGCGGGGAACCAGCCCGGCGCGGGGCGTCACATCGACTGCAATCACCGTCCCGAAGGGGTTGATCTCGCGCATCACGTCCACGGGCAAATTGTTCAGCACGGCGCCGTCCACCAGCAGCGCGCCCCCGCTCGCCACCGGCGGCAGCACGCCGGGGATGGATACGCTGCAGCGGATGGCCCGGGCGGAATTGCCGCGCCGGTGTACTACCATCTCACTGGTGGAGAGGTTGGTGGACACACAGAAAAATGGCAGCCAGAAATCCTCGATGTCCCAACTGCCGGTCTGTCGCTCGATCGAACTGCTGATTCGTTCACCGGAAATCAGGGAAACCAGCGGCAGGGTGAAGTCGATGATCCCGTCGAAGGCGTGCGCCGAGCGCCGCGCGATTTCCCGCTCGCGGCAACCCTGCGCCACCAGGCCGGCGATCGGTGCGCCCATGCTGGTGCCGCCGATCAGATCGACCGGTATCCCCAGTTCCTCCAGCGCCCGCAGCACGCCCAGGTGGGCGAAACCGCGCGCCCCGCCCCCGCCGAGTACCAGACCCACTGCATTGCCGGTCAGCATGCGCGCGAGTCGGGCCTGATCGCCCGGATGGCCGCGCCGGACATGAAAAACCGACTCCACGTGTGTGTCGCGCAACCGGGCGGCGGTGTCCCGGGGCCGGTCCGTTCCGGCCGGGTGCAGCAGCACCAGGCTCCAGCGCTGCCGCGCGTCCGCCACGCGGGCCGCGATGTCTCCCAGGGACTGTGCGCTGGCAGCGTCGGCCACCACGACGACCACGTCGGCCTGGCGCACACAGCGCGCGCTCCAGGTGCTCCACTGGAGATCGCCCTGGTAAACCAGGTAGCGCCATGCCTCCTCCTGTTCACACAGCCACTGATTCAGGCGCAGGCCAGCGGCCTGCTGCTCCTGTGCCTGGGCAAACACCGGCGAGCCCAGTGCGCTCTCGACACCCTGGCTGTGCAGGCGCAAGGTGGATCCGTGGCGGCGCAGGTGCTGCTCCAGTTCACTGGCAAAGGTGCTCAGCTCGACATCCGGCCGCGCCGGAAGCAGACCGATGCAGCGAATGGGCATGCGCGCGGGGTCGCGCTCCATGCGCCGGCTCGCCAGGCGATCGACGAGGATCCGGGAGACGTTATGGATGGCGCGGGTATTGCGACTGAGCAGCAGTTCGAAACCGCGACCGGACAGCCGCACCAACTCGCTGTCGCGCGCCGCAAACACGGTGTGGGTCTGCGCCCGGCCAGTCAGCAGCGCGAGTTCGCCAACCGTTTCGCCGGCGACCACCGTGCCGTCGATGGTTTCGCGCCCGCCGGCTGTCCCGGTCGCCATCTGCAGGCGCCCCGTCATCAGGACGTAGACGCCGTCGCAGGCAGCGCCCTGTTCGAACAGGGTCTGGCCGCTGCGCAGGCTCAGCCACTGGATATCCGCTTCGAGATCTTGCAGGACATACGGCTGCATGGGTCCAAAGGGGCCGAACAGGCGATCCAGGTGCGCGGCGAGCTGCACTTTGCGCATCCGCAGCAGGCCGATTTCCTGCAACCTGCGCCACAGGTCCGGCTGTCGTTCAAGCAGCGCGTCAAAGGTCGCGCGCGAAATACCGGCAAAGCGGCCGGCCGCCACACAGCGCACGTCACAGGGATTATCGATACCGCTGAAGAAGGCGAGCGTACCCACCAGATCGCCCGGCCCGCGCTGCTCCGCAAGCCCGGCCACGGCGTCCTGTAGCGGTCGCTCTATCGACACCGCGCCCTCGAGCACCAGATACATCCTGTCGCCGGGATCGCCCGCGCGCAGCAGCCGCTCCCCGGCCTGTAGCTGCACCGCATCCGCCCACCGCAACAGGGCCTGTGTATCGCGCTCGGACAGTTGCTGCACTTCGGTCACGGCGAGGGCCTCATGTGCCTGCGGCTGTTGCCGGCATGGTATCATCAGCCCCAGGCGAGGGTACAATCACCACGGAGGCATGCATGCCGCGACTGGATCTCTACGTCAATTACGAACTGCAGGCTTCCTTCAAACTGCAGGGCGCCGACGTCGTACTGGGTCGCGCGCCAGGCTGTGCGGTGCAGATCCCCGACCCCACGGTGTCGCGCCGCCACGCCGTGATTTCCCATGACGGACAGCACCATGCCATTGAAAACTTCGGTGCAAACGGCACCAGAATCAATGGCCGCGCCCTGGAATCGCCCCATACATTGCAGCCCGGTGACGTGATTTTTATCTCCAGCTATATCCTCGTTTACCAGCCCGACGAGCAGCCGGCGGCGCAGTTGGACGGCACGCTGATCGCACCGGGCTAGTGGCAGCCGGCTCACCGGTGCCCGCAGGACGAGATCACGGGTCGTCACCGACGGCGTAGAACAGGCAATCGGACTGCGCAATGGCCGCGTTGTTGGTGATCATGAACAGCTTCAGGGGCTGCGCCGGATACAGGTTGCCGTCCTCGATGCGCACCAGTTCGCTCACCGCGCAGCGACCGGAGGCATCCAGCGCGGTAAACAGGCCGCGCGCCTCGCCGTTGGCCCAGCCCAGGAGGGTGTCGGGGCGCACCCCGCCAAAATTGTGGTGTTCGATGTCGGGTTTCAGCGTGATGTCGTAGCTGGCGCTCGGCGCCTCCGCATACGTCAGCGTGACGTGTTCCTTCAGTTCCAGCCGGATCGGGTCGCGCAGCAACTCCAGCCCCCAGTCGGTGTCGTCCACCGGCCGCAGTACCGTGGCCGCCTCGAAGTAGCGGCACAGCCCCTCCCAGGCCAGTTCGTGGGCGGCATCGTCCAGGCGCCCGCCGACTTCCACCGTCACCGTGGGACAGGTTTCCTCGCTGATCTCCATCAGCGCGCCCAGATCCAGATTGGAGATAATCAGCCGCTGGGTAAACAGGGACACCAGCGCATCGTGCTGCCGGTCCATGTAGGTGCACACTCCGAAAGAGGGGCCCGAGCCGGAGGTGTTGTGCATGTCCACCACGGCCTCCGGCGCGTGCAGGTGCAGGATTTCCAGTATCTCCTGGGCCAGTTCACCCTGGGCATCGTCAAACGGCGGGCGGAAACAGCGGTTGAGGTCGCGCGCCCGCGGCAGCATGCGATGGCTGAACAGCGGCGGCGCCAGCGCCGCCGCTACCGAGGCGACGATGCACACCACGTTGACGGCCGGCCGGCGGCCGGATTTCAGGTAGCGCAGCAGCGCCATGACGCCGGAGGGCTCATTGCCGTGCAGCAGGGTGACCAGCGCCCGCGTGCGCGCGCTGTCGCGGCCCTCGAACAAAATGCAGGCGGGGCCGTCCAGCACCTGCAGAAATTCCGCCACGGTGTTGCCGAAGTCCGCCGGCGAGGGGTTGCGGATAAAGGTGAAGCGTCTCATACCGGCCACTCGGCGACGGGCACATTGCGGGCGCTGTGCATCATATATAGCTCCAGTAACTCGTGCAGGGCATGCTGCAGTGGTCGGTCCCGGCGCAGACGGGACAGCACCTGCTGCTGCCAGATGGCGCCGCTTGCGCGTCGCTGCAAACGCCGCTCGATCACATCGAGGTAGCACTGCGCCTCCGCGGCATCGATGCCAATGCGCGCCAGGCCGTCCGCGGCCAGCGGCAGCAGGTCCCTGATTATGGCGCACACCGGCTGCTCGCGGTAGCCCGACTGCCGCGGCGTGGGCCAGATCAAGCGGGCGTTTAGGCCGTGCTGCGCCGCGCGGTAAAAGTTGTATTCGGCCAGGTTGAACGGCAGTGCGGGCAGCAGCGATTCCAGCGCGGGGCGCAGCCCCTCGGCCAGACCGATCAGCAGGGCGGCGTTGGCCACCATGTCCCGCGCCGTGGGACCGGCGGGCAGCGAGCGCATCTCGATGCGCAGGTGACCGCCGTCCACATTGTCGTACACCGGGCGGTTCCACAGCCACACGGTGCTCTGGTGCAGGCGCAGTTCGGCCAGCGGCGGCGCCGCACCGAGCCCATCCGCGCGCGCCGCTTCCCGCGCCGGCGGGCGTGCGGCGCACAGCGGCAGCAGGGGCGGATAGATGCGCACCACCTCGCGGAACAGTTCCAGCGCATCGCGCCGGACCCAGCCCTGGCCAAAATTCACCCGGGCCGGCGCGCGCCAGCCATAGCGGTCCCCCCGGCGCGTATCGATGGACTGCTTGAACAGCGGCACGCGGGTCTCGTGCCACAGACTGTGTCCGAACAGGGTGGGCGAATTGGCCGCCACGGCGAGCGCCAGCGGAGTGGCCAGTTGCATCGCGTTGAAGGTGTCGGCAAAGTGCGCCGGCGCCACCCGGTAGTGCACCTGGAACGAGGTGTTGGCACCCTCCAGGGTAATATCCGCCATTTCCAGGCGCAGCGGATCCAGCCCGTCGATATCGATGCGGAACTGGCCGCCGCGCCGGCGCAGCAACTGGGCGACGAGCGCGTGGTAGCGCTTGCGATCCGTGATGCAGTGCGCGCCGAAATCGGAGGGGCGCAGGGTGGGGAGAATCCCGATCGATACCAGCCGCCCGCCCAGCCCGGCCGCCGCCGCCCGCCCCCGCTCCAGTTTGTGCAGCAGCTCGCGCTCGGTGGCGCGCAGGGGCCGCGCGTGCAGCGCGTAGGGGGTCAGATTGTATTCCAGGTTGTAGCGGTTTAACTCCAGGGTGAGCTGGGGGTCGTCGGCGCGCTCCAGAATCTCGTGATTGGCGTGCAGGGGTCTGCCCGCGGCATCGACGATATACAGCTCCAGTTCCGCCCCCAGCGAGCCCGGGCCCTGCCCGAAACCGGGGCGCTCCAGCAACTGCTGCAGGGCTTGCAGGTTGTCCTCCAGCCGGGCGCGAAAGGCCGCGTAATCCGCTGGGGAAAACTCGCTTCTGTCGATCTCTATGCCCACCGCGCGCCCCTGCTAGAGGGGCCGCGCAACCACTGGCGGAACACGACTACAGCCCGGGGGTCGACGGATTCAGTCAGTGGCGGCTCCTGTCAGGCGATAGGGATCGAGCAGTTTCTCCAGCGTCTCGCGGGACAGTTCGGTCTGCTGGGCCGCGACGTCCAGCACCGCTCGCCCCTCGGCGTAGGCGCGCTTGGCGATGGCCGCGGCCGCCTCGTAGCCGATCTGTGCGTTCAGGGCGGTCACCAGTATCGGGTTGCTCGCCAGGGCGCGCTGCACCTGCTCGGAATTGACGCTGAAGCCGGCGACCGTGCGGCCAGTCGCGGCGCACGCGCCGGCCAGCAAGTCGCAGCCGCCCAGCAGTTTATCCGCGATCAGCGGCAGCATGACATTGAGCTGAAAGTTGCCCGACTGCGCCGCCAACGCTAGCGCTGCATCGTTGCCCGTGATCTCCGCCACCACCATCAGTACGGCTTCGGGCAGCACCGGGTTGACCTTGCCCGGCATGATGGATGAACCCGGCTGCAGCGGCTCCAGCCGGATTTCCGCCAGCCCCGCGAGCGGCCCGGAGGACATCCAGCGCAGGTCGCTGTTGATTTTCGCCAGCACCGTGGCCAGTGCCCGCAGACAGGCGGAGCACTCCAGCGCCACATCCTGCCCCGCCATGCGCGCAAAGGCGTTGTCGGCGACGGTAAACGGCTGCCCCAGTAACTGGGTGAGCTGCGCCACCAGCGCCGCGGCAAAACCGTCGGGTACATTGACGCCGGTGCCCACGGCCGAGCCGCCGATGGGCAGCGCGCGCAAGCGCGGCTGCAGATCGCTAAAGCGCGCCTCGCACTCGTGCAACTGGCTGACCCATGCGCCCAGTTCCTGGCCGAAGGTCAAGGGCATGGCATCCATGAGATGGGTGCGCCCGGTCTTGGTCACCGTGCGCAGCTCCTCGGCGCGCGTGCCGATGCCCGCCGCCAGTTGCCGCAGTGCCGGCAGCAGGCGCTCTTCCAGCGCCACCGCCGCGGACACCTGGATCGTCGAGGGAATCACGTCGTTGCTGCTCTGGCTGCAGTTGACGTGGTCGTTGGGGTGCACCTGCCGCCCGCAGCGTGCCGCGGCGAGCCGCGCCAGCACCTCGTTCATATTCATGTTGGTGCTGGTGCCCGATCCGGTCTGGAATACCGATACCGGGAACTGGTCTGCGTGCCCCCCGGCGGCCACCGCCGCCGCGCACTGCTCCAGCGCCTCGGCAATGTCGGCCGCCAGCACCCCGCACTCGCGGTTAGCCCGGGCGGCGGCGGCCTTGAGCTGCGCCAGACAGGTAATGAAACCCTCCGGCATGCGCCGGGTGCCGATGCGGAAATTATCCACAGCCCGCTGGGTTTGCGCGCCGTATAGCGCATCGCCCGGCACCTGCACCTCGCCCATGCTGTCACGCTCTGTTCGAAAAGTCATTTTGCAATCCTCCTGCTATAGTTAGCTAGCATAGCGTCATTTTTGCGGCTGTGCCTGCCAGCAGCCGCTGCCACCACCTCAGGAGGAGCCCGGAATGAGCACCCGCTACAGTCAGGAACAGGAGCTGCAGGTAAACGGCAAGTGCTACCATATTTTCCCCTTCGACGGCCTGGGCGAGGGCAACACGGCGCAGACCCTGCCCTACACCCTGAAGCTGCTGCTGGAGAACCTGCTGCGCCACGGCGCCGAGGCGTTCGTGAGCGATGCCGATATCGAGGCGCTGGCCAACTGGGACCCCGCCGCCGCGCCCTCCCAGGAAATCGCCTTTGTACCGGCCCGCGTGCTGCTGCAGGATTTTACCGGGGTGCCGGCCATCGTCGATTTGGCCGTGATGCGCGACGCCATGCTGGAGCTGGGCGGCGAGCCCGGCAAAATCAACCCGCTCTCGCCGGTGGAACTGGTTATCGACCACTCGGTCATGGTGGACCATTTCGGCAGCCAGGAGGCGCTGCAGCGCAATACCGCCATCGAGATCCAGCGCAACCTGGAACGCTACCAGTTCCTGCGCTGGGGGCAGCAGGCCTTCGACAACTTCCAGGTGGTGCCGCCGGGCACCGGCATCGTGCACCAGGTCAACCTCGAATACCTGGCCCGGGGCGTGTTCAGCGCCGAGCGCGACGGTCGCACACTGGCCTATCCCGACACGCTGGTGGGGACCGATTCCCACACCACCATGATCAACGGCCTGGGCGTGCTCGGCTGGGGCGTGGGCGGCATCGAGGCGGAAGCGGCCATGCTGGGTCAGCCGGTGACCATGCTGATACCCCAGGTGGTGGGCTTTCGCCTGTCGGGAGAGCTCGCCGAGGGGGCCACCGCTACCGACCTGGTGCTCACGGTGACGGAGCAGTTGCGCGCCCACGGCGTGGTGGGCAAGTTTGTCGAATTTTACGGCCCGGGACTGCAGCACCTGAGCCTGGCCGATCGCGCCACCATCGCCAACATGG
>JAGRIH010000065.1 GCA_020443345.1 Halioglobus sp.
GCCCACAGCGTCAGCGGATCGTAGCCGGCGGCCAGCAGGCCTGCAAAGAGGATTTCCGAATAGGCGGGTAATACGGTGGCGGCGAGAAAGGCGCTGGCAAACAAGCCTGCATAAGCTTCCATCGGCGCCGGTTACTGCGGCAGGTTGCGGGCGCGCAACAGCGCCATCACCCGGCCGCGCGGCGCTGTTGCGCGCAGGTCACGAGTCGTTGAAACAGCCTGCGCTGCGTCGCACTCTGCGGCATGTACTCGGGGTGCCACTGGACGCCCAGCAGAAAGGGGTGGTCGCTTTTTTCTATCGCCTGGATCACCCCGTTGCGCTCCCGCGCGCTCACCGCGAGGTCCCGGCCCAGCTGGTCGATGGCCTGGCGGTGCAGGGCGTTCACCCGGCAGCGCTCCCTGCGCAGGATGGCGTGCAGCGCGCTGCCCGGGCTGATCGCGATGCTCTTGCGCGGCAGTACACTGCGCACATTGCGGGTGTCCTCGGTGTAAAAGTGCCCGATATCCCGGTGCAGAGAGCCGTTGAACACGACGTTGATCAGTTGCGCACCGCGGCAGATACCCAGTATGGGCAGCTCATTATAGAGCGCGTGTTCAATCAGGTGTTTCTCCATCCGGTCGCGGTCCGGATCATAGCGCTGCAGTGAGTGCACGGCAAACAGCCGCCTGAACAAAC
The DNA here is from genome assembly GCA_020443345.1 of Halioglobus sp. Taxonomy (GTDB): domain Bacteria; phylum Pseudomonadota; class Gammaproteobacteria; order Pseudomonadales; family Halieaceae; genus JARRPM01. The sequence goes on from JAGRIH010000065.1 coordinate 676, forward strand.
CCAGCAGCAGACCCACCAGCCAGTCAACGGCCCGATCGCGCGCTTCCTCGTCGCCGGGTTCATCTGGCTCCGTGTCCTGTGATCCGTACTGCAGTGGGTGGACGTCGGTCCCTCCGCCGATCACGAGGCCGTGCAGGCGCGATGGATCGCAGGGCCGGGAGGGGCTGATGCGCAATCCCCAGGCACCGCACCGGCGCAGCGCCAGGGCGGTCATCAGCCAGGCGACAAGGCCGCCCCTGTCCGGCCCCGTAACGCCTATGAGCACGCGCTTGTGCACAGCCGTACTCAGCGCTCGAAGAACTTCTGGCTCAATACCGAGGTCAGCCGCGCCGCCCAGGCCGATCTGGCCTTGACGGAAAAACCGCTGTGCGCAGCGCGCCACTCCCGCATCAGCTCGTGCAGCAGAGCTGTGTCGTTGGCCAGAATTTCGACATAGACCCACTGGTTCCAGGCCGCGGCGGCACTCCAGCCCGGCACACTGACCTTGCAGTCGGGCAGGCGGTAGTGGAAAGCGGGCCGACCTTTGATCAACTTGCGCTCATCGTCATTGACTGCCTTGAGCACCAGCTCGCTATCCAGTTCAAACAGTATGGGCAGCAGGTCCAGGGCGCGGTTGCGTGTCGGATTGTAGTCGAGGTAGTCGCGCAGAAAGGCTTCGCTAGCGGGCCGGTACTCGGGGTCCAGCACCAATTCCGCGTAAGCCGCGGGAAACGGATCGATGTACTTGGTGAGAAAGCGCCGCGTCAGGTCCGTGGCCGAGAGATCGACCAGCCACGCGTACAATAACAGGAAGGCCTGCAGGTAACGCACCAGGGTGTCGCCCGAGGTGTCCGGGACAGACGGGTTGATATGCAGGCCAAAGGCGTAAATCAACGAGTGTTGGGTACCCTCGGCGTCCAGTTTGTTCAGGGTGTCGATCAGGGTGTCGAGTTTTTCCAGTTCATCCAGGGGTATTGGCTGCGTTACCACCTCGCAGGGCACCAGCACACGGCTGGCGTTGTCGATATTGGTTTCGATACTGTGGGCGAGGCTGCCGGGGGAAAATTCCACGCCCAGCGTCTCCAACCAGTCGCGGTACCTGACGGACTTCAGGATGTCGGCGTCGCGCTCCACCTTGAGCGTACCCAGATCGGAGTCGTGCAGTACCGCTTCAAAGGGGGTCTTGGTCTCCAGTTCGCCGCCCAGCGACGCCTGCAGGGCGCGCGCGGTCTCCACGATCGGCAGGTTGCCGAACTCGAACTCGAAGCCCGCACGGCGCACCTGCCCCGAGGCGTCTTCGAGTACCGGGGGTAGCAGGTAAGTGTCGCTCACGGTTTGCGTTCCTTGCGGGGGCGTTTTGGCAAAAGTATCAGTTCGGTGCGCGACAGGTAGTCGTGCCAGTAGCGATGGTTGCGATCGATGAGACACCACAGGTAACCCAGCCCCAGGCACAGCGCGGAAAACAGCGCACCCAGGCAGCGCACCACGCCCCGGCCGGCGCCCGGCACATTGCCCGAGTAGTCGACCAGCTTGATGCGCCAGGCCTGCATGCCCAGTGTCTGGCCCTTCTTGCGCCAGAACAGGCAGAAAAAGGTAATGACGGTTGCCAGCGCAACCAGGCGTACCAGATTGGCATCCAGCCGCACGAGCTCGTGTTCCGCCGGGGAGCCGAGTAGCAGCGTGCGCAGTCCCATGATCAGCGCCACCGCCGCCATGATCAGGGGCAGCACCAGCAGCGTGTCGTAGAGCATGGCGGCCAGACGCCGCAGCAGAAACGGTGAAGCGGGGCGCTCGGTCACAGTAGACCGGACGGTACCATCGGTCTGGCGCAACGGATCAACCGGCGCCGCCCCGGTCGCTGAGGGCAATGTGGTCGGTCGCGGGAGCCCGGACCTGCTCGCGTGTGCGGTACTTCTGCTCCAGCACATCGCTGCCCGGCTCAGCCAGTTCCAGCGCCGTGAGATCGAGTGCCGGCGCGGTGGCCGGCGGCGGCCTGCAATCCGAGAAATCGGTACCCGGCGGCGACAGGTCCAGGCCGGACAGATCGGGTGACAGCGGCGCGCGCGTCGGCCCGATACCGGGGATGTCCTCGCCCGCTGCGCCCAGGGCCAGGTGGCTGGTATCCGGAGCCGGAGGCGGCGGTGGCGGCTCGTCCGACAGGCGCTGTGCCGACTCGTCCAGTACCAGCGCCGAGGTGTCGATCTCGGCGCTCGGTGGTGTGGTGCGTTCGTGCGGGCGCAGCACGTCACTGCCCACTGGCGCCACGTAGAGCCCGTCGCGTTCGGAGCCGGCCAGCGGCTGTGGCTCGCGCACCTCATGGCTGGAGCGGTACGCCGTTTTATCCGGCGCCGCGGCCAGGGCGGCAATTTTCTCGGCTGCAGACGCGGGGCGGGGGGCCGCGTGTGCCGGCTCATGGGGAGTGCAGGCTTTGATCACTGGTAGCGCGCCGGCTTTCTCCATGGCCCGCTTGTACCTGGCCGCGGTGGCTTTGTCGCAGTTGCGCTTGAGCAACTGGGTCCTGCCGCTGAACAGTTTGTCCAGGGTTGCCTGATCCGCGTTGAATAGCCTGCCGAGCCGCGCCCGCACACCGGCTATCTCCTGCCCGGGCAGTAACCTCCCGGCGAAGTACACGTTGTAGGTGGTTTCCATGGGCCGTTTCCCGCCTGACTTCAAGCTCAAGTATACGACACCGCGGCCGGCGGGTCTCCTGTCGGATCGCGGAGGCACGCCTGTCCGGGCCGGATACTGCCGCGGCGATTGCGGCCGCCCGGCGGCACGCCCTGTCGCGCCGCTGCCGCCTCGGTTATAATTGCGCCGGTTTTTTTACGGAGATCCGCATGAGCGTGCAGCGGGAGATAGAGCGCCAGCTAGAGCAGCGTTTGAGTCCGGTATATCTCGACGTGGTCAATGAAAGCCACCAGCACAGCGTGCCGCCCAATTCGGAAACGCATTTCCGGGTGGTGCTCGTCACTGAGCTGTTCGAGGGCAAGCGCAGCGTGGGGCGCCACCAGTTGGTGTACGCCGCGCTGGCGGAACAACTCGACGGGCCGGTACACGCTCTGGCACTGCACACCTATACGCCCGCTGAGTGGCAGGCACGGGAACAGGCCGCGCCGGCCTCGCCGCCGTGCCGGGGCGGCGGCAAGGCCGGATCGGGACAGGACTGAGCAATGACGCAAGTGGTCGTGGCCGCGCTGTACAAATTTGTCGCGCTGGAGGATGTTCACGCGCTGCGCGAGCCCCTGCTGGACGCGTGCCTGGCGGCCGGGACCCGGGGCACGCTGCTGCTGGCGCATGAGGGTATCAACGGCACCATTGCCGGCAGCCGCGCTGCCGTCGACGAGGTACTGGCCTATTTGCGCCGCGACCCGCGGCTGGCCGATCTGGAGCCCAAGGAATCGTTCGACGAGCACACGCCCTTTTACCGGATGAAGGTCAAGATCAAGCGAGAGATCGTGACCATGGGCGTTCCCGGTGTCGATCCAAACGAGCGGGTGGGTAGCTATGTGAACCCGCAGCAGTGGAATGCGCTGGTCGATGATCCCGAGGTGACTGTGCTGGACACCCGCAACGACTATGAGTGCGGCATCGGCACATTCAAAGGTGCCCTGAACCCCGGGACAGTGACGTTTCGCGAATTTCCCGACTATGTGCGCCGGCATCTGGACCCGCGCAAACACCGCAAAATCGCCATGTTCTGCACCGGGGGCATCCGCTGCGAAAAGGCTTCGGCCTTTATGCTCAAAGAGGGGTTTGCAGAGGTCTACCACCTGCGTGGCGGCATCCTCAAATACCTCGAGGAAATACCGCAGCACGAAAGTACCTGGGAGGGTGAGTGTTTTGTGTTCGACAACCGGGTGGCGGTCGATCACCGGCTGGACAGGGGGCAGTACGACCAGTGCTTCGGCTGTCGCCACCCCATCACCGCACAGGACAAACTGTCGGACAAGTACCAGAAGGGCGTGTGCTGCCCGCGCTGCTACGACCTGCTCAGTGCCGAGCGCAGGGCGCGCTTTGCCGAGCGCCAGAAACAAGTGGAGCTCGCCGCGCGACGCGGCGCAGTGCATATCGGCGCAGCGCCGCCACAGCGCCAGCGCGCCGGTGCAGGTGATTGATCAACACGGCTCTTGGACGCAGTGGCGGCTGATTGATCTCACCGTCCAAGCAATGACGCTGGCTGTCACTGTTCCAGGAGCAGGGTGACAGCCCTGCGAAACTGTGCGACGGGGACATAGACGCTGGTCCCGCGGCTGTCGCCGCGTGAAATGACCCCCGCCAGCAGCGCATCGCCGCGCGCCGACACGCGCACTACCGCGCCGCCCGATGCGCCCCTGTACGCCGCACAGTTACTGGTGGCGCCATCCTCGCGGTAGGCGGTGACCAGGCACCGCCCATCGTAGGTCAACGCGCCGCCATTATCGCCTTTGCCGCTGTCGCGGGAATAACCCGCCATGGTGACCGTGCGCGCCCGGTCGGCGTCTGTGGCAGGTAATTCCAGGCCGCGTATGGCGCCGGCCGGGATCGGATCGCGCAGCCGCAATATCGCCCAGTCCGCGTGCATACCGCCGCCGTGGGCCACGACCACCGCGTCGGTCCGGATGCTGTGCGCGGTGCCCGGCAAAGCCGTGAAGGTGATGCTGCGGCTGAGGTCATTGTAGTATTCCAGGCAGTGCCACGCGGTGACGATGGTAGCCGAGCGCACGGCGTTTTTTCGCGCTACCAGCGTCGCGCTGCAATCTTCCGTGTAATGCCTGCGCCGCCCGTCCCGATAGCGGCTGCCGGGTACCTGCAGTTTGCCCACCGCGCGCAACCAGGTCGGGGAGGCGTCGCTGTAGATTTCCCGCGAATCCGCCGCGCTGTCGCCAGTGCACAGTAAAAGACCCAGTAGCAGCAGGCCGATGGATTGCGCGCCGCGTGGTGCGCTGTATTGGTGTGCGCGGTCGCAGCGCGAGCGGCGATCGACTGGTTTCACGATTGGCATGGCTGGCCCGTTTCCGCCTGCCCCGCGCTGCACCTGTACCCAGGCGGCGGACTGCGGTGGCGGCTATCGCTCCGAATGTGGCGTGCAGTGCGGCGAGTATAGCGCAGGAGTGGGCCGGCTTCCGTCGCCGCGACGGGCGAGATCGACCCGGGCAGGATCGACCCGGTGTATGCAAGTGCAATACCTTGATCGGCGTCAATGTCGCCCCGGCCTGTCGCTCTTACCATGTGCGCAATGTGAACGGCATGATTGCTCAGGTCAGGGGACGCCGAATGAAAAGAAAGGTGCTGTTGGACAAAGCACTGTGGTCGGGGCTGGCAGTGGCATTGGCAGGCGGCGGTGTGGCGGCCCAGGCTTATGAACAGGGGGATTTCATCGTGCGCGCCGGCGCCGTCATGGTGGACCCCGATGCGGACAGCGAGGATATCAACCTGCCCGGTGTGCCGACACTCAATGTCGACGTCGATGACGACACCCAACTGAGTCTGATCGGCGCCTATATGGTAACCGACCAGGTGGCCGTCGAACTGCTGGCCGCCACGCCGTTTGAACACGATGTCGTGGCGGCGGGCGCGGGTGTGGACCTCGATGCGGGCACCGTAAAGCACCTTCCCCCGACGCTGAGCGTGCAGTGGTATCCGCGCGGCGGCGCCAGCGGCTGGCAGCCGTATATCGGCCTGGGCGTGAACTACACCTTTATTTTTGATGAGGACGTGGACCGGGAACTCGCCGGGGCGCTGGGCGCCATTTTGGGCGCCACCCGCGCGGATCTCGATCTCGATGATTCGTTCGGCCTGACTGCCCAGGCGGGTGTGGATATTCCGCTGGGGGGAAACTGGGCGCTCAATGCCGGTGTCTGGTATATGGATATCGACACCACCGCGACGATCAAGACGGACGTGGGCAATGTCAAATTCGATGTGGACATCGATCCCTGGGTATACAACGTGGGCATTGCCTACAGGTTCTGACCCCGCGAGACCGGCTCACCTACGGTCCCGTGGCGCCTGGCCCCGCTAGTTTAGCGGGGCTTTTTTTTAGTGCTGCATGTGGGAGTGGGCGTTGACCGGCGCCCGGTTGGGAGCGCCGTGCCCGCCGTGTGCATGCGCCTGGTACAGCGTCCACAGCCCCGCTGCAATCAGCAGCAGCGCGATGGCCAGTTTCAGCCCGCGGCGCCGCAGAAAAGCCTGCAGCCGGTTCGCGCCCAGGCTCGTGGCGAGCATGGCGGGTAGGGTGCCCAGCCCGAAAAAAAACATCCTGCCGGCCGAGGTGACGGTGTCGTTGGCGGTGCCCGCCCAGGCCAGGCTGCTGTAGATCAGGCCGCAGGGCATCAGGCCCCAGCACAGCCCCAGGGCAAAGGCCTGCGGCCAGCGGCGCACCGGCAGCCAGCGCGACGCGATGCGCTGTACCGGCTGCCACAGGCGGGCCCCCATGCGCTCCAGCAGCGCCATGCCGTGCCACCAATCGGCGATGTACAGGCCCATGCCGATCAACAGCAGGCCGGCCAGATAGCGCAGTCCCAGAGTCCAGGCGGCAATGTCGATGCCGCTCGCAGCCAGGCCCAGCAGACCGCCCAGGGCGGTGTAGCTGCCGATGCGGCCGCTGTGATAGGCCAGGGTTACCGGCAGGGAGCGCTGGCCGCCGAGGTTGAGCGCGGCGGCGATGCCCCCGCACATACCCAGGCAGTGACCGGCTCCGGCGAGCCCCAGGGCAAATGCGCTGCCGGCCTGAAGCGGATCAGTCACGCTCGTCCCCGGCCGGGGCCTCAGGCGGAACAGTGGGCGGTGCCGGCGGCTTCTCGTCCTCGGCTAGAATGCGCCAGGCCTCTTTGTCCAGGTCCTCGTACTGGCCGCTGTCTATGGCCCACAGCAACAGCTTGATCGCCAGGGCGCAAAACACCAGTGCAGTGGGAATGAGTAGATAGAGACTGTCCACAAACCTCCCTCGCGCCAGGGTTTTCGTCAGTGTGAGGGCCGAGCCTGCAAGCGCAGTGAGTTGGTCACCACCAGCAGGGAACTCAGCGACATGCCCAGCGCCGCCGCCCAGGGCGGTACCAAACCGGCGGCGGCCAGGGGCATGGCGCAGATATTGTAACCCAGCGCCCAGGCGAAATTCTGCAGGATGACCCGCCGGCACTGCCGCGCCCTGCGCCAGGTGCCGATGACTGCCTGCAGATCGCCGCCCACCAGTACGAAATCGGCCTGGGTGCGCGCCAGGTCGGTGGCGCCGGCCACCGCGAAAGAGGCGTCGGCCTGCTGCAGCACCGGGGCGTCGTTGAGGCCGTCTCCCACCATGGCGACTACCGCGCCGGCGGCCTGCAGCCGTTCGACGTAGGCCATTTTTTGCTGTGGCAGCAACCCGCTCGCCACCCGATCGATGCCCAGGTCGCGGGCGAGCAGGGGGCCCTGGGCGGAGCTGTCGCCGGTGAGCAGTGCCACCTGCAGGCCGCTTTCCCGTGCAGCCGCCACCACCGCAGGGGCTTCCTCGCGCGTGGCGTCGGTCAACCCGATCCAGGCCAGCGCCTGCTCTTGGCGGCACAGGGCGACCCAGTATCGCGGCAGCTCCGGGGCCTGCGGCAGTCGGGGGGCCAGCTTGCGGCAGAATGCCGCGCTGCCCATGCGGTAGCGCAGCCCATCGCGGTAACCCTCCAGCCCGGCGCCGATCTCGTAGTGCACCTGTTCAATGCCGGCGGCTGCCTCGATGGCCCCAAAGGCGCCGGCAATGGGGTGTGAGGAATAGCGCTGCAGGGCCGCCGCAAGCGCCAGTACTTCGCGCTCCGAGGTGTCGCTCAGTAGTAGCACCGAGTCGATGGTCAGGGTGCCCGCGGTCAGGGTGCCGGTCTTGTCGAACAGCAGGTGGGTGGCGCGTGACAGGGCCTCCAGCGCGTTTTCGCCGCGCACGATCACACCCGAGGCGCGCAGAGCCGCGGCGGCGCTGGTCAGTGCCGCCGGCGTCGCCAGGGCCAGCGCACAGGGACAACTGATCACCAGCACCGACAGGCTGACCCACAGCGCCCGGTCGGGGTCGACCACACTCCAGGCGATGGCGGTGAGGCCGGTGGCCAGCAGCACCCCCGCCACGAACCAGGAGGCGAGACGGTCCGCCATGCGCGCCAGTTGCGGCTTGGCGCTCTGCGCTTCAACTACCGAGCGCTGCAGGGCGGCGAGTCGGCTCTGCGGGTAGGCGTTCAGTACCCGGGTTTGCAGCGCACCTTCGACATTGACGGTACCGGCATAGATTGCATCGCCGGTGGTAACGGTGCGCGGCAGGTGCTCGCCGTTAAAGGTATCCTCCCGCACGGCGCTGGTGCCACTGACGATGCGTGCGTCGGCCGGCACGGTGTCCCCGGCTCTTACCAGCACCGTGTCGCCCGCGCGCAGGCTCAGGCGCGGTACGGTCGCCCACTGACCACCGTGCAGCACCGTCGCCGCGTCGGGCAGCGCGCTTTCCGCGTCGAACCAGCTCAGCGCCTGGCGCTGCCGCACCCGGCGTTCCATGAAGCGGCCCAGCAGCAGGAAAAAGGTAAACATGACCACCGAATCGAAGTACACCTGTCCGGTGCCGTTGAGCGTGGCCCACACGCTGGCCAGCCAGGCCAGCCCGATTGCCAGCGCCACGGGCAGGTCCATCACCAGGGTGCCGCGGCGCAGGTGGCGCCAGGCGGTGGTGAAAAAACCGCGCGCGGAAAACAGCACCACGAAGCTGGCCACTAGCGCGCTGACCCAGCGCAGCAGTCCCTGGTACTGTGTCTCGATGCCCTGGATGTCGCCCGCGTGCAGGGCGATGGCGAACATCCCGACCTGCATCATGCCCAGCCCGGCCACTGCCAGAGCGCGCAACTCCCCGCGGTATTCCGCGGCCATCTGCTCGCGCCGGGCGCTCTCGTGGAAGGGGCGGGGGCGATAACCCAGCGCTTCGAGCCGGGAGAATATCCGGCTGATGGGCACCGCGGAAGCATCGAAGCGGATGTCCAGCCTGGACTGCTGCAGGTTGACGCTGGCCGCGCGCACGCCGGCCAGGCGCTCCATGGAGCGTTCGATCAGCCAGGTGCACGCGGCACAGGTCATGCCCCCCAGCAGCAGCCGGGCCTGCAGCAGGCCGTCGTTTGCCGGGCTGCTAAAGGCCGCGGCGACGGCCGGATCGTCGTAGATCCGATACTGTTCCAGCGCCGCGGCATCGCCCTCGGGAGGGCGTTCATTGTAGGCGGTGCGCTGCTGATAGAAGCTGCCCAGGCCGCTGCCGGCGATCAGGTTGGCCACGGCGCGACACCCGGGGCAGCACATGGGGCGGGCGCGGCCATCGATAACGGTACACAGGTCCACGCCGGCAGGCACCGTCTCGCCACAGTGGTAGCACGACAGAACCGTGTCCGGCACCGCTGAATCAGTCGCTGCGGTCATCGCCGGTTTCAGGGGCAGTTGCAGTGCCCGCACCGGGGTCTGCCACCACCCCGTCAAGGCGCCAGCCGTCGTGCTGCGGCAACTTCACGATCCAGTGCCAGCGCGGTGCCACGGACTGCGGCATACGGCCGCGATAGTGTCCCGCACCGATGCGCTCCAACAGCACACTGAAATCGCGATCGGATTCCAGCGGATGGGACATCTGCAGCACCAGGCTCGAGGCTGCCACCGGCCCGCTGATGAATAATTGCACGGTGTTGCCGGTGAACTGCGGTTCGCCGGCAATACCCAGGTCCACCGCCAACTGCTTCTGCGCCAGTTGGCGGTTGATGGCCAGGCCGTCCTTGTAGTAACTGGCCACCACCAGGTCGTCCGCGTGGCGATTGGCGATGTACAGGGTGACAAAACTGGCCACTACCACGCTGGCCGGCAGTAAAATGAGAAACCACGGCCAGAACTGGCGAAACCAGGGCTCGGTATCTGCTGCGGGGAGTCGCCGCGCCATCTACAGGGGTTTCACGAAGCGTGTTTCCGCCGTGCTTTGCAGGGCCGGCGCATCCCGGGCGACGACCCTGAAATCGAATCTGGTACTGGGCACGCTCAGCGACGCGGGATCCTCTACCCGCACGCGCAGGCTGATCGAGCGCACCTCGTCCTCGCTCAGGCGATAGCTGGTATCGCCGATGATAGATGCGCCCTCGATGCCGGAAATACTGATATCGAATGCATGGCTGTGATGGTCCATGTTCACCAGTTGCAGGGTGTAGATGTTATCGACAGCACCGTCAGCGGTGGTGACGAACAACTGGTTGCGATCGCGGATGATGGTCAGCTCCAGGGGTACGCGACTGAACATGTGCCAGGAAAAAACGCCGATCATAACGGCCAGGACCAGGCCATAGCCAATGATGCGCGGGCGCAGCCAGTGAGTGCTGCCGCCGGCCAGTTCATGTTCGCTGGTATAGCGGATCAGGCCGCGGGGATACTGCATCTTGTCCATCACCGAATCACAGGCGTCGATGCACAGTGCGCAGCCGATGCACTCGTACTGCAGACCGTCGCGAATATCGATACCGGTGGGACACACCTGTACGCACAGCTCGCAGTCGATGCAGTCGCCCAGCCCGAGCGCCCGGTGATCGGCACTGCGCTTGCGCGAACCGCGCGGTTCGCCCCGCCCGGCGTCGTAGGAGACAATCAGGGTGTCGTGGTCAAACATCACCGACTGGAAGCGGGCGTAAGGGCACATGTATGTGCATACCTGCTCGCGCATCCAACCGGCGTTGATGTAGGTGGCGCAGGTGAAAAACAGCGTCCACAGCAGCTGCCACTGCCCCGCCTGCAGGGTCGCCATGTCGTAGGCCAGTTGCCTGATGGGATAGAAATAGCCGACAAAGGTGAAACCGGTGACAAAGCCCACGAAAATCCAGGAGCCGTGTTTGGCGATCTTGCGCACGACTTTTTCCGTGGACCACGGCGCCCTGTCCAGTTTCATGCGCTGTGAGCGGCTGCCCTCGGTGCGTTGTTCCAGCCACATGAAAATACTGGTCCACACGGTCTGCGGGCAGGTGTAACCGCACCAGATGCGCCCGGCAAAGGTGGTCACCGCGAACAGGGCAAAAGCTGCGATGATCAGCAGGAAGGCCAACATGGGAAAGTCCTGCGGCCAGAAGGTCAGACCCAGAATGTGGAATTTGCGTTCCGGCAGGTCGAACAGGACGGCCTGGCGCCCGTCCCAGTGCAGCCAGGGCAACAGCAGATAGCCCAATAGCAGGGGCCAGCCCGTATACAGGCGCAGGCGCTGGAAAAACCCCTCTATCTTCCGGGTATAGATTTTTTCGCGGTGCTGGTAGAGATCGATTTCGCCGACCTCGGCGGGAGCGACTTCCTGAATATCGATCAGGTCCCGGTCAGAGCCAGAGCCGGAGTCAGACATGATCCTGTCCCGTGGTGTAATGAGTGATTCGCAGCGGGAGCGCCGTGCGTGGAGCTGCCGGAAATGGTATCAGTAATCCTGCGTCAAGCCGCATGGCATTGTCATGCGCGTGGCGCAGGCGCTACGGCGTGTCCCGGCGCGCAATACGCGATATGGCGCCGGTGTATATACCGCGTTTGAGTCAGCGATCGACAGCCCGGAAACGATTTTAATTGCGCAGCCCATACACGTAAGCGGTGAGGATGTGAATCTTGTCCTCGGTGAGCGTGTCCTTGAAGGCCGGCATCACGCCGTTGCGCCCGGCGCGCACGCTGTGCGCGATCTGTTCTGCGGAGCCGCCGTAGAGCCAGATGCCGTTGGTCAGGTTGGGCGCGCCCAGGGTCGGGTTGCCGGTGCCATCGGCGCCGTGACAGGCTGCGCAGTACGTGGCGAAGTGGGCTTTGCCGGCCTCGGCCTGTCGCGCATCGGCAGCGCGCCCGTTGAGCGACAGGACATACTGGGTCACATCGAGTACACCCTGATCGCCAATGACGGCGCCCCAGGCGGGCATCGCCGCGTGCCGGCCGTTCTCTATGGTGGCCTTGATGGTCGCGGGGTCGCCGCCGTAAATCCAGTCGTCGTCGCTGAGGTTGGGGAAACCATAGGCGCCCTTGGCGTCGCCCCCATGGCACTGGGCGCAGTTGTTGCCGAACATCCGCATACCCATCTTGCGCACGGCTGGATCGGCGGCAATCTCCGCCACCGGCAGCGCCAGGTAGCGATCGCGCATGGCGCGGAACTTTTCATCTGCCGCGTCCACCTGCCGCTCGTACTGGCCGACCTGGGTCCAGCCCAGCAGCCCGGGGAAGTTGCCCATCCCCGGATACATGATCAGATAGCCGATGCCCCACACGATGGTGATGACAAACATGTAAAACCACCAGGCGGGCAGGGGATTGTCGTATTCCTGGATGCCG
>JAGRIH010000038.1 GCA_020443345.1 Halioglobus sp.
CAATTTTCAGTGCAAATCAACACCGGCCTGCGGGTTCGTCTGGTTTTGCTGCGCTGCGGAACGTCCCGCTAGCCACCGGGCACTACGCCTGGGGCGCGTGCAGTGTGCGCGCCAGCGCCGCATTCCACGACGCCAGGCGCGCGCGGCGCGCGGCGGGGCGCATCTGCACCTTGAATTCGCGCTCGGCCCGCCAGATCTGGCGCAGCTCGGCGGTGTCGCGCCACAGACCCACGCCCAGGCCGGCGAGATAACAGGCGCCGGCGACGGTGGTTTCAATCACCTGGGGGCGCACCAGGCGGCGGCCCAGCACGTCCGCCTGAATCTGCAGCAACAGGTTGTTGGCGGCGGCGCCACCATCCACCCGCAGGGTTTTCATCCGCCTGCCCAGATCCGCTTCCATGACCCGCAGGATATCGGCGTTTTGCAGGGCCATGGCATCCAGCGTCGCCCTGGCAATGTGTGCCCGCCCGGAGCCGCGGGTGAGGCCGCTGAGGGTGCCGCGCGCCTGCGGCGCCCAGTGCGGCGCCCCCAGACCGGTGAGCGCCGGCACGAACTCCACGCCGCCGTGATCCTCCACCTCAGCGGCCAGCGCCTCCACGTCGGCGGCGTGCTCGATCATGCCCAGCCCGTCGCGCAGCCACTGCACTGCCGCACCGCACACGAAGGCCCCGCCCTCCAGGGCGTAAATCGGCTCGCCGCTCGCACCCAGTTGCCAGGCCACCGTGCTCAACAGGCCCGCATCGGACAGCAGCGGCGCGGTGCCGGTGTTCATCAGAATAAAGGAGCCGGTACCAAAGGTGCACTTGGCATCCCCCACGCCGAAGCAGGCCTGGCCGAAGAGCGCCGCGTGCTGGTCCCCCGCCACGCCGGCGATGGGTATGCCGTCGGGCAGGCCGCTGACGCCGCGGGTATGGCCCAATACGCCGCTGGAGGGCACGATAGCCGGCAGTATCTCCCCGGGCACCTCGAACAGATCCAGCAGGGTCGGGTTCCACCGGCGCGTACGCAGGTTCATCAGCGAGGTGCGCGAGGCGTTGGAGACGTCGGTGACATGCACATCGCCGCCGGTGAGCTGCCAGATCAGGTAGCTGTCGACGGTGCCGGCCGCGACGTGGCCGCGCTGCAGCAAGCGCGACACGCCGGCGCTGTTGCGCAGCAGCCAGCGGAACTTGCTGGCGGAAAAATACGGATCCAGCACCAGGCCGGCGCGCCGCCGGACCAGGGATTCGTGGCCCTGCGCCCGCAGCGACTGGCAGAACTCGGTGGTGCGCCGGCACTGCCAGACAATCGCGTTGTGCAGCGGCTCGCCGCTGCGCCGGTCCCACAGCAGGGCGGTCTCGCGCTGGTTGGTGATACCGATGGCGGCAATTGCACCGGGCTTGCACACTTTCTTGCGCAGCACCGCTCGGATGCCCCTGCCCACCGACTCCCAGATAGCCTGCGGCCGGTGCTCCACCCAGCCCGGCCGCGGGTAGATCTGCGGGAATTCCACATTGACGCTGGCGCGCAGCCGGCCGGCCTCATCCATCAGCGCAACGGTACTGCCCGTAGTGCCCTGGTCAATGGCCAGCACAAAAGCGCTCACCGCCCGATGTCCCGCACCGCCGCGCCGGCCAATGTTTTATGCGCCATAACCTGCCACCGCCTTGATTTCCAGAAAATCGGTAAAACCGTGATGCCCCCACTCGCGACCGTTACCGGACTGCTTGTAACCGCCAAAGGGCAGGTCAAAGTCGCTGGAGGCGCCGTTGATATGGATATTGCCCGCGCGAATTTGCGCCGCCACTGCGCGCGCATGGGCCATATCGACGCTCTGCACATAGCCGGCCAGACCATAGGGCGTGTCGTTGGCGATGCGGATGGCCTCCTCTTCGCTGTCGTAGGGCATCATCACCAGCACCGGGCCGAAGATTTCTTCGCGGGCCACGGTCATCGTGTTGTCGACTTCGGAAAATACGGTGGGGCGCACGAAGTAGCCTTTCTCAAAGCCGACCGGGCGGCCGGGTCCGCCGGTCACTACTTTTGCGCCCTCGGCGATACCCTGCTCGATCAGACGCTGGACCCGGTCGAACTGCACCTGTGACACGACCGGCCCCATGGAAGTCCCCTCGGCGTCGGGGTCGCCCACCACCACGGCCTCGCTGACCCGTGCGGCGATGGCCTCGGCCTCGGCCAGCCTGGCCGCCGGCACCAACATACGCGAGGGGGCGTTGCAGGATTGTCCCGTATTGGCGTACATATGCTCCACGCCGGCGGTCACCGCCGCTTCCAGATCGGCGTCCGCCAGGATGATATTCGGCGACTTGCCGCCCAGTTCCTGGGTGACGCGCTTCACGGTCGGCGCGGCATTCTGGGCGACCAGCACGCCGGCCCGGGTGGAGCCGGTAAACGACACCATGTCGACCTGTGGATGGCGCGACAGCGCGGCGCCGACCACCGGGCCGTCGCCATTGACCAGGTTGAACACCCCCGCGGGCACGCCGGCTTCGTGCATCACCTGCGCAAACAGGCAGGCGGACAGGGGCGCCACCTCGCTGGGCTTCAACACCATGGTACAGCCCACTGCCAGCGCCGGGGCCACCTTGCAGCCGATCTGGTTGAGCGGCCAGTTCCACGGCGTGATCAGGCCGCAGACGCCGATCGGTTCTTTAAACACGCGGTGCTCGCCCAGTTCCTCCTCGAAGGCAAACCACTCCAGCACCCTGGCGGCCTCGCGCAGGTGGCCCAGACCCGCGTGCGCCTGGGCGCCGGCAGCCAGTTCTCGCGGCGCGCCCATCTCCTGGCGAATGGCGTCTGCCAGGTCGTCGAGGCGCGTTTCATACACCGCGGCGCAGGCGTGCAATAGCTCGATACGCTCCTGCCGCGAGGTGCGGCTATAGCCGGCAAAGGCGGCCCGGGCGGCCTGCACTGCCCGATCCACATCTTCTTCGCCCCCCAGGGAGATGCGCCCACACACTTCTTCGGTGGCCGGATTGATCACCTCGAAGTCCCGGGGTGTGGCCGGAGCCACCCATGCACCATCGATATAAAACTGTCTGCAATCGCGCATACCCGGGCTCCCGATCTGCTATAGTCGTGGACGCCCAGTGTAGCATTGCGGCCATGACGCGCCAGTCGCTCATTGCGCCTGACCGGAACCATACCAAGGGGAGATTACCGACATGAACAAAGAGCAGCCGGGCGAGGGCGTGGACAGTGCATCGCTGACCCTGTTTCGCGACATGGCGCGACGCGCCTTTGCCAGGGAGATTGCGCCGCATATCGACGAGTGGGAAAAGCAGCGCAGGGTGCCCCGCCAACTGTGGGACACCCTGGGGACAGCGGGGCTGTTGTGCCCGGACTTGCCCGAGACCTACGGCGCCGCCGGTGCCACACCGCAGGTGACCTTCGCCATCATCGAGGAACTCTCGCGCATGGGCTTTGGCGGCATCGCCGCCGGCTACGGCATCCACAGCAATATCGTGGCTCCCTACATCGACCACTACGGCACGCAGGAACAGAAAATGCAGTGGCTGGACCGGATGGTCACCGGCGAGGTGCTCGGCGCGCTGGCGATGACCGAACCCGGAGCCGGTTCCGACGTGCAGGGCATTCGCACCCACGCCACCCCCGACGGAGACGACTGGATACTCAACGGCTCCAAGATTTTCATCACCAACGGCCTGCTCGCCGACCTGGTCATCGTCGCCGCCATCACCGATCCGGGACAGGGCGCCAAGGGTACCTCGCTGTTCCTGGTGGACGCGGAATTGCCCGGTTTCGAACGCGGCAAGAAGATTGAGAAAATCGGCCAGCACACATCGGATACCGCCGAGCTGTTCTTCCAGGATGTTCGCCTGCCCGGTGCGGCCCTGCTGGGCGAGATGAACCAGGGTTTTGCCATCATGATGAAAGAACTGCCGCGGGAGCGGCTGGGCATCGCGGCCCAGGCGGTAGCCTCGGCCGAGGGTGCACTGGCGCTCACTGTCGACTACGTGCAGGAGCGCCAGGCCTTCGGTCAGAGCGTGGCCAGTTTCCAGAATACGCGCTTCACCCTGGCGCGGGTGCAGGCCGACATCGCGGTGAACCGCGCCTACTATGAAAAATGTGCCGACACCTATGCGCGCGGGGAGCTCAGCGCCGACGAGGCGGCAATTCTCAAGTACGCCGCCACCGAGATGCAATGCACCACCATCGACGCCTGTCTGCAGATGTTTGGCGGCTACGGCTATACCACGGAGTACCCCATCTCGCGCTTTTTTACCGATGCACGCATTCAGCGCATCTACGGCGGCACCTCGGAAATCATGCTGGAACTGGTGGCGCGCTCCATTTTGGGCCGGTGACAGCGAGCGGCGTCAGTGCGCGGCTGGCCGGGCAGGCGACGTTGTCAAGCCAGCTCCCGCAGGCTCTCGCCCAGCGCGCTGAACACGTCGTCCAGTTGTGCTTTTTCAATGACGAACGGCGGTCCCAACTGGATGCTGTCGGCACCGTAGCGCACGTAGAAGCCCTTGTCCCACATGCGCATGGCCACCTCGAACGGGCGCCGCGCGGGCGCCCCCGGTAGTGCGTCGAGCTGCAACGCCCCGGCCAGGCCGAAATTGCGGATATCGACCACGTGCGGCGCACCGCGCAGTGCGTGTATGCCCTGTTCGAAATACGGCGCCAGTGCGGCCGCGCGCTGCGGCAACTGCTCGCGCTGCAGGATATCCAGCGCCGCCAGTCCCGCGGCGCAGGCCACCGGGTGGCCCGAGTAGGTGTAGCCGTGGGGAAATTCCAGCAGGTACTGTGGGCCGCCCTGTTCCATGAAGGTCTGGTAGATCTCGGCGCGAGCGATGACTGCACCCATCGGCACGGCGCCGTTGGTGAGCTGCTTGGCCACGTTCATGATATCGGGCACCACCCCGAAGGCGTCGGCGCCGGTCATCGCCCCGCAGCGGCCAAAGGCGGTAATCACTTCATCGAAAATCAGCAGGATATCATGTGCGCTGCAGATGTCGCGCAGGCGCTGCAGATAGCCGACCGGGGGCGGTATCACCCCGGCGGAGCCCGCCATCGGCTCCACGATCAGCGCGGCGATATTGGAGGCGTCGTGCAGGGCGATTACCTCGTTGAGTTCGTCCGCCAGGTGCGCGCCCTCGCCCGGCATGCCGCGCGCGAACAGGTTGGCTGGCAGCAGGGTGTGGGGCAGGTGATCGGCATCCACCGCCTGCCCGAACAGCTTGCGGTTGGCGCCGATACCACCCACCGAGATACCGCCGAAATTGACCCCGTGATAAGCCCGCGCGCGCCCGATCAGCCTGGTCTTGGCCGGCTGACCGCGCAGGCGCCAGTAGGCCCTGGCCATTTTCAGTGACGTATCGGCGCACTCTGAACCGGAGTTGGTGAAAAACACATAATCCAGCCCGTCGGGCGTCACTTCCCGCAGCCGGTTGGCCAATGCAAACGCGCCGGGATGGCCGAACTGGAAGGCCGGCGCGTAGTCCAGGGTCTGCAGTTGCCGGTGCACCGCCTCGGCGATCTCCGGCCGGTTGTGGCCGGCCCCGCTGCACCACAGACCCGACAGCCCGTCGAGGATGCGCCGGCCCCGGTCGTCGATCAGGTGCACCCCCTCGGCCGCCACGATCATGCGCGGATCTTCCTTGAACTGGCGGTTGCCGGTATAGGGCATCCAGTGGGCTTCGAGCTGCTCGCGGGTCAGGAGGCGGCGCGGATTGGACAAACTGGTCATGGCGGGCACATCGCTGCAGTGGAGTCGTCACCCTGATTGTAGAACCAGTGACCGCACTGCGGTAGTTTTCGGGCTGCAGGATGCGCTGTGCACAGCCGGCTGGCGCTCGCTGCACGCCGCAGCGGCACCGCGGCAGCTTGCTAGCGCGGCACGATAGACCCGTCGTATAAGCCGTCCAGCAGGGCACTGGCCAGTAGCATGGCCTGTTGTCGCTCGCTGCCGCGGTGCATCTCGATGGTGAGACGACCGTCCTCGTCGGCGACCACATCGAACACCGTTCTGCCATGCAGCACGAAGGTGTTGCCCAGATAGCGAATGTTCTGCACCTCCTGCTCGTGGCGGATGCGCTGCAGGCGCCCCTCGATCGACTTGAAAAATCGCTCGAGCAGTGGCTCCTGTGCCGCGCTGTCACCCTGCCCCGCCATCGCCGTGAGTGTGCCATCGGCGTCGATACGCGACAGGCTCTCACCCAGCAGGGCCAGCTCGCCCTGCAGTTTGAACTGGACGCGATAACCCGCCTCGAACAGCAAATCGAGATGGCAGACGCGCTCGGCCGCGGCCACCACACCCGGCTGCAGTTGCAGCGCGATGCGCTTTACGTCGTAGCGGGTGCAGTATTGCCGGCTGACAGCAGAAAACATGACTTCGTTTCTTGACCACCCGGGCGCCGCGGAAGCGCCCGGGCGCAACGCTCAACTGGCCGCGCGCTTGAGCTGCGGCAGCACCGCCTCGCCGAACAGGCGCACGGTGTTGAGGTTGTCTTCCTCGGTCTCGCCCACCACTTCCAGCAGCGGCGTATTCAGGCCCGCGTCGATCAGTTCCTGGGTGATCTCGGCGCACTCGTCGGGTGTGCCGGAGATCACGGTGAACTTGCGCTGCATCTCATCGGTTACCAGGTGCGTGACGTTGTCTGCGGTGCCCTCGGCGATGGCCTTGCGGAACGGGTCCCAGGCCTCGTCGGGCAGGCCGGATCCGGCCAGAATGACGTCGTTCTTGATGTTGCGCAGCTTGTTCACGATGTAGGTGCCGGTGTAGCTGCGGGTGAACTCCTTGGCCCTGGCGCCGTCCTTGTTGCACGCCGCCAGGATAACCCCGCCCACGGGGAAATCGGCGGACAGCTTGCGGCCGGCCTTGTCCGCGCCCTTGTGCATATTGTCGATGGCGTAGCGCACGAATTTCGGCGACGTCAGGCCGGCCAGCAGCATGCCGTCGCTGGAGCGTCCGGCCAGGCGCTGCATGAAAGGACCGGTGGCGCCGACGTAGATCGGGATATCGGTACGCAGACCGTCGGCGGCGCGATCGTAGGCGGGCATGGTGGACTCATAAAAATCCCCCTTGAAGGTGAATTGCTCACCGCTCCACACCTTGCGCATGATGTCCATGGATTCCTGGTGCACAGGCACCGGCTTCATTGCCTCGATATCGTATTCCAGGTACTCGATGCCCACCTTGCCCACGCCGATACCCATGATGAAACGGCCGTTGGACAGCTCGTCGATACCCGCCGCCTCCGAGGCCTGGATAGTGGGGTGGCGCATATAGGGCGAGGTAATCCCCAGACCGATGGGGATCGCTTTGGTGGCCATACTCGCCGCAGCCAGGGCGGTGAAACAGCCCCGCGCCTCCAGGCCGTAGGACCGGAACCAGTGATAGGCCTCGGCGATCCAGAAACCGCCGGAGAAACCGGACGCTTCCGTCTGGGCCGCGTAGGCCTGGATGGCGCTCAGCGGCTCGTAGGATTTGAAAATGACACCAACTGTTACATCACTCATTTGTTATCTCCCGTTAACTGTCTGTCGTGTCGATCAGGCGTGTTGTGCCACTATGGCACGGAATTCGGCGTCGCTCAGCAGGCGCTGGGCCGCCGTGGCCTGCACCTTGACGTCGTTGAGAATGGCCGCGTGGCGCTCCTCGTCGACCTGCAGGCCCAGGTCCTGGAGCTTTAGTGCGATACTGGCCAGGCCGCTCTTCTTGCCCAGCACGATGCGCCGCTGCGCGGCCACGATAGCGGCACTGTAGGGCTCGATCGCAGCCGGTATATGGAACTGGCTGGCCACGGCGCCGCTCTCGCGCGTGTACAGGTACTCGCCCACCACCGGCTTCCAGCCATCCACCGTGTAGCCGCCGCAGCGCTGCACCAGTTTTGACACCTCCCTGGCCTGCGCCAGGTCCAGCGCCACCGGCACCTGGTAAAGCAGTTGCAGGGCCAGCGCCACCTCGCAGATATCCGCATTGCCGGCGCGCTCGCCCATGCCGTTAATGGTGCCCTGTACGAAGTCCGCCCCGGCGCGCACCGCGGCAATGGCCGCGGCCGTGGCCAGCCCGAAGTCGTTGTGTCCGTGCCAGTGCACCACGATGTCATCGCCGACCCAGGAGCGCACCTGGCGAATCAGATAGGCGGCCGCCTCCGGGGCGCAGGCGCCGATCGTGTCCACCACCGAGATCTCCCGAGCGCCGGCCTCGATGGCCGCGCTATAGACACTGCGCAAAAAATCCAGGTCGCTGCGGGTGGCGTCCACCGCAAAGAAGTTGACGCGCTCGATACCGTTGTCCAGTGCATGGCGCACCGAGCCGGTGACCCGCTCCAGAACTTTTTCGCGGCTAAAACCGTAGGCTTCCATTTTCAGGTCGCTGGTGGAGATCTCGATCAAAAGGTACTGTGTGCCCAATTCCAGGTGGGCGTCGATATCGGCCTGCACGCAGCGCGCGAAGCCCCAGATCTCGGCATCCAGCTGCGCCGCCAGAATGCGTCGTACCGCCTCGGTATCCTCCGGCGACACGCGCGGAAAGCCCGACTCGATGCGGCTCACACCCATGGCGGAGAGCTTGCAGGCAATTTCGAATTTCTCGTCCGGCGTGAAACACACACCCACCGACTGCTCGCCGTCGCGCAGCGTGGTGTCGTAAAAACGGATGGTTTTGCTGCGATCGAAACCCTCCTGCACCTGCGGCAGTGCATTGAGCTCGCTGGTCCAGATTTGCTCGGCGCTGATATCACTCATGACGACAACCTCGCTGATTCCTTATGAACAGAAATGGTACGCCCGCCAGGCCCGCATTTCTTGATTTGCAGTGCCTCTTTTGTTGACTAACCGGGTAGCGGTCCCGGCGACACGAATCCACGCAGGCGCCAGGCTATACTCGGCCTGGCGCCGGTCCGATAGCTGCCCCACGGTGATCGGGTGCAGGGGGATTTTCACGCCGGGGGGTTGGCGATATACCAGTCGTAGATTTCATCGGCCGTGGCAAACCAGACATCGTCGTGCTGCAACAGGTAATCGTAGGCCCGGGTAAAGTACTTGAAGCGGTGCGGCACACCGGTAATGTAGGGGTGGATGCTCATCGACATCACCCGCGGCTGCTCGGCGCCCTCGGCGTACAGGCAGTCAAACTGGTCCACCACCCGCTCGTACCAGACCCGGGACTCGTGGCCCTGTACCACCATCATCGGCAGGTCGCTCAACTCCAGGTTGTAGGGCATGGCGACCATGGGATGGCTACTGGTGCGCAGCTCCACCGGCTGCTCGTCCATGGGATAATCCGTGACAAAGCGGAAACCCGCCGCGGCGAGGAAGTCCAGCGTCTCGTGGGTCTCGTGCAGGCCGGGACCGAGCCAGCCCCGGGGCGCGCTGCCGCAGTAGTCGCTGAGTATGTCAAAGGACTGGCGGATATTATCCCGCTGGTGGTCCACCCGGTGCATCGCCTGCTGGTGCAGCCCGTGCCCCATGAACGCCCAGCCGGCCTCGCGCATCGCCGCCGCCACGGGCTCGGCGCCGCCCAGGCAGGCGCGCGCATTGATAGCGGTACTGGCCTTGAGACCCCGCTGGTTGAAAAAATCGAGCAGGCGCCAGAACCCCACCCGCATGCCGTATTCGTGCCAGGCCCAGTTGGGCACATTGGGCACCGTGACCACACCCGCGGGCGAGGTGACGTACTCGCGCGGTACCGGCAGGTTGATGTTCCACTCCTCGATATTAACCACCGTATAGACAGCCAGGCGTTTGCCCTGCGGCAGACGCCAGCGGGGTCGCCGGGTAATGGCCGAGAAGTCGAAGCGCTCCGATGGTGATGTCATGGGTTACCCTGTCGCGTGCGGCCTGCCACCAGCGGCCCGTTACAAATTCACCGTGGGCAAAAGCTGTGCCGCCGCCGGTACCGGCTGATACAGCGTATTGCGCTGCCAGGGTCTGCGCTGTTGCGACTCGATCAGCCGACACAGTTGCGCCGCGGCCATCTCCTGGCCGTGGGCGGCGCCCGCCGAGCGGCTGATGCTCTCGTCCATCAGTGTGCCGCCCAGGTCGTTGACCCCGGCGTGCAGGCAGGCGATCAGGCCCTGCTCGCCCATTTTCACCCAGGACGCCTGGATGTTGCGGATATCACTGTTGAATACCAGCCGTGGCACCGCGTGCATCAGGACCGCTTCGCGGAAAGTCGGGCCCTTGCGGGAGCGGCCCTTGCGGTACAGCGGCGCCTCCATGTGAATATAGGGCAGGGGCACGAATTCGGTAAAACCGCCGGTGCGCCGCTGCAGTTCCTTGAGTCGCAACAGGTGCCGGCTCCAGTGCTCGGGACGCTCCATATGGCCGAACATGATGGTCGAGGTCGTCGGCAGGCCCAGTTCGTGCGCCGTACCGATCACGGACAACCACTGGGCGGTATCGAGCTTGTCCGCACACAGTTCGCGGCGCACCTCGTCATCCAGTATCTCCGCCGCCGTGCCGGGCAGCGTGTTCAATCCCGCCGCCTTGAGCTCGCCCAGGAACTCCCGCACGCTTATGCCCAGGGTGGCGGCACCCTGGGAGACCTCCAGGGCCGAAAAGGCGTGAATGTGCATGCGCGGCAGCGCCTGCCGGATCGCACGGGTGATGTCCAGGTAAGTCTGCCCGGTGTAGGACGGGTGAATACCGCCCTGCAGGCACACTTCGGTGGCGCCGCGCCGGGCGGCCTCGATACTGCGCTGCTGGACTTCTTCCAGCGGCAGGTCATAGCCCTTGCCGCGCAGGCTGTTGCTGCCGCTGGACTTGGAAAAGGCGCAGAACTGGCAGTGGTAATAGCAGATATTGGTGTAATTGATATTGCGGTTGACGACGTAGCTGACGGCGTCGCCCACCAGGTCGCGGCGCAGCTCGTCCGCCGCGCGGCACACGCTGTCGTAGTCGCGCCCGCGCGCCGCAAACAACTGCGTGACTTCTGTTTCACTGAGGCTGGCGCCGCCCTGAGCGCGGCGCAGCAGGCCGGAAAGGGACGAAAACTGGGCGGGGGCCCGCGGCACGGCCGCGCTGGGCACCGCGTCACCGGTGCCCGGCGACCAGCGGCTGTCGCGCGCCAGGCCGAAGGTATCCATGTGCTGCAATACGGCCGTGTGCAGGCGCGGGTCCACCCAGCGCCCGAGCTGGCGGACATACGCGGGATACAGCGGGAGGCGCGGCACCAACTGCTTGCCGCGCTCGGCGGTAATCTGTGTCAGGCGCTCCAGTTCCGGCCAGGGCGCTTCGGGATTGACGTAATCCGGCGTCACCGGCGACACGCCGCCCCAGTCATTGCAGCCGGCCGTGAGCAGTGCGCCGGGGTTGTCCGCCGACAAATTGGGCGGCGCCTGGATATTCATCTGTGCGCCGAGCACGATGCGCGCCACGGCGATGCTCCACTGCAGCTCCGCCATATCGGGTTCCGGCGCGGCGCACATGCGCGTACCGGGCTTGGCGCGAAAATTCTGGATGATCACTTCCTGCAAGTGACCGTCCGCCTCGTGCAAATCGCGCAGGGCCAGCAGCGACTCGACGCGCTCGCGCCGGGTTTCGCCAATGCCCACGAGTATGCCGGAGGTCAATGGGATATTGAGCTTGCCGGCCATGGCCATGCTGCTCAGGCGCACACCCGGCGCCTTGTCCGGCGAACCGTGGTGCGGCATGCCCTTGTCGCACAGGCGCTGGGCACTGCTCTCCAGCATCAGTCCCATGGACACGGCCGCGGGGCGCAGAGCGGCCAGTTCCGCCTCGTTCATAACGCCGGGATTGATATGCGGCAACAGGCCGGTTTCGCGCCACACCAGTTCCGCCATGGCCTGTAGATAGGACAGCGTGGACTCATGCCCCAGCTCGCGCAGCGCCTCGCGCGCGGCCGCGTAGCGCAACTCGGGCTTGTCGCCCAGGGTAAACAGGGCCTCCACACAACCGGCGGCCTGGCCGCGGCGGGCAATCTCCAGCACCTGCTGCGGGTTGAGGAAGGGCTGCTGCAAGTTGCGCGGTGTCTGCGCGAAGGTGCAGTAGTGGCAGACGTCCCGGCACAACTGGGTCAGCGGGATAAACACCTTGGGTGAATAGGTGACGGTAGCGCCGTGCACGCTGTCGCACAGCTCCAGGGCAGTCGTCGCCAACAAATCCAGGTCATGGCACTCGGCCAGCTCCAGCGCCTCGCGGTGCGACAGGCGCCGGCCGCGCAGGGCCCGTTCCAGCAAGCGATTGGTCGACAACGATGCAACTCCTTATGCGACTGTTAGTCTACAACACCGCAGACCTGCATGATGACCTGGATGTAGACCTTGATGATGTCCAGCATGTCACCGATATGCGCCGCTTCCCCCTGATGCGTGGAGAAGCCGCCGCCACCGGTGCGGATGCGTCCCGCCGAGCCGTAGTTCACGGTCGGTATACCGTACCGGTTCATGTGCGCCGCGTCGCTCATCCAGGTTTCCACGCCGAACTCGGGCGCCCGACCCAGTTGCTGCGTGTGGGCCTGCACGATGTTCTGGATCAGCTCGTGATCGTCCGGGATGGAGGTACCGGGCACCGTCATGAACGGCTCCACTATTGTACCGGACAACTGGGGGTTGTCGTCCACCACCTGCGCGATCAGGTCGCGCACTTCGTTGTAGGCTTTGAGCGGCAGGTCCTGTGGCAGGGTGCGCACGTCCATATAAATGACGCAGTTGTCCGGGGTGCGCGCGCCGCGCCAGCT
The DNA here is from genome assembly GCA_020443345.1 of Halioglobus sp. GTDB lineage: Bacteria > Pseudomonadota > Gammaproteobacteria > Pseudomonadales > Halieaceae > JARRPM01. The sequence continues at coordinate 12,668 of JAGRIH010000038.1, forward strand.
CCAGCCGGCCTCGACCGCGGAGACGTTGACCCGCGGCCGAAAATCGCCCAGCGCATTGCGCTCGCAGTACCGCGGGATCCACTCGTGGATCGCATCGAGCACCACCCGCGCCTTGTTGATCGCATTCTTTTCCACTTCCGACCAGGCGGTGTGGATCAGGTGGCCCGGCACTGTGATCTTGACCCAGCAACTGCCGCAGTGCCGCGGAATCAGCATCATGTTGGTGGGTTCGCCCAGGATGCAGAAATCGGCGATGGCGCCGTGGGTGATGGCGTACTTGGTGCCCACGCCGTAGCCCTGGTATTGCGGCCCCTCGATGTCGTTGACCGGGGACTTCTCGATCTCGCCGGCCACACCGGCAATCACCACGTCGCCGCCGAGTTTGATGTCCGCGGCGCGGATCGCCTCGACCGCCGTAATGTAGGTACCCATGGCGCTCTTCATATTGAACGAGCCCATGCCGTAGATCCACTCGTCGTCGACCAGCGTGGCCTTGCACTGGTAGCCCAGGCCGCGGTGCGCCTGTTCCGGCCCGAATGAGGTATCGAGGTGACCGTTGAACATCAGCGATTTACCGCCGCCCTGGCCCTGCAGGCGGCCCACGGCGTTGTAGCGGGCATCGCCGATCGGCTGCAGTACCGACCGGATGCCGGACGTATTGAGTACTTCATTGAGCGCGCGTGCCACGTCGCCCTCCGCACCGGTGGGGCTGGGAATGTCCACCAGATCCATGACCAGCTTGACCAGGCGGTCGCGATCGATATTGTCGATGGCCCGCTGGACCAGCTCCGGGTTTACCTTGCTCATGCTATTGCTCCTGTTACTGTGCCAGCGCTCATGCCACCCGGGTAACCAGGTTGCCGAGTCCCTGTACGCGACATTCCATTACATCGCCGGACTTCATCCACTGCGGGTCCTTCATGCCGGAAATCACCCCCGGCGGGCTGCCGGTGGTGATGACATCGCCCGGTTCCAGCGTCATGTGGGACCACCAGGACACCAGTTCGGCGATGTTGTAGTGGGTGTTTTTGGTGCTGGAGTCCTGACGCAGTTCCCCGTTGAGGTACATTTTCATCTCCAGGTCGTTGGGGTCGTCCAGTTCGTCGAGCGTGACCAGCCAGGGACCCAGCGGGCAGGAGCCGTCAAAGCTCTTGCCCAGCAGGATCACGTTGTTGGCGTGTTCGCGCGCCTGGATGTCGCGGGCCGACACGTCGTTGAAGATCATCAGGCCGACCACCTTGTCCATCGCTTCCTCGACGGTGACGTTCTTGCAGGTCGTGCCGATGACAATGGCCACCTCGATTTCGTAGTCAAGCTGTTTGGTGAAGCGCGGGATCTCGATGGTGGCACCGGAACCCACTCCGCAGGACGGCGCTTCCAGAAAGCCGGTGGGGTGTTCGAAATGGAAATCGCCCCAGCCGTGCTCCTGCCACTCGGGCGCCTTCCAGGTGGTCAACTCGTCCAGGTGCGCATCGAAATTACAGGAGGTATGGATGATCTTGCCGGGGCGCACCGGCACCTGCAGCTCGACCTCGTCCTCGGTATAGGCGTGCTCGCTGCCGTCGGCCGCCGCGGCCACATCGGCCACCTGCTGCAGGGCGCCGGCACCGCCGCGCAGCACCTCGGGCATGGAGGCAGGTACCGCGCCGCCGCTGAGCGCCACGATATCCAGATAGCTGCCGTTCTGGAAAACGCCGATGGTCTCCCGGCCGCTTTCCCTGATCTTAAACGTTGCGAGTTTCATGTTTGTATTCCTCTGAGCGGGGGCCCGCGGGCCCGGTTGCTGCGACAAAAAATTCGACCTGGGAGGATGATAGATTTGTGGCGTTGCACATGCTTGCCCTGCAACGTGTAAAAGGTTGACTCTGCGCGCAGCAGGACCAATACTCCCATTTCTGTACGCCCTGCGGAAACACGGATGACGACTGGCAAAGCACCCATTGACACAGCGCGGGACGCGGCGCTGGAAGACAATGTGCGCAGCGCCCACGTCGCGGTGGATGTGGAACAGCACGGCAAACCGATACGGCATTTCACCTGCACCGAACTGCCCCTGGGGAAGCTGGAACTGTTCCGTATCTGTATCGATCCGGTGGCCATTCACCGGCGCTCCGGGGACATCGCCAGCGACGCCAATGATGACTTCCTGCTCTCCACCCAGGTCGAGGGCACGGTGCTGGTGAAGCAGGGCGACACTGAGTTTACCCAGCACCCCGGGGAGCTGTCCATCATGTCCGCCGGCCAGCCCTACACGGTCATCCACATGCAGCGCAGCGACCGCCTGGTACTGCACATTCCCGCCGCGGTCTACCGCGAGCGCGTGCTGGCGCACCAGGAGGGCCGCCGCTTTCACCCGCGGGTCATGCCCGCCGGCGGGCTGGCCAGCATCGTGCATGAAATGCTCAAGTCACTGGCTTTCGAGACGCATCAACTGCACGCCACTGAACAGTACACCCTGGCCGAGAGTCTGCTGGAACTGACCTCGGCGATTCTGCGTTCGGACACCGACCACGAACACGAGACGCGCCACGCCCGGCAGTCCGCCCTGTTCCGCCGTATCCTGGAGTTCATGGAAGCCAATTACATGGACTGCACGCTGACCCCGGAAAAAATCGCCACCGCCAACGGCATCTCCATGCGCTATCTGCACAGCCTGTTCCAGCAGGCCGGCATGACGGTGTCACGCTGGCTGTGGGAGCGGCGGCTCAAGGCCACCCGCGAGGACCTGCTGGACCCCAACATGGACCACATGCGGGTCAGCGAAATCGCCTTCCGGCGCGGCTTCAACGACCCGGCCCACTTCTCCCGTGCGTTCAAGAACCGCTTCGACGTATCGCCCAGCAAGCTGCGCCAGATCAACCAACAGTAGGGCCGGCGCAGCGCGCGACACCCGCAGTCAATGTTTGGTGCAGTACCAAGCAAGACAGGCGGCGGCACCGGCTCTACTATTTGTGGGATGCAATTCGCCTTAAGGGGTCAAAGTCGCTTCTCGGGGAGCCGGACCGGCGTCAGATCAGGTGTAGATCGTCGGGACTCGCCGTGAATACATACCCGAAAAGCGGGGCGGACTCTCCATGTAGGCTCGCGCGACGGATGGCCGTTCCCGGCATACCTGCCGCACACGGTCCCGCCAATCTACACCTGAGCTGGCGCTTCGATGCGTCCTACTTACTGTGCAGACGCGGGCATATACGATATGCACAGTGAAATTTACCGAACGCCGGAGACACGACAAGCCATGACAGAAATCAACCGCGTGTGTATCGTCGGCGCCGGCGCCATCGGCAGCCTGTTTGTCGGGCATCTGGGCACCGCAGTGGAGACCACCGTACTGGTGCGCCGCCAGGAGCACGCAGCGGCCCTCAACGCACACGGCCTGCGCGTCAGCGGCAAATCCGAGCGGCAGGCAAGCGTGCTGGCCTCCACCGATCCGGCGGACCTGGGCGAGGTCGACCTGATTATCCTGGCCACCAAGGCAACCGCCGTGGAGTCCAGTGCCAGAACCCTGCAGGGGCACTTCCCGGGGGCGAGCGTGCTGCTGGTGCAAAACGGTCTGGGCTGCGAGGAAGTGGTGCGCCGCTACGGCGACTGGCCGCTGATTTCCGGCGTCACCTTCATGAGCGGCGTGCGGCACGGCGACACCCACGTGGAATACGAACTGGACACCGCCACCTGGATGGGCCCCTGGGCGGAGCACCCCGCCGACTTCGGCTTGGTCAAGGCGGTCGAGGCGCTGATCAACCGCTCCGGCCTGAAAGCTGAAGCCTACGAAGATCTGCTGCCGCACCAGTGGTCCAAGCTCATTTTCAATTCGGCAGTCAACACCATTTCCGCCATGACCGATCTGCCCCACATCAAATCTTTCGCCGCCCGGAGTGAGCTCAGCGACCTCGGTCACCTGGTGTTCGACATGATGGCCGAGGGCAAGGCTATCGCCGCGGCGCGCGGTGTCACGCTGGCGGACGACCCCTGGAAAATGAACGTCAAGGCCGTGAGCCACGGCTCTACCGGCGACGATGAGTACGGCCACGTCACCTCCATGCTCGACGACGTGCGCCATCACCGCTTCACGGAGGTGGACTGGATCACCGGTTCCATCGTGCGCGAGGCACACAAGGCCGGGGTTCCCGCCCCGTATCACGAAACCCTGTACCGGCTGGTAAAGGCACTGGAAACCAGTTGGGCACGCAACAAACAACATCAGGAATGACACTATGCGAGTATGTATTGTCGGCTGTGGCGCGATAGGCAGCCTGTTCGCCGCCCATCTGGGCCGCCTGGACGATGTCGAAGTCTGGGCCTACGACCCCTTTCAGGCCCACGTGGACGCCATCAATGAAAACGGCCTGCGGCTGACCGGTGAAAACGACTTCGTGGCCAACATCGAGGCCCGCAGCGACGCCGCCGAGATCCCGCCCTGCGACTTCGGTATCGTCGCGGTGAAAACCCTGTACACCCGCTCCGCGATGGAAGCCACCGCGCACCTATTCGCGGACGGCGCGGTGTGTTCGGTGCAAAACGGCGTGGGTAGCGAGGAGATTATCGCCGAGTACGTGCCGCGCGTGATCCAGGGCACCACCTTCCCCGCCGGACACATTACCGCACCGGGCGTGTGCAACCAGGACACCATCGGCGCGACCACCATCGGCCCCTTCGACGGCAAGCCGGCCTCCCAGGAAGAAAGTGACCGCCTGGCCGCGGCCCTGACCCGCGCCGGTATGGAAACCCACTCGGTAGCCGACCCGCGCGGCCCGATGTGGACCAAGGTGATCTTCAACTGCGCCTCCAACGGCGTGGCCGCCCTCACCCGCCTGCCCCACGGCATCGCCTGCGAGCAGGTGCGCGAGCTGATGAGCGCGGTGGCACAGGAGGGGGTCGCCGTGGCGAAGGCGCTGGGTGTCACCCTGGAGAAAGATCCCGAGGAAATGATCGATTACGGCAGGAAAGTGGCCTACCGGCACAAACCCAGCATGCTGCAGGACGTGGAGGCACGGCGCGCGACGGAGATCGACACCATCAACGGCGGCGTGGCGAGCATCGGCGAAAAAATCGGTGTACCCTGCCCCATCAATCGCGCCATTGCCGATATGGTCAAGGGCCTGGAATACAGTTGGACACTGGAGGAAGATTCATGAGCACACCGCAGCAGGCAAACACAGATTATGTCAACCGCTTCCGCCCATCCGAGACCGAGATCCAGCGCCGCTACGACAACGTGCGCAACGCCATGCGCGAGCACGGCCTGGACGCGCTGGTGGTCAGCGGCAGCGAGTACTCGGGCTTTGAAGGCGCCATCCGCTACCTGGCCGGCTTCCACATCCTGCACCGCTATGCCTATGTGGTAGTTCCCGCCGAGGGCGACCCCGTCGCGGTGTTTCCCAAGGAGGCCACCTGGGTGGGCGATCACAGCGCCACCTTCTTGTCCGAGCGGGAATTCCCGGCCCATTGCGGGGAGTGGATCGCGGATTTCCTCAAAAACCGCAAGGCGCGCAAAGTCGGCATCTACGGCCTGGAGTACATCATCAATGTGCGCGACTACAGCGCCATCGCCAGGGGCGGTTTCGATATCGTCGATTTCGAAATCCCCTTCGACTATGCCCGCGCGCAGAAATCCGATGAAGAAATCGCCTCGGTGCGCCACTCCATGGAGATCAACAAGCAGGGTGTGCTAGACGTGATTCGCGCCTACGCGCCGGGCAAGACCGAGGCGGAGCTGATGGGTGTGGCCGAAGCGACATTCGCCCGCCTGGGCTGCGCCCGCAACACCATGGACATGGTGCAGATGGGCCCCAACGGCTCGCTGCTGCCGCAGATGGTGTTCCCCACCCAGCGCCCGCTGCAGGCTTCCGACGGCATGATGTACGGGCTGGAAATAGCCGGCGAGGGCGGCCACTGGGTGGAGTACTCGCGCCCGATGATGCCCAACGGCATGGACACCATCACCCGCGATATGATGGACGCCCAGCAGGAGTTCCACGCCCTGGTGCGCGAGAATATGAAGGCCGGCCGCACCGCGCAGGAGGTGCACAAGCTCTGCATGCGGCCCTTTGTCGAGCGCGGCTACCGCTCCGGCCACGTGTGCGGCCACTCCATCGGCATGACCATGATCGAGATGCCGCGCATCGGTGAGGGCTTCGACTTCGTACTGCCCGAGAACATGGTGTGCTCCATGCACCCGCACATCATGAACGAGGAGCGCACCCACTCCCTGTACTTCCAGGAGACCTACCGGGTCACCGCCGCGGGCGGCGAGCCCCTGTCGGGCACGGCGATCGAGGTGTACGACGGTAGCGAGAGCGAGCTGATACCGCTGTAAGCCTGCCCGGCCGCGCGCCGCTGCCACCCTGCGCGGGTCGCCGCGCAACTGCCGGGGGAACCCCCGGGGCTGACTGTGCACCGCTTGCTTGACCTGCGAGCGGCGATTCAATACATTGGCCGGACACTTCAGCCCGGTGCGCCGCCGTGGACTCATCGCACTCCGAGGAACTCCAGCTACTGCGCCGCTCCGTCGCCGAGTTCGTGGACCGGGAGATCCGGCCCCATACCATGGAGTGGGAGCAACAGGGCGCCGTGCCGCGCGAGTTGTTCAGCAAACTCGCCGCACTGGGTTTTCTCGGCGTGCGCCTGTCGCCGGAATACGGCGGCGGCGGGCAAAATTTCTGGTTTACCGCCGCGCTAGTGCAGGAACTGGTGCGCTGCGGCTCGATCGGCGTCGCGGTCAGTGTCATGGCGCACGCCGAATTCGCCACCATGCTGATCCAGCGCGGCGGGTCGAGCGCACTGCAGGACAAATACGTACGCGCCGCCTGCGCGGGCCGCATGATCGGGGCACTGGGTGTATCGGAGCCGGACGCGGGCAGCGACGTGGCGGCGCTGCGCACCCGGGCGGTGCGCGACGGCGACGACTACGTCATCGACGGCGCCAAGCTGTACATCTCCAACGGCACCATCGCCGATTATATCACCACTGCGGTGCGCACCGGCGGACCGGGCCACCGCGGTATTTCCATCATCGTGGTGCCCGGAGACTGTCGGGGCCTGACCCGCAAACGGCTGCGGAAGATCGGCACCCACGCCGCCGATACCGCGGAGCTGCACTTCGACCACTGTCGGGTACCGGCGGCAAACCTGGTCGGCGCGGAAAACGACGGTTTCCGCCTCATCATGGCCGGCTTCGAGGGCGAGCGGCTGGTGCTGGCCACCATTGCCTGTTCCCACGCCCGCCTGATGTTCGAAGAAGCGCGCAAGTGGGGCCACGACCGCACGGCCTTTGCTCAGCCCCTGCTCGGCTTTCAGGTCTGGCAGCACCGGCTCGCCGATGTCCTCACACGGATAGAAGCCGCGCAGACCCTGACGGACCGCGCCATCGACCAGTACGTGCAGGGCAACGAGGCGGCTTCGCTGATTTCGATGGCCAAACTGTACGCGACCGAGATGGCCCTGGACACGGCCCGCGAGTGCGCACAGCTATACGGCGGCCTGAGCCATATGGAGGAGTGCCTGATGGGGCGCCTCTACCGCGATTCGCTGGCACTGACCATCGGCGCGGGCACCAGTGAGATGATGCGCGGCATCATCGCGCGCGCCAACGACCTGACCGCCTGAGACCGGCCGCGCTGCAACAGCTAGACTGAAGTTCTTTTCATAAAA
>JAGRIH010000004.1:0-41392 GCA_020443345.1 Halioglobus sp.
GTTATACTTTATAAGCAGGCTCTAAATATTAAAGAGTGCAATCAGTCTGAATGGCTGAGTACGGAGCTGCGCCGCCGATTCGACTACGCCTGTGTCGACTCGATTCAATCCTTCCGGCGTGCAGATCGGGCTTTGACCCGCCAGGGCCAGGTCAAACACAGCAAAACCCGACACGAGAAGGACGACCGCCGCGATGTCGGTGATCGCAGGTATTGGGTGTTGGGATTCGATAACCGTGAAAAGCTGGCACTCTACCGCAAGCAAGCCCAGGAGCTTGCAGGGAAAATCTCTGATCTGGAGGAACGGATCAAGGCGATTACGGACCGGGAAGGTATCCGAGCCAAACGAGCAATCCACTGTCAGACGCTGGTCAATCTGCAGTGGCAAGAGGTGGACGTTGCTCCGTTGCTAACGGGCATCGATAAACTGGAACGCCGGATTCGTGATGCTCTGGAAGGCAACACGGAACTGAAAAATGTCGCCGATCAGATCGAGCGACAGAAAAAGGTCGTCAAGGATGCCGATGAAGCACTGCGCGAGACAACCATCGATTATGAGAAAGTTGTCGGTACAGTCGATGAACACGAAGAGACCTTGAAGAAACTCCAGGACGATCCAACGATTGTGACCTTGACGCCCCGGCAACAGCAGGGATTGGACGAGCGATTTGATACGCTCGTGGAGCCTGTGCGGCTGGAAAATCTGGATAAGCTCATCCGTTCTGTGGAGAGAGCGATACGCGACGAGATGGAAGCCCTGACCAAGGAGGTGGGCAAGTGCGACCGGTTCATCGAAAAGCAGTTCGACGAGTTCATTTTTGAATGGCCTGCAGAAGCGGAAGGCCTTGATGCGACACTGGCTGCAGCGTCAGATTTTTTTGCCAAGTTGACCCGATTGGAGACCGATGGTCTGCCGGCCCACGAGCAGCGCTTCTTTGAATTGCTGGAGAGTCAGAGCCACCAGAACCTGGCGGCGCTTTCGACGTATCTGAGCGATGCGCGCAAGGAGATCCTGGAGCGCATGGAACTAGTCAACGACAGCCTCGCTCGGGTGCCATTTAACCAGAGCACAAACCAAACCACTGTTCTGCAAATCGACCCCAGCGACCGACAGCTACCGGATGTGCGCGAGTTCAAGCAGGAGATCCAGCAGGCTCTGAGCCACGCATGGAGCGAAGACCGGGAGTTGGCGGAGTCGCGTTTTCTGGCGTTGCGTCGCCTGGTGGAACGCCTTTCTAGTCAGGAGCCGGAGAACAAGCGCTGGCGCCAGGTGGTGCTGGATGTGCGGCAGCACATGGAATTCATCGGCAGGGAGACCGATGAGAGCGGTGTCGAGGTGGAGGTCTATCGCAGTGGTTCAGGTAAGTCGGGTGGTCAACGGCAGAAGCTGGCTACGACCTGCCTGGCCGCGGCACTGCGCTACCAGTTGGGTGGCAATGAGCATGGTGTGCCCATGTATGCGCCAGTGGTGCTCGATGAGGCCTTTGACAAGGCCGACAACGAGTTCACCGCGTTGGCCATGAATATCTTCAAGAACTTCGGTTTTCAGATGATTGTCGCCACACCGCTGAAATCGGTCATGACCCTGGAACCGTTTATTGGTGGCGCCTGTTTTATCGATATCAGCGACCGGCGCGTCTCCGGTGTCTTGATGATCGAATACGACTCGGAGCAGCAGCGTCTGAAACTTCCTGCTCATGCACATCAGGAGACAAGTCTTGAAGTTTCCTGATGATGTTCAAAAGGAGTTGAAGCGCCGCTTCAATAACAGGCATCGTGAGTGGCTTGAGGCAAGCGGCGCCCCGGAGCAGTTGGAAAACAGCGCCTGGCCACTCAAGGTCAATCTCGGTATTCCCACCGAGAACCAGGCGCTGAAGCAGGTTGAAGATGTTCGCGCCTGGGTATCGGCCTGGCAATCCTGGAATGGTGTGGGATCGCTTTCCTGGAATGATCGGCGATGGCGCAAGCTGGGAACGCAGCCTGTTCCCGAAAAACTGCTGCTGTCTGGCCCCGGCGAAGTTGCACAATGGATTGGAGAGGCCGATCAATGGGATCGAGCCCAACAACGATATACACATCTTGTCGGACGTTGGCCTCAGCTTGCCGAAAAACTCCCTCGTTACTCTGCCATTCTCGCGGATTACAGCGAGGTGGACTATCGACGCCTGATCGATATGGTCGCCTGGATCGAGAAAAATCCAGCTTCTGGCCTTTATCCCAGGCAACTGCCCGTCAGTGGCCTGGAAAGCAAGTGGCTTGAAAGACGTAAAGGGCTCCTGGCAGATCTCGTCGATAGCGTGCGAGGTGGATCATCGAGCGAAGGTGATTTCTGGGGGTGCTGCGGACTTAAGGCGCCACCGCAACTCATCCGTCTGCGCATACTGGACGATAGCCTGAGACAACGAGTTGGTGGTCTGAGCGACATCTCGGCCCCGCGGGACCAACTGGCTGAACTCGACCTGCCTGTCGGCAACGTCTTCATTGTAGAAAACCTGCAGACCGGTCTCGCGTTTGATGATCTGCCGAGGTCGGTTGTCATCATGCAACTGGGTTATGGCGTCGACGTGCTGGGTCGTCTGCCCTGGGCTACCAGTGCCCAGTGTGTCTACTGGGGGGATGTGGATACGCATGGCTTTGCGATTCTCAATCGCGCCCGAAGCTATCTCCCTGAGCTGAAATCCGTATTGATGGATGAAGTGATCCTCCGAAGCCATCAGGACCTGTGGGTCGAAGAGAAGGATCAACATTCTGCTGATACATTGCCCTTGCTGACGGATTCTGAACAGGCGGTGTATCAGGCCGTCAAAAGCAATACCTGGGGCCAGAATGTCCGTCTGGAGCAGGAGCGAATAGCATGGGATGTTGCATGGAACATAGTGAAACGAACAGTTTTCTCGGTCAGCTGAAGGTGTCGAAATCTCGCAATCAAAGAGTTATTAGGCATGGTATTTTTCATGGTATTACGCTTTAGCCTGAAGTTCTTTCTGAGTGGAGACAAAAATCAGGTGGCGATAGATGATCTGATCGTTTAACTCGCTAAACTGGCGGTGAGTGCAGTCAAGGCATTTGATTTTCGGTTTGTTGCAGACACCCTTAACCCACTCGTTGTCGCAGGCTACGGAATAACCACTTCGTCCTTGTTGATTTTCCCAGCGATTGGAAAAATATCAGCATGGCCATGAAAAAGGTTCCGAAAAATCGCAATCTTTTGCTCTGGAGAAAAGGAATCTGAAACGGGAGGCGCTGGCTTCGATTTCTACAACTCTGCTCTGAGCGCAATGAGCTGCTGCTTTTCCTGTTCAAGATCAGCCAGCCTCGCATCGATAGCGGAGATATCATGAAACTTACCTCCGTTGCCGCAGAGCTTCTCTTTCGTTGAAAGAGTGATTAGGCATGAACGTGCGGTGGTTTGATCAACGACTCCGCCGGAATACCTAACCGCTGCTCACCCCAATAGACCAGCGCCGCCTCGCGGCAGAAGCGTGGCAGATTGCCCTTGGCGGTTGATTTGAGGCCCTGCTCGCCGATGGCGTCGGTCAATAGCTCGAACAGGGTAAGTATCGGCGCCCCGGGATTGGCGTGGCGCGCCTTCGGAAAACGTATCAGTCCCTGTGATGCGAACGGAAAATTCAGTGTCTGGTGCATCTGCTCGGGCGATAAACCGTGAAATTCGTCCAGCTCCCGACGGTTTTGCTGTTGTGTAATCTGGTCTAGAAATGCCTGCGCCTCTTCCAGCGAGTTGAATTGCTAGCCTTCAAGTGCAGAGCGCAAGGTTTCGGAGATGCCTGCCGCGCCATGATCGAATGCTGTGCTGCTTTCCGTGCCCAGGCAGCAGTGCTTGAATTTCTTTGCGCTGCCGTACGGGCAGGGATGATTGCGTCCAATGCCGTGTGTTTTCATATCACGATCTGCTCAGAGTTGATTTCATACCACGGCAGAACAGTGAGGTCGGAGCGAGGTTGCCGGCTGTCACCTCCGTAAACCAGCCATGCCTTTCCGGCGGTTTCGCCTGCTAATTTTCGCCAGAAGTCCAGCCCCTTAAAGTAATCCTTGTTGATGGTTTGCCCGGATTTGATTTCCAGCGGTGACAGATGGGTACCATGGTCAATCAGCAGGTCTACCTCGTGTCCCGAACGATCACGCCAGAAGTAAAGGTTCGAGGTTTCACCCGCGTTATAACAGGCTTTAAGCAATTCACTTATAACCCAGGTTTCGAATAAGGCGCCCCGTTGGACGTGGGTAGTCAGTTGTTCGTGGTTTTGGATGCCGAGTAGCCATGTCGCAAGACCGGTATCCAGAAAATAAAGTTTGGGCGTTTTGACCAGACGCTTGTTGAAATTCTGGTGATGCGGTGGCAACAGATGCACGATATAACTCGCTTCCAATACGGATATCCAGGCTTTGGCGGTGTTATGCGTAATACCACAGTCGTTGGCTAGCGAGGAAAGATTGAGGAGTTGTCCGGTCCGGCCTGCGCACAGTTTCAGGAAGCGTTGAAAGGTTCCCAAATCCTGTACTTTGATCAATTGCCGGACGTCTCGTTCCAGGTAAGTGCGCACATAGTTTCCATGCCAGGGATGTGGTTCAAGTCCTCGGTCGAAGATGGGAGGAAAGGCCCCATCAAAGAGTATCTTATCGAGGTTCCGGCCAACTTTTTCTGCGCGCTGTAACTCGTCGTAGGTCATGGGTAGCAGTGTCAGCAATGCGGCCCTGCCTGCCAGACTCTGTGTGATACCTGACAACAGGCCAAACTGCTGAGATCCCGTGAGGATAAATTCGCCGGGTTGTCGCCTTTCATCGACGCGTGTCTGAAGATAGGAGAATAGGGCAGGGCAACGTTGCGCCTCATCCAGGATGGCTCTTTCGGTAAACTGGTCTAAAAAACCTCGAGGATCCGTTTCGGCAAATTCTCTCTGGTCGAGATCCTCAAGCGAAACATAGTGGTGTTCGGGAAAAGCATGCCGTACCAAGGTGGACTTGCCGGACTGGCGTGGACCCGTGACGACAAGCACTGGATAGCCGCTGGCGAAGTGTTGAAGCCTCGATTCGGCGTTCCGGGAGATGTAGGTCACGGTGGTTTCTGGTTGCTTCCCATTCCTGTATTATGAGAAAAAATGGCTAATTGTCAATGTCATTTCCAATTAGCCTGAGTAGGGCGCATGGTATGGTGATTCATTATCTGCAGCAGCAGGAGGGGATACACTTAGAAGTCAAAGCTGGGAAGATTGCCTAACAGGCCCTGTATCACTACTGTCCGTGTTTACCTTGAACTGCGTGCGTCCTGGAGCAATCCGTAAACCGGCTATACCGTTTCCAGAGCCAGACGCTTGGAGTGTTGCGGCTCTTCAGAATTGGAGATGTTTCACCGGATCCATATGCTGATGGAGTACTCGTACGATCACGATTCCGCGCGTGTGTTTTTTGTAATACAGAATATGGCTTTCGTATGGGAAGCTGAGTAGCCCCTCAAAGAGTGTCTCACGGGCCATTCCAAGGTCTGGATTCTCCGCAAGGAGTCGTGCGCGCGATTCCAGACCGTCAAGGTAGGTATGGGTTTGAGAGATTCCTGTTCCCCACTCCCGGGCGTTATAGTCGATGAGACGTTCAAGATCACGTTCCGCTTTGGCCGTGAATTGGTAGCGGGGACTGTGCTTCGCCACGGCTTGGCCAGTAGTTAACCAGCTGCCCGTTTTCGCATTGTGTCGATGACGGATTTGCCATCACTGACTTTCCCAGCCTGCAAGTCGGCGATACCTTCCTCGATGGACTGCTTCAAATGCGCCGCTTTCAGCGCCTCGAGCTGCGCATATTCAGACGCTGAGATCACCACGGCAACGGGCTTGCCGTTACGGTTGATGCCAACAGGCCCGTGTTGTGCGTTGATCAACACCTCACCGAATTCGCGTTTGGCGTCACTGGCGTTGAGTATTTTCATAACTTACCTAATTTAATTAATTTAATCAAGTTGATTAAATTATAGTCATTAAATCACGTCGTGTCCAGCCAAACAGCTGTTGATTGAATACACGCGCGACGGACTGCGCGGGTCGGCATCACAGATTGAATGCTTCACGATCCCGCAAACTGGCGTAGATTCTCTGTAAACACCGTAACGCAAGAACGCGGATCATGCCCCATGTGGCGACCAGGATGGCCAGCCGGGGCGGGACGGGGGTGCTGGTTGTTGCATCGGTACTGGGTAATCCAGTACGTCTAGGCGCAGCAGTGGCGGATGTTTCAAATCAACAGCAAACGCTGCGATGATCGCATCGTGAGTATCAGCCAACCGCCCGATTGGCCAGATTTTCGCTACGACAAGAGCGCGTTCGAAGACCGGGAACTTGAATTTCGCCTGGACTCAGGGCGGGCCGGCGGGCAGCTTCGATGCGCTACCGATGACGTCCCGGGAGGATGCCGTGACGAGCTGATTCAGCCCCTCTGCGCCCGGTGACGGAACCGATCATTCCACGCGAGCACTCACGGCCCGTCCACCAGGCGCCAGGTAGTCGGATGCGTCGCCAGACTGATCAAATTTGACTTCCAGCTCGACAATTTTCAGCGAAGCCGGTGCAAATTTGGCTTCTATCCGGTGCCCGTTGCGATCCAACCCCCGGACTTCGTAGCAGCCGTCGTCCACTTTCAGGCTGACGATCTCCCAGCCGCTAGCGATCAATACCCGGCGCAACTGCTCCCTGGGTTGCCAATCAGCCACGGGATCCGTGCAGTCATCTTTGGCCAGCGCAGCGCTACTGAGCAGGGAGGCGGCGACTACAGCCGTGAACAGTGTGTGTTTCATGGTGCGTGTCCTCGCTTGTTGCAGCGTCGATAATAAAACATTTTCCTGACAGTGAACTGAAGGCAGGACGGATCGGCAAACCGCCACAGCAAGCCTGTCCAGCCGGACCAACGTGCAGCGGGCGGAATAACGGTGAAACGCGTTATGATGCGCCACACGGGACGGATCGGAAAGCGGACATGCGGATATTACTGGTAGAGGATGCCGAAGATCTGGGCGCAGTGATTCGGGATGAAATGACCGATGGCGGCCATGCTGTCGACTGGGTGCAGCGCCTTGCCCACGCCCAGGCCAGCCTGCTGACAACCCATTACGACCTGATTCTTCTCGACCTGATGTTGCCGGACGGCAGCGGCATCGACTTGCTGCTGAGAATCCGGCAGTCCGGCGCGGCCACGCCGGTGATCATCCTGACCGCCAGAGACCAGATCTCCGATCGCATCAAGGGCTTGAATGCCGGCGCGGACGATTACCTGGTTAAGCCTTTCGACCTGTCCGAACTCGCCGCTCGCATAGCGGCGGTGTCGCGGCGCTACACCGGCAATCCGAACCCCGTGCGTCAGCTCGGACCACTGGAAGTGGACCTTAACCGGCGCTCGGTATCCCGCGACGGTGCGCCGATCAACCTGACGGCGCGGGAATGGGCCTTGCTCGAGGCCTTCATGCAACGGCCCGGCGCAGTGCTTTCCAAGGCACAGCTGGAAGATCACCTGTACGCTTTCGGGGCCGAGATCGAGAGCAATACGATCGAGGTCTATATCAGTCGCCTGCGCAAGAAGCTGGGACGTGACCGGGTGGAGACCGTGCGCGGCCTGGGCTATAGGATCATAGACTGATGCAACTGCCGCGCAGCCTGCAGACACGTCTCGGTATCGGCCTCACGGTGGGTGTGACCCTGTTCTGGCTGGTCGCACTCGCGGGCGCCGTGTTCGCGGCGCGAAACCAGCTCAATGCACGTTTTGACAGCGCCCTGGCAGAGACGGCGCAACGGATCATGCCGCTGGCGGTGGTTGAAGTGATCAATCGGGAAGACCGCAGTCGAGCGCAGCACATCGTGGCGTTCGAGGCGCACGATGAGCCGCTGGTCTATCTCGTGCGCGATCGAGGCGGACAAATCCTACTGCAGTCCCACAATGCCGAGCCGGCTGTGTTTAACCGGGAGCTGCGCGCCGGATTCAGCTCCTCGCCCACACACCGCTTCTATGGCGCCTGGGCTGTACAGGGCAGCCTGCACATCGAGGTGGCCGAACCACTGGCGCAGCGGCGGGAAGCGATACGCGCGACGGCAGCCAGCCTGTTGTGGCCGCTGGTCGTGCTTGCCCCCCTCTGTTTCGTCGGTAGCTGGGCCTTTGTTCGCTACAGTTTGCGCCCTGTTCTGGCCTATCGTGATGCCATCGAGTCCCGTGGCAGTGGAGACCTGTCGCCGGTCAGCGTGCAGGACCTGCCCACCGAAATTCTCACTATTGCGGCATCGGTCAACCAGTTGCTCGAGCGCCTGCGGCGCGCGTTGGAGGCGGAGCGTTCGTTCACCGCCAACAGCGCCCATGAACTGCGCACGCCCATCGCCACCGCACTGGCACAGACCCAGCGGCTGCAGCGCGAGCTGTCGCCGGGAAAAACCAGGGACCGCGCGCTCGGCATTGAAATGTCCCTGCGCAAATTGTCGGAATTATCCGAGAAATTGATGCAACTGGCCAAGGCCGAAGGGGGCGGCCTGCTGTCCACCCGGCAGCATGACCTGGCGGGCCTGTTGCAACTGATCGTCGACGACCTGCGGCAATCGCCCGCGGCGGACAGGATCGAGCTGGCGCTGCCGGAGAGCGGGGCCTGCATGCGCGCACTGGACCCGGATGCCTTTGCCATTCTGGCGCGGAATTTGCTGGATAATGCCCTCAAGCACGGCAGCGCCGAGCAGCCGGTAGAGGTCAGCCTGTCCCCCGCCGGGGTACTGCGCATCGTCAATGCCGGTGACATTATTCCGGCAGGTGAGCTGGCTCAACTGCGCCGGCGCTTTGTGCGCTCAAAGACGACAGCCCGGGGTGCCGGACTCGGCCTGGCGATTGCCGACGCGGTCGTCACGGGCGTGGGAGCCAGTATGGAGTTGTGCTCCCCCGCGTCGGGGAGGGCAGACGGATTTGAAGTCCGGATCACATTCCCGGTAACCGGGGCCTGAGCCACCCGCCGCACTCGCAGCCGGCACAAAAGCCGGCACTCCCGGGGGCTTATTTTCCGGCCCGTTTGTAACCTGTAAACATGGAGCGAATCAGGTTCTCGCGGTGATGGATACTCTCGTAGATGGCCGCACCGATATGCAGCGCGATCGCCAGCAGAGTGATATTCACCATGCCCTCGTGCAGTTCCTCGAGCAGTTCACTGCCCCAGCCCCAGTCGGTGGTGAGCAGCCAGCCGCTGACACCGATCACCGTGGTCGCCAGCAACAGAAACAGGATCATGATCGCCGCGGCCGGATTGTGCCCCAGATAGCGAGGCTCGCGCCGGCGCAGCATCTGGCGCACATAGGCGGCCAGTTCCGCGGGTCGTGGTACGAAATCAGTGAAGCGCGCGTGCCGGCTGCCGATTACGCCCCATACCAGGCGCAAGGCGATCAGCGCCAGCGCGGCATAGCCCGCCCACTGATGTACTGTCTCCGCCTCATCGCCGGTGAAGTAGGCGACGGCGAATGCCGTCACCAGGCTCCAGTGAAAGATACGCACCGCCGGGTCCCAGACCTTGACCCGGTCCTCCCGGCGGGCGCTACCCGATTGCAGGGTGTCAGTCATTTCTCCGCTCCTTGACGGGTTCACCAGTGACCGGATTGAAGTAGATTTCCACCTTCACGCCCTGCTTGTCCTTGCCGTAGATTTCATAGCAGTTGCCCTTGGTCACCACGAACCGGTCGATGGTGTAGCCCTGCTCGATGAGCGACTGTTGCATCGCCTCCTCGGTCATCCACTCGGACTTGGGGGCATCGGTACATTGCGGACCGGCGATGGCGGCACCGGCGAACAGCAGGGCAGCAGTGGTGGCAATAATGCGGATCTTCATGTTGACTCTCCTTGGTTTGTCTCAAGTCGTATGCCGGATTGGCATGGTTGCTATTGAAGCACCGCGACCTGACAGCAACCTTAACGACCGGGCAACAGCCTGTGGCGCAAAACGCAAGCCTAGGTCAACTGCGCGCCTGCCAGCGGCGTGTGCGGCATGTGCACAGTCACTGTCCAGAAGCAGACGCCGGGGGTGCGGGGCCTGCGGCATATTCGCTTGAGCCGGGGTGCCGGTTGAGGTAGATGCACCCCGCGCGATTGACAGATTCCCACGCTGCGCTATCTTTTAGCTAGTGCGTTGGTCCCTAGGGTGCGTCTATCGATCATTCCTCGCTTTCGATAGAACCGACAGGACCAAGCAGTATTTCCTGACACGGACGTTTTCAGTGAGCCGGGAGGAAAAAAGACATGCGTAATCTGCGACCGCTGTTGTTGGCGTCTTCACTCATTGGGGTGCTGGCGCCGTTCTGTGCACAGGCCATCCCCGTAAGAATTGCGATCGAGAATCTGGCCCCTGCGAACGGTAACTTCCTTACGCCGTTCTGGGTCGGGTTTCACAATGGGGGATTCGATCTGTACGACCTCGGTTCACCGGCCTCACCGGGGCTGGAGCGCCTGGCGGAAGACGGCAATACCGGTGTTTTATCGGCTGAATTCGCCGCCAGCGGGGCAGGCGTCACCGATGCCACCCTGGCCGGTCCAGGCGGGGCGATCGCACCCGGAGAGGCGGCCACGATGACCTTTGACCTCGATGGCAGCCTGCCGAGCAGCCGCTATTTCAGCTACGCCTCTATGGTCATTCCCAGCAACGATGCATTCATCGCCAATGGCAATCCACTGGCGCATGCGATATTCGATGCCAGCGGCGATTTTCTCGGTGCGGATTTTCTCGTGGCCGGCGCCGCGGTTCTGGATGCCGGTACCGAAGTAAACGATGAAATTCCCGAAAACGTGGCCTTTCTGGGGCAGACCGTGCCGAACACGGGAACGACTGAGAGTGGTACGGTACAGATTCATCCGGGATTTAGTCCCGCAGGTAATATCCTCTCGGCGTTTCCCGGTGCCGACTTCACTGCACCGGGCTATCAGGTCGCGCGGATTAGCATCACGCGCATACCAGAACCGGGGGTCCTCGCCCTGGTCGGCCTGGGTCTGGTCAGTCTGTTGATGGCAAGAAAACGACGCTAGGCGTCCGGCAGGGGGGTGTTTGCCGTGCAGTTGCCGCATTCGGCAATTGCCAAACCGATCTGACCCGGCAAGTGCAACCACGACACTGCAGTCAGGACCCGAGCTGATCGAGCCAGCTCGGCGTGGCGGTAGCCCCGCGCTTGGGTTACAATCGCGCGGTTTTGGCACGACAGCCCGGCGCCCGGGCAGCCTCCGACGCAGACTGAGCCCGTGAGCCCGACTGAGTGAGCACTCTCAACCATATCCGCAATTTTTCCATCATCGCACACATCGACCATGGCAAATCGACCCTGGCGGACCGGTTTATCCAGCACTGCGGCGGTCTGAGCGAGCGGGAGATGGCCGAGCAGGTGCTGGATTCCATGGATATCGAGCGCGAGCGGGGCATTACCATCAAGGCACAGAGCGTCACCCTGGATTACTGCGCGCGCGACGGCAAAACCTACCAGTTGAATTTTATCGATACCCCCGGGCATGTGGATTTTTCCTACGAGGTATCGCGCTCGCTGGCCGCCTGCGAGGGCGCGCTGCTGGTGGTGGATGCGGGTCAGGGGGTGGAGGCGCAGTCGGTGGCCAACTGCTACACCGCGATCGAGCAGGGTCTGGAGGTGCTGCCGATACTGAACAAGATGGATCTGCCCCAGGCCGACCCGGACAAGGTGCGCAGGGAAATCGAGGAAATCATTGGCATCGACGCCAGTGACGCCTGTCTGGTCAGCGCCAAATCCGGGATGGGTATAGAGGATGCGCTGGAGTTTCTGGTGGAGAATATTCCGCCGCCGGAAGGCGACCGTGACGCACCGCTGCAGGCGCTGATCATCGATTCCTGGTTCGACAACTACCTGGGCGTGGTGTCGCTGGTGCGGGTCAAACACGGCGTGCTGCGCAAGCGGGACAAGATACTGGCCAAATCCACCAATCGCGTACACCAGGTGGACGCCGTGGGTATCTTCTCGCCCAAGCGCGAGGAGCGCGCGGCGCTGCAGGCCGGCGAGGTCGGGTTCGTGGCGGCGGGTATCAAGGATATCCACGGGGCTCCGGTAGGCGATACCCTGATCAGCGCGCAGCACCGCGAGGTCCCGGCGCTGCCCGGATTCAAGCGGATCAAGCCACAGGTTTACGCCGGCATATTTACCATTTCCTCGGACGACTACGAGGATTTCCGCGATGCGCTGGCCAAGCTGACGCTGAACGATGCCTCGCTGTTTTACGAACCGGAGACTTCCGACGCACTGGGTTTTGGTTTTCGCTGCGGCTTCCTCGGCATGCTGCACATGGAGATCATCCAGGAGCGCCTGGAGCGCGAGTACGATCTGGACTTGATCACCACCGCGCCGACGGTGATCTATGAAATTGTCCGCAAGGACGGTTCGGTGATACAGGTGGACAACCCGTCGGCGCTGCCGGACGTCGGTGAGATCGGCGAAATGCGCGAGCCCATCGCACGCTGCCATATCCTGGTGCCGCAGGACTACCTGGGCAATGTGATCACGCTGTGTGTCGAAAAGCGCGGCGTGCAGCGCGATATGCAGTTTCTCGGTGCTCAGGTATCGCTGACGTATGACATTCCGCTGTCGGAGGTGGTGTTGGACCTGTTCGACCGGCTGAAATCGGCCAGCCGCGGCTACGCCTCGCTGGACTACGGCTTCGAACGCTTTGAAACCGCCAATCTGGTCCGGCTCGACGTGTTGATCAACGGCGAGCGGGTCGATGCCCTGGCGGTGATCGTCCACCGCGACCAGGTGCAGTATCGGGGTCGGGCGCTGACCGAAAAAATGCAGGAACTGATCCCCAGACAGATGTTTGACGTGGCCATTCAGGCGGCGGTCGGTGGTAAAATCGTCGCGCGCCAGACGGTCAAGGCGTTGCGCAAGAATGTAACCGCCAAGTGCTACGGGGGCGATGTCAGCCGTAAGCGCAAGCTGCTGGAAAAACAAAAAGCGGGCAAGAAACGCATGAAGCAGGTGGGTCGGGTGGAGATCCCGCAGTCTGCGTTTCTCGCAGTGCTCAAAGTAGAGGGTTGACAGAACAGACTATGGACATTGATTTTCCGCTCATCCTGGTGATCCTGGTATTTGGCAGCGGTTTGATCTGGCTGCTCGATGCCCTGTTCCTGGCGCCCGGGCGCCGCCGCGTTGCGGCGCGGCTGCAAAGCCAGCACCCCGGATGGAAACAGGAGGGCAGCGCAGCGGCAGCCGACTACCATGCCGGCCTCGCCGAGGCCGCGTCCGAGCCCGTCGTGGTGGAATACGCCAAGTCGTTTTTCCCGGTGCTGTTGGTGGTTTTCGTGCTGCGTTCCTTTCTGGTGGAGCCGTTTCAGATTCCGTCCTCGTCGATGGTGCCCACCCTGCAGGTGGGGGACTATATCCTGGTCAATAAATTCACCTATGGCATCCGCCTGCCGGTCCTACGCACCAAGGTGCTGGAACTGAATGAGCCGCAGCGCGGCGATGTCATGGTGTTTTTCCCGCCGCATATGAATGACACGTACTTCATCAAGCGGGTGGTCGGACTGCCGGGGGATGTCATCACCTATCGCAACAAGCAGTTGTTTGTGAATGGAAAACTCGTGGCGAGCGACCCTCTGGCCGAGTTTACCGAAGGCACGGCGCGCTACAGCGTGGGCCTGGAGATGCTGGGGGAAACCAGCCATCTCGTGCAGGTCAACACCGCGCGGCCGGCACTGGACTTTTCCGTGGTGGTGACGCCGGGGCACTATTTCATGATGGGTGACAACCGCGATAACAGCAGCGACAGCAGGGTCTGGGGTCTGGTACCGGAAAAGGATATAGTGGGCAAGGCCTTCGCTGTCTGGATGCACTGGGATGCGCTGTTCAGCATTCCGAGCTTCGACCGGGTCGGCCTGATAGAGTGACCATAACAAGACGCGTAAAGAGAACGAAAAAGAGGGGTAAATCCATGAAAACACGCCAGCGACAGTTAGGTATGTCCATGATTGCGATGCTGATCATCGCAATCATGGTGGGGTTTTTTGTCATGTGTGGTATCCGTCTGGCGCCGCCCTATTTCGAATACCTCAGTGTCAAGGAAATCATCGGCAAGATCGCCTCGGAACCCGGCGCCGACGAGGAGAGTATCGCGGAAATACGACGCAAGATCGACAGCCTGTTCAATACCAACCAGATCTACGAGCTGCAGTCCAAGGACGTGGAGGTGTATCGCAAGGAGGGAAAAACCTATATCGACGCCAGTTACGAGGTGCGCAAACCGATCGCGGGTAACGTCGATGCGGTGATGAAGTTCGAAGACCTCCTGTACACTGTGGGCAGCCCGGTCCCCTGAGTGTCCCTATGACAAATCTGGTGCGTCTGCAACAGGCGCTGGGTCACGAGTTTTCCGATCCGCAACTGCTGGTTCTGGCGCTGACCCATCGCAGCGCCGGGCGCAGCAACAACGAGCGCCTGGAGTTCCTGGGGGATTCCATTGTCAACCACATTATCGCCGAGGCACTCTTTGAGCAGTTTCCGGCTTCGCGCGAGGGCGATATGAGCCGTATGCGCTCCGCTCTGGTGCGCGGAGCCACGCTGGCCGAGATCGCCCGGGAACTGCAGCTGGGCGACTACCTGCTGCTGGGTCCGGGCGAGCGCAGGAGCGGCGGCCACCGTCGCGCTTCGATTCTGGCCGATGCGCTGGAGGCCGTTGCCGGCGCGATACTGCTGGACAATGGCTTCGAGCGCTGCCGCAGCTGCGTGCGCCGCTGGTTCGGGCCGCGGCTGGAGCAGCTCACCACGCGTGCCGCGGCCAAGGACGCAAAGACCCAGTTGCAGGAGCACCAGCAGGGGCGCGGCAACCCGCTGCCCGACTACGAACTGGTGAGTGTGCAGGGGGAGGATCACAACCAGCAGTTCCGGGTCCTCTGCCGCATCACCCGACCGGCCCTGGTGGCCGAGGGCGCCGGCAGCAGTCGGCGCAAGGCGGAACAGGCGGCGGCGCGCACGGCGCTGCAACGGCTGGCCGATCATGGCGGCTGAAGCCCCCCGCTGCGGTTATGTCGCCATCGTCGGGCGGCCCAATGTAGGCAAGTCGACGCTGTTGAACCACATCCTGGAACAGAAAATCAGTATCACGTCACGCAAGCCGCAGACCACGCGCCATCGGGTGCTGGGGATTAAAACCATCGGACGCGACCAGATCATCTTCGTTGACACGCCGGGTCTGCACAAGAACGCGAACAGGGCGATCAACCGCTACATGAACCGCGCCGCCGCGGCAGCTATCAGGGATGTCGACCTGATCGTGATGGTGGTCGATCGCACCGCCTGGACAGACGAGGACGAGATGGTGCTGGACCAGGTGCGCCAGGCGGGCAGGCCCGTGCTGCTTGCGGTCAACAAGGTGGACCTGCTGGCTAACAAAGCCGACCTGCTGCCGCACCTGCAGGCGCTGGCGTTAAAGGTTGAAGCTGCCGCGCTGCTGCCGGTATCGGCGCTGCGCAAACACAATGTGGCGCAATTGCAGGCCGAAATACTGCAGCGCCTGCCGCAGGCCGCGCATTTTTTCCCCGAGGACCAGATCACCGACCGCAGCCAGCGTTTTCTGGCGGCGGAGATCGTGCGCGAGAAGATCATGCGGCAACTAGGCGACGAACTGCCATACGCAATGACGGTTGCAATCGAGGAGTTCTCCCAGCGGGGCGCGGTCGTGCACATCTGGGCACTGATACTGGTGGAGCGCGCCGGCCAGAAAAAAATTCTGATTGGCCAGAAGGGCTCGCGTCTGCGCTCGATCGGTGTCGAAGCGCGCCGCGACATGGAGGCCCTGTTCGACAGCCAGGTGATGCTGCGCCTGTGGGTCAAGGTCAAGTCGGGCTGGTCCGATGATGAGCGGGCGCTGCGCAGCCTCGGTTACGATGAGCGCTGACGGAACGGCAGCGGATGTGTAGATCGACGAAGGACAGGTGCAGTGCGGGTTAACTTGCAGCCATCTTACATATTGCATACGCGGCCCTACCGCGACAGCAGCGTGGTGCTGGAGATCTTCACCGCGCAGCACGGTCGGCTGGCCGTGGTCGTTCGCGGCGTGCGGCGCAAATCGCGCGGCGGTAGCAGCGGCGCTTTGTTGCAGCCGTTCAACCCGCTGCTGCTGTCTTTTTCCGGCAGGGCCGAGATGAAAAATCTCAATGCGGTGGAGGCGGCCGCACCGGCGATTGCGCTGCGCGGCGAGCGTCTGTTCAGTGGCCTGTACATCAATGAGTTGCTGATACGCCTGCTGCACCGGCACGATGCCTGTCCCCAGTTGTTTGCCCGGTATGGCCAGACACTGCAGGTCCTGTCCGGGCAGGCGGCCGTGGATGCCACGTTACGGCGCTTTGAACTGACGCTCCTGCATGAGCTGGGTTACCACCTGGAGTTGCGCGTGGACGGGCACAGCGGTGAATTGATCAGGCCGGATGGCTGGTACCGGTTTCAGCCGGGCGCGGGGCTGGTGGCCTGCTGCGATGAGGCTCGCGCCCCGCACACGGCCGGCTTTGCCGGCGCTGATCTGCTGGCGATGGCCGGCGGCGAATTCGGCGGCGCCCTGAGCCTCACGGCCAGGCGCCTGCTGCGCCAGGCCCTGGCGGTACACCTGGGAGAGGCGCCCCTGCGCAGCCGTGACCTGTTCGGGGCGGGCCGGGCCGCCGTAGCACGGGGGGAACCGGCGCCGCAGGCTGCGCCGGCGGCACAGAGCGTATCGGCGACCGGGGCGAAGCCGTGATCGCCGTGGGTACGGATATCCTGCAGGTTGCCCGCATCGAGGCCACGGTAGAGCGCCTGGGAGAGCGCTTTGTAGCGCGCATCCTGACCGGGCCGGAGCGCGACGAATACCGCGCCAGCGCGACCCCGTGCCGCCTGTTGGCCAAACGCTTCGCCGCCAAGGAGGCCATCGCGAAGGCGCTGGGTACGGGCATCGGCCGCGGCGTTAGCTGGCAGGACATCCAGATCGAGCACGATCGCCACGGCGCGCCGCTGGTGGTGCTCAGCGGTGGCGCCAGTGCAGTGGCCGCCCGGCGCGGGGCCTCGCAGGTGGCGCTGAGTCTCGCCGATGAGCACGATTACGTGGTCGCCTTTGCCGCACTTGTAAAATGACCAGGTCAGCCCTGCATAAGGCGGCACAAGTTCGCTATAATCGCGCGTCGCACAGCGGTACTGGATAGATGTCCGACTACCCCACAATCGAAGCCTGTATCGGCAACACGCCCCTGGTGCGCCTGCAGCGCCTGCCCGGCGATACCAGCAACACCCTGCTGGTCAAGCTGGAGGGCAACAATCCGGCGGGTTCCGTCAAGGACCGGCCGGCCCTGAGCATGATTGCCCAGGCCGAGGCGCGCGGCGAGATCCAACCCGGCGATACCCTGATCGAGGCGACCAGCGGCAACACCGGCATTGCCCTGGCGATGGCCGCCGCGATACGCGGCTACCGCCTGATCCTGATCATGCCCTCCCATATGAGCGACGAGCGCAAGCGGGCCATGTCCGCCTACGGTGCGCAGTTGCTGGAGATCAGCCCGCAGCAGGGCATGGAGGGGGCCAGGGACCTGGCCCTGCAGATGCAGGCACGCGGCGAGGGCAGGGTGCTCGACCAGTTTGCCAATCCCGATAACCCACGGGCTCACCGGGTCGGCACCGGGCCGGAAATCTGGCGGCAGACGAGCGGCACGATCACACACCTGGTCAGCTCCATGGGAACCACCGGCACCATCATGGGATGCTCCAGCTATCTCAAGCGGCAAAATCCGGCGATCCAGATCGTGGGACTGCAGCCGCTCGAAGGCTCCAGTATTCCCGGCATCCGGCGCTGGCCTGCGGCCTACCTGCCGCGCATCTACCGGGCCGAGCAGGTCGATCGGGTACTGGACATTTCGCAGGTCGAATCGGAGAGGACCATGCGCGAGCTGGCGGCACGCGAAGGTATCTTGTGCGGCGTATCTTCCGGCGGTGCCGTCGCTGCGGCACTGCGGCTGTCCGACGAGATGGAAAACGCCGTCATCGTGGCGATTGTCTGTGACCGCGGCGACCGCTACCTGTCCACCGGCGTATTTGCGCAGCCATGACGGCTACCGCGTACGCAGCAGATTAGTCCGCATGGTCCAGGTTCGCCCGCAAAGCTATACCGATGACACTGGAGCGGTCGACCTGCAGCGCTGGCTGCGGCTGCTGCCGGTGAGTCTGCCCGATGAAGACAGGCGGCGCCTGACCGCGGCCTGCGCCATGGTCCTGGTCGCGCGCGACTGTCGGGGTACAGACCCGGGGGACTGGTCGCAGCGCGGGGACTGTTACAGTGCCGGTCTGGAGATAGTGCTGATTCTGTCGGAGTTGCACCTGGGCATCGATTGCCTGATTGCCGGTATGCTCTATCGGGCCGTGCGCGAGCAGCGCCTGCCACCTGAGACCGTCGCGGCGCACTTCGGTGGCGAAGTCCTGCGCCTGATCGAAGGTGTGCTGCGCATGGCCGCCATCAGCCAGCTCACCCTGCACCGCGATCAGCCGGTGCTGGGACAGGCACATGGCCAGAAAGAAAATATCCGCAAGATGCTGGTAGCGCTGGTCGACGACGTGCGCGTGGCATTGATTAAACTGGCCGAGCGCACTTGTGTGATTCGCGTTCTGAAAAACGATGATCCGCGCATGGCATCCATTGCGCAGGGGGTCTTTGACGTGTATGCGCCGCTGGCCCACCGCCTGGGTATCGGACACCTGAAATGGGAGCTGGAAGATCTGTCGTTTCGCTATATCTACGCCGACGCCTATCGCAAGATCGCGCGTTTGCTGGATGGCAAGCGGCTGGAGCGCGACCGGTTCATCTCCCGGGTTACCCAGGACCTGACCCGCGTGCTGCGCGATGCCGGGCTGGACTTCGAGATTGCCGGGCGAGCCAAGCATATCTACAGTATCTGGCGCAAAATGCAGCGCAAAGGCATCGGTTTTTCCCAGGTTTACGACATTCGCGCGGTGCGCATCCTGGTGGCGGAAGTCAAGGACTGTTACGCCACGCTGGGCCTGGTGCACGGACTGTGGCGCAACATTCCCAATGAGTTCGACGACTATATCGCCAACCCCAAGGAAAACGGCTATCGCTCGCTGCACACCGCCGTCATCGGACCGGAGGGCAAGGTACTCGAGGTGCAGATCCGCACGCGGCAGATGCACGAGGAGGCGGAACTGGGTGTGTGCGCACACTGGCGTTACAAGGGATCGGATGCCGACGGCCGACTGCTCAGCACCTACGAGGAAAAAATAGCCTGGTTGCGGCAAGTGCTGGACTGGCACGACGAAACCGGCGACAGCGGAAGTGTCGCCGAGCAGTTCAGTTTCAATATGGCACAGGACCGGGTTTACGTGTTCACCCCCAATGGCGACGTGGTAAATCTTGCCCAGGGAGCCACACCACTGGATTTCGCCTACCACGTGCACACCGAAGTCGGTCACCGCTGCCGCGGTGCCAAGGTCAACGATGCGATCGTGCCGCTGACCTATGTGCTAAAGACCGGCGAGCGGGTCGAGGTGCTGACCAGCCGAGAGGGGGCGCCCAGGCGTGACTGGCTGCAGCCGGGTCTGGGTTATCTGCGTACTTCGCGCGCCCGGGCCAAGGTGCAGCAGTGGTTCAAGTCGCAGGCGCGCGAAGAGAATATCGATGCCGGCAGGCGCCTGCTGGACCGCGAGTTCAAACGCCTGGCACTAACCAGCGTCGATTACCGGCGTATCGCCAGGAAGGTGCAGTTCAACACGGTCGAGAATATGTATGCGGCGGTCGGTTCCGGTGAGTTGTCCTTGGCACAGGTGCTCAACGCAGCCCAGGGACTGGTGGATGCCCGGCCGGAGCCCCGGCTCAAGCTGGCCAGACCGGGCCGGGACAGTTACCGTGGCCAGGTGCAGGTGCAGGTGCGTGGCGTAGGCAACTTGCTGACGCACATGGCACGGTGCTGCAAGCCCCTTCCCGGTGACGCCATCACGGGCTTTATCACCCGGGGGCGGGGGGTGACGATTCACCGGGCGGATTGCGCCAGACTCCTGCGTCTGCAGGACAGTGTGCCGGCTCGAATTATCGAGGTGGAGTGGGGTATGTCACCGGCGGACAACTATGAGGTCGAGATTGCTATTGAAGCCTACGACCGCCAGGGCCTGCTGCGCGATATCAGCAGCCTGTTTGCCAATGCGCGGCTGAGCGTACTGGATATCTCCACCCACACCAACAGAAAACGCAATACTGCGACCATGCGGCTGCGCGTGGAAGTTCCCAACCTGGGGGTGTTATCGCGCCTGCTGGAGCGCATCAACCGCCTGAAAAACGTGGTTTCGGCCGTACGTGTTTCCGAACAGGACTCCAGGTGATGTCTGAATCGCGCTATAGCCTGTCCGACCTGCTGCGCGTGATGGAGCGCCTGCGGAACCCGCACGGCGGCTGTCCCTGGGATCTGCGTCAGGATTTCAGCACTATCGTGCCGTCGACGCTGGAAGAGTGCTATGAACTGGTCCAGGCGATAGAGCACGAGGATTACCCGCATATCGCAGAGGAATTGGGCGATGTCCTGTTCCAGGTCGTTTTCTATGCCCAGCTTGGCCGCGAGAAGAACCTGTTTTGTTTTGACGATATTGTCGACACGCTGGTGAAAAAACTGATCCGTCGGCATCCCCATGTTTTTGCGCAAGGACAGATAGAAGGCGTGGTGAGCCAGACGGCATCGGTACAGCAGGTAAAGGCGTCCTGGGAGGCGATCAAGCACTGGGAACGCAGCGCCAGAGCCCAGCCGGGCGTTCTCGACGACGTGCCGGTGGCGCTGCCGGCCCTGCCCCGGGCACAGAAACTGCAAAAGCGCGCCGCCGCGGTGAACTTCGACTGGCCTGACGCGGCAGCGGCGCTGGACAAGCTGCAGGAGGAAGTAGACGAACTGCGCGAGGCGATAAACGCGCGCGATGTGTCGGCTGTGGCAGATGAAATGGGCGATGTGCTGTTCAGTCAGGTCAACGTCGCGCGTCTGTTGGGCGTGGATGCAGAGACCTGCCTGCGTCGTGCAGCGACCCGCTTCGAGCAGCGCTTCCGGCATATGGAGGCTGCCGCCCGCGACAGTGGACTCGCCCTGGATCGCATGACAGCAACCGCGCTCGATGCACTGTGGGAGTCCGCCAAACGGGATCTGCACCGGGACTTGTAACATCACCCTGTGCTGTGTATGGTTACTGCCCTTCGAAACGACTGATCCCACACCATAGCGGCAGCCTGTACTGCCCTCGCCACCCTATCGAGGAAACTATTTATGCGTTTGATTCTGTTGGGCGCCCCCGGCGCCGGTAAAGGTACGCAGGCCCGGTTTATCTGTGAGAAATACGCGATACCGCAGATTTCCACGGGTGACATGCTGCGTGCAGCAGTGGCCGCACAGACACCACTCGGTCTGCAGGCCAAGACCGTAATGGACGCGGGCGCCCTGGTATCCGACGACATCATTATCGGCCTGGTGAAGGAGCGTATAAAAGAGGACGACTGCACCAACGGTTTTTTGTTTGACGGCTTTCCGCGCACTATTCCCCAGGCACAGGCCATGGTCGATGCCGGCGTGCGTATCGATCACGTGGTGGAAATTGCCGTGGCGGATCAGGAAATTGTCGCGCGTTTGAGCGGTCGCCGGGTGCACCCCGGTTCCGGTCGTATCTATCACCTGCAGCACAACCCACCGCAGCGCGAGGGTGTGGATGATGAGACCGGTGAGCCTCTGGTGCAGCGTGAGGACGACCTGGAAGAGACCGTACGGCATCGTCTGCAGGTCTACCATTCCCAGACCAGTCCGCTGGTCGCATTTTATCGCGGGATGTCCGGCGCCGATGCGCCGCAGTACCACCGGGTAGCGGGCGTGGGTGCCGTCGAGGATATCCGGGACAAGATTTTCGCGGCACTGGGGTAATCGTTGCCCGGACCGATCGATGCGTGCGCGGGTGACGAATAACCGCCNNCCCCCCCCCCCCCCCCCCCCCTGCAGACCGCACAGCGCCCCTCGAGTGGAATTCGAGTGGCCGCCTGCACGCAGGTTATCCTTTGCATTAAGTGGCGACATTCCCGTTGAGTTGACGCCCCGGCTCCTGGCCTGCGTTTTGTTCCACGCGTCGGCAAATCAGTCGCAGTTTCCCCAACATTTTTTTCTCGCATATGTTGTGCTCGACGCGGTCCGATCTTTCGCTGCGGGGCTGCCATCTGTCGAAAAAACACTGCAAATACAGTGTTTTTTTGCTTTTGTGTGGGGCTGCCTGGGGTTTTTGACCTTCGTATGGGGGAAATTTTTCCGCCTAAAAGGCTGATATTTAACTAGTTTTTATTGGCCTAGCAGTATTGTGCAGCAATAATTTTGTTGTTATTTTGCCTGGGGAGCATTTTGAAAACCACTGGGAGAGACGTGTTATGGCAACTGCCACCAAGAAAAAAACAGTAAAACGCGCTACGGCGGCGAAACGCAAGGCGCCAGGCAACAGTGTCGCTGCGAAGCAAGCGCCTGCCAGGCAAAAAGCCGTTGCAAGAAAAACCCCGCGCAAGTCGGTGATAAAAACTGCCGCGCAGTCGCCGATGGTTGTTCGGGCAAATGCGGCGCTGACAAAACTGCAAACCGCCGTAGCCGAAGAAAGGCAGGCGCTGGCCGACGCGCGCAAGAAAGTCGAGAAACATCGTCGGCAACTGGGCAAGGATGCCAGCGCCGCACAGAAACGCGCAGTCAAGGCGGCGTCCAAGGCTAACGAAAAGTCCGCGGCAAAACTAAAAGCGCTGCGCGTGAAAGCCGAACAGGCCGGGGTGCGCGCTCGGCAGTTTGCGGATGAGGCAAAATTAAAGGCCAAGGAAATCGCCGTGCGCGAGCAGCTAGCTGCGCGTGACGCCGAACTGGCGCTCAAGGCAGAGGCGGACAAAGCCAGGGAATTGGCCCGACACGCTGCAAACTGGATGAAAAAGCGTGCGGCGGCGAATAAGAAAAAAGTTGCCGCGTTGGAAAAAAGACTTACCAGGCAATTGCGCGATGATCGGCGCAAGCTAAAGGCCCGTGCGAAGGCAGCGGAGAAAAAAGCGGATAAGCGACTGAAACAATTGCAGGACAAGGCGGCGGCAGCAAAACGCAAAGTCGCCCCGGGGCCGGTGGGGACGAGCGGGGTAGAAGTCGCAGCCACTGCGCAGGTAAAGCCAAAAACCAAAACTAAAACCAGAGCAAAGACCAAAGCTCAAGCCAAAACAAAAGCCAAAACAAAGACCACGGCCAAGCGGGGTAGAAAACCCAAACTCCAGTCAGCCACCAAATAATAGCGGTGAAGCGGCTTCGGGAGCGGCGGGACCCAAAGTGGCAGCCGCTGCCGACAGCGTGTCTGGAGTCGGTGTCTGCTTCATGAGGAGTGGGCGCGTTCCACGCTCAATCGGTTGAAATTACAGAAGCTTTCGGGCTGATCCGAAAAGTCGACGACACAGCAGCGATGCCGCCGATACCAGTGGCGCACCGTGCGCTGTCCCTCGTCGAGATAGGCACCCAGGTCTTCCAGGCAGGAGCGGCGCAGTGCGGCGCACAGGTACTGTTCGCGTTCGCCATCGTGCGCGTAGCTGATATCGGCTGATGCACCGGCCCGGCTGAGGGGCTGCAGTAGTCGCGCGACGAGATCTACCGGCAGTTGCGGTGTATCGCAAGCCGTCAGCACGACGAACTCGGTATCGACAAACGGTATGGCGGCCTCGAGACCCGCCATCGGCCCCTGAAAATCCCGGCGTGTGTCGGTCACAGTGACAGCCGCAAGCCCGCGATAAAAAGCCTCGTTGCGATTGCAGCTGATCAGCAACTTATCGACCTGTGGCGCCAGCCTCTGGATGACGTGCTCGACCAGTGGCCTGCCCCGCCAAAGCAGCAGGCCCTTGTCCCGACCGCCCACACGGCGGCCGGCGCCGCCGGCCAGGATCAAACCGGTAGTGTCCATGGTGGTTGTGCCTGACGCTGACATCGTTGTCTCACTCGTCTGTCCGGACAGCGGTTCTTACCCGGGCCGCGCTGTGTGATAATCGCAGTCTAGCACCGATTGCCCCTGGTCCGACCGGCCGGGCTTGCAAGTCGGCCACATTTCGGGGCAGCCTCGGAACACAGGATGATATGACAGGTATTCTGGCGATAGAGACCGCCACCGAGGCGTGCTCGGTCGCGCTGTTTCGGGACGGACACTACATGCAGCGGCACGCCGTCGCCCCGCGCCGGCACAGTCACATCGTGTTCGCGATGCTGCAGGAACTGCTGCCCAGCGGCGACCTGCGCCGTCACGGTATCAACGCGATTGCCTATGGCTGCGGCCCGGGCTCCTTCACCGGCCTGCGCATTGCCGCCAGCGCGGTGCAGGGTCTGGCCTATGCCAGTGGGCTGCCGGCGCTGGCGGTATCCACGCTGGCCGGCCAGGCCCAGACTGCCCTGCGTAGCGGCCTGGTCGACGGTGGCGCCACAGTGTTGAGTGTGCTGGATGCGAGAATCGACGAAATTTACAGCGCGGTATATACCTTCGAGGAGGGCCTGGCGACATTGCGCAGCGGTCCCGCGGTCTGTGCGCCCGGGCAACTCGAACTTCCCGCCGACTGCGCGTCATTGTGTGCGGTCGGAAGCGGCTACCAACTGCTGGCGGAGCTGCCGCCCGGTGTGCGCACCAGGGTGACAACCGCAGCGGCACAGGTTCTGCCCGAGGCCCGGGACTTGATTCCGCTGGCGCTGGCCCAGTGGCGCCGGGGCGAGCAGCAGTCACCGCAACAGGTGCAGCCGGTCTACGTGCGCAATGATGTCCGCTGGAAGAAACTGGCCGAACAGGGCAAACGGTCGTGATCGAGTGGTATCAGGCAGTACTGTTGGCCATCGTTCAGGGCCTGACCGAATTCCTGCCCATCTCCAGTTCCGCCCACCTGGTGATACCATCCCTGGTGCTGGGGTGGCCGGATCAGGGGCTGGCTTTCGATGTGGCGGTCCATGTCGGCACGCTGTCGGCGGTGCTGTTGTACTACAGGGCGGATCTGTCGCGCATGGCCGGGGACTGGTTTGCGTCGCTGGCCGGCGGACCCGCCACCGGCGACAGCCGCCTGGTATGGTACCTGGGGCTGGCCACCGTGCCGGCCGGGCTGGCCGGGCTGCTGGCGGGCGACTGGGTGGAGGCCCAGTTGCGCAGCCTGCCGGTGATCGCCACCACTACACTGCTGTTCGGCGTGCTCCTGGGGGTGGCTGACCGCTGCGCCCCCGCCGCAGGTCGCGGCCGGCAGATCACCTGGTGGCTCGCCCTGCTGGTCGGCGCGGCGCAGGCGTTGGCCCTGGTGCCCGGGGTGTCGCGCTCGGGAGTGACTATCACTGCGGCGCTGTTACTGGGGACGGACCGGCACAGCGCGGCGCGTTTTTCTTTCCTGCTGTCCATTCCCATCATCGCCAGTGCCGGCGCGCTCAAGGCCCGGGAGCTGGCCGGGGCGGCAACTGCGGTCGACTGGTGGCACATCGGGCTGGGCGTGGTCCTGTCGGGTGTCACGGCCTACCTGTGCATCGCGCTGTTTCTGCGCCTGCTGGACCGGGTGGGGCTGATGCCCTTTGTCTACTATCGGGTGTTACTCGCTGTTTTACTGTATGGGTTGTTGCTGGCTTAGGACCTGTTCACACGGTTTGAGCTGGCCCCGGGGAGGGAACTATGAAAATCGGCTTTATCGGCCTGGGCGTGATGGGGTTTCCCATGGCCGGCCACCTGCAGCGCGCGGGGCATCGGGTGACGGTTTATAATCGCAGTGCCGACAAAGCGAGCAACTGGGTAGCAACTTATGGCGGACAGGCGGCCCCGACGCCGCGCGCGGCCGCCGCGGGTGCGGAACTGGTGTGCCTGTGCGTGGGCAACGACGACGATGTACGCAGCGTCGTACTCGGTGATGATGGCGCGCTGGCGGGCTTGTCGCCAGGTGCCGTGCTGGTCGATCACACCACCGCCTCGGCCGAGCTGGCCCGGGAACTGGAAGGTGAGGCGCTGGCGCGCGGGCTGGGCTGTCTCGATGCCCCGGTATCCGGCGGCCAGTCCGGTGCACAAAGCGGCGCGCTGACGATCATGGTGGGCGGTGCGGCGCAGACCTTCGCCCGCGTGGAGTCCGCACTGCAGTGCTATGCCCGCTGCGTGCGCCTGCTGGGCCCCGCGGGCAGCGGCCAGCTGGCCAAAATGGTGAATCAAATCTGCATCGCCGGCGTGGTGCAGGGGCTGGCCGAAGCACTGGAATTTTCCGAGCGGGCGGGTCTGGATACCGCCGCCGTGGTGGAGGTGATCTCCCGGGGGGCAGCGCAGTCGTGGCAGATGGAAAATCGCAGTCAGAGCATGCTGGCCGGGCACTACGATCACGGTTTTGCGGTGGACTGGATGCGCAAGGACCTGGCCATGGTGCTGCAGCAGGCCGCCCATATGGGGCTGGACCTGCCGCTTACGCGACTGGTCGACGGTTGCTACGCGCAGGTGCAGGCAATGGGCGGCGGGCGCTGGGATACCTCCAGTCTTCTCGCCCGAATGCGCGCTCCTGACGAGCAGGACAACAGGGCAGGATGATGGCAGACAGTCGCGAAAATACAGCACAGCAACAGCAGTTCAACCGGCAGCTCTGCCAGTTCCTGAACCGCTCGACCACGCCCTTCCATGCGGTAGCGGCCATGGCGCAGGAACTGCGCGCGGCGGGCTATACGCCGCTGGCAGAGGATGAGAGCTGGACCTTGCGGGCCGGCGGCAAACACTACGTCACCCGCAATGACAGCGCCATAGTGGCCTTTGCGCTGGGGCGTGAGGCCATGCCGGTGGCGGGCGTGCGCATGGTCGGCGCACATACCGACAGCCCCTGTCTGATGGTCAAGCCGGTACCCGAGCGCCTGCAGCAGGGCTACTTCCAGCTCGGGGTCGAGGTGTATGGCGGCGCACTCCTCAACCCCTGGTTCGACCGCGACCTGTCGCTGGCCGGCAGGGTCAGCTATGCCTGTGAAGCGGGACAGCTGCGCACCGCCCTGGTCGACTTCCGCGAACCCATCGCCATCATTCCCAGCCTGGCCATTCACCTGGACCGGGAGGCCAATAAATCCCGCTCGATCAATCCGCAGACGGATATCCTGCCGGTGCTGTGCCGGCTCCCGGACGACGGCAAAGCGGATTTTCGCGACCTGCTGCGGGCCCGGTTGCTGCAGGAGCATCCGCACTGTGCGGTGCAGCAGGTGCTGGACTATGAGCTGTGTTTCTACGACACACAGCCCGCCGCGCTGATCGGCCTGCGCCGGGAGTTTATCGCCTCGGCGCGCCTGGACAACCTGCTCAGCTGTTTTACCGGCCTGCAGGCGCTGCTGGCCGGCGAGGCGCGGGTGTCCTCGCTGCTGGTGTGCAATGATCACGAAGAGGTGGGCAGCCAGTCTGCGGCGGGAGCACAGGGCCCCTTACTGCGCTCGGTGCTGCAGCGTCTGGCCGGTACCGAACAGGACTACGCCGCGCTCACCGAACGCTCGATGATGATTTCCGCCGACAATGCCCACGGCATTCATCCCAACTACATCGATCGGCACGACGAAAACCACGGACCGTTGCTTAATGCGGGCCCCGTGATCAAGCGCAACAGCAATCAGCGCTACGCGTCCACCAGTGAGACCGCGGGGCTGTTTCGGCTGCTGGCGGCGCAGGATGAAGTGCCGCTGCAATTTTTTACGGTGCGCTCGGATATGGGCTGCGGCAGCACCATAGGGCCGATCACGGCGGGTGTCACCGGGGTTCGCACGCTGGATGTGGGCGTACCCACCTTCGCCATGCACTCGGTGCGGGAACTGGCCGGGAGTGATGACGCCTGGTCCCTGTGCCGGGTGCTGCAGCGTTTTTACAATTACCGCGGGCGCCTCGGTGCGAGTGCCTGATGCCGCAGTGAGACGTGGGATAGCCAGCACCGGGCATTCCCAGTATCATTGCGGCTTTTTCGAACAAGCGAAGGGTTATGGCACGGCAGCGCGTCCTCACCGGCATTACCACCAGCGGCACCCCGCACCTGGGTAACTACGTGGGGGCTATTCGCCCCGCCATCGCGGTCTCGCGCGATGCCTCCATCGACAGCTTTTTCTTCCTGGCCGATTACCACGCGCTGATCAAGTGCCAGGACCCGAAGCGGGTGCACCGCTCCAGCCGGGAAGTGGCGGCCGCCTGGCTCGCCCTGGGGCTGGATACCGATAACGCCCTGTTCTACCGGCAATCGGACATCGCCGAAATTCCCGAATTGACTTGGATACTGTGCTGCAGCGCGGCCAAGGGACTGATGAACCGTGCGCATGCCTACAAGGCGGCGGTGCAGGCCAATGAGGAGGCGGGGGAGGACCCCGACTTCGGCATTACCATGGGCCTGTTCAGCTACCCGGTGCTGATGGCGGCGGATATCCTGATGTTCGGTGCGCAGCGGGTGCCGGTGGGTCGCGACCAGATACAGCACGTGGAGATGGCGCGCGATATCGCGCAGCGCTTCAACCACCACTTCGCCGAGGTATTCACCCTGCCCGAAGCAGTGGTGGACGACAGTGTGGCAGTGCTGCTGGGCCTGGACGGGCGCAAGATGAGCAAGAGCTACAACAACACCATCCCACTGTTCCAGAGCGAAAAGCAGTTGCGCAAGGCGATCAACAAAATAAAAACCAACCTGCTGGAACCCGGCGAGCCGAAAGACCCGGATGACTCCACCGTATTCCAGTTGTGGGCGGCCTTTGCGTCGCCGGATGAAACGGCGCGCATGCGCCGCGAATTTGCCAACGGCATCGCCTGGGGCGAGGCCAAGAAGCAGTTATTTGAACTGGTGAATGCGGAACTGGCGGCGCCGCGCGATGTGTACCAGCGCTTACTGCAGGACCCCGCGCATATCGAGAGCGTGTTGCAGCGCGGCGCCGAGCGCGCCCGTGTGTACAGTCGCGCAATGATCGAGAAGGTGCGCTCCGCGGTGGGTATTGCCGCGATCAGCTAGTGCTCCAGTGGTGCGCCCGACAGCCAGGTCGCCGCGCGCCCGCCGTGATTCGCGGTTATAATATCGTTCCTTGGCGAACGGGGCGCGCGCATTATGCCGGCAACTTTCAAGACCATCGGCGTGGTCGGACGCATTAAACCGGACGGCCTGGAAGACGTGTTGCTGCAGCTACTGGACCTGCTGGAGAGCCGTGGCCTGACGGTGATACTCGAGGAGCGGCTGGCCGAGCTGCTGCCGGAGCGCAGCGACCTGTTGGCCACGCGCGATCAGATCGGCCAGCGGGCCGACCTGGTTATCGTAGTCGGGGGCGACGGCAGTCTGCTCAGCGCGGCGCGTACCCTGGCCAAGCACGAAACGCCGGTGATCGGGGTCAATCGCGGTCGGCTGGGTTTTCTCACCGATATCACACCCGATGAAATCGCCCAGCAGGTGCCGGCCATACTGGACGGCCACTACGAGGCCGAAAACCGCTTTCTGCTCGATGCCAGCGTGCGCCGCGACGGCAGGGTGGTGGGGCGCGCCGATGCACTCAACGACGTGGTGGTCAACTCGGGCACCTCGGCGCAGATGATCGAGTTTGAACTGTATATCGACAACAGCTTTGTGTATCGCCAGCGCGCGGACGGCCTGATCGTATCCACGCCGACCGGCTCCACGGCCTACTCCCTGTCCGGCGGTGGTCCCATCATGCATCCCAGACTGGACGCGGTGGTGCTGGTGCCCATGTTCCCCCATGCCCTGAGCAGCAGGCCCATCGTGGTCGACGGCGGGTCGGAAATTCGCGTGGACATCCTGCAGCGCAACCGCATTCATCCACCGGTAACCTGTGACGGGCAGGTCAATATGACCGCGCGTCCGGGCGATTCAGTGCACATCACCAAAAAGCCCCACCGCCTGACCCTGCTGCATCCGGTAGGCCACAGTTTTTACGCCAGTTGCAGGGATAAACTGCGCTGGGGTGATGCGCTGGTCAACTGATGTCCGATTTTCACACTGTCCTCAAGGTTGACCTGGAGGAGAACCTGCTTCCGCTGAGCGCGCTGCTGCACCAGCGCGGGGTCGCGCACCGCGTCTTCGAAGAAAATGGTCGCCAGGTCGTCGCCGTCGCCCGCGCGGAGCAGGCACAGCAGGTAGCCGACCTGTATCGCGCCTGGCGCGCGGGTGAGCTGCGTATTGAGCTGACCGGCCGTCGCGCGGCGGACGCCCCGCACAGCGGCAAGCGCTGGCGCGATGCGCCGATCACGCTGGCGCTGATCGCGCTGAGTATCCTGGGCTTTGCACTGGTGTACCTGCCCACCCCGGTGCAGTGGCTGGGCTACCTCACCTTCACACCGTTTCGAGTGGTGGATGACAGCGCGGTCTTCGGCAGCATGGGGGGGCAGTACTGGCGCCTGATCACCCCCGCATTCCTGCACTTCGGCTGGCTGCACATCGTGTTCAACAGTCTGTGGCTGTGGGAGCTGGGCGCAAAGGTCGAACGGGTGATGGGCAGGTTCAATATGGTCTTGCTGTTTCTGGTTATCGCACTGGTTTCCAATGCGAGCCAGTTTGCCTTTGGCGGCCCGGCCCTGTTCGGCGGTATGTCGGGCGTGGTGTACGGCCTGTTGGGCTTTTCCTGGGTGGCGCCGCTGCTGCAGCCGCGCTGGACTATCCGGCCGACACCGGTCCTGATGCTGTTTATGGTCGGCTGGCTGGTGGTGTGTATGGTTGGCCTGGTCGAGTTGGCCGGCTTCGGCGCCATCGCCAATGCGGCGCACTTGGGGGGGCTGCTGTGCGGCGGCGCACTGGGCGCGATTTTTGGTCTGGCCTCGCGCCTGTCGCAGGAGCAGCCGCCATAGCCGCCCTCGTAGAGCACCACGCTGGCCCGGTATAATGCGTTTTTTTCTGAATCGAGGTCAGCATGGACTACCAGCACACCATTGAGACTCTGTCCCGCGAAGTCTACCAGCGACTCAAGCTCGCGGTAGAGCTGGGCAAGTGGCCCAACGGCAGGCGGCTCAGCGCGCGACAGCGCGAGGAAGCGCTGCAGGCCGTTATTGCCTGGGGCGAACTGCACCTGCCCGCGCAGGAGCGCGTGGGTTACCTGGAGGGCGGCTGCAACAGCGCCCGGCGAACGGCGTCGGGCAATGGCGAGCCCCAGGTTTACGAGCCGGGGCGCGAGCGTGGCTGAATTGCTGGCCAGCGGCGCGGCACGGAAAATGGCCACCCGCCTGGCCGAGCCGGTGCAGTACACTCTGTCGCTGGGCGAGACCGAGGTGTCTCTGAACCAGTATCTGGGACGCGAGTTGCGCCTGGATTACCGCGGTGCCATCAACTGCATCCACTGCGCTCGCGACACGCCCAGGAGTTTCAACCAGGGGTATTGCTACCCCTGTTTCAGGCGCCTGGCCCGCTGTGATAGCTGTATCATCAGCCCCGAGAAATGCCACTACGCAGCGGGCACCTGCCGCGAACCACTGTGGGGCGAGGCGCATTGCATGATCGAACACGTCGTGTATCTGGCCAACACGTCTGCTCTGAAAGTGGGTATTACCCGCGGCAGCCAGATACCCACGCGCTGGATGGACCAGGGGGCGACCCAGGCGCAGCCCATTTTCCGGGTAAGTTCGCGCCTGCACTCGGGGCTGGTGGAGAGCGCCTTTAAACCGCACGTCGCCGACAAGACCAACTGGCAGGCGATGCTCAAGGGCGCGGCCGAGCCGCGCGACCTGGAGGCCGTGCGCAGCAACCTGATGGCCGCCTGTCGCGAGGACATCGAGGTGCTGCGCAGCGCGCACGGCCTGCAGGCGATCACCGCGCTGGAGGCGGCGCACGAAACCCGCATCAGCTACCCGGTGCTGGAATACCCGGCCAGGGTGAAATCATTCAACCTCGACAAAACCGCCA
Organism: Halioglobus sp.; assembly: GCA_020443345.1. Classification (GTDB taxonomy): domain Bacteria; phylum Pseudomonadota; class Gammaproteobacteria; order Pseudomonadales; family Halieaceae; genus JARRPM01. The sequence goes on from JAGRIH010000004.1 coordinate 31,875, forward strand.
GCATCGGCGGTACCCTGATCGGCATCAAGGGGCAGTATCTGATCTTCGATACCGGCGTGATCAACCTGCGCAAGTACGGCGGCTACCAACTGTCACTGACACTGAACTGAGGCATCACATGAAAGACGCACAACCCGGCGCGATCTATCTCAAGGACTATCGACCGCCGGCCTACCTGATCAACCGCACGGAGCTGCAGGTCGAACTGCACGAAGACCGCGCGCTGGTGCGCGCGCGACTGTATATGCTGCGCGACCCCCAGGCCGCCACTGACAACTCACTGACACTAATGGGCCGGGAGCTGGAGCTGCTGTCGGTGGCCATCGACAACGTGGCGCTCGAGGCGCACCAGTACCGCGCCACCTCCGAGTCGCTGACAATCGACACCGTGCCCGACCAGTTTGTGCTGGAGTGCCACACCCGCATCCGCCCGCAGGACAACACCTCGCTGGAGGGGCTGTACAAGTCCCGCAACCTGTTCTGCACCCAGTGTGAGGCGCAGGGCTTTCGCAAGATCACCTATTACCTGGACCGCCCGGATGTCATGTCGGTGTTCACGGTTACGGTCGAGGCGCAGCGCGAACGCTACCCCGTGCTGCTCAGCAACGGCAACCCCATCGCCAGTCGGGCACTGGACGGCGGGCGCCACAGTGTGACCTGGCACGACCCCTTTCCCAAGCCCGCCTACCTGTTTGCGCTGGTGGCCGGTGACCTGGAGCATATCGAGGATACCTTTGTCACCGCCGGCGGCCGCCAGGTGCGCTTGCGTATTTACGTCGAGAGCAAAGACCTGGACAAATGCGGCCACGCGATGGCCTCCCTCAAGCGCGCGATGCGCTGGGACGAGGAGGTGTACGGGCGCGAATACGACCTGGATATCTTTAATATCGTGGCAGTGGATGACTTCAACATGGGGGCGATGGAAAACAAGAGCCTCAATATTTTCAACACGTCCTGTGTGCTGTGCAGCCCCGATATCACCACTGACCAGGGCTTCCAGCGCGTGGAGGCGGTGGTCGCACACGAGTATTTCCACAACTGGAGCGGCAACCGCGTCACCTGCCGCGACTGGTTCCAACTCAGCCTGAAGGAGGGCTTCACCGTTTTTCGCGACGCCCAATTTTCCTCGGACATGGGCTCGCCCACGGTGAAGCGGATCGAGGACGCGACGCTGTTGCGCACCGCGCAGTTCGCGGAGGATGCCGGTCCCATGGCCCATCCGGTGCGCCCCGATTCGTATATCGAGATCAACAACTTCTACACCCTGACCGTCTATGAGAAGGGCGCTGAAGTGGTGCGCATGATGCACACCCTGCTGGGTCCCGAGGCGTTTCGCCGCGGCAGCGATCTGTATTTCGAGCGCCACGACGGCCAGGCGGTAAGCTGTGACGATTTTCTGCAGGCCATGCAAGACGCCAGCGGTGTGGACCTGCGGCAGTTTCGCCTGTGGTACTCGCAGGCCGGCACGCCCCGCCTGTGTGTGCGCGGCGAATACGATGCTCAGCGGCAGCGCTACACGCTGCATGTGCAGCAAAGTTGTCCCGCCACGCCGGGCCAGCCGGACAAGGCGCCCCTGGTCATCCCCCTGGCCGTGGGGCTGCTGGGCGAGGCGGGCAATCTGCCGCTGCGTCTGGCCGGGGCGCCAACCGATCCGGACGCCTCGGACAGCACCCATCGCGTCCTGCACCTGCACCGGACCAGCCAGAGCTTTGTGTTCGAGGGGGTGGCGGAGCCGCCGGTGCCCTCCCTGTTGCGCGGTTTTTCCGCTCCGGTGCGCCTTCACTACGACTACAGCCGGCGGGAGCTGTGCGCGCTGATGAGCCGCGACGACGATGGTTTCGTGCGCTGGGACAGCGCCCAGACCCTCGCCGTACAGGTGATTGAAGAAGTCCAGACGCAACTGCGCGACGGCCGGACCGCCAGCGTCGACGCCCTGCTGCTCGAGGCCTGTGCCGCACTGCTGCACGACCGCGCCCTGGACCCGGCCATGGTCGCCGCCATGCTGCAGTTGCCCGGCGAAAACTACCTGGCGGAATTGGCCAGCCATCACGGGGGCGTCGATGTGGACAGCCTGCACGGCGCGCGCGAAGCGGTGCGCCGGGCGATCGCCGCGCACTGTGCCGACGAGCTGTCGGCGACCTACCGGCGCCTGGCCACCAATCAGCCCTATGCGCCCACTGCGCAGCAGATCGCCGCGCGCAGCCTGCGCAATACCTGTCTCGATCTGCTCGCTTGTCGCGGGACAACCGGCGTGGATCTGGCCGGGGCGCAGTTTGCCGCTGCCGGTAATATGACCGATCGGCTGGCGGCACTGCGAGCCATCGCATTTTATGGCAGCACCGCGGCTCGCGATGCGGCGCTGGCGAGCTTTCACTCCCGCTGGCAGCACGAGGTCCTGGTCGTCAACCAGTGGTTTCAGGTGCAGGCGGCGATGCCGGACGAGGCGGCTCTGGAGCGCGTCCAGGGGCTCCTGTCGCACCCGGATTTCGACCTGCGCAACCCCAACAAAGTCCGGGCGCTGGTGGGCGTCTTTGCCGCGCAGAATCCGGTGAATTTCCATCGCGCCGATGGCGCCGGCTACCGCCTTCTGGTCGACGTCGTCATGCAGCTCGACAGCAGCAATCCCCAGATCGCCTCGCGCCTGCTGACGCCGCTGACCAAGTGGCGCGACTATGCCGGGCGCTCCGCGCTGATGCGCGCGCAATTGCAGCGTCTGGCCGCCGGGCCGTCCCTGTCACCCGATGTGTACGAGGTGGTCTCGAAGTCGCTGCAATAGTGCGCGCCGTGCAGACACCGAGAGCAGGTAATGCATCCAGGCGGCCTCGCTCAGGGCGCTTGGTTCGGCACTGCGGCACCCGGATACAGGGTCAGGGGCGCCGTATCACCGCCGTTCGCCCGGCGGTGCCGACGGCGCAGGTCCCGCGCGATATCCGCCAGGGGCGCGCCCTGCCAGGCGGTGCCGCCGGAGCTGTAAAGCGCGGCGTTGAGGTGCTGCAGCGCGTCGCGCAGCCGGTCGTCGCGCAGGGTGTGGGCGGCCTGCTCCAGCGACACGATGCGCTCCTCGGGATACAGGCTCGCCACCCAGTGAATAAGGGCCGCACGCGCCTGTGACGCTTGATCGGCGGCGCAGGCCGCCAGCAATCGTTGGAACGCCCGGGATTCAGAGATGTTACTTGCTTCGCGCGCCGTTTCTGGCCGCGATTCGCGACGCCGCCACAACAGTGCCGCCAGGGTCAACAGCCAGAGCGCGCTGCTGATGGCGGCTATGATCTGCCACGTGCGGCTGCTGCCGCTCGACGGCGTGGTTGGCGGGGTGAGTGCAATGGTGCCGGCGCCGGCCTCCAGGGCACCGGGCACCGGTGTCGGCGCGCTGCCCGGTACGGCTGCCGCCACCGAGATATCGCGGCCCGGCAGTACCGCGTAGCGCAACTGGTCCGCCTGGGTGTCCCACCAGGGAATACGGATCTCGGGAATGTGCCAGGTGCTCTCGCGCAGGGGCACCAGCGCCGCGCTGTCCCGGCGCGAGCCCAGCAGGCCGCCGGCGACTTCCGAGTCCTCGATCACCGGCTGGTCCGGGTAGTACTTCAGGCCCGCGGTGGCAGGGAAACGCATCGGCGGCAACTGTGCGCCCTGCAGTCCCTCGGCCTTGAGTGTGATACTGCGCGTGGCGGATTCGCCGGCGCGCAAGGTTTCCGGTGGCGTGGACCAGGTCTCCTCGACAGTCAGTGAGCGGGCGGGCAGCCAGGTGTCGCCGGGAAAGGTGTCGGGCCTGGACGTTACGTCGATGGACAGAGCCTCGGTGCGGCGGCGTATCTGGCGTCCGCCGCCCGGGTCGAACAAACTGCGCCTGGCCTGGGATTCGCGGGCGGAAAACAGCTGCGGCGGGATCTGCAGCTGGCCGCTGTGTTCCGGAAAAATCGCGTAGCGCACCTCGTGTACCAGCCACGGCCTGCCGTCCACGGTGCGCTGGAACGACTTCTGCTCCAGCGGCACCACGAAGGCATCGTCGAGCTGCAGCTCGGTGATGCTGCGGTCCTCCAGGTTGATCGCCTGCTGCAGGCGCAGGGTCAGCAGCACCTGTCCCTGCACATAGACGGTGTCACGGTCCAGCTCGGCACTGAACACGACTGTTTCCTCCCCGGTGATGGTCTCGGGGGCCGGACCCACCGCGACCGGCAACCGTTGCGTGGCGTGTCGGCCCAGCCGCAGCGGCGGGATGTGCAGGCTGCCCTCCCGACGCGGCGTGATGTCGAGCAGCAACTGGCTGGTGTGGCTGCGGCGGCCGTTGATGATCGAGGTGTTGCTGGCGGTGGAGCGCCGCAGGATCTCGAAATCCGCCTGTAGCGGCTGCAGGTCCACATTGCTGATTGCCTCGTCGCCCTCGGCCGTGATGGTGAGTCGCAGAGTGTCCCCCATGGCCACCCGATCCCGGTCCAGGGCGGCGCTGACCTCGGCGTGGACAGTGCCGCCGGCGAGCAGCAGGAGTAGCAGCAAACACAGCGAGCACGCGCCCTGCCAGCCACTACCAGTAGGTTGCATCATCGCGGGTCCCTCCCTGTTCCTGTCGTTGCCGGCTTTCATAGCGGAATTTTTCGCGCAGCAGGCCCGAGGGATCATCCGGTATGCGGCGCAGCCACTGCTCCATGGCCTGATCGCGCTCGCGCTGTGCGGCCTCACCTGGGGCCGCCTGCGGCTGTTGTGGTTGCGCGTCGCCCTCGCCACTCCCGGCGCTCTGCCGGGGCGCGGCGCCGCGTGCCTCGTCGTCGGGCTCTGCGGCGTCCTGCGGCGCCTGTGCGCCGGCCTGCGCGCTGTCGGACGGCGTGTTTTCCGGTGACGGCTCAGCCGGTGCCGCGGCTGGTTGCTGCTCGCCCGGTGGAGGCTGGCCGCGATTATCCCCTGCCTGCTGCCGGCCATCGGGCGGCTGCGACTGCTGGGCCTCCTCGGCCTGCTGGTCGGGCGACTGGTCGCCGGACTGCTGCCTGTCCTGTCGCTCCTGGTTGTTCTGCCCGTCCCTGTTGTCCGAGCCCTGTTGACCCTGTTGACCCTGTTGACCCTGTTGACCCTGTTGACCCTGTTGACCCTGCTGCCCTTCCTGATCTTTTTGACCTTGCTGGCCCTGCTGGTTCTGCTGGTCCTGCTGGTCCTGCTGGTCTTTCTGGTTCTGTTGGTTTCGCTGCCGGTCCTGCTCCTGTTGCTTGAGTTGCTCCAGCAGGTCCAGGTTGTCCCTGGCATCGGTGGCATCCGGCTGCAGGGCGAGCGACTTTTTGTAGGCATCGATCGCCCGGTCGAGCTGTCCGGCGCGGGCCAGGGCGTTGCCGCGGTTGTACCAGGCGTCGGCCCGCGCAGCATCGGAGTCGGACTCGTCTGCGGAGAAATATTTATCCGCCGCTGCGAAGTCCCCGTTGCGGTAGGCCGCCACACCGGCCCAGTCGGGATCCTCAAACAGCGCTGCGGCAGTCTCATTGTCGCCCTCGCGCAGGGCGCGCTGGGCCTGCTGGTCGCGGTTCAGCCACAGGTCCTGCCAGATACCGGCGCTGGCCGGCTGCGGCTGGACGGCAACCAGTAGCGGCAGCAGGCACAGCACCCAGCCGCGGCGGAACAGCCCGAGCGCCAGCGGCAGCAGCACCAGGATAAGCCAGTAGCCCTGGTCTTCCCAGGTATCCGCGGTGCGATCCAGCGCCACCAGTTGGGTGTCGGTCAGTGCCAGCGGCGCGGGCAGCAGGTAGTCCAGGTCGCTGTCGTCGATCTGCATGCGCATGTAGCGTCCACCCGCTGTCTGTGCCAGCGTGCGCAGCGACTGCTCCGACAGCCCCGGCATGACGATGGTGCCCGAGTCGTCTTTTACAAAACCACCCTCGGGCAGGGGTATTGGCGCCCCGGTCCTGGTGCCCACGCCCATGATCGACAGTTGCGCGCCGGAGCCCGCCAGTGCCTCGACCAGCGCCCGGCGATCGCCCTCGGCCACTGCGTCGGTCACCAGCAGGATGCGGCCGTGCAGGATACCTGCGGAGTGCAGCAACTCGACGGCCAGTTCCACCGCCGCCGCGGCGTCACTGCCCGGCAGCGGCATCATATCGGGATTGAGAGCGGGCAGCAGGTTGGCGATGGTCGGCGTGTCGTCTGTCAGCGGCGTGACGATGTGGGCGTCCCCGGCGAAGGCGATCAGGGCGGTCTGTCCCTCGCGGCGGCGCTGCAACAGATCCAGCAGTTTCTGCCGCGCGCGATCTGTGCGGGAGGGCGGCAGGTCGGTGGATTTCATCGAGTAACTCAAATCCAGTACCAGCACCAGCGCATCCTGTTTCTGGTGCACCGGTTGCGGAATTTTCTTCCAGCTCGGACCGCTGGCGGCGACGGCGGCCAGCACCCAGCCGGCAATGAGCAGCGGCAGCAGGTTTTTCGAGCCACCGCGCACCTTGCCGCCGGTCAGGTGGGGCAGCAAGTCCGGCGCGATCACCCGGCTCCAGCTGCCACTGCGGCGGCGCTGGCGCCACAGCCAGGCGCCGAGGGCCAGTGCCGGTGCCAGGGACCACAGCCATTCGGGTCGCAGCAGATGCCAGCTCATCGCGCAACCCCCGTATCGCCGCTCAGCGGGCTGCCGTGCCCGAGCGGCCAGCAGTGGCGCAGCGCCAGTCCAAAACTGATCAGCAGCGCCAGCCCCAGGGGCACATAGCCCAGCGCCTTGCGCGGCCGGTAGGTCGCGCTGTCCTGTGCCGCGGGCTCCAGCTCGTTGAGCAGTTGGTAGATGCCGGCCAGTTCCCGCGGGTCGCGCGCGCGGAAGTACTGTCCGCCGGTGAGTTGGGCCATTTCTCGCAGCGTTGTCTCATCCAGTTCCGCAGAGGGGTTGACCTGGCGCGCGCCGAAGCTGGAGCCGAACAGGCCGGGCAGGGTCATGGCATCGGCACCGATGCCGATGGTGTAGATGCGAATGCCCAGGTCCGCGGCCAGCTGCGCCGCATCCAGCGGCTTGACCGCACTGGCGGTGTCGCGGCCGTCGGAGAGCAGAATCAGCACGCGACTCTGTGCAGGCCGCTCCCGCAGGCGCTTGACCGCCAGTCCGATCGCGTCGCCGATAGCGGTTTCCTGGCCGGCAAAGCCGATTCGAGCCTCCAGCAGAAAGCGCCTCACCGTGGCGATATCGAAACTCAGCGGCGACTGCACGTAGGCGTTGCTGCCGAACAGAATCAGGCCCAGCCGATCGCCGGAGCGCTGCTTGATGAACTCGGCGCCGAGCTGCCGCACAGCGTCGATACGGCGCACCACGACGTCCCCCAACTGCATATCCTCGATGCGCATGGAGCCCGAGATGTCCACCGCCAGCATCAGGTCGCGCCCGCTGTTGGGCAGCTCGACGGGCTCGCCCACCCACATCGGGCGGGCCGTGGCCGCCAGTAGCGAGAACCACAACAGCCACAGCGCCAGCAGCGGCAGCCGGGCGGTGCGCGCCACGCTGACACCGGGTGCGCTGAGCGCTGCCCAGTCATCAAAGAATGGCGCGCGCAGAGCCGGCTCGGCGCTGCGCACCGGCGGGGCCAGCCGCCGCACCAGCCACGGCAGCGGCGCCAGCAGTGCCATCCAGGGCCACAGCCACTCAATCACGCTCCACCTCGTGCCGCCGGATCCAGTGCCGCGCCGCTGTGTGCAGTACCGTCACTTCACTGTCGGGGAAATCGCCGCGGTACAGGCCCAGCGCGAGCTGTTCTGGAAACGGCGCCGCGGCCGCCTCCTGTTGTCGCAGGAACTCCAGCCACTGGCGTCCGCTGCTGCCGGCGACCTTGCGCCGGGGATAGGCCGTCAATGCCACCGCCTTGAGCAGGGCGTTGGTCTGTGTCGCAAACTGCGCTGCATCGCCGTCGCTCAGATAGTTTTTGCGCACTTGTGCGAGGCGCTGCAGAGCCTGCCGGCGATACCGGTTCCTGCGGTAGCGCCGGACCAGAAACAGGGTCAGTGCGACCCCACAGCCGATACCCAGGGCCAGCAACAGCCACCAGCCCGGCGCCGGCGGCCACCAGGAAACGGCGAGCGGTTCGCGCAGGGGGTGCAGATTGGCCAGCGGGTCCTGCGGATTCATCGCGGCCTGACTCGCGCAGACTGCCCGTAATACTGCTGCAGCAGTCCGAACGGGGCGCCTTCGGTGGTCGCGTCCAGCAGTGGGATACCCAGGCGCTGCAGCGTCTGCAATAGTGTGTCGTGCTGCTGCGTGGAGCGCTGCCGGTAGGCGCTGCGCAGATGCCGGTCGGCGGTGTGCAGTTCGCTGCACTCGACGCCGTTGGTCACCGTGTAGCGGCCGGCCCTGGGCAGTTCCGCCTCCAGCGGGTCGGCGCAGGCGATGGCGGTCACCTGTGCGTGCTGCGCCAGTTGAAACAAGTGCTCCTGCGCCCGCGCGGTGGACGCCCCGCGAAAGTCGCTGAGCAGGAAGACGCTGCTGCCGGGACGGGCGATACGGCGCAGGTTCGCCAGCATGGCCGCGAAGGGCTGCGGTTCATCGACGCGCTCCCGCGGCAGTGCCCGGTTGTAGCGGGCGATCTGTGAAAGCAGCGCCAATACCGTCTTGCGGCTGCGCCGCGGGCGGATATCGCGGTGCTGTGCTCCGTCGAAGACCAGCCCGCCGACACGGTCGCCGCCGACCAGTGCGCTCCAGGCGACAAGGCTTGCGAGATGCGCCGCCAGTACGGATTTAAAGCAGTTGGTGGACCCGAAGAACATGCTGTTGCGCTGGTCCACGACCACCAGGACCGGGCGCTCGCGCTCCTCCCGGAACAGCTTGGTGTGCGCGCTGCCGGTACGCGCGGTCACCCGCCAGTCGATGGTGCGGATATCGTCCCCCGGCTGGTAGTTGCGCACCTCCTCGAAATCGATACCGCGCCCGCGAAAGTTGGATTTGTTGGGCCCCGTGAGGGCATTCAAAGCGCGATTGCGGCGTGTCAGTTGCAGCTGGCGTGCGGGAAAGCGCAGCGCGATCAACTGCTCCAGTTGCACATAGGCACCGCGGGCGGGGGAGTTGACGTCGGCCAGATGCACGGCTGCGCTCAGCCCACCGGCACGAGTGACAGCAGTTCCCGGACGACGTGATCGGGTGTGATGCCGTTGGCCTCCGCTTCAAAACTGAGCAGCAGGCGATGGCGCAGCACATCGGCGGCGACGGCCTGTACATCATCCGGACTGACGAAGTCCTGACCGTTCAGCCAGGCGTGGGCGCGGGCGCAGCGGTCCAGTGCGATGGTGGCCCGGGGGCTGCCGCCATACTCGATCCAGGTCGCCAACTGCTCGCTGTAGTGCTGCGGCTGGCGACTGGCGATAACCAGTTGCACCATGTACTGCTCCACCGCGTCGGACATATGCAGCGCCAGCGCCTCCGCGCGGGCGCTGAACACCGCTTCCTGGCGCAGCGGAGCGGGTGCCGAGGCGGCGCCGGCATTGCGGTTGGCTTCGGCGCGGGTCAGACGCAGGATGGCCGCTTCCGCGGCGGCATCCGGGTAGTCCACGTTGACGTGCAGCAGGAAGCGGTCGAGCTGGGCCTC
>JAGRIH010000004.1:41406-80559 GCA_020443345.1 Halioglobus sp.
CCTCCTGCTCGATGGGGTTCTGGGTTGCCATGACCAGAAACAGGGCGGGCAGCTGATAGGACTGGCTGCCCACACTCACCTGCCGTTCCGCCATCGCCTCCAGCAGTGCCGACTGCACCTTGGCCGGGGCGCGGTTCACCTCGTCGGCCAGCACCAGGTTGTGAAAGATGGGGCCCTGCTGAAAATGGAAGCTGCCCTCCTGGGGCCGGTAAATCTCGGTACCCGTGACATCGCCGGGCAGCAGGTCGGGGGTGAACTGGATGCGGTGGAAGCTTCCCTCCAGCCCCTCGGCCAGAGATTTGATGGCGCGCGTCTTGGCCAGCCCCGGCGCCCCTTCGACCAGCAGGTGGCCGTCGGCAAGCAGCGCGATGATCAGTCGTTGTACCAGGTGCGACTGACCGATGATCTGTGTGTCCAGCCAGCTTTCAAGAGCTCTGATATCTGCGCTTGCCACGCTTTCTCCCGTGTCGTTTTTGCCAGTGTGTGGATATCGCTGCCTCGTTGTGCCGGCCGCTGCGAGGGGATGGCGGCCGGGGAGGGCTGCGCATTGTAGCGCAGGCATGTGTCCAGTGCAGTGCATCGACCGCGGCGGCGAACCGCATCTGTGACTTTTGTCCGGTTTAAAAGTTCCAGCCAGTGCCTGAAAAAGCGTGCCGCTTTCGGCTAGACTAGGAGCGGGGCTGCGTCCACTGGCGCCGACACATAACGAGCGGGAAACACTATGGCCTGGGATACACTCAAGGAAAGTCTTCTGGGAGAACTGGCGGCGCGTATCGACAGCCGTGCGGAACCCGATGACAGGCAGTCGCTGCACAACCTGGCCGCCGCGCTGTTCAACCGTATTGCGGCCGAGGACATGCTGGGTCGCTCCGTGGAAAATCTCTACGGCTGCCTCTACGGTCTACTGCGCTTTATGCGCGAGTGGCCCAGGCCCGAGCCGAAAATCCGCATTTTCAATGCGGAAATCCAGAGCCACGGCTGGGAGAGCCGCTATACCACGCTGGTGATACTGTGTCGGGGCATCCCCTTCTGCACCGCCTCGGTGCGCGGGGAGCTGAATCGGCGCAACCTGCGCATCCATACCATTGCCAGTTCCAACCTGGCGGTGGAGCGCGACGGCGGCGGCACGCTCAAGGCGGTGCTGGCCGCCACCGATGGCGTCCCCGCGGCCGCTGCCAACGAGGCGCTGCTGTACTTCGAGATCGGCCGGCACTCCAATCCCGGCGAGCTGGACGAGTTGCGCGACGCGCTGGCCGATATTCTGAACGAGGTGGCCGTTGTTGTGGACGACTTTCCCGCCATGCGCGAGCGGGTGCAGGATGTGCTGCGCGCCATCGGTGACAATACTTGTGTGCCCCAGGACCAGCGCGACGAAGCGGTGAAGTTCATGCAGTGGCTGGAGCGCGAGCACATGACCATGCTGGGCTACGAATACCTGCGCGTGCGACACAAGGGTTCGTCGATCGAGGTCGAAGTGGATGACGAGGCCAGTCTCGGGCTGTTGCGGCATCGCCAGACGCGCGGGGTCGTGGATCTGCGCACGGACCTGGCAACACTGACGCTGGAGCAGCAGCACGAGAAGCAACTGAGTTTTTCCAAGTCCCGGCAGCGCTCGCGCGTGCACCGCCAGACCTATCCCGACTACGTCGAGATCAAGGTGTTCGACGGCGCCGGAAGAGTGGTGGGACAGCACCGCTTCATCGGCTTGTACACCTCGTCGGTCTACAACCTCAATCCACGCCTGATCCCCATCGTGCGCCGCAAGGTCAAGCGCGTGATGGAAATGTCCAACCTGAACTGGGCGGATCACGAGAGCCGCGAACTGGTGCGCGTGCTGGAGGTCTTTCCGCGGGACGAACTGTTTCAGTCCAGTATCGCGGAACTGTACGAAACGGTCACCGCGGTCAACCGCATCCAGGAGCGCCGGCAGACGCGCCTGTTCGTGCGCAAGGATCCTCACGGCAAGTTCGTCAATTGTATCGTGTATATTCCCCGCGACCGCTACACCACCGAACAACGCGAGAAAATCGAGGCGATTCTGTGCAGTGCCTTTCGCGCCGAGGAGTGCGAATTTACCACGCATTTTTCCGAATCCATCCTGGTGCGCTGTCACTTCGTGCTGCGTGTCGATCCGGCGCTCGAGCTGGAGTATGACAGCAACGAAATCGAGAGCCAGATCGTACAGGCCACGCTCGCCTGGGAAGACCGTCTGCGCCTGCGCCTGGTGGAGGAGTTTGGCGAGGAACTGGGCGAACAGTACGCCCGGGATCTCGGTCCGGGATTTCCGCCGGGCTATCGGGACGACTTCGATCCGCGGGTGGCGGTGCTCGATATCCGCAAAATCCTGCGCCTGCAGGCCGGTGAGAAACTGGCCATGACCCTGTACCGGTTGATCGAGGAGGGCGGTGAAATGCTGCGCCTGCGCCTCTATCACCAGGGTGACAGCCTGCCGCTGTCGGATGTGCTGCCCATCCTCGAGAACCTCGGGCTGCGGGTGGTAACCGAGCGCGCCTACGGTGTGCGCGCGCGCGACGGGCAGCGTTACTGGATGCAGGAGTTCAGTCTCATCTACAGCCTGTCCCAGGATATCGAGATGGATGAGGTAAAAGAGGAGTTCGAGGATGCCTTCTCCCGCATCTGGTTCGGGCGCGCCGAGAGCGACTCCTTCAACCGCCTGTTGATCGGTACGCGCCTGAACTGGCGGGAAATCGCCCTGCTGCGCGCCTATGCCCGCTATCTGCGGCAGGTGAATTTTCCCTACAGTGTGGAGTATATCGCCGAAACCATGGCCAACCACCTGCACATCACCGCCAGTATCGTGGAGCTGTTCCTCACGCGATTCTCCCCGGTGTTCGACGGCGATGAACAGTGGCGGGCCGAGCGCGAACAGTCGGTGGAGAAGCGCATCCAGGAAGCCCTGGACGAGGTGCGCAACCTCGGCGAGGACCGCATCATTCGCCAGTTCGTGATGTTGATCAAGGCCACCATGCGCACCAATTTTTTCCAGCAGGAATCGGACGGCGATCTCAAATCCTACTTTTCCTTCAAGTTCCGGCCCGCGGACATCCCGGACATTCCCCGGCCGGTGCCGCTGTACGAGATCTACGTGTATTCACCGCGCGTCGAGGGTGTGCACCTGCGCGGTGGCAAGGTGGCGCGCGGCGGCCTGCGCTGGTCCGACCGGCTGGAGGACTTTCGCACCGAGGTGTTGGGCCTGGTCAAGGCGCAACAGGTGAAGAACGCGGTGATCGTGCCGGTCGGCGCCAAGGGCGGGTTCGTCGCCCGGCAACTGCGCGCCGACATGTCGCGCGACGAGCGGCAGCAGGAGGGCATTGCCTGTTATCGGCTGTTTATTCGCGGCCTGCTCGACATCACCGACAATCGCACCGAACACGGGGTGGTGCGGCCGCCCCACGTGGTGGTCAAGGACGACGAAGACCCGTATCTGGTGGTGGCGGCGGACAAGGGTACCGCTTCCTTCTCTGACATTGCCAATGCACTGTCGGCCCAGTACGACTTCTGGCTGGGCGATGCCTTTGCCTCCGGCGGCAGCGCCGGCTACGACCACAAGAAAATGGGTATCACCGCGCGCGGGGCCTGGGTGTCCGTACAGCGCCATTTTCGCGAGTTGGATATGGATGTCCAGAACCAGGACTTCACGGTGGTGGGGATCGGCGATATGGCCGGCGATGTGTTTGGCAACGGTATGCTGCGTTCGCGGCACATCCGGCTGATCGCGGCGTTTAATCACCAGCATATTTTTATCGACCCGGAACCGGATGCCGCGGCCGGTTTTGCCGAGCGCGAGCGCCTGTTCCATCTGCCCCGCTCGAGCTGGACGGACTACAACGTTGAGCTGATCTCTGCCGGTGGCGGCGTCTTTGAGCGCTCCGCAAAGTCCATCACGGTTTCTCCCGAAATCAAAAACCGCTTTGACATCGCAGTGGACCATCTGACGCCCAATGAGCTGATTTCCCATGTCCTTCGCGCCAGCGTGGACCTGCTGTGGAATGGCGGTATCGGTACCTATGTCAAGTCCAGCCTGGAGTCGCATACCGACGTCGGCGACAAGTCCAACGACGCGGTGCGAATCGATGCGGACGAGTTGCGCTGTCGGGTCATTGGGGAGGGGGGCAATCTCGGCATCACGCAATTGGCCCGTGTGGAATACTGTCTGAGCGGCGGGCGCTCGAACACCGATTTTATCGACAACGCCGGGGGCGTCGATTGCTCGGACCACGAAGTCAATATCAAAATACTGCTCAACGCGGTGGTGGCGCGCGGCGATCTGACCGAAAAACACCGCAACGCCCTGCTGGAGGAGATGACCGAAAGTGTCGCGCAACTGGTGCTGCAGAACAACTATCACCAGGTGCAGTCGATCAGCCTCACCGAGTTCCAGGCAGAGCAGCGCAGCGGTGAATACCAGCGTTTCATCCGCGCTTTTGAAGAGGCCGGCCGGCTGGATCGCCAATTGGAGTTTATTCCATCGGATGAGGAGCTGCTGGAGCGGCGCCTGGCGGGCAAGGCACTGACCCGACCCGAACTGGCGGTACTGGTTTCCTACAGCAAGGCGACCCTCAAAGAGCAGTTGATTGAAGCGGAGCTGGGGGATGACCCGTATCTGGCCAAGGCAGTGGACGCCGCGTTCCCGCCCCGGCTGGTGCAGCAGTACAGCCGGGAGATTCGTGAACACCGCCTGCACCGGGAAATCATGGCGACCCAGATCGCCAATGACATCGTCAATCGCATGGGTCTGAATTTCGTGCTGCGCCAGGCCAAGGCCACCGGCAGCTCGGTCGCCGATGTGGCGCGCGCCTATACCGCGGTCATGCAGGTGTATGAACTGCCGGCACTGTGGCGCAAGATCGAGGCCTCCGATTACAAGGTGAGCAGCGATGTGCAGATGCAGATGATGATAGACCTGATCCGCCTGGTGAAGCGGGCCACGCGCTGGCTGTTGCGCAACCGCCGCCACGAGCTGCGGCCTGCGGCAAACATCGCCGAATTCAGCGCCGGGCTGGCGGAGTTGCGGGAGGCTTTTCCGGACATGCTGCGCGGCCGTGCGGCCGAGCAGTACCAGGCGCTTTACGAGCACTACATCGAACAGGGCGTCGAAGAACGCCTGGCCGGGGCGGTCGCCAGAACGCACCAGGCCTACACCGCGCTGGGCATCATCCAGGCGGCCAGGGAGACGGATGCGCCCCTGGTGGACATTGCCCGACTGTATTTTCTCATCGGCGAGCGGCTGGAACTGGACTGGTTTAGCAGCCAGATCCTCGCCTCCAAAGTCGACAACGAATGGCAGGCACTGGCCCGCGACACCTACCTGGAAGACCTGGAATGGCAGCAGCGCACTCTGGCGGTGGGCGCGATGCAGCACGTGTGCAAGGAGCGCAATCTGCTCCAGTGCCTGGAGAGCTGGGAACAGCAGCAGGCGACGCTGGTGCAGCGCTGGCAGGGTATGCTGGCGGAGCTGCACGCGGCGGCGACGCCGGATTTTGCCATGTTTGCCGTGGCGAACCGGGAGTTGCTGGACCTGGCCCAGAGCAGTATCAGGGCCGGCGGCTAACGCGGCTGCTCCCGACCGCAATGGCCGGGAGCGGGAAATTGATGGGGGTTAAAGTGGAATCAGATGGCGCGCAGCTTGTGCACACCGGACACGCCGGTCAGGCCATCCCACTGGTCACTGCGGCCCTCGCGCCAGCCAGATAGCCAGTTTTGTCGGTGTTCGTCGTTGGCGTGGGGACAGTCGTCACTGCTGCGCCCGGCCACGCCGGCCTGGTAGCCTTTGTCAAATGCTCGGGAATTCATATCGCGTTTTTGTCTTCTCATAGAGAATGTCTCCGTCACATGCTGTAGCGCCTCGCAACAGTGTGCGTGGGTGTTTTCCCGCACGCTGCCGGGCGGTGTTTGTCGCTGGTAAACTGTTGCATATACCCCATTCAGTGCCGTGCAGCAATACCGCTCAGGGTGCCGCGCGGCACAGCTTCATGGAACCAGACCGGAACCGCCAAGTCGACTACTGTTTGGTTCTCAATGCGGTATTTAATATAACCAGAACTTTTTTCTGATGGGGTTTTTATGATAAAAGACATATAAAACAAGGCGGTACGCGGTACTGCAATAAACAGGATGAGGTTTTGGGGCCCGTTCGCCCGCCTGCGCGGGGCGCGGCGCTGGGCTGGTGCGGGAGACGCCGCGACAAGGTCAGCCCCCCAATTGTCGTACAATACGCTGGCAGTTGCCGGAGACAGACATTGGCTGAACAATTTGCATCGCTCAGCGCCACGCACGTCGCGTTTATTCAGGCGCAGCAGCTTTTTTTTGTGGGCACCGCGGGGACCGACGGCTATGTCAACGTGTCACCCAAGGGCATGGATACCCTGCGCGTAGTGGACAGCGGGCGCATCGCCTGGCTGAATCTGACCGGCAGCGGCAACGAGACGGCCGCACATCTGCTGGACGTCAATCGCATGACCCTGATGTTCTGTTCCTTCGAGCGGCAGCCGCTGATCATGCGGGTGTACGGGCGGGCCAGGACGGTGCATCCGCGCGACGACGACTGGCCGCAACTGCTGGCGCTGTTTCCCCCGATTCCCGGAGCCCGGCAGGTGTTTGTACTCGACGTGGAGTTGGTGCTGACCTCATGCGGCTACGGCGTGCCATACTACGAGTTTCGCGGTGAGCGCCAGACGATGGTCAAGTGGACGGAAAAACGCGGTGTCGACGGGATACAGTCCTACTGGCGCGAGCGCAACGCCCGGAGTATCAACGGGCGCGATACCGGTATTGTGCGGCCCAGCGGACAACCGCCGCAGATCGACGGGCTGGAAGGGCGTGATTAACTGGAAGCGTGCATTCTGGCTCGTTGTGCTGCTGCTGTTGAGTGCCGCGGCCTATGTCCTGGTGCAGGTGCGCGCGCTCGAAGTTGAACAACTTACCGACGATTTGTACGTCCTGCGCGGCCTGGGGGGCAATGTCGCCGTGCTGCGCACCGCTGCGGGCGCGGTGGTCGTGGACAGCATGATGCTGCCCTGGCAGGGCCGGCGGGTTCGCGAGGCAGCCAGGGCGTTGACCGGTATGGATACGGTGCTGCTGATCAACACCCACCACCACTGGGATCACACCCACGGCAACCCGGGCTTTGCGCCGGGTACCCGCGTGCTGTCGAGCGCGCGCACACGGCATTACCTGCAGGCATTGGACGCGGATTTCTGGGCCGGCGAGGCCGCCCGGCTGCTGCCCAACGCGACATTGTCAGGCCGACAGGTGGTGCGCATCGGCGAGCAGACCATCACCTTGTTGCACCCCGGCGCGGGACATACCGATGGCGACCTGGTGGTGCTGTTCGACGACCAGCGCGCAATCCACATGGGCGATTTGCTGTTCAATGGTCACTACCCGAACATCGACCTCGAGGCCGGCGGCACGGTACAGCGCTGGCCGGCAACCCTCAGACGGGTGCTGCGGCTGGATTTTGACACGGCAATCCCCGGCCACGGCGCCACCACCGACCGCGCGGGCATCGTCGAGTTCGCGTCGTTCCTCGAGCAACTGGGCGAGTTGGCGCGTCATGCCGCCCGCGATCACACCTCGCTGCGGCAGTTTTTGCGCACGCAACGCCTGACGCTGGATGAGAACCTGGAGGATGTGCGGATGATCATCCCCGTGGGGCTGAACCGCAAGTTCGTGCTGCGGCGCGCGTGGGAGGAGACGACGGGCAACTTCACGCGCGCTGCTGCGCTGGACGGCGCAGCCGAGGGCGAGTGAGCTGCCCGGTCGCTGTCACTGTGCCTGCAAAGCGGCAGCAGGGACCGTGTGCGGGCGCGCCGCGCCGGAGCGCTGGGCTTACTGCCAGATCACCTGGTGCCCCGATGCGTACCAGTCGTCCAGGCACGGCGCATAAGTGTTTTCAATCACCTCGCGCTTGATTTTCAGTGTGGGGGTGAGAAAGTCGTTGGCGATCTGCCATTCATCCTCGGCCACGGCCAGAAACTGCAGCTTTTCGTGACTTTCCAGCATGCCATTGACATGTTCGAGCAGGTGTTGCAGATCCCGCGTCAGCGACTCGCGAAACGCTTCGTCGCGGCGCTTGGCGCGCGACTCCTCGTCCAGTTGCACCACCGCGTAGCAGGCGGGTCGGCCGGGGCCGGACACGCAGGACAGTTCGATGTGGTTGTGTCCGTTGAGCAGGTTCTCAATCGGCACCGGCGCCACGTACTTGCCCTTGCTGGTCTTGAACAGCTCTTTCACGCGCCCCGTAATGCGCAGCAGGCCGTCGGGTGAATACTCGCCCCGATCGCCGGTCTTGAAAAAACCGTCATCGGTGTAGCAGGCAGCGGTCAGTTCGGGTTCTTTGTAGTAGCCCAGCATATCACCGGGCGACTTGATCTGGATTTCGCTCGCATCGCCGATGCGTGCCTGTACGTTGTCCCAGGCCACGCCGACATAACCGGCCCGGCGCTGGTCCGGAGTCGAGCAGTGGGAGTAGGCGAAATCTTCACTCATGCCGTAGCCTTCGAGAATTGGCAGGCCCAGCGCGTCGTACCACTCGATCAGGTCGCGCGAGATCGGCGCGGAACCGCTGCCGGCGAAGCGCACTTCTTCCAGACCCAGTCCCCGGAGTATTTTCCTGCGTACAATGCCGCGCACTACGGGTATTTTCAGCAGGCGCCGCAGTTTCCCTTCCGGTATTTTTTGCAGCACCCCCGACTGGAATTTCAGCCACAGGCGCGGCACCGATAAAAAGATAGTGGGGCGGGCGCGATTCAGATCGTCCAGGAAGGTATCCAGCCGCTCTGCAAAATAGATGTGCAGACCGGTGTAAAACGACGTGCATTCAATCGTCGCGCGCTCCATCACATGCGCCAGCGGCAGATAGGATAGCGTGCGGTCCGTGTGGTCGATTTCCAGTTGCTTGCCGAAGTTTTGCGCCGGTATGGAGGTGGAATAGAAGGAGTGCATCACCCCCTTGGGGCGGCCGGTGCTGCCGGACGTATAGCATATGAGGGCCAGCCGGTCGCCGGGTGGCGAGGGGTTGTCGGCGAGGGGCGGGTGTCGGGCGATGATATCATCCCAGGTGTCGAAATCGGTCACGGGTGCCAGCGGCAGCGCGATTGCAGGCAGCGACTCGGGAATGCCCGGGCGTATCGCGTCCCAGTCATCCAGTTTGCCGATAAACACCAGTGCCGCATCGGAATGATCCAGAATATAGCTGACGCTGTCGGCGTTCAGGGTCGGGTACAGCGCCACTGTGGCGTGCCCGGCCATCCAGATCGCCAGGTCACATATAATGAAATGGGCGCAGTTCTTGGAAATCAGCGCGATGTGGCTGTTGGCCGGAAGTTGCAGCGAGTGCAGATAGGCGGCCATGCGTCGCGCCTGGTCCATGGTATCGCGCCAGGTGTAATCGACACTGCGGCCGGCGCCGATGGGCTGTGTCATGTAGACCCGATCGGGATTGCTGGCCTCCTGTGCGTAGGCGGCGTCCAGTAGCAGTGTGCCGGTATCGGTCATCGTTTAGTCCCGGTTATCACAATAGGTCTGAAAGTCTAGCAGTTGTCCAACAGGACCATCCAGCAGGCCAGCCGCGCTCGGTGGACGCGGGTCCCGGGCGGGTCAGGGCGTGTACCAGATCGGCGAACTGAAGGCGCGTTCCTGCAGCGTCGCCGGCAGACCGCCGGGAATGTCGACCCCCAGAGCCGCGGCATCGTAGGTGCTCCAGCGCGGTGTGGGAATCTCCAGCACGCGGGCGTAGTAAAACGCGTGTTGCGCGGGGTCGAACCCGGGGTCGCGCCATACCGCAGCCAGTTGTGGTGCGCCGATGGCGTTGGTGTAGGCGGCTTTGCCGACATCCACCGTGTTGCCAACCGGCGGCAGCCTGCCCTGCGCATCCACCTCCCGGGCGCCGCTCCAGACGACATCGTGGACTCGCTCGTGCTGGGTGCCGTGGCCGTCTATCCAGCCCTTGATGATCTGTATGCGATCGAGATTGCCGCTGTCGGGGGCCTTGGCCGCCCACACCATGAAGGTCGGTGCTTCGGCGTGCACGGCACCGCGCAACGTGGCTCCCATCGGCACGCCGCCGGCGTAGCCGCGTTCCACAAAGTCCGTACTGGCGGCGTCCTGCGCGGTAAAGCGCCAGCCGCCGAAGAAGCGCAGCGTGATCCGGGGGCCGGTGGTACCGAACGTTTCGCGCCGCTGCATGGCGGCGTAAATGGCTTCGCGCGTGTTCTCCCGCGCCCACACGCCGGCTACGCCGCCGGAGCTGAACTCGCGCACCTGCTGTATCTGGGCATCCGGCTGGCCTTGCACGCCGAACAGGCGGTGACGCGGGTCTGTCTCGAAGGCGAATTTCCCGGTGTAGTTGAACTCCTCGATACTGGCCGCGGCGTTGTGTGTATCGCTGTCGCCGATAAACCCGTAGTGGAAGGGGTTGCCGCCGCCCTGCGCCTGCAGCGCCATGCCGTCCAGCAGGGCCTGCCGCGCGAAGCTGCCGCGGCGCTGGGTGGGGCGCAGGGAGTCGGCTGACAGGGTGTAGTCCCACTGCTCGAAACCGGCAAACTCGTCGTTCGGTGACAGCACTGGATGGGTCTCGGAGGTGCCCTTTATCTGAGTGATCTCGTACAGCGGTTCGTTGGCCGCGCGCGTCTCCACGTAGGCCCGGCTCAGCGGCTCGCCCGCCATCGTCTGCACGGAGAACATCATGCCGTCGCTGGCATTGGCGTTATGGGGAATGGCCAGCAGCGTCGCCCCCCGGGCGCGCTGCTCCCCCATCCAGCGCCACAGCGTTTCGGGGTCGTTGGAATCCATGGAGGACAGCACTGCCGCGGGCAGGTGCTCGGCATTTTTAAACAGCACCACGCGGTGCAGGTTGCGCATACCGGGATTGGAGGTCCACTCGAAAGCCGGGAATGTAGTGAACTCGCCGGGCCGATAGTAGGCGTCGGCAGTCTGCACAATCTCGGCCCAGATGTCGGCATTCACGGCGGGGTCGTTCAGTGCCGGGTCACGTTTGCCCGCGCTGAAATCGCGCAGCACCTCGGCGAAGGCCTGCATGGCTTCGTTCGGGTTGTTGGAGGTGATGCGGGACGCCAGCGGGTGTCTGCTCAGCGGGCTGTCGGGATTGGCCATCTCCTTGAACACCCCCATCCACTCAGCGTGATCGGATACGGCATAGAAATCCAGCGGTGTGACGATCCTGATCTCCGGTCCAGTGGCGCTGCCGGGTATGGGCCTGCCCTGGGCCCACTGGTAGGCGTGTGCCGGGGTGGTGACACTGCCGTTGGCAAAGGCGTCAAAGGAGTATTTGGTGTGCACGTGTACGTTGCCGAAATACGCCTGGGTGGCCATGGCGGGTTCGGCCGGCAGGGCGGGCGGGGCCAGCAGCAGCATACCGAGCAGCCCGGTGCCGCACAGGGACGATTGGAGTCGCGCGTTCATGGCCGATGTACCCCCGCATTGCCGTATGCCATGTTGCAAGCATAGCAGAGTCTCCCGGCGCCGCGGCGCAATTGCGGCACCTCGCCCCGGCGCGCCCCGCCGGTGTGAGTTTACCGCCGGTGTGTCATGTCCTATGCTGGTGGTGTCTGCCTGCGATCTGGCACTGGCCAGTGAAGCGGCCGCATTTTGTACGCCGGGGGTCAATATCGGCATGTTTTGCACCACGCCCCTGGTGGGTATCGGGCGCAATCTGCAGCGCAAGCACGCCATGGAAATGGCGCTGACCGGTGACATGTTCAGGCCGCCGGCGCCGAGCGCTTCGGGCTGATCAACCGGGCGGTGCCGGCTGCAGACCCGCGCTCGTGTACCGAGCAGCTGGCACGCATAATTGCCGGAAAATCGGCCCAGGGCATTCGCGCGGGCAAGGAGGCCTTCTATCGGCAGATGGATATGCCCTGGAACAGGCGTTTGCCTTCGCCAATGAAGCCATGTTGCGCGGTCTTATGCGTGGCGATGCGGCGGGGGCTCGCGCACCTTTGTGGACCAGCGCGCCGGTGTGGGGCGAGGCCTGAGCCTGGCACGGCATGGCGGCAGTACGGTCAGGGCCACAGCGCCGCTTGTGCGTGGGTGTGGAGACGGCGGATCAGAGGCGGGCGCTCAGCAGTAGCTCCAGCCGGCTATCGGCCAGCAGTACGCAGCGGTCGAAGTGAAAGCAGCGCAGCAGTGACTTGAGGCGACTCTGGGGATGGGGTGAATAGCCGGGTAGCCGCGTGTCGCGCTGCCGCACGCTCAGGGTGTCTGGTGCGCTGATGCCGTAGGCCGCGTCGTGTTGCGGGGTGCGGACATTGTGCAGCGCAAAACCGTGGGCCAGGGTCCGGGTGTGCAGAAACGGCCGGAGGGTGTCGATGAAGGCGGTGATCTCATCGCGCCGCAGGTAGTTGAAAATGTCCCAGAACAGGCAGATGTCGAAGCGTGTGTCCGCAGGAAAAGCCATCAGGCGCGAGAAAAACAGCGGCGCTGCGTCGTCACTCGACTCGTCTGCCACGATGGGCAGCTCGGCGAAAATATCGACAAAATGCAGCTTGCAGCGATAGCGGGAGAAAAACGCCACGGTATCGGGCAGTGCCTGTCCGATATGCAGTACGCACAGGCGGCGCCCCTCATCGACGCTCTCGAACAACGCCCCCAGCAGCTTGGACGATTGCATCGCGGTCACAGCGGCGCAGGCGCGTTCAGTTGTGTCCGACCGGCACGACCCGGGTCGATCAGCCGCTCTTCACATCCAGGTCGGAAGGCTGGTCGTTGGATGCGGCCGGCTGCACCGCGGGGGCGAGGGCCTTAGGCGCTTTTGCCGCGGGTGACTCGCCCGGGTCCATGTCGATACTGCCCTTGAAAATTGCACCGTCCTCGAGGGTCACCCGCGGCGCCACGATATTGCCGCGCACGGTTCCCGAGCGGGATATCACCACTTTTTCCTGCCCGCTGATATCGCCGGTCACCTCGCCTTCGATTCTCACCACATTGGCCTTGATATCGGCCGAGACACGACCGGATTGCCCCACGGAGACCTCGTGGGCGCTGAGATCGATGGTGCCCTCCACCCGTCCCTGCACCAGCAGGTCTTCATCGCCAGTGACAGTCCCCTTGATGTGTATACTCGGTCCAATCATTGCATCACTCCTGGTAGTCGCAGCGCCGGGGCCGGCGGTCGCGGCGGGGCTTGGGGCCGGTGCCGGCGCAGCGGCAGGGCTCGCCACCGGTTTACCTTTGTTGCGATCAAACATAGCAGTCACCACCTCGTGAAAACCCGGCCGCTTATCCTACCAGCCCGGTACGGGTTTAACTAGCGCGAAACAGGCCGCTCTTCGCGGCATCGCGCCGGCGCGGCACAGGCGGCGTGTGGCAGCACCCACGACGCCCGCATCAGGTCGCAGACGAATCAGGGGGTCACGTTCGCGATGAACTGGTTTACTTTTCTGCGGAACGCGGCATCGTTGAGTTTTTTATAGACGCGTTCCATCCCGGCCGCCCGTAGGTGTCCGTCCAGATAGAAAAACTCGAGGTCCTCACGGCTGTTGAAGTCTATCTCGGCCACATCCCTGACACCGTGAAACGAGACGAGGTCGCCGATTCTGCAGGCCGTGTAGCACAGCAGCACACGCCGGGTGTCGGCATCGAGCCCGCTGAGTGTCGCGGGGTCCATCGACATCGGCATCAGACTGGTTCTCAGACCGTCGGCAACCTGCTCGGGCAGTTCCCACAGCGATGCCAGGCTTCTTCCGACCAGTGCCGAATTGGTCTGCAACCGTTGCTGCTGGTGCTGAACTCGGGCAAACAACGAGGGCTGGTTGAGATACACCTCGGCCAGTTCGGGGTGCGTAAACAAAATGGACAAGTCGCCGAGATAGCTCAGTAGCGCCTGGGTTGACAATTCGGAAGCGCGCTCCAGCCCGAGGTCCTGCGCCAGCAGCAATCCCACGGTACTGGCCACGTAGCTGGCCACCCAGAGCCTGGTATAGGCCTGTTGCTGATCTGCGTGTTTGATCTCCATCGATCCGGAAATCAAAAATTGCGTGACGATGTCCCTGACCAGGGAGGTGCCCAGATAGGATATGGCGTGGGTGACGCTGGAAATGGGCGTGGCGAGCGCGAATGCCGCTGAATTCACGGTGCGCAGTACCTTGCTGGCCAGTTCCGGATCCGAGTTCACCACCTCCAGCAGTTCTTTGGGTTCGTGCAGCCCCGTGGTCAAGCGATGAACCATGGGGTGCGGTGCGCGCACGAGCCGGTTCATATTGCGGATTGTTTCCATCGCGGCCTGATCCAGGTCTTTCTCCTGCAACAGGCGAAAGCGCAGCAGCGCTGCCGGCACTTCCCCGGGAGGCGGGTCTGCGGCCGCCTCGCTGGTGAAATCGTCTTTGGAGCGGCTGAAATCACCCGGGCTGCGGTATTTGGTCCCGGGTGGTTTGGCAGTGTGACGTTTCGTGTCGGCCGTCGAAGGGTGCGCCGCGCGGCTGCGAGCGTGCGAAGTTGACGCGCCCGCCCGGGGCCGGCTGCCGCGGTAAATCAGCAGCAGAACCGCCACCAGCACCGCGGCGGCAAGAAGAATAGCCTCCATATGACTAGCTGCCCCCAAAACCTGTTTTTCTTTTTCGTCATAATATCCCAGGGGATAGGGTTCACCAAGGCAGAAAAGCGGTGAATATTGGCACTGCCGCCCGCCCGGCGCGGTCTCTCGCCCAGGGCGCGTTGTGCCGCTGCATTCCTATCACCCTCCAAGTGTGGTCCAATCGGGTTTTGGCAAGACGATCCGCACAGCGACTCATGGACCCTCCACCCGATACCTTGCGACAACTGGCGCTGCCCCATCGCCGAGCGACCCTGCTTGCCATGCTGTGGACCACCGTTGTCGCCGGCGCTTTTTTCGGGTTGATCAACCTGGTTCTCGGCGCCGTGGCGGCGGCATTGCTGGAATTCGCCATGTGCGGCCTGTCCGCCTACCTGCTCTACAGCGTACCACGGGCCCGCCACCTGGAACGCTGGATGCTGGCCTACACCCTGCCGTTTTTTAGTGTCATGATGCTGCTGTTGTATCTGATGCCGGACGCCACCGATACGCTGTTCGTGTGGACCCTGCTGATCCCGCTGGTCGCTCACCTCCTGCTGGGCCGCCGCCTGGGGCTGTTCATCTCCTTGCTGTTCATGTCGATCGCGGCCTTCATTTTCTGGAACAAGAACCACGGCGACCCGGAATTGACCGGTTTCCTGCCCGCCGCCAATATCGTGCTGGTTTCGCTTTGCATCCTGTACTTCACCCACACCTATGAAATCAGTCGTGAGCGTACGGAATTGCAGTTGCTGCGCGCCGCGCGCACCGATTTCCTGACCGGCGTGGCCAACCTTGCCGGGCTCAGCGAATTCTTCCGGACCGAGCGCACGCGGGCACTGCGCCAGCGCCAGGCACTGTCCCTGCTGCTCCTCGACCTGGACCATTTCAAACGGGTCAACGATGTATTCGGACACGATGCCGGTGATGCCGCGTTGAAATTCGTCGCCGCCTTGATGCGCGAGCGCCTGCGCAGCACGGACCTGGTGGCCAGGCTGGGCGGCGAGGAGTTTGCCTGCGTGCTGGTGAACACGACGGGCGAAACCGCCGTGCAAGTGGCGGAGAACCTGCGCCTGGCGGTGGCGGGTGGCAGTCTGGATCACGCGGGGCGCAGCATCGGGTTGACCATGAGCATCGGGGTGGCGCAATTCGGCCGCGACGGCGAGGAGCTGCAGAGCCTGCTCGCGGCCGCCGACAAGCGCCTGTACCAAGCCAAGGCAGCGGGGCGCAATCGGGTCGTCTGCGCAACACCGGCGGTGGCTGCGGACGCCATACGCGTGCGGGCCGACGAACTGTGGCCCGCCCTTCAGGATTCGAACCTGAGACCTTCCCCTTAGGAGGGGGACGCTCTATCCGGCTGAGCTAAGGGCGGATTCCGGGGGAGGGGGGGATTATTCCGTGTCGGCGCCTCCGTGGCAAGCCCGTGCCCGTGACTGCCCGTGGCGCAGTAGCTCCCCGCCCCTTGAAAACCGGCGTCCCGCCCTTATTTATGAGAGCAGGCAAAGACCGACCACGTAACGAAGGAGGTGTCGCATGTCTTTAATACCGCGTAACAATCTGTTCGATATCGATCGCTTCTTTAACGATTCCTGGCCACAGATGGGCGACTCGCAATCGGGTACCTTTTTTGCGCCGCGCGTGGACATCAAGGACGTGGATGACCACTACGAGATCAGCGCCGAGCTGCCGGGCGTCGCCAAGGAAGATATTCACGTACACGTCAAGGACGGCATTCTGACCCTGGAGGCAGAGTCGACGCGCGAGAGCAAGGAAGAAAAGGGAGGCCGGATAATCCGGCAGGAGCGGCGCTACGGCAAGTTCATGCGCAGCTTCAACCTGGGCGCCGATATCGAGGAAAACGACATCAGGGCGTCATTCAAGGACGGCGTGCTGAAGCTGGAAGCGCCGAAGCTGGTCGAAAAGGCGGTGGAGCGCCGCCGCATCCAGATCGATTAGCCCCTGGCGCAGGTGCCCGCCTCCGGCGGGCACCTGCATTGTCTGCCCCTGGTAACGGCGGCGTGAACCCGATCCCAGCATAGCGATAAATTCGCGCACTATCGCGCCACAGCGGTTGCATTCGCGTGCTGCACGTATCAATCTATCGCCGGTTGCAGAAAACCTGCGGCCTGGGTTGCATGCAGTCGTCAGTCTAGAGGTAGCCGTTCCGTGTGTTTTCGGGCCAGTTTGTACCGCGCCGTGTTGCTAGTGTCGGGCGCTGTGAGCGCGTTGTTTGCCGCACCCGCGCCCGCTCTTACCACACCTCTCGATGCCGCGCGCCAACACTACGGCGATGCGGTACAGGCCATCGACCGCGGCCGCTGGGGCGACTATCACAAGCTGCGTCCCGGCCTGGACGACTATCCCCTGGCCATCTATCTCGATTACTTTGAGCTCAGCCGGCAGGCGCACAAGGTGCGTCCGGTACAGGCGCGCCGGTTTATCAGCCGCAGCGCGGATTCGCCGCTGCCCCACCGGTTTCTGTCGGTGTATCTGCAGCGCGCCGGCACGGACGGTCGCTGGGGAGATTTCCTGCAGGTGATGCCGGACGAGCCGAACAGTGTGGAACTCAAGTGCTATTACTTTCGCGCCAGGCTGGCGCAGGGCGATACCGCGGCCGCCTGGGCGGGTGCGCGACGACTCTGGGTGCACGGGCAGTCGCAGCCCAAAGCCTGCGACCCGCTGTTTGCTGCCTGGCTCAAAGCGGGTCAACTGACCGATGAGGTGGTCTGGGCGCGCCTGCTCAAGGCCTTCGATGCGCGGCAGCAGTCGCTGATGCGGTACGTGGCCCGCAAGGCCAGTCCGGCGCTGAGCCCCTGGGCTGATACCCTGCTCGCCGTGTACACCCGCCCCGAACGGCTGCGCGCGCATACACTGCCTGCCGGCAGCCCCTATGCCGCGGACATCGCCAGCCACGGTCTGGCATACCTGGCGCGCTACAGTCCGGAAAAGGCCCTGGACTGGTGGCTGCACTACAGCAATGTGCTGGCGTTCTCGGCGCAGCAGGTGCACGACGTGGAACACGCGATTGCGCGCCACAGCCTGCTCGCTGAAACCGCCAGCCACATTCCCTGGCTGGAGGGCGCTCTACGGCGCCTGGGCGACGACCGGCTGGTGGAAATGCGCCTGCGCTGGGCGCTGTCGGAGCAGGACTGGCCGGCACTGGAGAACACCCTGGCGCTGTTGTCGGCGCCGGGGCGCGCGGAAGACGTGTGGCGCTACTGGCAGGCGCTGGCGCTGCAGCAGCGCGGCGCGGCAGAGCAGGCGCAGCGGCTGCTACAGGACCTGGCGGGCGAGCGCAGTTATTACGGATTCCTGGCGGCGGACAGGCTGGGCGGAAACTACTCCTTCAACAACCGACCGCTGCTACCCGCGACCGCGCAGCCCCTGCTGCAGATGCCCGCCCTGCAGCGCATCGGCGAGCTGCAGTTCCACGAAGAGGATAATCTCGCCCAGTCGGAGTGGTACAAAGTGCTGCACGATACCGCTGACAGTGAGCAGCAGCAGCAACTGGCCCAACTGGCCGCGCAGCGGGGCTGGCATCGCATGGCGATCGACGCCGCCAACCGCGCCAGGGCCTGGGATGCCCTGAATTTGCGCTTTCCCACGCCCTATCGCAACACCTTTGCACAGTACGGTGCGCAGCAGCGCGTACCCAGCACGGAACTGATGGCGATCGCGCGCCGCGAGAGTGCGTTTTTCCCCCACGCGCGCTCCCCGGTGGGTGCCCGCGGGCTGATGCAGATAATGCCGGCCACCGGGCGGCAGGTGGCCGCGTCTCTGGGGCAATCGCTCAACCGCACCGATCTGTACCAAGTGGAGCAGAACGTGTTGCTGGGCAGCGCCTACTACCGTCAGATGCTGGATCGTTTTGGGGACAACCGGGTGTTTGCGCTGACTGCGTACAACGCCGGCCCGCACCGGGTGGACCGCTGGCGCAGCCAGGGCGGCGCCGGCCTGCCGGTGGAGATCTGGATTGAGACCATTCCCTACCGCGAGACGCGCAACTATGTGCAGGCGGTGCTGTCGTATAATGTGGTTTTCCAGTATCTGACGGGGGACAGTGCACGCCTGCTGACGCCACAGGAACGGCTGGCGCGGTATTGACGGCGCCCCTTGCGCAGAGACCCCAGAAATCGCTACCAGCCTGTCGCCAGAGAGGAACGCCGCCGCGCATGCACGATACCCGGCCCCTGTTGTTAGCAAGTGATTTTCCACCGGTGCGCCGCGGCCGCCTGGATACGCTGCAGGTCAATCTCGGCTATGTGTGCAACCTAAGCTGTGTCCACTGCCACGTCAATGCGGGCCCCGCGCGGACCGAGTCCATGAACCGCGAAACCGTCGATCAGGTGCTGGCGCTGCTGCGCCACAGTGGTGCCCATACGCTGGATCTCACCGGTGGGGCTCCGGAACTGAACCCGCATTTTCGCTATCTGGTGGCGGCGGCGCGCGAGCACGGTGCAAAGGTGATCGATCGCTGCAACCTGACGGTGCTGCTGGAGCCGCGCCAGCAGGGCCTGGCGCAGTTTCTGGCCCAGCAGCAGGTGGAGATTTCGGCGTCGCTGCCATGCTATCTGCGGGACAACGTGGAGCAGCAGCGCGGCAGGGGCGTGTACGATGACAGCATCCGCGCGATCAAGCTGCTCAACACGCTGGGCTACGGCAGCGAACTGATCCTGAACCTGGTTTACAACCCGGTGGGTCCCGCGCTGCCGCCCCCGCAGGCGACCCTGGAACAGGATTACCGGCGCGAACTCGGGGCGCGCTTTGGCATCCGTTTCAATCAGTTGTTGACCATTACCAACATGCCGATCAGCCGCTTCGGGGCCGTGCTGCTGGCCCGGGGCCAGTACACCGATTACATGCGGCTGCTACGCGACAACTTCAGGGCCGCCAATCTGGCCACTCTGATGTGCCGCAATCTGCTGAGTATCGACTGGCAGGGCTATGTGTACGACTGCGATTTCAATCAGATGCTGGACCTGCCGCTGCTGGCCAGCGACCGGCGACGGCATATTCTGGACCTGCTGCGCGGCGAGGTCCTCCAGGACAATCCCGTGGTAACCGGCGAGCACTGCTATGGCTGTGCCGCCGGCCAGGGCAGTAGCTGTGGTGGCGCGCTGGAGGCCTGATGTCTGCGGCCGTCTCTTTTGTCATTCCAATCCTCGATGAGCAGGACGCTGTCGCATCCTTGCTGCGCTACCTGCGCGCCGGATTTCCCGCGGCGGAGCTGATCGTCGTGGATGGCGGCAGCGCCGACCGCAGCGTGTCCCGGGCCATGGGGCTGTGCGACCAGCTGTTGCTGGCAGAGCGCGGCAGGGCCCTGCAGATGAACCTCGGCGGGCGCGTGGCGAGCGCCGACTACGTGTTCTTTCTGCATGCGGACAGCCGTCCGAGTCTGACCGCAGCACAACTGGCGGCGTATCTGGCGCGCCAGCCGCAGTGGGGTTTCTGCCGTGTGCGTCTGAGCGGGACGCGCCCCGTGTTCCGGCTTATCGAGTCCAGCATGAACCTGAGATCGCGCCTGACCAGCGTGGCCACGGGCGACCAAATGCTGTTTCTGCGCCGGGAACTGCTGGCCAGTACCGGCGGGTTTGACGCCATTGCGCTGATGGAAGACGTGGCGTACTGCAAGCGGTTGCGGCGCCTGGCGCAGCCCCTGGTCATCGAACAGCCGGTGATCACCTCGTCGCGGCGCTGGGAAGCACACGGTGTGGCGGCGACGATCGCGCGTATGTGGTGCCTGCGCCTGGGGTTTTTCCTGGGGGTGTCGCCGGCGCGGCTGTGGCGCAGCTATTATGGGCAGTGATGCCGAGCGCACGCTGCTGATCCAGTTTGCACGCTCACCGCAGCCGGGCCGGGTGAAGACCCGGATGATTCCCCACCTGTCGGCGCAGCAGGCCTGTGACCTGCACTGCGAACTGCTGCTGTGGACCACCCGGCAACTGGTGAACTCCCGGCAGGGCGATGTGCAACTGGCGGTGGCGGGAAGCCTCACCCACGCGGTTTTCCGGCGCTGCGCAGCGCTGGGAAGCGTGGTGTTGACGCCCCAGATCGGGTGCGACCTGGGCGAGCGCATGTACCATGCCCTGCGGCGCGGCCTGCAGCGCTACGCGCAAGTCGTGCTGGTGGGCAGCGACTGCCCCGGTATCGACGCCCGCTACCTGCGCGAGGCGGTGGACGCCCTCGGCGGCAAGCCGTTGGTGCTCGGCCCGGCGGTGGATGGCGGCTATGTCCTGATCGGCGCCCGGCAGATCAACCCGCAGTTGTTCGAGGAAGTGGCCTGGGGCAGTGCGCAAGTGTACCGGCAAACCGTACAGCGCCTGCGGCGCCTGGGTCTGGCCTGGACCGAATTACCCCCGCGGGCGGATGTGGATCGTCCGGCGGACCTGCCGGCGTGGTATGCGCTGCGCGAGCACCCCCGGGCGAATCCGCGCGCCGGCGCCGGTGATCGAGGCGACCCCGAGAACCCTGTGGCTGGCGGCGGCTGAGGTCAAAGCGGCCCTCCGCAGGCCGGTGCCGAGGCGCTGGCCGCCGTCGCGGCGCGCGGTCTGCGGCAGCGGGACGCGGTTCAGGCGGTGGCGATCTCCGCTACCGGGGGCCGCTCCACGGCGAGACCCGAACGCTGGTACAGCAACCAGGCAATCGCCGTGCAATAGCTCAGGTTGGTCTGCAGTTCGCTGTCGGGGTCGCTCAGAAAAGCCCGCTGGCTGGCCAGCCCGCGCACCCTGCTGGCCATATCCGGATTGAAGGCCAGGTAGCGGTCCCACAGGTCACGGTGCTGCGCAGCCGTGATATGGAACAGGCCAAGCCCGTCTTTTCGCGCTGAGAACAGGCCCAGATCGGGGGCGTCGATGGCGGCGTCGAGCAGGAACGACTCGCCGGCAGGGGTCCATGCTCCCAGGTAATTCAGCGTCGGCCGTATGACCTGGTCTCTCAAGTGCTCTGCGGTAACGTACATAACCCACTTCCTCGCCGGGATGACAAATCCGTCAGCATTTCACTGTTATGGTTGTAGTGGCCCGGTTATATGATGCCTGCCCGGAGATGCTTCCCAGTTGCGGGCTGTTCCGTGCTCACCACAGTGTTTTTACCATACAAAAATAATAAATCCAATAAAAATAAACGCTTGAGGGAGTTTGTTAAAAAATATTTCGGGAAAGTGACGTAACTGACGACAGACAGGGTCGGAGCAGGCAAGCCGCGCATAGAAAAAAAGCATAAAAATGGTTCTAAATGTGGTTTAAAGAAGCGAATATAAGATAAAGTGTGGCTATCCGACTAACCACCGGCGAGTTTTACCCGGTAGCCACGTTTTTCCAATTCGTTTTTGAGGGTCTGGCGCTGATCGCCCTGGATTTCAATGTCAGGGGCCTTGATCGCGCCTCCGACTCCGCATTTTTGCTTCAGTTCTCTGGCCAGTGCCTTGAGTTGCGGCTCCGCCAGGGGCAGTCCGGTGATGACCGTGACTGCTTTACCCGCGCGCCCTTTGGTCTGTCGCAGCAGGCGCACGATACCGTCACCTGCAGCCGCCGGGCGGTCCCCGCCGCAGATGCAATTGGCCACCGCGCGGTGGCACTGCGGGCACAGGCGCCCCAGGGCGGTGGAATAGACGGGTCGGCTGTCGTTGCGTGGCCTGGTCATGGTTGCACCGTGTCGCTGCGAGTCAATGAGCGGTATATTATCCGCTAACAGGGCTCGTGCGGAACCGGTGTCATGGCAGACGATGTCGAAGCAATCAAGGCGCTGCTGGTCGAGGTGCAGAGCCAGCTCGCGTTCCAGGAGGAAACCGTGCAGGCCCTGAACGACGCCCTGGCCGGACAGCAGCGCGAGATCCTGCAGCTCAGGCGTCAGCTGGTGCTGCTCAAGGCGCGCCAGGACGAGCAGGCCGCTGATCTGCAGGGGGGCGCCGCACACGAAAGGCCGCCCCACTACTGAAGGCAAACCACGGCTAATGAGGATCGAAAACATGACCTGGAAAACCTGGCTGGCAGTCGGTGGCGCGCTGCTCACTGGCCTGGGCGTGGCACTGCTGCTGGCCCTGCGCACCCCGACACCGCCGGCGCAGCAGCTTTTTATCAATGGCAGGGTGCTGACCATGGATGCCGACAACCGCGTGGTGGAGGCCCTTGCCACCCGGGGTGCGTTGATCGATGCGGTGGGCAGTACCCGGGACATCATGGCGCTGGCGGAGGATGACAGCGTGGTGGTGGACCTGCAGGGCCGCACCCTGATGCCGGGCTTTATCGATGCCCACGGGCATTTTCCCGGCTCCGGTCTGGCGGTGGTCGCCGCCGACCTGAACAGTCCGCCCATCGGCGACAAGCAGACCATGGCGGACGTGCTGGGCGCCCTGCGCGAGCAAGCGGGCAGGGTGGCTGCCGGAGAGTGGGTGGTCGGTTTCGGCTATGACGACACCCTGCTGTCCGAGGGACGCCACCCGACGCGGGCCGAACTGGACGCGGTATCCACTGATCACCCAGTGGTGGCGATGCACATTTCTGGACACATGGTGGTGGTGAACAGTGCGGGGCTGGCGCGGGCGGGTATCGATGCCGCGACACCGGATCCGGAGGGCGGCTCCATCGGCAGGCAGCCCGGCTCTCGGGAGCCCGACGGCCTGCTGGCGGAAACCGCCCGGCTGGCGGTGATGGGCGAGGCGCTGGATGTCGGCGTTGTCGATGCCTATCGCATGATCGAGGCGGCGGCGCGCGAGTACGCGGCGGCGGGTGTGACCACCGCGCAGTCCGGGGGCGCGGCGTCGCAAATGGCGCGGGGTTTGGCGCTGTTCAGCAAGCTGGGTGTCATCCCCCAGCGCCTGGTGGTGTTTCCCGCACAGCAGGAGTTCGGCGCCGCCCTGCTCGACGGCAGTTACGACCCGCGGGACTACAATACCGAGCGGCTGCAGATGGGGGCGGTGAAAATCGTGGCCGATGGCAGCATCCAGGGTTACACCGGCTACCTGAGTCAGCCCTACCACACGCCCTATCGGGGAGAGGCCAGCTACCGCGGCTATCCGAGCGTCACCCGGCAGGCGCTGTTCGAGCAGATTGGCGCGCTGCATCGCGCCGGCTACCAGATCGCCGTGCACGGCAATGGCGATGCGTCCATCGAGGATATCCTGGACGCGTTCGAGGCGGCGCAGCGCTCGCACCCCGTGGCGGACCCGCGGATGATATTGATCCACGCCCAGATGGCCCGGGAAGACCAGGTGGCGCGCATGGCGGAACTGGGTGTGACGCCGAGTTTCTTCGCGGCGCACACCTGGTACTGGGGCGACCGGCATCGCGACATATTCATGGGGCCGCAGCGCGCGGCGGTAATGAGCCCCGCCAAGTGGGCCCTGCAGCGGGGTGTGCGCTTCAGCTCCCACATGGATACTCCGGTAACGCCCATGCTGCCCCTGCAGGCGGCGTGGAGCATGGTGCACCGGCGCACGGCCGGGGGCGATGTACTGGGGCCGCAACAGCGGATCAGCGCCATGCAGGCGCTGCGGGCGGTGACTATCGATGCGGCGTGGCAGGTGTTCCAGGACGACAATCGCGGCTCTCTGGAGCCGGGCAAGTTTGCCGACCTGGTGGTGTTGTCCGGCGACCCGCTGCGCGATCCCGAGGGAATGCGCGAACTGCAGGTGGAGCGCACGGTGATCGGCGGGGTAACGGTCTACCGGCGGCAGTAGTACCGGGGGATGCGATCCGGCCGGAATACCCGGCGACAGCGAAGTCTGCGCGCCGTGTCCCCGCGAGAGGCCGCGCTGTGGCTTTGGGGCTGCTACCGCGCGCCAGCTACCGCGCGCCAGCTTCCGCGCGCCAGCTTCCGTGGACAGGCGCGGCGCATTCGGATATAACTAGGCAAACAGTGGACGCGGGGCTCACGCTGTAAGCAGCCGGCAGAGGAAACAGCCGCCAGCTATGTATCGCTACCAGCTCGACAATGTAATCACCTATACGTCGGAAGACTTGGTTCTGTTCAGGGAGTCCCCTTTCGCCTGTTGGATGGAGCGCCTGACGCTTGAAAACCCCGGCCACGGCATTCCCCCCGATGTCGGCACCAGCGCGCCGCACAAGCACATGGAACGCCAGGATGAGATTGCCGACACACTGCGTAGCGAGGGCCGCGCTGTCGCGCTGATCGACTGGGAGGAGGAAGAGCCCCGGCGCCGTGCGTTTACCTTGGATGCCATGCGCTCGGGTATCGATTTCATCGTCAACGGGCAGCTGGCGCTGGGCAGCCTGTCGGGATCGGCCAACCTGCTGATGCGCACCAGTGGCTACTCCGAGCTGGGGGATTTTCTTTACATCCCCTGCGACACTCAGACAAAAACCACGCTGCACTGTGCATTCCGGCTCTGTTTCCTGTCGGATTTGCTGCACAGCCTGCAGGGGCAGCTGCCGCCGCAGATGCTGATCATTCGCGGCGGCAGCGACGTGGTTCCGCTGCAGTGCGAAGACCACATCTACCACTATCGGGCGGTAAAACAGCGCTTCATGGACGCCATGCGCAATTTTCGCAAGCACCGCATGCCCGATCCGGCGGAGTCTTCCCACTTCGGGCGGTGGGCCGATTGCGCCAATGAAGTGCTCAAGCAGCGCGCACTGCGCTGCGAGCAGACGGGCGACGCGTTCGCCGCCCGGATGGCGGATGAGCGCGCGCAGGTGTCCGGCCTGCACGCGGGCCCCGCAGCGGCCGGCAGCACTGCGCACGGCGGTATCGCCGATGGGTTCGCCGGTGAACAGGGTGACGCCGCCGCGCAGGCTGGACAGGATCCGCTATCACTGACGATGTCTGCACACAGGGCGCGTGCACGTGCTGAAGCGGTGCCTGTCGGCGTCACTCCGACCCTTGCTGAACAGGCCCGCATGCTGGACGCCGGCGTCTATCAGCGCGCCATACGCAGCAGGCGGCCCGGGTTTACGCCGAATCTCGCTGAACTGGAGGACATGGCCGATGCGTCTGTCGCGGGTGAGCGCGCGGCGCGTCACCAGCGCAGGAAGTCGGACCTGGTTCTCGAGAATCTCGCGTTTGTCGGCCGCAGCCTGCGCGCCCCGGTGATCCGCATGGAATCCGCTCCCGACAGCGGCGAGCCGGCGGCGATGGTCGATACGCCAGCGGTGACCCTGTCGGTCGACAGTACGCAGGCAAGCGCGGCGCTCGTGCCCCAGCACCAGCCGTCTGGCACCGTCACCCGACCACAGCCCCTCGGCGCGGGCAAGCCAGCGGCGGCCGAGCAGTTGCGCGCAGGGTCCGAGCCGGGTGCATTCGCCGCTCGCGACAGTGTATCCAGTGCAGAACCACTGCAGGACGACGAACTGCCGGCCTTTGCCGTCGACTGCGAACCGCCCCCGCCGACATTGAAACCACCGTCGGTCAACGGCAGGCCGCAGTCTGTGGTCGGCGCAGAGTTCCCGGTGGATTCGCGCTCGATCATCGACATGGACGACAGCCCGCTGCCATCGCCCGGGCCGGTGCCGGCGACAGCCCACCAGGAGCTTGCCGCGGGTGGCGCGGACTGCCTCGAATTCCGCTGGCGGGAGCGGCGCGCGCAGCATGACTGGCGCGAGCAGGGGGAAGCGGGCCGCGGCTCCTTTGGCGATGTGCTGCTCACCGGCGACGATTACCTGGCGGAGTGATTGGCTGTGTGGCTCGCAGCAACCGGGTGTGTACGGGTGCAAGTCGCGATGTCGAATCCTGCAACAGGGGCACATGGCACAGACGCACCGCGCTACCTCGGTGCCGCACCGGGTCACCCGGTATACGGACGATCAGCTTCTCAATCGTCTATCCAGATGCGGCGCAGCGGCTCGCCGAAATCGTCGTAGATCACCTTGCGGCGCGGTTGCGGCGTCCGGCTGCGTTTGCGGCCGGGCGTGCGTTTGAGCATTTCCCGGCGGCGCGCCTCCAGGGCGGCCACCACCTCCGGCAGCGGGGTGCGCTCTTCGCGCGGCTCCAGAAACAGCCGGCGGTTGAGAAAAAGCGGGGCGGTACCGGGATCCCTGCCGCTGATTCCCGGGGCGACATTCTCTACCTGACCGCCCTGTTTGAGGAAGCGCCGCGTTTCCCGTTCCAGTTCGGCTCGAATCTCAGCTTTTGAAACCGGTTTTTTCACGCCCTGCCATGCCGCCGTAGCGCAGTCTTTAAAACTGTTTAGTATAGCGCGGCTGTCCAGTAATGGAACCGATTGACTGATACGGGGTTTGCGCACCGCATAACCGCGCGCCAGATTTTCCCGCCGCCGCAGATTCTGGTTTAATGCCTGACATTTACGGAAGAGCCCCCAATGAACGCGCTGCGCTCTGCACTGGTTTTTATCTGGATCGTCGTCTCTGTCATCCCGTGGGGGCTGGCGCTGGTGTTTTGCTCGCTGTTCCTGCGCGATGAAAAACTCTGGTGGTGGTTTGCCGTGCCCTGGCTGAAGAGCGTCATCGGGGCAGCGCGCGTGGTCGGTGGTATCGCGTATCGCGTTCACGGCAGAGCGAACCTCCCCGGTGCAGGCGACATGCGCCGCGTCGTGCTGTGCGCCAAGCACCAGTCCACCTGGGAGACTTTTTTTTTCCCCAGCATTGCCCCGCACCAACTGGCGTATGTGTTCAAGAAGGAACTGCTGCGCATCCCCATTTTCGGCTGGTGCATCGGCAGGGTCGGCATGATCCATATCGACCGCAGCAAGCACAGCGAAGCCTGGGTCAGGGTGGCGGAGCAGGGGCGGGCACTGATGGACCGCGGCAAGTGGATCATCATGTTCCCCGAGGGCACGCGCACCGAGCGGGGCCGGAAGGGACGCTACAAGAGCGGTGCCACGCGGCTGGCGATCGCCACGGGGGCCTATGTGATCCCCATCGCGGTGACCTCCGGGCGCTGCTGGCCACGGCGCTCGTTTTCCTTCATTCCCGGGGTCGTCGATGTCTCGATCGGAGCGCCGGTTGCCTCGGAGGGGCGCGAGCCGGGGGAACTGATGGACGAAATAGAGCGCTGGATCGAGGCGGAGATGCGCCGTCTGGACCCGCAGGCCTATCGACAGGTCGCCAGCGCTCAAGCCACCTGATAAATTGGCAGCGGTTTCCCCTGGAGGCAAAATCACAAGCCGTCGTCTGCGGCGTTGCCGGTTTTCGACACAAAAACATTGTGCCGTCAAACCGGCGCCCGGCATCGAACGACTCGTGACCCTGCCATCGTTAATTTATCAGGCGATCGGCGCGTTGGGAAGCAGGACCGCCGCACCGGTAAAGCGCCCGCGGCGCAGGTCGTCCAGCGCCCCGTTGGCCTGCTCCAGGCGGTAGCTGTGCACGTGGGTGGCGACCGGTATCCGCGCCGCCAGCGGCAGAAACTCCTCGGCGTCCCGGCGGGTCAGGTTGGCGACGGAGCAGATTTCGCGTTCGCCCCACAGGATGTCGTAGGGAAAAGAGGGAATAGCCGACATATGAATGCCCGCACACACCACGCGCGCGCCCTTGCGCACCGCGCGCAACGCAGTCGGCACCAGTTCTCCGGCCGGGGCGAAAATGATGGCGCCGTCCAGCTCGCGCGGCGCGCGCTCGCCTGAGGCGCCGGCCCACGCGGCACCGAGGTCCCGGGCGAACGACTGCGCTGCGCTGTCTCCCTCGCGGGTGAAGGCGTAAACCGCCTGCCCGCGATAGCGCGCTACCTGTATCAGGATGTGGGCGGCCGCGCCGAAACCATACAGGCCGATGTGTTCGCAGTCCTGCACCAGGCGGTAGGCGCGATAGCCTATCAGGCCGGCACAGAGCAGGGGCGCGGCCTGTTCGTCGCTGTAGTCCTCGGGCAGTGCGAAACAGTAGGCCGCGCGCGCCACGGTGTACTCGGCGAATCCGCCATCGATCTGGTAGCCGGTATAGCGGGCCGCGTCACACAGGTTCTCGCGGCCGTGACAGCAGTACCAGCAGTGCCCGCAGCTGCCGCCCAGCCACGGTACGCCCACGCGCGCTCCGGGCGCAAAGCCGGCCACGCCGGACCCGATGGCCTCGACGCTGCCCACGATCTGATGTCCCGGCACCAGCGGCAGCTCGGGCTGGGTCAACTCGCCGTCCACCACGTGCAGGTCGGTGCGGCACAGGCCGCAGGCCGTTACTCGCACGAGGACCTCCCCCGGTCCGGGCCGGGGCTGTGGCAGGTCGCGCAGTACCAGGGGGCTGTTGGGCTGTTGCAGTACCATCGCTCGCATGGGCTTGCTCCTTCAGGAAATGCTGCACCGGCCGAGTGGCATCCTGCGGCGGGCGCAGCGCCTGATGTACCGGCCGCCGCCAGCCGGGTGCGCAACAGGCGCCGCTGCCCTTACTTTAGCGTATTTTTGCGCCCTGCATGTGACTATAATTACCGACCGGTCCCCAGGAAATCCGCTATGGGCTTTTATGACAGGAACATCCTACCGCATGTGATCAACTGTGCCTGCGCCACCCGGCCGATACAAAGGCAGCGCGCGAAGGTGGTGCCCCAGGCGGCCGGTACGGTGCTCGAAATCGGTATCGGCACAGGTTTGAATCTGCCCTTTTACGACGCCAGCCGGGTGCAGCGCGTGATCGGGCTGGATCCGTCGGAAAAATCCTGGGAACTGGCCGGCAAGCGCGCCGCACACCTGGGTTTCGAGGTGGAATTCATCGGGCTGCCGGGCGAGCAGATTCCGCTGCAGGACGACAGCGTGGACACGGTGCTGGTCACCTTCGCGCTGTGTACCATTCCCGATCCGGTGGCCGCCCTGCACGGCATGGCCAGAGTGCTGCGCCCCGGGGGGCGGCTGTTGTTCTGCGAGCACGGCCGGGCGCCGGATGAAAGGGTACAGCGCTGGCAAAACCGCATCGACCCGTGGTGGACGCGCTTTACAGGTGGCTGCCATCTCAATCGGGACATCCCGCAACTGCTGCGCCAGGGCGGCTTTGAGGTCTGCGCCATGGACACCGGCTACCTGCCCGGTACGCCGCGCTTTGCCGGCTATAATTTCTGGGGAAATGCCGCGTTGGCATGATACCCGCCCGCTATCGGTAATTTTGCTTTTATGAAGCATCCGGTCAGATTTCTTCTGATCCTCCTCGCGCTGTTGGCCGGCGGTGCCGCTCATGCGGCCTCCCTCGCTGTCGACCTGAAAGGACTGGACGGCGAGCTGCGCCGCAATGCCCTGGCCTGGCTGGGAGCGCCACCGGACTCGCCGCAGGAACGGCTCAATTTCCTGGTCTCCGCGCGGGACAAGGTGAGGGACAGCCTGCAGGCCCTGGGCTACTACCGGGCGGACGTGGATCTGACTGTCCAGCGTACCGACCCCGTGTGGCAGCTCACCATCGAGGTCGATCCCGGTGCGCCGGTCAGGGTGCGCAACCTGAGTGTGCAACTGCTGGGCCAGGCCGCCGCCGACGAGGCCTTTGCGGATCTGTTGACCCAGCCGGATATCACCAGCGGCGAGGTGCTGCACCACGGCCGTTACGAGCACCTCAAGAAACGCCTGCTGGCGCTCGGGCAGCAGCGCGGCTACCTGCAGGGGGAGCTGGTGACCAGTCGCGTCGAAGTCGAAGCCGGCGGCGGCACCGCAGACATCCATCTGGCGTACCAAAGCGGTCCCCGTTACCGCTTCGGCAGGCTGGTGTTCGCCGATCACCAGATCGACGAGGCGCTGCTCAAGTCGCTCAGGACATTCCGCGAGGGCGACTATTTCGAACAGTCCGCGCTGCAGAGTTACCAGGCGCAATTGCAGCGCACGGGTTACTTCTCCAGCGTAATCGTGCAGCCGCAACCGGCGCAGGCGGAAACGGGCAGGGTGCCGGTAGCGGTGCAGCTGCACCCCGCCGAGCGGCACAGCTTCGATGTGGGTGTGGGCTACAGTACCGATACCGAGGAGCGTGTGACCCTGACCTGGCGCACGCCCCGCATCAACCGCTTTGGGCACAGCCAGATAACGCGGCTGGAGTACTCGCCGATTAATCCCAGCGGCCGCCTCACCTACAATATTCCCCTGACGCATCCGCTGGATGACGTACTACAGCTGTGGGCGCGCGCCGAAGATGACGAGTTCGGCGACGTGGACAGCCGGCAGCAGGAACTGGGTATGCGGCGCGATATCCACCGTGACAAGTGGCTATTCGGCTATGCGCTGCGCGCATTAAACGAGTCCTGGGATGTGGCCGGTGAGAGCGCCGAAAACGACTATCTGCTGCTGGGGGGCACCCTGTCGCGTCGCGACCGGATGGGGTCCGTGGTGGACCCCCGGGGCGGCTTCAGCCAGGTCTATACGCTGGAGGCTGGCAGCGAGCAGGCTGGCTCGGATGTCGATCTGGTGCGGCTCACCGCCGACTGGCGGTCCATCCTCACGCCGCTGCCGCGGCACCGCATCGTGGCCCGGGTGAGCGCCGGGATTGCGGAAACGCCCACGGGAGGCGGTGACCAACTCGCTCCCTCGCTGAAATTTTTCGCCGGTGGCAGCCAGAGCATCCGCGGTTTTTCCTACAACTCGGTGGGTGATGAAGTAAGAGTCAAACAGCCCGACGGCAGCACCCGCACCCTGGTGGTCGGCGGCGACAGACTTCTGACGGGCTCCCTGGAGTACCAGTACTACGTCACGGACAAGTGGCGCGGCGCGGTCTTTTTCGATGCCGGGGATGCCTTCAATGAAGGTGATTTCAACCTCAATTACGCGCCGGGCTTCGGCGTGCACTACCTGACCCCGGTGGGCGCCATCCGCTTCGAGCTGGCCAACAGCCTGAGCGAGCGCAATCCATCCTGGCAGTGGCATCTGACCATAGGCGCCGAATTTTGATGGTGGTGCTGCGTGTTGCCGTGCTATTCGCCGTCCTGTTGGTGGCGGCGGTGTTGCTGGCGCCCTTCACGCAGCCGGGCAGCCGCGTGCTGCTGGGCGCCCTGGATCGCTACACGCCGCTGGAAGTGACCTACGGTTCTGGCAGCCTGGCGGGGGTATTGCAGATCGAGCGGCTGGCACTGGACAGTGCCGGTATCGAACTGCAGATGCGCGATATCAGCACCGAGCTGGCCCTGGGCTGCCTGTGGCGCAGCGCGGTTTGTTTTCGCCGCCTGCACATCGGGGTGCTGGAGATCGATATGCCCGCCGGGCCCGCCGACGCATCAGCGCCTGTGCCGGAAACGACCGCAGGCCCGGGCAGTGACGGCGAGATGCTGGTGTTCCCGGTGGCGCTGGAAGCCCGGTCGCTGGTTATCGATCGCACCCGCGTTGGCTGGCCGGACGGCGAGTGGCGCCAGGGCGGGGCCTCGCTGCAAGTCCATATCAGGGAGTCCACGGTTGAAGTGAGCCGCGCGCTGGTGCGCGCTGCGCGGCTGGAGCTGCGTGAACCGGCCGTGGCCGCTGCCGCGCCGCAAGACAGCATCGCGCTGCCGCGCATCGATCTGCCGCTGGTGCTGCGGGTGTACGACCTGCAGCTGCAAGACCCGGCCTGGTCGGTCTTCGGTATGCAGCAGCAGTTCGAACAGTTGCAGTTGCAGGGCCAGTGGCGCCACACGCAACTGAGCCTGGAGCAGTTCAGCGCCGCCAGAGCCGGCTGGGGCGAGATGACGTTGCGCGGTTCCCTGCAGTTTGCCGGCGACTGGCCGCTGTCTGCCACGGCACAGTTGGCCATCGACCGCCCCCCCCTCTGGGCCGGCCTGCACCAGCGGCGACTCAATCTCGCAGTGGATGGCGATCTGGCGGCGCTGGCGCTGGAGATCGCAGCATCGGGTAACCCCGGGTTGTCGCTCGCGGGAACGGTCGATGCCCTGGATCCACAACTGCCATTCGATGTCACCGTCGATTTGTCGAGCCCCGCTGGCTTTACCGCAGAGGATTTTCCGGGTCTCAGCGGCTGGCCCGAAGGGTTGCAGCTGGCATCGCCGGTGACGCTCACCGGCAGCGGTGCGCTGCAGCAACAGACGTTTGCGCTGCGCGCGCAGGCCACCGGCCTGGGCTATGAAAACCTGACGGTTGCGCTACAGGGCGAGCACCGCGACGGCCAGGTGACACTGCAGCAACTGCTGCTGCGCGACCCCGATGGGCACAACCAGTTAGAGGCTGCGGGGGAGTTGTCGCTGCGCGAACCCCTGCGCTGGTCAGTGGCGCTGCGCTCCAGCGGTATCGAGCTGCCGCGGGTCAGCGACTACGTGTTTGGGCGCCTGCAGGGCTCGTTGCAGGTCCGCGGCAGCGCCGCGGGCGATGGCTGGCAGATCGCGGTACAGCGGGTCGACGTACAAGGTCATGTCAACGATCTGCCCGCGAGTATCCGCGGCTACGCCGCGCTGCATGCCGATTTGAGTCCGGCGCGCAGCGACCTGCAGGTACAGTTAAACGGCGCGCAGTTGTCGCTGCAGGCCTCCGGCAATCGCGGGGAGGGTGGGCATTTCGCGATGGTACTCGGTGACCTGGGACGCTGGCAGCCCGGCAGTCGCGGGACACTGCAACTGGCCGCCGATATGCAGGCCGACGGGCGACGCCTGCAGTTCGAAGGCAGTTACAAGGATGTGCAATGGCAGGATGTGGAAGTCGATGAAGGCTCGGCAACCGGTTTTGTAGAGCTGGTCGGCGACTACAATTTCAGCCTGCAGTCGGTGCTGTTGGCAGCGCGGTTGGCCGATGTGGAGCTGGAGCAGGTCGAGTTGGCAGTTCAAGGCAACAAGACGGCTGTCCAGGCCGCGTTGCACAGCACCGGGCAGGTGGGCGCTGAGCTGGCGGTGACGGCGCGCGCGCAGGGGCGGGACTGGACTGGCACTCTGGCCTCTGCCGTCGTGCAGACACCGCAGGGCGCGTGGCAACTGGATCGGGACGTGGCGCTGCAATGGCTGGGTGACGCCCGGCAGCTCCTTGTCGCCCAGCACTGCTGGACACAGGACAGGACGGCCATCTGCCCCGGCGAATTGCGCCTGGGCGAGCGCAGCAGTGGCAGCCTGGATGCCTCGGGAGAGCTCGACGTCCTGACTGGCCTGTTGCCCCCGGAAATGGACGTCGAAGGGGGCTTCACGCTGCATCTCGAGGGCGCGCGCGAAACCGATCAAGCGTTAAAATTCAACGGCACCGCCCGAGCCGGGTCGGTGGCGATGACCCGGAGTTACAGTGACGGTGAAACGGCACAGATGGACTGGGATGGCGCTAACTTCGTGGTGGAGTACAGCGACGGTGCGCTGCAATTAAGTGGTTCTATCAGCAGGAGGGCGCACGAGGCCGTGTCAGTGGACATCCTGTTGCCCGCATCGCGCCAGGCAGAGCTGTCCGGCACCGTGTCGCTGGACCGCCTCGGTCTGACTGCCATGGCACCCTTTGTGCCATCCTTGTCGCAGCTGCGCGGCGAGGTGTCGGGCAGGATCGATTTGGGCGGTACGGTGGACGCACCCCGGCTCGACGGCGAACTGCGCCTCGCGGGCGGCGTCGTGACTATGATCGGCAACCCCACGGTGCTGGAGGACGTCGAACTGACCCTCGCGATCCGCGGCACCCAGGCGGACATTCGCGGCGCGGGTCTGCTGGGCGGCGGGCGCGTGCAGCTCGACGGGAAGCTGTACACGCGCCCGGCACTGCGCCTGGACCTGTCGCTGAGCGGCGAGCGCCACCAGGTGCTGTATCCGCCTTCTGCTGCACTGCTGTTGTCCGAAAACCTGCGCATCAGAGCGACTCGCGGCCTGCTGGACATTGCCGGTGACGTGACGGTACACCGCGCTGAAGTGGAACTGGACGAACTGCCGGAGGGCAGCGTGGCGCTGTCGCCGGATGTGGTGCAGGTCGACTACACCGGCAATCCGCTCGAGGCGCAACTGCCGTTTGATATGCGCATGGATGTGCGCATACTTATCGAGAACCGTTTCGTGATCGCGGGCTCGATGGCGCACGTCACCCTCGGCGGCGAGTTGCACGCGCGGCAGGCGGCGGGCCAGCCGCTGGAGCTGTTCGGCAATCTCAATGTCATCGGCGGCGAGCTGCGCGCCTTCCAGCAGCAGCTGCAGATAAAGCGCGGCGTGGTGAGTTTCTCGGGGCCGCCGGAGAGCGCTGCCCTCGACATCCGGGCCCAGCGCTCTATCAACGCCGACAATGTCGAGGTGGGGGTGCAAGTGCGCGGCACCATGCAGGCGCTGGAGCTGACGCTGTTTTCAACTCCGAAAATGTCCCAGGCCGAGGCCATGTCCTACCTGGTGCGCGGCAGGGGCCTGGACAGCGGCGCCGGCACCGACAGCACCGCGCTGGCGCTGTCGCTGGCATCCGGGGTGGTCAACAAGTCCACTATCGTCTCGGAGCTGAATAAAATTCCCGGTATCAGCGATGTCACC
This sequence comes from Halioglobus sp., assembly GCA_020443345.1. Lineage (GTDB taxonomy): Bacteria > Pseudomonadota > Gammaproteobacteria > Pseudomonadales > Halieaceae > JARRPM01. Next base: position 76,211 of record JAGRIH010000004.1, read on the forward strand.
TTCGGGGCCGAGGGCTCGGCCGAGGATACCGCCGCCACCGTCAGCGGCTATATCGGGCAGCGCATCTACCTGTCGTACGGTGTGGGCCTGTACGAGCCCATCAACGTACTGACCGCCCGGCTGTACCTGCGCACGCGCCTGTGGCTGGAGGTGGTGAGCCGCCTGGAAAACTCGGTGGATCTGTACTATTCGTTTGATATCGACTGATCGCCTGTCAGTCAGTAAATATCCCCGTCGATGGAGGAGTAGATCGGTCCCTCCATCCCCGCTCTGTTGATTTCATCCAGCAGCGCCTCGCGCCGATAATCTTCCGGTTTGGAATAGTACTGCTCGTGTATCAGCACAATGGATTTGACCTTCGATTCCCGCTTGACACGGATCAGCTCTCGGGGCGGGATATGGTAGCTGAAGATCGTCTGCTTTTTTTGTTCCACAGTATCGCCGCCCCAGGGCGCATAGGGAATGCCCTCTTCGGTAACGGCTTCCATAAACAAAATGTCGGCGTCGCGAGCGGCCTCTACCAGGCCCTTGGAGTAGATGCCGTCGCCGCCGAAGGCAAACACCCGGTCCGGTGTGGTAACGCGAAAGGCCAGGCTGTGCTCAAAAGAGCCGTGTTTGGTTTTGAATGCCTCTACCTTGACATTCTCGTCCGAAAAAATAAGCCCCTGATCCACGACATCGGTGGCGGTGGCTCCTGAACCGGCGGCCGTCCACTTGTGACTGGTCATCATTTCATGCACATCCTGGGTCCAGGCGGCGAGGATATGCTCGACCATCTGCCGGGTGCCGGGCGGCCCGAAAATGACCTTGTCCGTGGTTGCATGGAATTTATAGGGATTCAATATAAACGAGGGAATACCGATCGTATGATCTTCATGCAGATGAGTGATGAAGAGGTACTTCAGCTTATTGATCGCGAACGCATCCTGCAATTTGTCGCCCTGCCACAGGACAGCCTCGGCTATGCTGCGCCAGATTCCCTCTCCGGCATCGATAAAATAGGGGTAATCGTTCGCTACCACGGCCAGGGCGGGACCGTTGCGGTACGGGTTGGGAATGGGGTTGCCGGTGCCGAGCACGACGACAAAGGAATCGGCGTTCTTCGGCGCGAGGTCGACCGGCGCTCGGTCAAATTGTGTCGGCCAGTTTTCGGGGAGTGTATAAGGAGTGATGCTTTTCGGTGTCTCGAAGTTGGCTTTGGCGTAATCGTCGGGCTGGATGACGGCCGTTCCTGACCAGGCTGTACTGGCCAACAGACCTGTCAATACCAGAATTACAGTGAACGCAAATTGTCCCGGTTGTCTTGTCATCGGTGCTCCGTCCAGTCTCTAGGTCAATATACTAATCGATTCGAGTCGCGCAATGCGCTGAGCTTGAGGTGGTGACTATAGCGCTTGAGCGGGGCTTTGCTTTAACAAGAATATGCAGGGAATGACGCAAATGCGCACTTATTCAGACAGGAGTTACAACAGGTAGAAAATCAATCACGAGGCCTGCGCAGGGTTTCCGACGGCAACTCGCCAAAATAGCGCAGATAATTCTGCGCAAAGTTACTCTGGTGGAAAAATCCCCATTTTGACGCCACGTCGATGACCAGCGTCTCCTCGGGACATGCGGCGAGCAATTCGTCGCGGACCCGCCGCAGTTTCACCTGTTTGACAAAGGTCATGGGGCCGGTATTGAATTGCTTTGCAAAGCCGTTTTGCAGGGATCGCAGGCTGACCCTGGACACGGTAGTCAGATCGGCAATACCGATATCCAGGTGTGCGTTCTGTTCGATGTAGTCTACGGCGCGCTTGACACAGCCCGGCATGCCGGGACGCCTGTTGCGCAATGCCGAGGGCGGCTGCTGCGCGACGATCAGATTGCCGACATTGGCCAGCAGCATATCTTCGAAACTCTCAGTCGTAATGCCGTTTATCAGCGGTGATTCGGGGTTCTCGGCCTCGTTCAGCAGCAGCGATACGGTGTTGGCAAAGCCCAGGCCCGCCCCGGCTCCCAGTTGCACAACCGCATCGTCGAGCTTTATATGGCGCAGTTGAAAATTAAAGTGCTGGCCCAGACGGCGCTCGAATTCGCTCGCGTCGATAGTCACGATCAATGCCTTGCACTGGTCGGACCAGTCGAGGTTGATCGGGTCGCCGGGCAGGTACACGATCGCCTCACCGGGACGGACGCAGCGTCCGCCGCGTTGGCTCAGCGTCTTCAGAGTACCCGCAATGGGAATACTGATCTGCAGCGACACCAGTTCGGTTGCGCGCGTGCGAATCGACATCTGGTGCGAGACGCCAAAAAACTGCGTGTGCCGCAGCGCGAAGCGGGTGGCACATATTCTGGTGGGCGCCCGGGGGGCGGCCAGTGACATGGTGCGCGGATCGAGGTAATGCCGGGTTTTTGCTACCAACTCGTCGAGGTCGTTGGTAGTGACCAGCGGATAACGTTGCAGCGGCATAGTGGGGGGTGATGGCGCCAGACTGCCCATGTATATTCCTTTGATATCCAGTTATCGTCCAGCTATATAACTTTTGGTAACACTTGTCTGGTTTGACGGTTCTTGGATTGCCACACACAGTAAGCCGTTGGGCTGCTCCTTGTTTCTTATACTGTGTTGTGCAGTCGAGCCGCCGTGCGCTGCGAAACAACGCGTTTGAAGTACTTTCAAGGATAGCCATCGGCACTGAGTGGGTCAAGCGCAGGCCACAGCGCGAAGGTCGACCCCGGCGTATGGATCTGCCGGCTTCACGGAATGGGTTCGGGCCTGCGCCAGATACGCCGGTCGACTAAATCTGCGCAAATTCGGCATTCATTGCGTCAACTTGTTACAGGTCGCATTCACTGCGTGCTTACACTGTTGCGACGCAGCGCTCGCTCCGCACGAGCCGGAGCAGGCCGGGTGAACGGCAACGGCAACAACGTAGCGTATCGATAGAGAACCGATTGCTGTCGGGATTCCATCCTAACTGGAGGCATAACAAGATGAACTCAGTCACAACGACCAGAAGAGGCAACCAACGCGGCCTTGTCCTTGCAGTCAGCGGTCTGCTTGGGGGGTTGGTCGCGGGCAGCGCGCTGGCCGCTCAACTCGAAGAGGTGGTGGTTACCGCCCAAAAGCGTGAACAGGGACTGCAGGACGTGGCGATCTCCGTGGCGACCGTGAGTGGCGAAAGGATGCGCTCGAGCGGGATCTCAAAGATGGAAGACCTCTCTATTTACGTTCCCACCCTGCAGATAAACGAGGCGCAGGGCACCGACTCGCTATTTATCAGAGGCCTGGGCTCCGGTATCAACATGGGCTTCGAGCAGTCCGTGGGCATGGTGATCGACGGCGTATTCTATGGCCGCAGCCGCTACAGCCGCGGGCAGTTCCTGGATCTCGAGCGGGTCGAGGTGCTGAAAGGGCCGCAGGGCATCCTGTTTGGCAAGAACACTACCAGCGGCGCGATCAATATCACTACAGCCAATCCCACCGAGGAGTTTGAAGGCTGGGTGACCGGTGGTTATGAACTCGAAAGTGAAGAGACCACCGTGGAAGGTGCTTTTTCCGGCCCGCTGACCGACACCCTCGCCGCGCGTTTTTCCTACCGCTATAGCGACATGAGCAAAGGGTGGGTAAAAAACGTCACTATCGGGGGGGAGCAGCCCAGCTCCGAGGACTGGATAGGCAGGATCGCATTGTTGTGGACTCCCCGGGACGACCTGAGTGTGAATTTCAAATACCAGAAGGCCGATTTCGAGAAGACCGGCCGCAACACCATGTTGTCCCGTTGCAGCCCGGCGGTAGAAAGCGTACTCGCCAGCCTGGGTTCCGCGGAAGATTGCAGGATCAGCGACAAGCGCTCGGTTACTGCACCGTTCAAGACCAATGATCCCGAGCGGGGCGAACAAATGGATACCACTTACGATCTGTACGCCATGACGGTGAACTGGGACATCGGCGAGCACACCCTCACCTCGGTGACCGGCTACAGCGAATACGATTACACCGATTACTTCAGCATAGACACCATGCCGACGGATATTGCCCAGGCGTTGATTGCAGAGGAATACTGGCAGTTCAGCCAGGAGTTGCGCATCGCCTCGCCGGTGGGCGAGCGCTTCGAATACATCGCGGGCGCGTACTATCAGGACACGGATCTGGACGTGCAGTGGGACTTGTTTGTCGACGTGCCGACGCTGTTTGGCGGCGGCCCCCTGTTCAGCCGCCTGAGCAATAGCAGCCAGCAGTCCGAAATGTGGGCAGTGTTTGCACAGGGCACCTGGAATATCAGCGAGAGCGTCGCCCTGACACTCGGCGCCCGCTATTCCGAGGAGGAAAAAGAAGCCACTAGCCCTGCCCGTTACCCACAAAT
>JAGRIH010000066.1:0-139 GCA_020443345.1 Halioglobus sp.
CTGGAGCTGTTCAAGCCGTTTATCTTCGGCAAGCTGGAGGCGCGCGGTCTGGCCACGACCATCAAGGCGGCCAAGAAAATGGTGGAGCGCGAGCCGCCGGAAGTCTGGGACATTCTGGCCGAGGTGATCCGCGAGCACC
>JAGRIH010000066.1:251-6412 GCA_020443345.1 Halioglobus sp.
GACGGCGACCAGATGGCGGTGCATGTGCCGCTGACCATCGAGGCCCAGCTGGAGGCGCGCGCCCTGATGATGTCCACCAACAACATCCTGTCCCCGGCCAATGGCGAGCCCATCATCGTGCCGTCCCAGGATGTGGTGCTGGGTCTGTACTATATGACCCGCGAGCGCGTCAACGCCAAGGGCGAGGGCACGCTGTTTGCCAATGTGTCGGAGGTGCATCGCGCCTACACGGGCGGCCACGTGCACCTGCAGGCGCGAGTCAAGGTGCGCATCAGCGAAGTGATCAATACCGATGAAGGCGAGAGCATGGAGCGGACCTTCGTTGCCGACACCACGGTCGGTCGCGCCCTGCTGTGGGAGATCGTGCCCAAGGGTATCGCCTATGAGATGGTCAACCAGAACATGGCCAAGAAAGCCATCTCGCGCATCATCAACCAGTGCTATCGCGCGGTGGGGCTGAAGGCGACGGTAATCTTTGCGGATCAGTTGATGTACATGGGCTACGAGTATTCGACGCGCTCGGGTTCGTCGATCGGTGTCAACGACTTTGAAATCCCCGCGGAAAAAGCCCGCTTGATCGAGCACGCGGATGCCGAGGTGAAGGAAATCGAAGACCAGTACGCCGCCGGCCTGGTGACCCAGGGGGAAAAATACAACAAGGTGATCGATATCTGGTCGCGCGCCAACGACCTGGTATCCAAGTCGATGATGGAGGGCCTGTCCAAAGAGGTGGTGATCAACCGCGATGGCGAGGAAGAAGAACAGGCTTCGTTCAACTCCGTCTATATCTATGCCGATTCCGGTGCGCGCGGTTCACCCGCGCAAATCCGCCAGTTGGCGGGCATGCGCGGCCTGATGGCCAAGCCGGACGGTTCGATTATCGAGACACCCATTACCGCCAACTTCCGCGAGGGGCTCAACGTACTGCAGTACTTCATCTCGACCCACGGTGCGCGCAAGGGCCTGGCGGACACGGCGCTCAAGACGGCCAACTCCGGCTATCTGACCCGCCGCCTGGTCGACGTCGCGCAGGATCTGGTGGTGACCGAAACGGATTGCGGCACCGATCACGGCCTGTTGATGACGCCGGTCATCGATGGCGGCGACATTATAGAATCCCTGGGGGACCGGGTGCTGGGACGGATCGTGATCAAGGACGTGATCAAGCCCGGCAGCAAGGACGAGATCGCCATTACCGCCGGTACCATGCTGGACGAGCTGTGGATCAAACGGCTGGAAGAAATGGGTATCGACGAGATCGAAGTGCGCTCCCCGATTACCTGCGAGACGCGCCACGGCATCTGCTCGGCCTGCTACGGCCGCGATCTCGCCCGGGGGCACCGGGTGAATATGGGTGAGGCGATCGGTGTGGTCGCCGCCCAGTCCATCGGCGAACCCGGCACGCAGCTTACCATGCGCACCTTCCACATCGGCGGCGCCGCGTCCCGGGCTACCGCCCAGGACAATATCCAGGTAATGAATGACGGTACCGTGCGGCTGCACAACCTGAAGGTCGTCAAGCGCCAGAAGGACAACTTCCTGGTGGCGGTGTCACGTTCCGGTGAACTGTCCCTGCTGGACCCGCTGGGCCGCGAGCGCGAGCGCTACAAGCTGCCCTACGGCGCCATCATCCGGGTGGACGATCACGCCACTGTCGCCGCCGGCGATATCGTCGCCAACTGGGACCCGCATACCCACCCGATCATTACCGAAGTGGCCGGTACGGTGAAGTTCAGCGGCATGGAAGATACGATCACGGTGAAGCGCCAGACCGACGAATTGACCGGTCTGTCCAGCATCTCGGTGATGGATGCGGCAGAGCGGCCGGCGGCCGGCAAGGATATCCGCCCGGCGGTGACCCTGGTGGACGACGATGGCAAGGAACTGTGCCTGGCCGGTACCAGCGTGCCGGCGCATTACTTCCTGCCGCCGGGGGCGATGGTGAGTATGGAAGACGGCGCCAGGATCGAGGCCGGCGACGTGATTGCGCGAATCCCGCAGGAGGGGTCCAAGACCCGCGACATCACCGGTGGTCTGCCGCGTGTCGCCGACCTGTTCGAGGCGCGCAAGCCAAAGGAACCCGCCATTCTGGCGGAGATTTCCGGCACGGTGAGCTTTGGCAAGGAAACCAAGGGCAAGCGCCGCCTGGTGATCACTCCGACCGACGACACGTCGCTGCCGGATGGTTCCGATCACTATGAAGTGCTGATTCCGAAGTGGCGCAACATGTCGGTGTTCGAGGGCGAGTACGTCGAAAAGGGCGAAGTGGTCTCCGAGGGGCCGCCCAGTCCACACGATATTCTGCGCCTCAAGGGCGTCGAGGAGCTGGCCAAGTATATCGTCAACGAGATACAGGAGGTATACCGCCTGCAGGGTGTGAAGATAAACGACAAGCACATCGAGGTCATCGTGCGTCAGATGCTGCGCAAGGTGGTCATCACATCTTCGGGGGACTCCGATTTGATCAAGGGTGAGCAGGTGGAGTACGTGACCCTGCTGGAGGAAAATGAACGCCTGCTCGCGGCCAATCTGGTACCGGCAACCGGGGAGCGCGAGTTGCTGGGTATCACCAAGGCGTCACTGGCTACGGAAAGTTTCATCTCCGCTGCGTCCTTCCAGGAAACCACCCGCGTCCTGACCGAGGCGGCGGTGACCGGCAAGCGCGACTACCTGCGTGGACTAAAGGAGAACGTGGTGGTGGGTCGACTGATCCCCGCCGGTACCGGCCTGGCCTACCACGAGGAGCGCAAGCGCAGTCGCGACAGCGATTCGGCGATGACGGTGTCCGCCCAGGAAATCGAGGCGGCGCTCACCGAAGCGCTGCAGGCGGACAACTGAGCCCCCGCGGTCTGGTTGACTGTGTTCAGACGCATCTATAGAATGCGGCCTCCTGTTTTCGGGGTGGCCGCCGGGAAACAACACACAATGGAGCTTTAACACAATGGCAACGATCAACCAATTGGTTCGTAAGCCGAGGAAACGCAAGGTCGACAAGAGCGACGTGCCCGCACTGCAGAGCTGTCCGCAGCGCCGCGGTGTGTGTACGCGCGTCTACACGACCACTCCGAAGAAGCCGAATTCTGCACTGCGTAAGGTGTGCCGCGTGCGTCTTACCAACGGATACGAAGTGTCGTCGTATATCGGCGGCGAGGGACACAACCTGCAGGAACACAGCGTCGTGCTGATTCGTGGGGGACGGGTGAAGGACTTGCCCGGTGTGCGGTACCACACCGTCCGCGGCAGCCTGGACACCTCCGGGGTGTCCGACCGCAAAAACGGTCGCTCCAAATACGGTGCCAAGCGACCCAAGTGAACGCGTTGCGCCAGCGCAACCTGCAATTGCGATAATGCTGGCATAGCGCAAGTAAGGCCGAACCCCTGCCTCCCCCGCATTTGTGGCAGGTCGGTGTTTGGATAAACCTGAACAGAGAAGGGCAATAGTATGCCGAGAAGACGAGTAGTCGCCAGGCGCGAAGTGCTGCCGGATCCCAAATTTGGCAACGTGACTTTGGCAAAATTCATGAACCATGTCATGGTCAGCGGCAAAAAATCAGTCGCAGAGACCATCGTGTACGGTGCGCTGGATATCGTCCAGGAGCGCCTGAAGAAAGACCCCATCGAAGCCTTTGACGAGGCGCTGGAAAACATCGCACCGATGGTGGAGGTCAAATCCCGCCGCGTGGGTGGCGCCACCTATCAGGTGCCGGTAGAAGTGCGCCCCTCCCGGCGCGTGGCGCTGTCCATGCGCTGGCTGGTGGAGTACGCGCGCAACCGCGGAGAAAAATCCATGCGCCAGCGTCTGGCCGGCGAAATCATCGACGCGTCACAGGGCAAAGGCAACGCTGTGAGGAAGCGCGAAGATGTACATCGTATGGCGGAAGCCAACAAGGCCTTTTCGCACTACCGTTTCTAATACTCTGTTGTCCGGCAAGCACTGGCCGGCAACCTGTTATCGGGGATTTAATCGTGGCACGTAAAACACCTATCAGTCGGTATCGCAATATCGGTATCTGCGCGCATGTGGACGCGGGTAAAACCACGACCACCGAGCGTATTCTTTTTTATACCGGCCTGTCCCACAAATTGGGTGAAGTGCACGATGGCGCCGCAACCACGGACTGGATGGAACAGGAGCAGGAGCGTGGTATCACCATCACTTCCGCGGCGATCACCTGCTTCTGGAAGGGTATGGACGCGCAATTTGATGAACACCGGGTGAATATCATCGACACTCCCGGACACGTGGATTTCACCATCGAGGTGGAGCGCTCCCTGCGGGTACTGGACGGTGCGGTCGTCGTGTTGTGCGGCTCCTCCGGTGTGCAGCCCCAGACCGAAACGGTCTGGCGCCAGGCCAACAAGTACGAAGTGCCGCGCATGGTGTTCGTCAATAAAATGGACCGGACCGGCGCAGACTTTCGCAAGGTGGTGGGCCAGCTCAAGTCGCGGCTGGGGGCCGTTGCGGTACCGCTGCAGATGACCATCGGCTCGGAGGATAATTTCAAGGGCGTCGTCGACCTGATCAAGAACAAGGCCATATTGTGGAACGAGGCCGACCAGGGGATGACGTTCGAATATGGCGCAGTTCCCGCCGATATGGTGGATGAGGTCGAGGAACTGCGCGAGCAGATGGTCGAAGCCGCTGCGGAGGCTAACGAAGAGCTGATGGAAAAATACCTCGAGGAGGGTGAGCTCACCGAGGCGGAGATCAAGCAGGGCATTCGCCTGCGTACCCTGGCCAACGAGATTGTACCGGTACTGGGTGGTTCGGCGTTCAAGAACAAGGGCGTGCAGGCCGTGCTGGACGCAGTGATCGAGTACATGCCCTCGCCCACGGAGGTGAAGGCTATCGAGGGCTCTCTGCCGGATGCCGAGCACACCCCGGCAACCCGCGAAGCCGGCGACGTAGAGCCCTTCGCGGCGCTGGCGTTCAAGATAGCCACCGATCCCTTCGTGGGAACGCTGACGTTCTTTCGCGTGTATTCCGGCACTCTGCAGAGCGGCACCGCGGTACTGAACTCGGTGAAGGAGAAAAAAGAGCGCGTCGGTCGCATGGTGCAGATGCACGCCAACAGCCGCGAGGAGATCAAGGAGGTGCTGGCCGGCGATATCGCCGCCGCCGTGGGCCTGAAGGACGTGACCACCGGCGACACCCTGTGCGATATCGACAAGCCGATCGTGCTGGAGCGCATGGAGTTTCCCGAACCGGTCATTTCGGTAGCGGTGGAGCCCAAATCCAAGCCCGACCAGGAGAAAATGGGCATTGCCCTGGGCAAACTGGCCCAGGAAGATCCGTCTTTTCGCGTTAAAACCGACGAGGAGACGGGCCAGACAATCATCTCCGGCATGGGCGAACTGCACCTCGATATCCTGGTTGACCGGATGCGCCGTGAATTCAACGTCGAGGCCAATATCGGCAAGCCCCAGGTGGCCTACCGCGAGGCTATTCGCAATACCGCGGAAATCGAGGGCAAGTTTGTGCGCCAGTCGGGCGGACGCGGCCAGTACGGCCATGTCTGGGTGCGCTTTGAACCGGCGGAGGATGCCGGGGCCGAAGGCCTGGAATTCGTCAATGAGGTGGTCGGCGGTACGGTTCCGCGCGAATACATACCGGCGGTGCAAAAAGGTATAGAAGAGCAGATGAAGAACGGTGTGCTGGCGGGATATCCCCTGCTGGGCCTGAAGGCGACCCTGTTCGATGGCTCCTTCCACGACGTCGACTCCAACGAGATGGCGTTCAAAATCGCCGCTTCCATGGCGACCAAGAAACTGGCCCAGCAGGGCGGTGCCGTGTTGCTGGAGCCGATCATGAAAGTGGAGGTCGTCACGCCCGAGGAAAACATGGGCGATGTGGTGGGTGATCTCAACCGTCGTCGCGGTCTGATCCTGGGCATGGACGAAAACGCGATGGGCAAGGTGGTCGACGCGGAAGTCCCGCTGGCGGAGATGTTCGGCTATGCAACCGACCTGCGCTCGGCCACCCAGGGGCGCGCAACCTACACCATGGAATTCGCCAAGTACATGGAAGCGCCGAACAATATCGCGCAGGAAATCATCACCAAGAACCAGACCAGGTAATGTTGAATCCGGAGCAGGCACAGCCTGTTTCTCGCAAGCAATTCGAGGTGTTATAGCAGTGGCAAAGGAAAAGTTTGAACGCA
>JAGRIH010000067.1 GCA_020443345.1 Halioglobus sp.
GCAAAATTTATGCAATGATTGGGTTTATTGAATCTGATTTTTGATAAACTGTCTTTCATAGGGGCGAGCTGTAAACGATCACCACCGTGTGGTGGTCCGGTTAGTTTCTGATCCCCATTTCCCTGAGCGAATCATCCGCCCAGTTGATGGCCTGGGTATGCAGTGTGGCAACCTCTAAAGCATCGAGGCCCGCGCAGGGCAGCTTGCCCAGGTGACCCGCTTCGACCTCCCGGGCGCAGGTCAGTACCTCGCCGCGGGTTCCCTCGCTGTGCAGCAGCGCGGCTCGCATTTCCGGCGTGACGTGCAATTGCTTCAGTATGCTCGCTATGTCCAGATCCAGCAGGGAGTCGAGTATTGAAAAAAGTCCCACGGTGAAATAGGTATCGACATCGGTGCGTCCCTGCTTCTGCGCGATCAGTTCGCAGAGCTTGGCGCGCACCAGGGCCAGGGTCAGCAACTCGTTGGGTTTCTCGTCGACACTCGCCATGAGATACAGTGTCACCCAGCGCTTGATCGTCTCCCGACCCAGATAGACAATGGCCTCGCGGATCGATTCGATCCTGCGATTGAGCCCCTGCGCGGCGGAGTTGACAAAGGTGAGCGCCTTGATGCTCAGCGCCACATCGCAGCTCACCAGTTGCTGCAGTTCCTCGACGTCGGTAGCCGGATCGTTGATTTTCGCCAGCATGTGCAGCAGTGCGACCTTGTTCGAACTGATACGATGCCCCCTGATCAGCTTCGGGCGGGCGAAAAAGTACCCCTGGTAATAATCCACGCCAAGCGCCTTGAGCAGTTCAAACTCGTCGTGCGTCTCCACTTTTTCCGCCAGGATCTGGCAGTCGTGGCGGCGCAGCCGCGCGATCAGCGGCTCCCAGGCCGCTTGCGGCAGTGCGCGCACATCGAGCTTCACGATATCGATCAGGTGCAATATCTCATCGAGCGCCGGATCGTCGATAAAATCGTCCAGTGCGAGCCTGAAACCCCTGGCGTGGAGGGTGTTGATACCCTGTTTGCTGGCGTTATTGAGGGTGAATGTTTCCAGTATTTCCAGCACCACATTGTCCGCCGGCAGCGGCATGAGATCCGGATCGGTGAGGAATTGCTGCGGCAGGTTGATGAATCCCGGGTGTCCGCGGGTGAGCTTCTCGAAACCAATCTCCGCGCTGGCGGTGATCACCTCGGCCGTGGCCATGTTCTCATCGAACGTGTCCGGCGCCTGGTTGTCGGTCGACGAACGAAACAGCAGTTCGTAGGCAAACAGCCGCAGGTTTTGGTGAAAGATTGGCTGCCTGGCGAGAAAAAACGGGGTCATTGGTATTATTGTCCACTGCTGGGCAGACGCAGGGCGTCGCGACTTTCGACGTGCCCCGGCAAGTTCCAGTGTTGTTGCTGAATATGCACGTAATACCCGACACCTCTTAGGCGCATTGTAGCGGTGGTGGCCGGTATTGCAACGCGCAGTATGGGCCGTCGCGCTCACCTGAACCCTGTACGGCCCTTGCGGCCCGCTTGCCGCCGGAAAGTCGCGAGCCCCGCCGGCGCGCCGGCAGGTGCCATTTATCGTCTGACAAGAAATAAAAAAGCTTTTTAATCAATACTATAGGAGATTATTTTACAGTTAATTCTCCATGTGCAAGCCCTTTCATAACTGTTTATCCCGCAGTCAACCGACAACCTTCAGTTGCAACGGGCTGTCCAGGATCAGACCGTTTCCGGTTAACCGGAACCGGCGCCAATCCGGATTTCCAGTTTGCGTTGGCCTCACACTCTATTGCACGACTTGTCACAGTCTTTTTTCCCTGATCCAATCCTAGGGCAAGGGGGCGTCCTCCAGCAACTCCCGCGCCCGCTCGATAAGGGTCAGCCCGGAAGTGATCCGGTTGGTTATCGCGAACAGCAGTTTGAAGGCTTTTTTCCATTCTATTACTCGTTTTCCCCATCCTCCCAGGATACAGGCTCTTCCTGTTTTGCAAGCATTTCGTTCGATTACGTCAAGGTACGACTGCCTGCGTGTATCAGCTCTCATTGATGCTGCCGTTTTCGTAGGCTGGACCCCGGAACGGCGTGCATGCCAGGCCCAGCTCTCCAGGTACAGCTGATCCGGCAATGGCGGCCGTGGGAGAAGTTCACCGGGCCGAAGACCGAAGCCGGTAAGATGGCGGTGTCGAAGAACGCCTACAAGGGCCGCACCTGGCGGATTCTGCGCGGTTTGTCGTGTGCCCTGCGCAAGCAGAACCGGCGGCTGGTCGAATGAGCGCTTTGGGCGCAATTTCTCTTGCCGATTCGCACTAGTGGCAGTACATTTGCATTACCGTTTGAACGGGTGGCAGCGCCATGGCACGAACCAAGAACGAAGTCCTCACTATCCGCACCACCGCCGAGGTCAAGGCGCTGCTGAAGCTGGCCGCCGCGCGCGAGCGCCGCTCCGCCGCGTCGATGGTCGAGGTGCTGGTGCTGGACTACGCCAAGGCCAACGGTCTCGCGGCGTCCGAACCCGGTCCCGGGCGCAAGGGTGCCGGCAAATGAACCTGGTAAAGTCAAAGCAACGCGTAGCCGACCATGGAGAAGTGTTTACGCCACCATGGATGGTCGAGGCCATGCTCGACCTCGTGAAGGGTGAAACCGAGCGCATCGACTCCCGCTTCCTGGAGCCGGCCTGCGGCAGCGGAAACTTCCTGGTCGAGGTCTTGCGGCGCAAGCTCGCCGCCGTCGAACTCAAATACGGGAAGTCCGATTTCGAGAAGCGACACTATGCGTTGCTGGCCATGATGTGTATCTACGGCATCGAGCTGTTGGAAGACAACATCGCCGAGTGCCGCGACAACATGCTGGAGATACTCGCCGATTACCTCAAACTCGATGCCTCGCAGGATTTGTACCGTGCGGCCTCCCATGTGCTGTCGCAGAATCTCGTGCACGGGGATGCCCTGACAATGCTGACCACTGACGGCGAACCGATCACCTTCGCCGAGTGGGGCTACCTGGGCAAGGGCCGGTTTCAGCGACGCGACTTCCGCTTCGACGTGCTCACCGGCTCTTCGGCCTTCAGCGCGGAGGGTTCGCTGTTCGCGCACCTGAGCAAGCACGAGATCTTCACGCCCGTGAAGATCTATCCGCCGACGACGGTGAGCGAACTGGCCGTTTGGGGGATGGGATGAACGTGTCTGTAGCGAGGTTGCCCGGAAACCGCCAAACGGAGGGCAGGACGCCATGACCACTGTCGCTGCTTCCGTGCCCGTCCTGCGCTGGGCGGCACAACGCGCGCACTTGAATGACGACGATCTGACTGCGCGTTTTCGCAAGTGGCCCTTGTGGTTGAGCGGCGAAGCTCAGCCCACGCTCAGGCAACTGGAAGACTTCGCGCGTCTCACGCACACCGCGTTTGGCTACTTTTTCCTGCCCCAGCCGCCTGATCTGGCGCTGCCGGTGCCGGATTTTCGTACCCTGCGAGACGAGGCGCTCGCCGAACCCAGCAGCGACCTGCTGGACACCCTTTACCTATGCCAGCAGCGGCAGGACTGGTACCGAGACCATGCGCGCATGCACGGTTTGCCGGTGTTGCCATTCGTCGGCAGCGCCAGCGTGCAGGAAGCGTCCGAGGCCGTGGCGCAACGCCTGCGCGAGACACTGGACCTGTCCGCCGAAGTGCGCCGCCAGTCGCCCACCTGGACGGATGCACTGCGCCAGTTGATCGCCAAGGCCGAAGATGCCGGGATGCTGGTCATGGTGAGCTCCGTGGTGGGAAGCAACAGCCATCGCAAGCTGGACGTAGACGAGTTTCGCGGCTTCGCGCTGGCAGACAGTCTTGCCCCACTGATCTTCCTGAACGGCGCCGACAGCAAGGCCGCGCAGATGTTCACGCTGGCGCACGAACTGGCCCACGTCTGGTTGGGTGAAACGGGCGTGTCGGACACGCAGGCAGGACAGGTACCCGAGCAGCAAACCGAGCGCTGGTGCAACCAGGTGGCGGCGGAACTGCTGATGCCCATGGAAGAACTGCGTGCAACGCACCAGCGCAATGTTCCGATTGCGGACGAAATCCAGCGATTGGCGCGCGAATTCAAGGTCAGCACCCTGGTCGCCTTGCGCCGTATGTTCGACGCGGGATTCATCACGCAGGCGGCATTGTGGCAGCACTACCGGGAGGAACAGGAACGGCTGCGCACGCTGAAGGAGCGCGGTAGTGGCGGCGGAGATTTTTACCGCAGCCTGGGTGCGCGCACCAGCAAGCGCTTTGCCCGCGCCATTGTCTCCAGCACGCTGGAGGGATTGACCTCGTTTCCGGATGCCTTTCGCATGTTGGGCGTGCGCAAGACGGCTACCTTCTACGAAGCGGCGCGCGAGCTGGGAGTGACGCCGTGAGCTACCTGCTGGACGCCAACGTGTTCATGTCCGCGAACAACCTGCACTACGGTCTGGATTTCTGCCCGGCCTTCTGGGACTGGCTGGCGCACAATAGTCATACGGGTACAGTCGCCAGCATCGACAAAGTGGCCGATGAAATCGAGGCGGGCCAAGACGAGCTGTCAGCATGGGCCAGAGATCACGGCCAGGCGCTCTTTCGTCGCACCCCGCCGACCCTGGCCCCGCAGTTCACGGCCGTCAGTACCTGGGCTACCGGGCAGCAATACACACCGGCCGCGATCAACACCTTCCTGCAGGCCGCCGACTTCTATCTGATTTCCCATGCACTGGCCGGCAATCATGTCGTGGTGACCCACGAGGTGCCTGCCAACTCGCCGGGCCGCATCAAGATTCCCAATGCCTGCCTGGGCTTGAGCGTGCGCTTCATGACGCCCTACCAGATGCTGCGCATCGAACAAGCGCGCTTCGTGCTGGGTCCGCACGCATGAACGGGCAGGCTGGTTTCACGTTACGCGGGCGCAATCCGGATGTATTGACCTGCATCGCGAACCTCTCCAACGATGAGGTGTTCACGCCGCCCGAGTTTGCCAATCGGATGCTCGATACCCTCGCCGAGGCGTGGGCGGCCGACCACGGCGGCGCGAATCTCTGGGCTGACAGTTCGGTGCGGTTTCTGGACCCGTGCACCAAGTCGGGTGTTTTCCTGCGTGAGATCACCACCCGCCTGACCAAGGGCCTGGCCGAGGAAATACCAGGCCTCGAAGCGCGCGTCGATCACATCCTGACGAAGCAGGTATTCGGTATCGGCATCACACACCTCACCAGCCTGCTGGCGCGGCGCAGTGTGTATTGCTCGAAGCACGCCAACGGCGAGCACTCGATCGCCAAAGGTTTCGACAGCGATGACGGCAATATCTGGTTTGAGCGTATGGAGCACACGTGGGCCAATGGTAAATGCACATTCTGTAATGCAAGCCAAAGCGCACTGGACCGTGGTGAAGGACTGGAAAGCCACGCCTATGCGTTCATTCACACCGACAACATCAAGACTCGGATTGCCGAGTTGTTTGGAGGCGATATGCAGTTTGACGTGATTATTGGCAACCCGCCTTACCAGCTTGCAGATGGTGGGCAGGGCGCAAGTGCCATTCCGATTTACAACAAGTTCGTCGAACAGGCGAAGGCGCTACATCCCAGATTTCTTTCAATGGTCATTCCCGCTCGGTGGTTCTTCGGCGGGGGCCTTCCACTGATCGAGTGGGTAGTTTAGCCTGACGACCCATGAAAGACACACAGTTATACAGCAAGATACTGGGTATAGAGAAGCCTTGGAAGGTAACTGAAGTACAGGTTTACATCTCT
>JAGRIH010000005.1 GCA_020443345.1 Halioglobus sp.
CGAACTGATGGCGCCAGCAGCGCAAAAAAGTTGATTTCGAATGCCTAAGCCAACCGACATCCAAACCATTCTGATCATCGGTGCCGGCCCCATCGTCATCGGCCAGGCCTCCGAGTTCGACTACTCCGGGGCGCAGGCCTGCAAGGCGCTGCGCGAAGAGGGCTATCGGGTGGTGCTGGTCAACTCCAATCCGGCGACGATCATGACCGACCCGGCCATGGCCGATGCCACCTATATCGAGCCTATCGAGTGGCAGACGGTGGCGCGTATCATCGAGCAGGAGCGCCCCGATGCCCTGCTGCCGACCATGGGCGGCCAGACGGCACTCAACTGCGCCCTGGACCTGGCGCGCGAGGGGGTGCTGGACAAATTCGGCGTGGAGATGATCGGGGCCACCAAGGAGGCCATCGACAAGGCCGAGGACCGCGAGCTGTTCGATCAGGCGATGAAACGTATCGGCCTGGAGACCCCTCGCGCCGCCCTCGCGCACAGTCTGGAAGAGTCCTTTCAGGTGCTGGACCAGATCGGTTTCCCCTGCATTATCCGCCCGTCTTTCACCATGGGTGGGTCCGGCGGCGGCATTGCCTACAACCGGGACGAATTCGAGGAAATCTGCCTGCGCGGTCTGGATCTGTCGCCGACCAATGAACTGCTGATCGACGAGTCGTTGATCGGCTGGAAAGAGTTCGAGATGGAGGTGGTGCGCGACCGGAACGACAACTGCATCATCGTCTGTTCCATCGAGAATTTCGACGCCATGGGCGTGCATACCGGCGACTCGATTACCGTGGCCCCGGCGCAGACCCTGACTGACAAGGAATACCAGATCATGCGCAATGCCTCACTGGCGGTGCTGCGCGAGATCGGTGTGGAGACTGGCGGCTCCAACGTGCAGTTCGGGCAGGACCCCAAGACCGGGCGCATGGTCATCATCGAGATGAACCCGCGGGTGTCGCGCTCCTCGGCGCTGGCCTCCAAGGCCACCGGCTTTCCGATCGCCAAGGTGGCGGCCAAACTGGCGGTGGGCTACACCCTGGACGAGTTGCGCAACGACATCACCGGCGGCGCCACCCCTGCCTCCTTCGAGCCGTCGATCGATTATGTGGTGACCAAAATCCCGCGCTTTGCCTTCGAGAAATTCACCACTGCCGATCCGCGCCTGACCACCCAGATGAAATCGGTGGGCGAA
The DNA here is from genome assembly GCA_020443345.1 of Halioglobus sp. Lineage (GTDB taxonomy): Bacteria > Pseudomonadota > Gammaproteobacteria > Pseudomonadales > Halieaceae > JARRPM01. Next base: position 1,190 of record JAGRIH010000005.1, read on the forward strand.
GTGATGGCGATCGGCCGCACTTTTCAGGAGTCCCTGCACAAAGCCCTGCGCGGCCTGGAGGTGGGCTCGTCCGGTTTCGAGCCGATCGTGGATTTGAACCACCCGGATGCCCGAGATGAACTGGTGGCGGAGCTCAGCAATCCCGGCTGCGACCGCATCTGGTATCTGGCCGATGCCTTCCGTGCCGGTATGCCCATCGATGAGGTGTACGCCCTCTCCGGCGTCGACCCCTGGTTCCTGGCCCAGGTGCGCGATCTGGTGGAGACCGAGGCAGGGCTGGGGGGTACCGCGCTGGCCGCACTGGATCGCGATCGCATGTACGCGCTCAAGCGCCAGGGCTTCTCGGACCGGCGGCTCGGTGACTTGCTGGCGGTCGGGGAGCGCGCGGTGCGCGAACACCGGCACCGGCTGGGTGTTCGCCCGGTGTACAAGCGGGTGGATACCTGTGCTGCGGAATTCGCCTCGGCCACCGCCTACATGTATTCCACCTACGAACAGGAGTGCGAGGCGGCGCCGACCGACCGCGACAAGATCCTGGTGCTCGGCGGCGGGCCCAACCGCATCGGGCAGGGCATCGAGTTCGACTACTGCTGTGTGCACGCCGCGCTGGCCATGCGCGAAGACGGCTACGAGACGATCATGGTCAACTGCAATCCGGAGACCGTGTCCACCGATTATGACACCTCCGACCGCCTGTATTTCGAGCCGGTCACCCTGGAGGATGTGCTGGAGATCGTCGCGGTGGAGCAGCCCGGGGGGGTTATCGTCCAGTTTGGCGGACAGACACCGCTGAAGCTGGCGCGGGCGCTGGAGTCCCACGGTGTGCCCGTCATCGGCACTTCGCCCGATGCCATCGACCGGGCGGAGGATCGCGAGCGCTTTGCGCACATGATCGGCAAGCTGGGCCTGAAACAGCCGGTGAATACCACTGTGCGCAGCGTCGAGCAGGCGGTGGACGCCGCGGCCAGTATCGGTTACCCGCTGGTGGTGCGCCCCTCTTATGTGCTGGGCGGCAGGGCGATGGAGATCGTCTACCGCGAGGAAGACCTGCTGCGCTACATGCGCGATGCAGTGCAGGTTTCCGAGGAGTCGCCGGTACTGCTGGACAGCTTTCTCAGCGCGGCGATCGAGGTGGATATCGACGCGGTGAGCGATGGCGCCGAGGTGGTCATCGGGGCCATCATGCAGCACATCGAGCAGGCGGGCATTCACTCGGGCGATTCCGCCTGCTCCCTGCCGCCCTACAGCCTGGCTGCGGCGGTGCAGGATGAGATGCGCGAGCAGGTCAGGAAGATGGCCCTGGAACTGGGTGTGAAGGGCCTGATGAACGTGCAGCTGGCCTGGCAGGACGGCGAGATCTACGTCATCGAGGTCAACCCGCGCGCCTCNNGCGCACGGTGCCCTTCGTGTCCAAGTGTATCGGCCGCTCGCTGGCCAAGGTGGCGGCCCGCTGCATGGCGGGGCAGAGCCTCGCCGCGCAGGGCTTCACGCGGGAGATCGTGCCGCCGTACTTCAGTGTCAAGGAAGCGGTTCTGCCGTTCAACAAGTTCCCGGGCGTGGATCCGATTCTGGGGCCGGAGATGCGCTCCACCGGCGAGGTCATGGGCACCGGAGACACCTTTGCCTCAGCGTTTGCCAAGGCCATGCTGGCTGTCGGAGAGGGACCGCCCAGCGGCGGTACCGCGCTGATCAGTGTGCGCGATGCGGACAAGCCCGCCGCCGTGCGTGTCGCCGGGGAACTGGCGGCGCTGGGCTTTTCCCTGGCGGCCACTGCCGGCACCGCTGCGGTGCTGGAGCGGGCCGGTCTGGCGGTGCGCCGGGTGAACAAGGTGCTGGAGGGGCGGCCGCATATCGTCGACATGATCAAAAACGACGAGGCGGACCTGATCATCAACACCACCGAGGGGCGCCGCGCCATCGAGGATTCCGCCTCGATCCGCGCCAGCGCGGAGTCGCACCGGGTCTTCTACACCACCACCATGGCGGCGGCGGAAGCGGTTTGCATGGCGCTCAGACAGGAGGGCGATCAAACGGTCCGGCGCTTGCAGGATTTGCACAGGAGTATCGTGGCATGAACAAGGTACCGATGACGATCAGCGGCGAAGCGGCATTGCGCGAGGAACTGGAACGGCTCAGAAAAGTGGAGCGACCGCGCATCACGCAAGCGATCGCGGAGGCGCGCGCGCACGGGGACCTCAAGGAAAATGCCGAATACCACGCCGCGCGCGAGCAGCAGAGCTTCACCGAGGGCCGCATCATGGAGATCGAGGGCAAGCTCAGCAACGCCCAGGTAATCGACGTGACCGCGATTCCCAGGACCGGCAAAGTCATCTTCGGCACTACGATCGAACTGGTCAATGTGGAGACCGACGCCGCAGTCACCTATCGCATCGTGGGTGAGGACGAAGCCGACGTGAAGCGCAACCTGATCTCCGTCAGCTCGCCCATTGCGCGGGCATTGATCGGCAAGGAAGAGGGCGACGTGGTGCTGGTGCGGGCACCCGGCGGTGATATCGAGTACGAAATCGATCAGGTGCAGCATATCTGACGCATTGGTGCGTCTCGGGGTGAGTGGTAGGTCGCAGCGGGGGTGTCGCGTATCTGCATTGCACGGACACCACCGTAAGACTCGAATTGGCGCAAAACTCTCCCGGGGGCTCCGCTGTCGCGCGCGGCAGACCAGGTCAGAGCCCGCGGTCGCCGGGACGCCTGCCGGGATTATTTGGTAGCCGGCAGCAATTTCTATATAAAAATAGTTCTCATTTAGGTTATTATTCACCTTTCAGGCACAATTGACGGCGCTATGCCACACGACATGACGATCTCCCTTTGGTCCCTCAGGGCCGGCGACTGGTGCGAAATCCTGGGCTTCGACGACGCCCTGGAGGACAAGTACCGCGTGCGCCTGATGGAGTTCGGCTTTCACCCCGGCGAGATGGTGGCATGCCTGCAGGCGCCGGCCTTCGGCGCACCCAAGGTGTACCGCGTCAGCAATACCATTTACTCGCTGGACGACGAGGTCGCCAGTCACGTCCGGGTGCGGCCCGGTCAGGAAAGGTCCGGCCAGGAAAGGCCCGGCCAGGTTTATGAGTAAAGTCATCCTGATAGGCAGCCCCAACTCGGGCAAGAGTCTGCTGTTCAACCGCCTGACCGGGCTGCATCAAAAAGTGGCCAATTTTCCCGGTATCACCGTGGACGTCGGCATCGGCCGCATCCAGAGCCTGCCCGACCTGCAACTGGTGGACTTTCCCGGCACCTACTCACTGCAGGCGATTTCCGCAGAGGAAAGAGTGGCGGTAGAGCAGTTCGAGCGGGCGCTGGCCGACCCCGAAGTCTGCCAGGTGCTGTGCATCATCGACGCCACCCGGCTGGAAAAAAGCCTCTATTTCACCCTGCAGGTGATTCGCGACTGCGAGCGCCACGGCAAACGGGTCACCGTGCTGGCCAATATGATCGATGTCCTGGCGGCGCACGATCTAACGCTGGATGTGGACGGCCTGGCCACCGCGCTGCACACCACGGTACTGCCGCTGTCCGCCCGCAAGGGCCAGGGCGTGGACGCGCTGCTGGCGCACCTGCGCGAGGGCGCGTCGCGCACGGCCGCGGCGCCGCGCGCGCACCTGGTCGATACACCGGATGTCCTGCTGCGCGGCACCGCCCACCAATTGGCGCATCGCTACGGCCCGCAGGGCGATATCCTGGTGCGCAGCCAGACCCGCCTGGACGCCTTTTTTCTGCACTCGCTGACCGGCGGCGTCGCCTTTTTTGCCATCATGTACCTGTTGTTTCAGTCGATTTTCACCTGGTCCGCGCCGGCTATGGACGCGGTGGAGGCGATACTGGGTGGCCTGGCCAATCTGCTGGTGCCAATGATTGGCAACCGGGTGGTGCAGGACTTCACGGCCGATGCGCTGTTCGGGGGGATCGGGGCGTTTCTGGTGTTCGTGCCGCAGATCTTTGTCCTGACCTTTGTGATCGGCCTGCTGGAAGATTCGGGCTACATGGCCCGCGCGGCGCTCATCTGCCACAAACCGCTGCGCCTGTTCGGTCTTACCGGCAAGAGTTTTATTCCCATGTTGTCCGGTGTGGCCTGCGCGATTCCGGGTATCTACGCGGCGCGCGCCATCGACTCACCGCGCAAGCGCCTGCTCACCTACATGGCCATTCCGCTGATGCCCTGTTCCGCGCGCCTGCCGGTATATACCCTGCTGATCGCGGCCTTCATCCCCTCCGGTACCGCGCTGGGGGGGCTGGTGGGGTGGCAGGGCCTGGCCATGTTCGGCATCTATTTTTTCGGCATGTTCTGCGGGCTGCTGGTGACCGGCCTGGTGTCGCGCACCAGCGCCGATCACTACACGGACCTGCCCTTCGTGCTAGAGCTGCCGCCCTACCGCCTGCCGGCGCTGCACCCCTTGCTGCGCAATGCCTGGAACCGCTCGCGCCACTTTATCACCAAGGCCGGCAAGATCATTTTCACCGTTACCCTGGTGGTGTGGGTGCTGGGCTACTTTCCCAACTTCGGGGCGGACCTGGGTCAGTCCTGGCTGGGGCGTCTGGGGCACCTGGTGGAACCCGTCTTTGCGCCGCTCGGGCTGGACTGGCGCTACGGCGTGGCGATTTTTACCTCGTTCCTGGCCCGCGAGGTGTTTGTGGGTACGCTGGGCACCATCTTCGGTATCGAGGCGGCCGATGAAAACATGGCGCCGCTGGTCGAGCATATCCAGGCGAGTGACATGACGATCGCGTCCGGTCTGGCCCTGCTGGTGTTCTTCGCCATCGCGCTGCAGTGCGTATCCACCGTGGCGATTCTGGCCAAGGAGAGCGAGTCCACGGGTCTGGCGGTGAAAATGGTCGTCGGCTATTTCGCGTTTGCCTATGCGGCGGCGCTGCTGGCCTATCACCTTGCCGCCTCGTTTGCCTGAGCACCGCGGGACCGGCCGCGAGTCCGCAGGGCCGCCCTCAGGTTCTCTCGTGCTGGAACAGGCGCAGCTCGGCCAGCACCAGCCGGGCCGCCAGCTGCACCAGCAGCGCGTGATTTTCGTCGCGGATGCTCTGCAGCCCGGCGCTGATCTGCCGGTGCAACCGGTCGCGTTCGTCCGGATCGATGCCGGCCGGCAGCTCGATACTGAAGCTGTACTGCTCGGCATCACGCAAGCGCGCATACGTGCCGGTGAGCTGCTCGACGGCGAAGTCGATGAGTTCCGCATCCGCTCCTTTGGCGGCCAGCAGGGCGCGCAGTTGCCGCTCCAGATAGGCCAGTCCCCGGGCGCGTTGTGTCGGGAAATCGAGGGTTTCTCCCATAGACGCACCTCTTGAGTGCCGCATAGTTCCGCGCAGTGTAGTGCAGTCGGCGCCAATCGATCTACAGGGGGCGGATCAGGTTTGACAGGCGCGGGTCGGGTTTGGCGGTGCGCCGCAGCAGTAACACCGTGTTGCCGATGCGCTGCACCAGTTCGGCCCCGGTGCGCTCGCAGATGGCGCTGCTCAGAGCGCTGCGCGCCTCGCGCGAACCCGCGGCCAGCTTCACCTTGATCAACTCGTGGTCGTGCAGGGCCCGCTCCAGTTCGGTAACCACACGTTCGCTGACGCCGTTTGCGGCAATGGTGACGACGGGCTTGAGCCGGTGGCCGATAGCGCGCAGTTGTTTGCTCTGCGGTTGGTCTTTGTGGCTCATTGGGCACCTCGCAATGCGCTGTTGGCGCGCCGGTGGCGTCGCAGCAGGATGCGCCACCGCGATGGCGCGGTACAATGACCGCTCGCTCCGGCGCGGGGCGTGCATTCTACACAAGTGGATCCCGATACGAAACGCATGGCCAGAAAACGATCCTCCAGCAAGGCGTGGCTGCAAGAGCACCGCAGCGACCCCTATGTGCAGCAGGCGCGGCGCGAGGGCTATCGTTCGCGCGCCTGCTACAAGCTGCTGGAGCTGCAGGATCGGGACCGGCTGCTGCGTCCCGGCATGACGGTACTGGACCTGGGCAGCGCACCGGGCGGCTGGTCGCAGGTCGCGGTCGGGCTGGTAGGGCACCGGGGGCGGGTGATCGCTTCAGACATCCTGGCGATGGACGCCCTGGCGGGGGTCGAGTTCATCCAGGGGGATTTTTTCGAGGACGCGGTTTTCGAGCGGATTCTCGGCGTCCTGGGTGACCATCCGGTGGACCTGGTCATGTCGGATATGGCCCCCAATATGAGCGGTGTGGCCGCAGTGGACCTGCCGCGCGCCATGTACCTGGCAGAGCTGGCGCTGGATCTGGCGCGGCGCGTGCTGGCGCCGGACGGATCCTTTGTGGCCAAGGTGTTCCACGGCGAGGGGTTTGACGCGCTGTTGCGGGATGCCCGGGAGTCATTTGCCCGGGTCCTGACGCGCAAACCGGCCGCGTCCCGGCCCCGCTCCCGGGAAGTGTACCTGGTGGCGAAAGGCTTCTCGGGCAGGTGAGCCGCACCCGCCGCCGACCTTGAAACGTGGAGCCTTCGCCCCAACTGTAGTACATTGCAGGCGATCCAATCCCGATTGCAACCGTACCAACCACAGGGTGTTATCCGTAATGCCGTGATGGCCCGTCGCAGCGGGTGAAATTTGGCTATAATTTGAGGAGCAAGAGGCTGTCACACGCGCCCCCGGTCGCAGCGCGGTAATGCTGGGAGGGAATTCTGCGGGGGTCCGTAGCGAGGTAACGGCATTGAACGATATGGTGAAGAATTTACTGCTTTGGCTGGTGATAGCCGCGGTCCTGTTGTCGGTATTCAACAATTTCAACATGAAGCGACCGGCGGAGCAGGTCGGGTATTCGGATTTTATCGAGCAGATCCAGCGCGATGAAGTGAAAAAAGTGGTGGTAGACGGCCTGAGCATCTCCGGGGAGCGCTTTGATGGCTCCCAGTTCGAGACCATTCGCCCCATGCTGGAAGACCCCAAGCTGATCGATGACCTGCTGCAGCACAACGTCGAAGTAGAGGGGCGCAAGCCGGAGCAGCAAAGTGTGTGGACGCAACTGCTGGTGGCGAGTTTTCCCATCCTGATCATTATTGCCGTATTCATGTTTTTCATGCGCCAGATGCAGGGTGGCGGCGGCGGCCGCGGCGGCCCCATGAGCTTTGGCAAGAGCAAGGCGCGCCTGCTCGGTGAGGACCAGATCACCACCACCTTTGCCGACGTGGCAGGTGTTGACGAGGCCAAGGAAGACGTGCAGGAACTGGTCGAATTCCTGCGCGATCCCGGCCGCTTCCAGAAGCTCGGCGGGCGCATCCCGCGGGGCGTGCTCATGGTGGGCCAGCCCGGTACCGGCAAGACGCTGCTGGCCAAGGCGATCGCCGGCGAGGCCAAAGTGCCGTTTTTCTCCATCTCCGGTTCCGATTTCGTCGAAATGTTTGTCGGCGTCGGCGCCTCCCGCGTGCGCGACATGTTCGAACAGGCCAAGAAGCAGGCCCCCTGCATCATCTTTATCGACGAGATCGACGCCGTGGGCCGCCACCGCGGCGCGGGGCTCGGCGGCGGCCACGACGAGCGCGAACAGACTCTCAACCAGTTGCTGGTGGAGATGGACGGCTTCGAGGTGAACGACGGGGTTATCGTCATCGCCGCCACCAACCGGCCCGACGTGCTGGA
>JAGRIH010000039.1 GCA_020443345.1 Halioglobus sp.
GTTCAGCTTCGCAGGAATACGCACAAAGCAAGCGTTTCACGCGGGGCTTCCTGATCGTGGCGCCGGGTCTGACCATTCGAGACCGCCTGCGTGTGCTGCAACCGAACGACCCGGACAGCTACTACCAGAGTCGCGAGCTGGTGCCGGGCGACATGCTCCCCGATCTGGAGCGCGCCAAGATCGTCATTACGAACTATCACGCCTTCAAATTGCGTGAGCGTATCGATCTGTCGAAGGGTGGCCGATCGCTCCTCCAAGGCCGCGGCGAGGCACTCAACACGGTCGAGACCGAAGGGCAGATGCTCCAACGCGTCATGCCTGAACTGATGGGCATGAAGAATGTCCTGGCGATCAGCGATGAAGCGCACCACTGTTATCGCGAGAAACCGGGTGAAGACCTGGAAGGCGATCTGAAAGGAGACGACAAGAAAGAGGCCGAGAAGAACAAGGAAGCGGCTCGGCTTTGGATCTCGGGCCTCGAAGCAGTCAATCGTAAGTTGGGTCTTTCCCGTTTGATTGACCTCTCAGCAACCCCATTTTTCCTGAGTGGCTCCGGCTATGCCGAGGGCACGCTGTTTCCCTGGACCATGAGCGATTTCTCACTCATGGATGCGATCGAGTGCGGGATCGTCAAACTGCCGCGTGTGCCCGTCGCGGACAATATCCCGGGCGGCGACATGCCCAAGTTCCGCAATCTTTGGCAGCACATTCGCACGCGGATGCCTAAAAAGGGACGCGGTAAGGCAAAGACGCTCGATCCGCTGAGCCTGCCAGTCGAGCTACAGACTGCGCTTGAGGCGCTATACGGGCACTACAAGAAGACCTTTGATCTCTGGGAGTCGGCCGGCATCAGCGTGCCACCTTGCTTTATCGTCGTGTGCAACAACACGTCGACCTCAAAGCTCGTCTACGACTTCATCTCGGGATTCCATCGTGAGAACGATGATGGTACGACCACACTCGAGAATGGCCGGCTGCCGCTGTTCCGAAATTTCGATGAGCACGGCAATCAGCTCGCTCGCCCGAGGACTCTTCTGATAGACAGCGAACAGCTCGAGTCTGGCGATGCGCTCGACAAGAACTTCCGGGACATGGCCTCGGACGAGATCGAACGGTTCCGTCGCGAGATCATCGAACGCACCGGCGACCGCCGACAGGCAGAGAACGTCACCGACCAGGATCTCCTGCGGGAGGTCATGAACACGGTCGGCAAGCCCGGCCGGCTTGGCGATTCCATCCGCTGCGTCGTATCGGTCTCCATGCTCACCGAGGGATGGGATGCGAATACCGTCACCCATGTTCTGGGTGTTCGCGCTTTTGGCACCCAGCTGCTTTGCGAACAGGTCATCGGCAGAGCCCTGCGACGACAGTCCTACGACCTGAACGAGGAGAACCTGTTCAACGTCGAGTACGCCGACGTACTTGGGATCCCCTTCGACTTCACGGCGAAACCTGTCGTCGCCCCGCCGCAGCCGCCTCGGGAAACCATCCAGGTTAAGGCTATCCGGCCTGATCGGGACGAACTTGAGATCCGCTTCCCCCGGGTGGCGGGGTACCGAGTCGAGCTGCCAGAGGAACGGCTGACGGCCGAATTTACGGAAGACGCCGTACTGGAGCTCACGCCGGATCTGGTTGGCCCATCCATCACCAAGAACGCGGGCATCATCGGCGAGGATGTCGACCTCGGTCTGGAGCACCTGCAGGACATGCGGCGCTCAACGCTCTTGTTCCACATCACGCAGCGGCTGCTCTACACCAAGTGGCGCGACCCAGGCGAGGAGCCGAAGCTCCACCTGTTTGGCCAGCTAAAGCGCATTACGAAGCAATGGCTGGATACCTGCCTCGTCTGCAAAGGCGGCACCTACCCGGCGCAGCTCATGTACCAGGAGCTGGCCGACATGGCCTGCGAGCGCATCACCGCGGCCATCACTCGGGCAGAGATCGGCAACCGCCCCGTGAAGGCCGTGCTCGATCCCTACAACCCGGTCGGCTCAACGGCGCACGTCAACTTCAACACCTCCAAGACCGATCGCTACGAAACCGACGCGCGGCGATGCCATGTGAACTGGGTGATCCTGGACAGCGACTGGGAAGCCGAATTCTGTCGCGTGGCGGAAGCCCATCCGCGCGTTCTGGCCTACGTCAAGAACCACAACCTCGGGTTGGAGGTGCCATATCGCTACGGTTCCGAGATGCGCACTTACATCCCGGACTTCATCGTCCTGGTCGACGATGGGAACGGCGAAGAGGACCCGCTACACCTGGTCGTCGAGATTAAAGGCTACCGGCGAGAGGATGCTAAAGAGAAGAAAAACACGATGGAGGCCTACTGGGTGCCCGGGGTGAATAACCACGGCAACTACGGGAGGTGGGCTTTCGCCGAGTTTGTGGATGTGTGGGAGATGCAGTCTGATTTCGAGGCCGAGGTGGAAGAGCACTTCAATCAGATGATCGACGGCGTCATCGCGGAACCGGTGGCGTAAGGGACAGGACATGGCGAGAAGAACGAGCAAGACCGGCCACAAATCCGTTGAGGCGCTGACCCATGAGGAGGCGACGCGCAAGAACATCCCGACGGCCGAGTACCAATCGGTGATGCAGAAGGAGGAGCAGTCTCCGGTTCGCGTTGCCTATGAGCGGCGTAATCGCGACCTCGACCCACAGCTCGTCTGGCGCGGCAAGGACGAACAGGACTGGTCCGACCTCGTCGTGCATGCGCCGCCGCTCTACATCCAGGAGAAAGTCCATCCGAAGGTGCTGATCGACGACTTGCTCAGCCGGACTGAAGCTGTTCAGCAAGCAGATGAGGAGCAGATCGACCTTTTCGCGGACTTCAACGGACTGCCAGACGACAGCGCGAAGACTGAGTTCTACCAGCACGACGCCAACTGGACCAACAGGATGATTCTGGGCGACAGCCTGCAGGTTATGGCGTCACTCGCCGAGCGGGAAAGACTGCGTGGGCAGGTGCAGTGCATCTACTTGGACCCACCGTATGGCATCAAGTTCAACTCGAACTTTCAGTGGTCGACGACTAACCGAGAGGTCAAGGACGGAAACTTCGAGCACATCACGCGCGAACCGGAGCAAGTCAAAGCTTTCCGGGATACCTGGCGGGATGGGATTCACTCATATTTAACCTATTTGCGCGACCGGCTTACTGTTGCGAGGGATCTGCTATCCCAGTCTGGCTCCGTCTTTGTGCAGATAGGAGACGAAAACGTCCATCGTGTTCGTGCACTTCTCGACGAGATTTTTGGGGAGGAGAACTTTGTAAGCCAAATCGTATTCCGTACTACCACTGGCAAGGCATCCGCGGCGCTAGATAGTACGCGAGACTTCGTGTTGTGGTATGCGCGATCAAGCATGGACGTCAAGATTCGGCGTTTAATGTTTCAGAGAAGCGTCGAGGAAGACAAGAACTATCGCTATGAGTTCGATGAGGCGGGCACTCTTGTTCCAGCTGCGAACGGTGCCGGTCGCATTTCTCGGATGAACCCAATCACATCTCAATCCGGCAGCGCAACGACAACGTTTGAGTACGATTTCTCGGGTCGACGTTTCAAGCCCGGAAAAGGCGGTTGGAAGACAAACATCACGGGAATGCAAAGGCTCGAGAAAGCACAAAGACTCACCTTTTCTGGTAAGACGCTTGGATTTGTTCGGCCGTTCAATGATTTCGGATATCAGACATATGCAGATATCTGGGACGATACCAGGCAGTCAGGATTCGGAGACGCAAAGGTTTACGTTGTACAGACGGCGACTAGGGTTGTAGAACGGTGTGTCCTGATGGCGTCCGATCCCGGTGATTTGGTGCTCGATCCAACTTGTGGATCTGGAACAACTGCCTATGTTTCAGAGCAATGGGGTCGTCGCTGGCTTACCATTGATACCTCGCGCGTCTCGCTTGCTTTGGCGCGAGCGCGGATCATGGGGGCGCGGTATTCGTATTATCTCCTTGCAGACAGTCCAGAAGGTCGACTCAAAGAAGCGGAGTTGGCACGCTCGGCGCTGTCAAGCCAAACAACGCATGGCGACATTCGCCAAGGGTTCGTTTACGAGCGCGTTCCTCACATCACGCTAAAGGCGATCGCCAATAATGCGGAGATCGACGTGATCTGGGACCGGTTTCAGCAGAAACTGGAGTCACTCCGCGTGCAGCTAAACAAATCTATCAAGAAGAACTGGGAGGCATGGGAGATTCCCCGCGAGGCCGACGAGAAGTGGCCAGCGGACGCGAAAGCGCTTCACCAGCAATGGTGGGCGCAGCGCATCACCCGGCAGAAGGAGATCGATGCCTCAATAGCGGCCAAGGCCGACTTCGAGTACCTGTACGACAAGCCGTATGAAGACAAGTCCATCGTGCGAGTCGCCGGACCCTTCACGGTGGAGAGTCTGTCGCCACACCGCGTGCTGGGCGTCGACGAGAACGACGAGCTGATCGATAGCGTTGCCGACGGTCACGCGGGCTACAGCGACGAGACGGATTTCGTCAGCATGATTCTGGAAAACCTGAAGGCGGCGGGCGTCCAGCAGGCCCACAAGGACGACAAGATCACCTTTACTGCGCTTGTGCCCTGGCCTGGCGACTTGATCTGCGCGGAAGGTCGGTATGTGGAAGGCGGGTCAGGCGAAGACGAAGGTGCAGCGGGTCCCGAGAATCGAGCCGCGGTCTTTATCGGGCCCGAGTTCGGAACAGTGTCTCGACCAGACCTGGTCGCGGCCGCCCGTGAGGCCGGTGACGCGGATTTCGACGTCTTGATCGCCTGCGCCTTCAACTACGACGCGCATTCATCCGAGTTCGACAAACTCGGGCGCATCCCAGTGCTCAAGGCGCGAATGAACGCCGACCTGCACATGGCGGACGACCTGAAGAATACGGGTAAGGGCAACCTGTTCGTTATCTTCGGGGAGCCCGACATCGACATCCTGGATGCCGAGGGTGAGCAGATCCAGGTCAAGGTCAAAGGGGTAGACGTTTTCCATCCCCAGACCGGCGAAGTTCGCTCTGATGGCCCCGAGGGTATCGCCTGCTGGTTCATTGACACCGACTACAACGAGGAAAGTTTCTTCGTCCGCCACGCCTATTTCCTCGGCGCGAACGATCCGTACAAGGCGCTCAAAACCACACTCAAGGCGGAGATCAACGAGGACGCGTGGGCGACGTTGCACAGCGACACTTCGCGACCGTTCACCAAGCCTAAGTCAGGGCGGATCGCCGTCAAGGTGATCAATCATCTTGGCGATGAGGTAATGAAGGTGTTCCGGGTTTAAGTCTGCATGCAGTTCGTAAAGGGCGGCCCTGACATTCCAGAACGTCTATTGCAGACGCACGAAGATGGGCGCGTGGTGCTCTTCTGCGGCGCTGGAATATCATACCCGGCACGCCTGCCGGGCTTTTCTGGTCTGGTCAAGGAGCTATTCGCAGAGTTAGCCGTCACGCCCGATCCGGTACAGCAGGCTGCGGTGAAGGCCGGGCAGTTCGATACTGCCATCGGATTGCTGGAGGCAGACGACGTCGGCGGCCGCGAGAAGGTGCGCCGGGCGCTGGCCGGCATCCTGACACCCGATTTCAGCGCCCCAAACGCGACCGCCACACATGAAGCCTTGCTGACGCTGGGCAAGAGCCGCGATGGCCATACACGCCTCATCACCACCAACTTCGATCGCCTGTTCGAGGAGGTGATTGGGGCGAAATCGCTGCCCATCAAGCGGTTTCAGGCGCCACTGCTGCCGGTGCCGAAGAACCGTTGGGATGGCCTGGTGTACCTGCATGGCTTGCTTGGCGCCACGCCGACCGCGAGCGAACTGGACCGCCTGGTCGTCTCCAGCGGTGATTTCGGCCTGGCCTATCTCACCGAGCGCTGGGCGGCGCGGTTCGTCAGCGAGCTGTTCCGCAACTACACCGTCTGCTTCGTCGGCTACAGCATCAACGACCCGGTGCTGCGCTACATGATGGATGCCCTGGCCGCCGACAGTCTGCTGGGTGAGTCGCCGCCGGAGATGTTCGCGTTCGGCAGTTTCTCCAAAGGCAAGGAAGAGAAACGGGCCAACGAATGGCGGGCCAAGAACGTCACCCCAATCCTCTACCGCGAGCATAATCGGCACGCCTATCTGCACAAGACACTGCGCGCCTGGGCCGAAACCTACCGGGACGGAGTGCGCGGCAAGGAGCGTATCGTGGTCGAGTGCGCCATGGCACGCCCCTTGGCGAGTACCCGGCAGGACGACTTCGTTGGGCGCCTGCTGTGGGCGATGAGCGATCCGGGCGGGCTGCCCGCCAGGCGCTTTGCCGATCTGGACCCGGTGCCGTCACTGGATTGGCTCGAGCTGCTGAGCGAGGAACGCTACCGGCATGCCGACCTGGGCCGCTTCGGTGTCCCCCCCAGAACGACCGTAGATGACAAGCTCACCTTCAGCCTGACCCGCCGACCTTCGCCGTATCCGCTCGCACCGTCGATGTGTATCGTCGATGCCGGTGCACGCGGCAGCCGCTGGGACGAGGTGATGCGGCAACTGGCGCGTTGGCTCATCCGTCATCTGGACGACCCGGGCCTGTTGCTGTGGTTGGTCAAACGCGGCGGGCAGCTTCATGACGATCTGGTTTGGTGGATCGAACACCGTCTGGACGAGCTGGCCAAACTAGAACGCGACGGCAACACCGCCGAGTTGGCGCGCATTCGTGAGGGCGCACCCAACGCGATCCCCGGCCCGCTGATGCGCACCCTATGGCGGCTGCTGTTGACCGGGCGCGTGAAATCATGGCTGCGCGACTTCGACCTGTACCGCTGGCGCGACCGCTTCAAGCGCGATGGGCTCACCGCTACCTTGCGCCTGGAACTGCGCGAGATGCTGACACCACGCGTATCGTTGCGCGAGCCGTTCCGCTGGCCCGCCGAGGACGGCGAAGCCCGCGAGCCGGAGCGCATCAAGGAGCTGGTGGAATGGGAGATCGTGCTGTCCACAGATCACGTCCATTCCAGCCTGCGCGACCTGCCCAGAGATGAGCGCTGGCACGTCGCATTGCCGGAGCTGCTGTCCGATCTCAGCACCTTGTTGCGCGACGCGCTTGATCTGATGCGCGAGCTTGGCAGTGCCGAGGACAGGAGCGACCTGTCCTACATGCATCAACCCTCGATCAGTGACCACACACAGAACCGGGACTTCCACGACTGGACCGCATTGATCGACCTGACCCGGGATGCGTGGCTCGCCACCGTAGCGCAATCGCCGGCGCGGGCAGCGCTCATGGCGCAGGCCTGGTGGCACACGCCCTATCCGCTGTTCCGGCGCCTCGCCTTCTTTGCTGCCGCACAGGACAACGTAATCCCCCATCGCCAGGCACTTGACTGGCTTCTGGCGGACGATCACTGGTGGCTGTGGTCGGTGGAAACCGAACGGGAAGCGATGCGCTTGCTGGTGGCACTGGCGCCGCAACTCGATGCGGTGACGCTCCTAGAACTGGAACAGGCCGTGCTCGCTGGGCCTCCGCGCGACATGTTCAAGGATGACATCGAGCCGGAGCGCTGGACCCGTATCGTGGAACGCGAAATCTGGCTGCGGCTGGCAAAGATCGCCGAGTCCGGCGCGGTCTTGGGTGCTGACAGCAACGAGCGGCTAAAGGGGCTTACGGGACAGTATCCGGAGTGGAAGCTGGCAGAGGATCAGCGCGATGAATTTCCTTACTGGATGGGCGATGGCGATGAGTGGCGCAAGTTCGTCGCCACACCGCGTCGTCGCCGTGAACTGATCGAGTGGCTGAGGCAGCAACCCAGCCCGGATCATTGGCAGGAAGATGACTGGCGACAGCGCTGCCGCGACAACTTTGCCACGACTGCTTGTGCCTTGTGCGCCTTGGCCAGGGCAGATGTCTGGCCAACGGATCGCTGGCGCGAGGCCCTGCAAGCCTGGTCAGAGGAAAAACTCCTGAAGCGCTCCTGGCGCTACATGGCGCCGATCCTGGCCACCGCACCTGACGAGGTACTGCAGACGCTCGCCCATGGAGTCAGCTGGTGGCTGCAGGCCGTTGCAAAGACTTTCGAGGGCCACGAAGCACTCTTCTTCGTGCTCGCTCGCCGTATCCTGGCGCAGGATCATCAGGACGGCGTCGATACCGACGATCCCGTCGGGCGAGCCATCAATCATCCCGTGGGACACGTCACCGAGGCACTGTTGCGCTGGTGGTATCGACGCTCGCTGGAGGATGGACAAGGCTTGCCGGAAGAGCTCAAGCCCACGTTCACCGAGCTTTGTGATAGCCGGATCGACAAGTATCGGCATGGCCGCGTGTTGCTGGCGGCACATGTCATTGCATTGTTCCGCGTCGACGGAGACTGGGCGAGGCGACACCTGTTGCCGCTCTTCGTCTGGCAGCGCTCGGAAGCCGAAGCACGCGCAGCGTGGGAAGGCTTCCTTTGGTCGCCGCGCCTGTACCGTCCTCTGATGGAAATGCTCAAGCCCGCCTTCCTCGACACCGCACGCCACTATACGGCTTTGGGTAATCACGACGGGCAGTATGCATCGATTTTGACATTCGCCGCCCTCGATCCGGGTGACACCTTCACCACTAGCGAACTGGCGGCCGCCACTCGCGCACTGCCGCCGGATGGTTTGCACGATGCAGCACAGGCATTGGTGAGAGCGTTGGAGGGCGCGGGCGATCAACGGGCCGACTACTGGAGCAACCGGGTCACCCCGTATCTGCATTCCATCTGGCCCAAGACGCGAGACAACGTTTCACCTGCCATCGCCGAAAGCCTCGGCCGCCTTTGCGTAGCGGCACAGGATGCGTTCCCCGAGGCCTTGACGCTGCTTCGCGCCTGGCTGCAACCGCCGGCCCACCCTGACTATCTGGTGCATCTGCTTCACGAGGCAGGTCTCTGCGGCAAGTTTCCGGAACAGGCACTGGACTTCCTCAGCCTGGTGATAGGGGATCAGGCCCAATGGGCACCTACAGACCTCGGAGCGTGTCTCGAGGCCCTGCGAACTACGGCTCCGGCGCTCGAAACTGATCCTCGATACGAAGATCTAGTGACGTATCTTCGCCAACGCGGAGGCGGATGAGCCAATGCAGTTCCGAATCGCTGACACCTTCACCGACAGCCTCGCCAAATTGACCGGCGAGGAGCAGAAGGCCGTCAAGACTACGGCATTCGATCTGCAGCTCAATCCGGCGAATCCGGGTATGCAGTTCCACAAGCTCAATGCAGCACGTGATCCGAATTTCTGGTCGGTAAGGGTCAGCCGTGATATTCGGTTGATCGTACATCGTAGCGCCAGCAGTCTGTTGCTCTGCTACGTTGACCACCACGACAAGGCGTATCAGTGGGCCGAGCGGCGAAAGCTCGAGACGCATCCGAAGACGGGTGCCGCGCAACTTGTGGAGATCCGCGAGAGAGTCCAGGAGATCGCCGTACCGACATATGTCGCAGAGGAACGCCAGGCGCCGATCAAGGCGGCCCTTTTCGAGAACGTATCGGAAGAGGATCTACTGGAATTCGGTGTGCCCGCCGAGTGGCTCGATGATGTCAGGAACGCGGATGAAGACCAGCTACTAGAGATCGCCGACCACCTTCCGGCCGAGGCAGCGGAGGCACTTCTCGAGCTGGCAACGGGGGGACGTCCGCAAAGACCAGCAGTGGCGATTGGAGCTGTCGACCCGTTCGACCACCCGGACGCGCAGCGGCGGTTCCGGGTTATGGCGGACGCGGAGGCGCTTTCGCTCGCGCTCGAGTATCCCTGGGAGAAGTGGGCGGTATTCCTCCACCCTGCGCAACGCGACATTGTCGAGAAAGACTATAACGGACCAGCCCGAGTCTCGGGTTCTGCGGGTACTGGAAAAACAATCGTCGCGCTGCATCGGGCCGTCCATTTGGCGCGGAGCAATCCAGACGCGCGAGTTCTTTTGACGACCTTTTCGGATACCTTGGCCAATGCGCTTCGAGTGAAGTTGCGTCGACTTATCAGCAACGAGCCGAGATTGGCGGAGCGCCTCGAGGTTCACGCAATCGATGGGATTGGCGAGCGTCTGTATGAGATGCATATTGCTCGTCCGGTAATTGTAACGCGGGAACATGTCAGGCAGCTGCTGACCGACGCGAGCGGGAAGAAGGGATCGCAGAGATTCGGTCCCAGGTTCCTGCTTGGGGAATGGGAAGACGTTGTGGACGCCTGGCAGCTGCGTACCTGGGAAGACTATCGCGACGTCAAGCGCCTGGGCCGCAAGACGCGCTTGTCGGAACAGCAGCGTCTCGCCTTGTGGGAAGTGTTCGAGCTAGCGAAGCAAGGCCTGACTGAGCAGGGACTGGTGACGCGCGCTGAGATGTTCAGCCAGCTAGCGGAGAAGCTTCAGACGCGACGAAATCCGCCATTCGACTTCGCTGTGGTCGATGAGGCGCAAGATATCGGTGTCGCCCAACTGCGATTCCTCTCGGCCCTGGGTGGCGGCCGGCCCAATGCGCTCTTCTTTGCCGGCGACCTCGGCCAGCGCATATTCCAGACGCCCTTCTCATGGAAGTCTCTGGGTGTGGATGTCCGGGGCCGGTCTCAGACGCTGCGGATCAACTACCGGACCTCGCACCAGATCAGAATGCAAGCGGATCGCTTGCTTGGGCCGGAGGTGTCGGATGTTGACGGCAACGTAGAAGATCGACGTGGAACGGTTTCGGTCTTCAACGGACCAGAGCCAGACATTCGCGTCTTCGATGGAAGCGAGCAAGAGATTGAGGCAGTCGGTGCATGGATCGCCGAGAGAATCTCAGAGGGCGTGGCGCCACACGAGATTGGCATCTTTGTCCGATCAGCGGAGCAGATTGATCGGGCGAAGCAGGCCGCGCAAGCGTCAGTAACGGCTTTCAAAGTGCTCGACGAACATATGGAGACCAGTACTGGCGTGCTGTCGGTTAGTACGATGCATCTGGCCAAGGGGCTCGAATTCCGCGCAGTCGTCGTGATGGCGTGCGACGATGAAGTGATTCCGCTGCAGGAGCGAATCGAATCCGTTGCGGACGACGCGGATCTTCAAGAGGTTTACGACACGGAACGCCACTTGCTATACGTTGCGTGCACTCGAGCGCGGGATTATCTGCTTGTGACCAGCGTTGACCCCGCCTCTGAGTTCTTGGACGACCTACGAGGTTGACGCTCGCAGCGGTTGGCGGATAGCTAGAGTCTGGATGTCGCTCGCCTTTGCCGCTGAACCTGAGTCAGTTCAGAGGCCGATCAGTTTTGCTATCGCCTCGTCGGCCTCCTCCTCGGGCGTCACGTTGCGGCTGCCTAGCTTCCTGGGCTTCGGGAGCTTGCCGTCGCGCCGCAGGCGCCAGATCGTCATGTCGGAGCAGCCGCCGAGTTTCTCCTTGAGCTGCTTGTCGGTAATTAGTCGTTTCATCGTTGGTCTCCCGTGCCATCGCGACCTCACTTGTGGGGATGGTATTGATATCGCTGGCGATGGCTGCACAAAACCAATGCAACCTGCGTCGTGGTTTCCAACCGTCTGAATTTCCAGCAGCGGCTGATCACGCAGCACCATTGCTCTTCTATTCCGTCGTCGTCGCCGGCTTGGCGACCGTGTCGAGATAATCAGCCCACCACTGCATCATCCGCGTCCGCTCCTCGAAGCGGTCGCCGCGGTCGTAAGCGCCCTTGACCTTGTTTTGCTCGGTGTGGGCCAGCGCGCGTTCGACGGCGTCGACGGACCACATGCGATGCTTCTTGCCGTCGACCTCGGTGACGGCCTCGTTGAGGATCGTCGAGGCGAGGGCGCGGAATCCGTGGACGGTGGTGCGTTTGTGGAAGCCCATCCGGTACACGGCGAAGATCATGGTGTTCTGGCTCGCCGGTTTGTCCTCGAGACGGCCGGGCATCAGCCACTGGGAATGGCCCGAGGCTTTGTTCAGCTGCTCAAGTGTCGCGAGCGCCTGCTGCGACAGTGGCACGCGGTGCTCGCGGCGATTCTTCATCCGTTCCCCGGGGACCGTCCATACACCTTCCTCACGGTCGAACTCCACCCACTTCGCTTCGCGAACCTCGCTGGTGCGGGCCAGGGTAAGGATCAACAGCCGCAATCCCAGCCGGGTTGCGGTGTCGCCGGTGTAGGTATCGAGAGCATGCAGGGAGGTCGGCAGCTCCTCGGCGGCGAGGGCGGTCTGTTGACCCTTCTTGCGAGGCTTCAGGTGATTGTGGAGCTCGCCGGCGGGATTGACCTCGCGGTAGCCGAGGGCGACGGCGCGGGAGAACACGGCCCGCACACGCTGCAGCACGCGCGTCGCGATTTCGCCGGCGCCGCGGTCCTCGATGTCCTCGATCAGGGCCATGATCTCGCGGGGCTGGATTTCGTCGATGGGGCGGGGGCCCAGCGTCGGCAGGATGTCGATCTCGAGCGAGCGCCAGACCTGGGAGGCGTGTTTCTTCGTCCAACCGGGCGTCTGCCGGGCGTGCCACTCCTTGGCGACGGCAAGGAGGGTCGGCGTCGTCGAATCGGAGGCCTGCTTCTCCGCCTGCTTGGCGGCGGAGGGGTCGTCGAGTTTGCGGGCGTCCTGCCACTTCTCACGTGCCTCGGCGAGGCCGACCTTGGGGTACGGGCCGAGGCTTAGGGTCTTCTCCCAGCCGTCGACGCGGTACTTGCCGCGCCAGAGCTTGCCGCCGGTCGGAGTGACGAACAGTAAAGCCCGTCGCGGTCGTAGAGCTTCCGCGGCTTGTCGCCGACCTTTGCGTTCTTGATTTCCTGGATCGTGAGCATCTAGGGGTATTTCCTGACTGGGGGGATTTTATACCCCCCAGATATACCCCCAGAAAGAGTGAAAAGGCGGGAGATGGCGCGATATCCGGAGATAGCCTTTTGCTAAACGTATTTGCTTGATTTAGAAAAGAAAAAAGCGCCGCTGAGGACGCTTTCTCGTGAGTTTTCAAGGCCTTGAAAACTCGGTGATGGTGGAGGCGGCGGGAGTTGAACCCGCGTCCGCCAGTACTCTGCCTTCGGCTCTACATGCTTAGATTCCGTTTATTGCTTTAGCCGCCTACAGCCCAACGGGCAGGACGTAGTGGGCGATCCCGAAAAATTTTAACCGTTCCGCCCCGGGCAGGCATCACAGCGATCCAGTTCTGTATGACAGTCAGTAGCGCGGTACTGGCACCTTGCTAAAGACCGCTAGGGCCGAAGCCACTAGAGGGTGCTTTCACGGGCTGCTCACGCAGCCAGTTGGGCACCGTAGTTGTCGTCGTTGGCAACTAATAGTTTGCAGCTTTGGATTAACGTGATTGGCTACCATCACGGCATGCACCTGAAGGGTTCGTTACCGTCGTCGAATCCGAATCGCCCCCAGTAGTTGGCGCCCAGTATAGCGCAAATTAACTTTCTCTCCTGCATATTGACGGAAAAAGTATGAAAATAGACCCGATTGGGGTGAAAAAGTTCACTGTTCGGAATGGCACCGGGAACTTGGGAGGCCACCGTATCGGGCTGTTTTTCCCTTTGTCACCCTTTTTAAGCCACAGAAATTCGGCTAGGCTGGAAACCAGCTACTCTCCCGCCAGCGCCCGGCGGAGGTCGTGCGCGGCGCGTTGCCCGACGGCCCGCCAAACCATCAGGAGTTCGACATGAAACTGGCTATCTTATCCTGCGCCCCAAAAGCCTACAGTACCCGACGTCTGCAGGAGGCGGCGCGCCAGCGCGAGCACCAGGTCCGGGTGCTCAATACGCTCAAGTTTGCCATCGATCTCGAACGCGGCTCGCCCAGCCTGCATTACCGGCAGAAGGAACTGAGTCATTACGATGCCGTGCTGCCGCGCATCGGGGCCTCCATCACCTACTATGGCACCGCAGTGGTGCGCCAGTTCCAGGAAATGGATGTGTTTTGTGCCAACACGTCGCACGGTATTCTCAACTCGCGGGACAAACTGCGCTCGCTGCAGATACTGAGCCGGCACCATGTGGGCCTGCCGCGCACCAGTTTCGTGCGCGACAAGAAAGATGTACTGCCGGCCATCGAACGGGTGGGCGGCGCGCCGGTTATTATCAAGCTGATCGAAGGCACCCAGGGTATCGGCGTGCTGCTGGCCGAAACGGTGAAGGCGGCGGAGTCCATTATCGAGTTGCTGCAGAGCCAGAAACAAAACGTGTTGATCCAGAAGTTCGTGGCCGAGAGCAAGGGCCGCGACATTCGCGCGTTTGTGGTGGGCGATCAGGTCGTGGCCGCCATGCGCCGCGTGGCGCAGGGCCAGGAATTTCGCAGCAACGTGCATCGCGGCGGCATTGCGGAGCCGGTGGAATTGAGCGAGCAGTACCGGGAGACGGCGGTGCGCTGCACGCAGATCATGGGTTTGCGGGTGGCCGGGGTGGACATGCTGGAGGGCGAAGACGGGCCGCAGGTGATGGAAGTCAACTCCTCGCCCGGCCTGGAGGGTATCGAGACCTGCACCGGCCTGGATATCGCCGGCGCGGTCATCGACTATATCGCGGCGCAGGTGGATTTCCCGGAAATCGACGTGCGTCAGCGCCTCACCGTCAGCCGGGGCTACGGGGTGAACGAAATCTATGTGCCCGAGGGCTCTAATTTCGTCGGTCAGAGCATTGCCCAGACCAAGTTGTGGGAAAACGACGTCAACGTGCTGACCCTGTATCGCGGCGCCAAGGTGATCCCCAATCCCCGCGCCGAACGTACCCTGGAGGCGGGCGACAAGTTGCTGTGTTTCGGCAAGCTTGAGGCCATGCGCGGTATGATCCCGGCCCGCACCCGGCGCCGGCGCCGGCCCGCGGTGCAGGAGCTGGACTCGAGTATAGCTGCGCAATAGGACCAATCCGATCAGGAGGCCGCCATGAGCCCTGCACCGATCAGCCCGTTGCTGGAGTCCATTGAAGAGCTCGAACCGGCGGCAGCCGCCGCCCTGCTGGGCGGGCAGTCCGCGGATACGCTACGCGCTGTGCTCGCCGCGCTGCCTGCAGAACGCGCCCTGTCGATTGCCGCGCACCTGCCGGGCGCGGCCGGTGCGCAGGAGAGCGCGACGGCGGAGCTGGCCGAGGGCGTGGCCGGCACGGTGGAGCAGCTCATGGTGGCGCCGGTGGGCGTACTGCCTCCGGATACGACCGTCGCCGGGGCCCTGGATTACCTGGTGCACGTGCAGCCGGTCACCGGTATTACCTATATCTATGTGGTGGATGAGTCGCAGCGCCTGTTGGGGGTGGTCGCCATGCGCGATCTGCTGCTGGGTCGCCCCGGACAATCCCTGGCCGAGATCATGACGCCCGCGCCCTTTGCCTTCACTGCGGATACGCAGATGCCCGAGGCCGTGCACGCCGCCCTGACCCGGCGCCATCGTCTGTACCCCGTGGTGTCCGGGGACGGCGTGCTGCTGGGGCTGGTCTACGGCTGGCGGCTGTTCGAATACGTGGCGACGGAGATCAGCGCCCAGAC
The DNA here is from genome assembly GCA_020443345.1 of Halioglobus sp. Lineage (GTDB taxonomy): Bacteria > Pseudomonadota > Gammaproteobacteria > Pseudomonadales > Halieaceae > JARRPM01. The sequence goes on from JAGRIH010000039.1 coordinate 15,411, forward strand.
CGGCGCCGTGGTCGGTGTGGACCGCGAGGAGCGCATTACCACCCCGGTGCTGGCGGCGTTTCGCATGCGCCACCCCTGGCTGCAGGTGAATCTGCTGACCGCCTTTGCCGCCGCATTCGTGGTGGGCCTGTTCGAGGATACTATCGCGCGCATCGTGGTGCTGGCGGTGTTTCTGCCGGTGCTGGCGGGGCAGAGCGGCAACACCGGGTGCCAGGCGCTGGCCATCACCCTGCGCGGGCTGACGCTGGGCGAACTGACTGACATGCCGGTGTCACGGGTGTTGCGCAAGGAGGTCATCCTGGGCGCCATGAACGGCTTTTTCGTGGGGCTGATTGCAGCGGGAGCCATGTGGGCCTACGCCGCGATGAGCGGCGCCGAGCAACCGGCGGTACTGGCGCTGGTCATTCTCATCGCCATGGTCGGCGCCTGTGTGGGCAGCGGCATATTCGGCGTCATGGTGCCGCTGACCCTGCGCCGCTTCGGCGCGGACCCGGCCATGGCCAGCAGCATTTTCCTGACCACCTTCACCGACATACTCGGCATGGGACTGATGCTGCTGCTGGCGACCAGCCTGGTGCTGTAGCCGCCGCGACGCGTCGCGTCGCGGATTCCGGTTATTGTTTGACGTTGTCGCGGATGATGCGCTGTTTCTGGCGGTTCCAGTCGCGCTCTTTTTCGGTATCGCGCTTGTCGTGGGATTTTTTGCCCCGAGCCAGGGCGATGCGCGCCTTGACCAGATGGCCTTTCCAGTAGAGCCCGGTGCAGACGCAGGTCTGGCCTTTCTGCGCTGTGGCCGCCAGAATAGCGGCCAGTTGTTTCTTGTGCAGCAGCAGTTTGCGGGTGCGAATGGGGTCGGTGACGAAATGAGTGGAAACGGTGTTCAGCGGGGTGATCTGGGCGCCCAGCAGCCACGCCTCACCGTCCTTGATCAGCACGTAGGAGTCGCCGAGATCCGCCTTGCCCATGCGCAGGCTTTTCACTTCCCAGCCGTGCAGGGCGATACCCGCCTCAAATGTCTCCAGCAGTTGATAGTCAAAGCTGGCGCGCTTGTTGCGTGCGATGAGGTTGTCGGATTTTTTTGCTTTCCTGCTCGCCATGGCGCGCATTATACGGGCAAGGCGCTCGCGTTAAACCATAATCTCGCGCTTTTCGCCGCGCTGTCCACACTCTCCGGGCGCCGGCGATGGCCGGCGGCATGAAAGCCTCGCCCGCGGTTGTCACCCGGCGCAACCCGCTCGGCGAGTGGCGCTCGCGCACCACGTTTGTCCTGGCCCTGTCCGCCTCGGCGGTGGGTCTGGGCAACCTCTGGCGCTTGTCCTATCTGACTGGCGAGTACGGCGGGGCGCCATTTCTGGTCGCCTACGTCCTGTGCCTGTTCCTGGTGGGTGTGCCGGTGATGGTGGCGGAGGTGGTGGTGGGCAGTCATGGCCGCGCCGGTCCGCTCAGTGCCCTGCGCCACGCCGCCGATCGTTCCCTGCGCTCGCGCGGCTGGGTGCTGCTGGGTGTGCTCGCCTGCCTTGCCGGACTGCTGCTGCTCACCTGCTACACGGTGGTGGCCGGCTGGGCGCTGGCCTATGCCCGGTTTATGCAGACGGGCGTGTTTGCCGCCGCCAGCGTGCCCGTGGCGGGGGAGCAGTTCGAACAGTTCCTGGGCGACCCGCTGCAACAGGCCTACTGGCAGACACTGTTCCTGCTGGCGTGTCTCGCAGTGGTCGTTACCGGGGTGCGGCGGGGACTGGGACTGCTCGCCTGGCTGGCGGTGCCGGTGCTGCTGGCGCTGTTGGGTGTGCTGGTCCGCTTCAGCCTGGACAATGGCGATCTGGCGGCCGCGCAGGATTTTCTGTTCAGTGTGCAATGGGTGGATTTCACGCCGCAGGTGGTGCTCGTCGCCCTGGGTCACGCTTTCTTCAGCCTGGGTATCGGGGTCGGTGTCGGCATCAGCTACGGCGGCTATGCCCCGCGGCGCATTCCCATTGGCCGTTCCGTAGTCGCGGTGGCCGTATTTGACACGGTGTTCGCCCTCCTGGCGGGTGTGGCCGTTTTTCCCGTTGTATTTGCCAACAACCTGCAGCCGGCAATGGGCCCCGGTCTGATGTTTGTGAGCCTGCCCTATGCGTTTGGCAACCTGCTGCAGGGCGAGTTGTACGGCGCGCTGTTTTTTGCGCTGGTGGTGGTGGCCGCAATGGGTTCGGCGGTGGCCGTCATGGAGCCGGTGGTGACCTCCCTGATGCAGCAGTTTCGTATCCGGCGCTTTACGGCCGTGGTCCTGGTCGGCGCCGCGCTGTGGTTATCGGGCCTGGCGGTGGTGTTTTCCCTCGATCCCGCACAGCGGCCGTCATGGCTGGGAGGCGCCAGTTTGCTGCATCTGCTCGATACGCTTACCAGCGCGGCGCTGCTGCCGCTGGTGGTCTTATGTACCGCGGTTTTTGTCGGCTGGCGCATGCGCCCGGAACTACAGGTGGTGGTGCTGTCGCGGGAGTCGACACTGTTTTTGTCGCTGTGGCGCTTTGTGTTGCGGTATATTGTCCCGCCCGCCACGGTGCTGGTCACGCTGCTGGCGCTGTTATCACCGGCCGCTTAGCCCGGGCGCGCAGCAGGACAGTGAGGATCGCTAAACGGATGACGGAACAGGACAGGATCGGGGTCGAGGTCGCCTACGCCCTGCCGCACAAACAGGCCATCGTGGTCCTGCATGTGGCCCGCGGCACCACGGCCGAAGAGGCCGTGCGCCAGTCGGATATTGCCGCAAAGTTCGATGCCATCGATCTGGAGACTGCCAGGCTCGGCGTGTTCGGCAAGGCCGTCCCGCCCGGACAGGTACTGCGTGAGGGCGATCGGGTGGAAATTTATCGCCCGCTGATTGCCGACCCCAAGGAGGCGCGCAAGGCGCGTGCGGCGCGGGCCAGGGAGCGCCGCGCCCGCGCCAAAGTGGATTAACCCGCCGTTTCGGACGCGGCCGCCGGTTGCGGTGCTGGCGGCTGGTCGCTCCAGGCCGCTGGCTGATAGTCGCCGCCGACCCCCACCAGCTTGTCGCCGTCAAAGGTTACGCTCAGATGCCACTTGCTCAGTACGTCCAGGCCATTGCGTTTGACGTACGTGTAGTCCCAGCGGTCCTGGTTAAAGGTGTCTTCGACCAGCGGCGTGCCGAGGATGAATCGGACCTGGCGACGGCTCATACCCGGCTTCAACTGATCGGCCATCTCCTGGGTGACGATATTGCCCTGTTCCACATCGATGCGGTACACACCGGGAAAACCGACGAAACCGCAGGCACTCACACAGGCGACGAACAGGGCGACCAACAGGCTGCGCATGGGGCATAACTTCCACTTCCGCTACTGGGGTGGCATCATACTCCCACTGGACTGCACAGAGAACCCCCGGACCATGGCTGAAGAAAACCAGGAACTGCGCAAAGCCGGGTTGAAGGTCACCCTGCCGCGCGTAAAAATCCTGCAAATCCTGGAATCCTCCGAGGCCGGCCCCCAGCATATGAGTGCCGAGGATGTGTATCGCGCGCTGCTCGCGGCGGGCGAGGATGTGGGGCTGGCAACGGTCTACCGTGTCCTCACGCAGTTTGAAGGCGCCGGGCTGGTGACGCGGCACAACTTTGAAGCCGGCCATTCGGTCTTCGAGCTGGCCAAGGGCGAGCACCACGATCACATGGTCTGCATGTCCTCCGGTGAGGTGGTGGAGTTTGCCGATCAGGTCATCGAGGAGCGTCAGCGCCAGATTGCCGCGGAGCACGGCTTCGAGCTGGTGGATCACTCGCTGGTGCTGTACGTGCGCAAAAAGGAAGACAGTTAGTCTGCCGTGGCCTGTGTCTCCAGCATCTCGCGGGCGTGCGCCAGGGTTTGCTCGGTGATCTTCACACCGCCGAGCATGCGGGCGACTTCCTGCACTTTGTCTTCTTTTTCCAGCCGGCGCAGGCTGGTCTGCACCGACGTCTTGCCGCTGCTCTTGCTGACCTGCAGATGCTGATGACCCTGCGCCGCCACCTGCGGCAGATGGGTGACACACAGGACCTGGGAGCGCGCCGCGAGGTCGCGTAACAGCCTGCCCACCACTTCCGCCACCGCGCCGCCGACGCCCACATCCACCTCGTCGAATACCATGCTCGGCACCGCAGCGGTGCTGGCGGTCACCACCTGGATGGCCAGACTGATGCGCGACAGTTCACCGCCGGAGGCGATCCTGCCCAGCGGTTGTGGCGGCGCCCCGGGGTTGGTGCTGATCAGGAACTCCACCTCCTCGCTGCCCTGGGGGTGGGGATCGCCGGACTGGCGCGCGTGCAGGGCAATCTGGAACTGACACTGGCCCATGGCGAGCGAATCCAGCACGCCCGCTACCTGTTGCACCAGGCTGTCGGCGGCGCGGCGGCGCTGCTTACCCAGGCGCGCCGCTGCGCGTGCGTACTGTTCCGACAGCTCATCCAGCGCCTGCTGCAATTGCTCCAGGCGCTGCCCGCCGCCGGCCAGAGCCTGCAATTCATCGTGCAAATGCCGGTGCAGCTCGGCCAGTTCCCCGGGTCTCACCCGGTGCTTGCGCGCCAGATCGTAGATGGCCTCCAGACGCTGCCGGACCTCTTCCAGACGCGGGGCATCGATTTCCACGGAGTCGATATAGTGCTGGATCTCCCCCAGGGCTTCGCGCAACTGGATGGCGGCGGAGTCCAGCAGCTCGCGTGCGGCGGCTGCCGCGGGGGCTGCGTGGAGGTCGCCGCTGAGCAGTTTCAGGGCGCGCCGCGTACCGCTCTCGTGGGTATCGCACAGCTCGCTCGCCGCGTGCGCCGCCTGCAGGATTTCCTCGGCATTGCCCAGCAGGGTCTGTTCGAGCTCCAGCGCGGCGAGTTCACCGGGGCTCAACTTCAGTTTGTCCAGTTCCTCGACCTGGTAGGCGAGCAGTTGCGCGCGCGCCGTCTGTTCGTCTCGGGCGCCGCTGAGCAGGTCCAGTTCGCGGCGCGTGCGCAGCCAGTCGGAGGCGGTCTGTTCCACCGCCCGCGCCAGCGGCAGATGGTCGGCGCAGGCATCCAGCAGCTCGCGTTGCACCGCCTTGCGCAGCAGCGACTGATGGGCGTGCTGGCTGTGGATGTCGATGAGCATCGCACCCAGCGCGGCACAGTCCTGCCCGGTGGCGGGGCTGCCATTGATATAGGCGCGGTTGCGCCCCTCGGCGGTGATCACCCGGCGCAGCAGGCACTCGTCGCCCCCACTGAGCAGGTCCCGCTCGCGCAGCCAGGCCTGTGCCGGGGGCACGCCGCTCACGTCGAAGCCCGCCACGATCTCGGCGCGCTCGCAGCCCGGACGTATCGCTTTCGGGTCGGCGCGATCGCCCAGGCACAGACCCAGCGCGTCCAGCATGATGGACTTGCCGGCGCCGGTCTCACCGGTGATGACGGTCATGCCCGCACCGAAGTCCACGTCCAGTTCACGGACGACGGTGAAGTTGCGGATGCTGATGTGGGTGAGCATGGAGCGGTGTCCTGTGGTTTCCCCATTTATACCCCAGATGCCAGGCGGCATAAATACCCCGGCGCGGGGCGGGTGTGCCGCGGGGGTGTTTTGCATAGGGCCGCCGGTGTGATACAACTCGCCAGACAGGCTCCTGAGTCGGCAGCAGATTGACGCGTATGACAGCACAGGGAATTTCCGAGCGCGCCAGGGTCGTGTTGAAGGCCCTGGTCGAGCGCCATATCCGCGACGGGCAGCCGGTGGGTTCCACCACCCTGTTGCGCGAGGCCGGCCTGCCGGTCAGTGCCGCCACTATTCGCAATGTCATGTCCGACCTCGAGGAGCGGGGTCTTCTGCACTCATTGCATACCTCCTCGGGACGGGTGCCCACCGCCATGGGCTATCGCCTGTTCGTGGATTCCATGCTGCAGATCAAGCCGCTGAGCGACGCCGCGATCGCCGCGTTGCGTGTCGAGTTGCATCCGGACAAATCCTCGTCCGAACTGGTGCAGGCGGCGTCCTCACTGTTGTCCAGCATCACCGAGCAGGCCGGCCTGGTCACGGTGCCGCGGCAGGAGGCGAACCAGTTGCGCCAGGTCGAGTTTCTGCCGCTGTCCGGTGATCGGGTGCTGGTCATCCTGGTGGTCAACGAGCGGGAGGTGCAGAACAGGATCATCCACACCCAGCGCCCGTTTAGCGAAGCCCAGTTGCGCGAGGCGGCGGCCATGGTCAACCAGCGTTTCGCCGGTCAACCCCTGCAGCAGGTGCAGGAGCGGCTGCTGGCTGAAATGTGCGAGGCGCGCAGCCAGATAGACGATTACCTGCAGGCCTCCCTGGACCTGGCCAGCAAAGCCCTGGACCAGGACGCGGGGGAGGATGAGTGCCTGGTGGCCGGTGAGGCGCGCCTGCTGGGTAAGGCCACTGCCGAAGAAATGCTGAAGCTGCGCGAACTGTTCGACGCCTTCGAACAGAAGAAGGACCTGCTACACCTGCTGGAGCGCTGTACCCGCGCCCAGGGTGTGCAGGTGTTTATCGGCGATGAGGCCGGCTACGAGGTGTTCGGCAACTACAGCGTTATCACCGCACCCTACGACGACGGCGTCAGGCCGCTGGGTGTACTGGGTGTGATCGGACCCACCCGCATGGCCTATGAGCGCGTCATTCCCATGGTGGATGTCACCGCCAGGATGTTGAGCGCCGCCCTGACCGGCTGACGTGTTGTCGCGGCCGCCCGCGCCGGGTCAATGGCTGCCGGCGCATAAATCCCTGTAAAGAGTCCTTGAAATAGCCCGCCACGACCCCCATATCCGCCTCTGATCGCGCGCGGCGAAAGCGCGAGAGACTGATTATTGGCAGCCATTGAATGGAGCAGTAGCGTGGCCGAACAAGACCAGAAATCGCCCGCGGCGGAGTACGCGGCCGAGCAGGCAAACCACCGGGCGGAGGAAGCCGCCGCGAGTGCAAATAGCAATGCGAACGTGCAGGAACAGGGTGCTAACGGCGCAAGCGAGGCGGAGTCGGAGTTGTCGCTGGAGGACATGGTAGCGCAGTTGCAGGACGACGTGACGGCTGCCAGGGACGCCGCGCTGCGTGCCCAGGCCGATGCCCAGAATGTCAAGCGCCGGGCGGAGCAGGATATAGAGCGGGCGCGCAAGTACGCACTGGAGGGTTTTACCAGGGAGCTGTTGCCGGTAGTGGATAACCTCGAGCGGGCGCTGGAAGCGGCTGCGGGGGATGACCCGGTGATCAAATCCATCGCCGAGGGCGTGGATCTGACGCTCAAGAGCTTCCTGGACGCCATGAAGAAATTCCACATCGACGTCGTGGACCCCCAGGGGGAACCCTTCGACCCCAACCTGCACCAGGCCATGAGTACGGTGGAGAACAGCGAGGTGGAGCCCAACACGGTGATTGCAGTGATGCAGAAAGGCTACACCCTCAACGGGAGGCTGGTGCGTCCGGCCATGGTGATGGTCAGCAAGGCCGCTGGCTAAATCCGCCCGGGCGGCCCTTGAATTTAAGCCTTCGGCGCCAATATAGGGAACAGTGTAAACGACAGCGGCGGGTCCGGCCCGCCAAACCAACTGGAGACAAGCAATGGGCAAGATTATAGGGATAGACCTGGGTACCACCAACTCCTGTGTGTCGGTGTTGGAAGGCGGCAAGCCCCGGGTTATCGAGAATTCCGAGGGCGACCGCACCACCCCGTCCATCGTCGGCTATACCGAGGAGGGCGAGATCCTGGTGGGCCAGAGCGCCAAGCGCCAGGCGGTAACCAACCCGCACAATACCCTGTACGCGGTGAAGCGCCTGATCGGCCGCAAGTTCAAGGACGACGTGGTGCAAAAGGATATCAAGATGGTCCCCTACAAGATCATCGAGGCCGACAACGGCGATGCCTGGGTGCAGGTGCGCGACGACAAGATGGCGCCCCCGCAGGTATCGGCTGAAGTGCTGCGCAAAATGAAGAGGACAGCGGAGGAGTTCCTGGGTGAGACGGTCACCGAGGCCGTCATCACCGTGCCCGCCTACTTCAACGATTCCCAGCGACAGGCGACCAAGGATGCCGGCAAGATCGCCGGTCTGAATGTCAAGCGCATCATCAACGAGCCGACCGCCGCGGCACTGGCCTATGGCATGGACAAAGCCAAGGGCGACCACACGATCGCGGTTTACGACCTCGGCGGCGGCACCTTTGATATCTCCATCATCGAGATTGCCGAGGTGGACGGCGAGCACCAGTTCGAGGTGCTCTCCACCAACGGCGACACCTTCCTGGGTGGCGAGGATTTCGACCTGCGCCTGATCGATTACCTGGCGGCGCAGTTCAAGAAGGAGAGCGGCATCGACCTGCACAATGACCCGCTGGCGTTGCAGCGACTCAAGGAGGCCGCTGAGAAAGCCAAGATCGAGCTGTCCAGTTCACAGCAGACCGAGGTCAATCTGCCCTATATCACCGCCGATGCGTCCGGGCCCAAGCACCTGGTGGTGAAACTGTCGCGCTCCAAGCTGGAGTCGCTGGTGGAGGACCTGGTAAAGCGTTCCATGGAACCGGTGAAACTGGCGCTGCAGGATGCCGGCCTGCAGCCCAGCGAGATCGACGACGTGATCCTGGTGGGCGGTCAGACCCGCATGCCGCTGGTGCAGAAACAGGTGGCGGACTACTTCGGCAAGGAGCCGCGCAAGGATGTCAACCCGGATGAAGCGGTGGCCGTGGGCGCCGCGATCCAGGGTGCGGTGCTGGCCGGCGATGTGAAGGACGTGTTGCTGCTGGATGTCACCCCGCTGACCCTGGGCATCGAGACCATGGGCGGTGTGGCGACGCCACTGATCGAAAAGAACACCACGATTCCGACCAAGAAATCGCAGATTTTTTCCACCGCGGATGATAACCAGACGGCGGTTACCATCCACGTGGTGCAGGGCGAGCGCAAGCAGGCGGCGCAGAACAAGTCTCTGGGCCGTTTCGATCTGGCGGATATCCCGCCGGCGCCGCGCGGCATGCCCCAGATCGAGGTGACCTTCGATCTGGACGCCAACGGCATCCTGCACGTGAGTGCCAAGGACAAGGCGACCGGCAAGGAGCAGTCCATCCGCATCACCGCGTCCGGTGGCCTGAGCGATGAAGAGATTGAAAAAATGGTGGCCGATGCCGAGGCGAACGCCGAAGCCGATGCCCGGTTCGCGGAGACGGTGACCGCGCGCAACACCGCCGACGGGCTGGTGCACTCGGCCCGCAAGACCATCGAAGAGGCCGGTGAACACTGTACCGCCGATGAGAAAGCGGCCATCGAGTCGGCCATTGCCGAGGTGGAAGAGGCCCTCAAGGGCGACGACAAGGACGCGATCGAGGCGGCCTCGACCAAGCTGACCGAGGCGACCGGCCCGGTGGCGCAGAAGATGTACACGGCGCAGGCCGCCGCAGCACAGGGGGCCGCAGCCGATACCGGAGCCGACGGGGCCAAGGCGGAAAAGGCCGCCGACGACGTCGTCGATGCGGAGTTCGAGGAAGTGAAGGACGACAAGAAGTAATAGCTACGCTTGTCTGTGCGGGCCGGCTATACTCCGGCCCCGATAATAACTATGACGACGCGGGACCTGGGTGCCCGCGTAGTCGTTTCAGAATGAGCGGATAAAACGCCGAGCTGTGTATGTCAAAACGCGATTACTACGAGGTGCTTGGGGTCAGCAAGGGAGCTGACAACAAAGACATCAAGAAAGCCTACCGCCGGGTGGCGATGAAATACCACCCGGACCGGAACCCGGACGATCCCGATGCGGATCACAAGTTCAAGGAGGCGACCGAAGCCTACGATGTCCTGATGGACAGCGAAAAACGTGACGCATACGACCGCTTTGGCCACGACGGCGTAAACCCCAATATGGGTGGCGGTTTCGGCGGCGGCAGTTTCAGCGATATCTTTGGCGACGTCTTCGGCGACATTTTCGGCGGCGGCCGCGGTCGCGGCGGCCCGCAGCGCGGTTCGGACCTGCGCTACACCCTGGATATTTCCCTGGAGGACGCGGTCAAGGGCACCACTGTGGAGATCCGCGTTCCCTCCCTGAGCACCTGTGACGACTGCCACGGCTCGGGTGCCAGAAAGGGCAGTGCTCCCACGACCTGCGGCACCTGCGGCGGCGCCGGCCAGGTGCGCATGCAGCAGGGCTTTTTCCAGGTGCAGCAGACCTGCCCGTCCTGCCGCGGCCGGGGCAAGACCATTGCCGATCCCTGCCGGGCCTGCCGCGGCCAGGGCCGGGTGGAGAAGACGCGCACGCTGTCGGTGAAGGTGCCGCCGGGGGTCGATACGGGGGACCGCATCCGGCTGTCCGGCGAGGGCGAGGCCGGGCCCGAGGGCGGACCACCCGGCGACCTGTTTGTGCAGATGTCGGTCAAGCAGCACCCGATTTTCGAGCGCGACGGCAAGAACCTCTACTGCGAAGTCCCCATCACCTTCGTCGACGCCGCGCTTGGCGGCGAGCTGGAAGTGCCCACGCTGGATGGCCGGGTCAAGCTGAAAATTCCACCCGAGACCCAGACCGGCAAGCTGTTCCGTCTGCGCGGCAAGGGCGTCAGGCCGGTGCGCGGCGGCAACGTGGGTGATCTGCTGTGCCGCGCCGTGGTGGAGACGCCGGTGCAGCTCAACCGGGAGCAGAAGGAGTTGTTGCGCAAATTTCAGGAGAGCCTGGGGCAGGGTGGCGATGCCCAGTCGCCGCGCCAGACCAGTTGGTTTGAAGGCGTGAAAAACTTCTTTGACGACATGAAAATATGACGATCCGCGTGGGTATTACCGGCGCCGCCGGGCGCATGGGGCGCGCGCTGACCGAAGCTGTCGCCCTGGCCGGCGGTGAGCTGGCGCTCACCGCGGCCGTCGAGAGCCCGCAGAGTACCCTGCTGGGTGCGGATGCCGGCGAACTGTCCGGCATCGGCAAAAATGGCGTGATAGTGGTGGGTTCGCTGGCTGAGGTGATCGACGACATCGACGTGTTGATCGACTTTACCGTCCCCGCGGCCACCCTCGCCAATGTGGCGCTGTGCGCCGCGCGGAGTGTCGCCATGGTCATCGGCACCACCGGCTTCAGCGCAGCACAGCAGGCGCAGCTCGAAAGGGCAGCGCGGGGGATTCCCGTGTGCAAGGCCTCCAATTTCAGCACCGGTGTCAACCTGTGTCTGCAGTTGCTGGAAACGGCAGCGCGGGTGCTGGGCGGAGAGTCCGATATCGAAATTTACGAGGCCCACCACCGCCACAAGATCGACGCCCCCTCCGGTACTGCGCTGAGCATGGGTGAAGTGGTGGCCGCCGCCCTGGGGCGCGACCTGCACCAGGTGGCTGTTTACGGCCGCCAGGGCCAGACCGGTGCTCGCGAGCGCGAGACGATCGGTTTTGCCACCGTGCGCGGCGGCGATATCGTCGGCGATCACACAGTCACCTTTGCCGCCGAGGGCGAGCGGGTGGAGATCACCCACAGGGCCTCCAGCCGCATGGCATTTGCCCGCGGGGCCGTGCGCGCCGCGCACTGGCTCGCAGGGCGGGACGCGGACTTGTACGATATGCGCAATGTCCTGGGATTCGACGAGGCGCCCCAGGTCAGACGACCGCTGGAGAACCAAAGCCATGAGTGATTTTATCGTCACCATAGACCAGAGCAATGCGGCGCGGCTGCTGATCGAGGAATCCCACACGCGCCCGGTAGTGGTCGATTTCTGGGCGCAGTGGTGCGAGCCCTGTAAGGTGCTGATGCCGCTGCTGGAAAAGATCGCCAGCGAATACCAGGGCGCCTTCCTGCTGGCCAAGGTGAATGCGGACGAACAGCCGGGCATTGCGCAACAGTTCGGGGTGCGCAGCCTGCCCACGGTGATGGTGATACGGGACGGTCAGCCGGTGGATGGTTTTGCCGGGGCGCAGCCCGAGGCGCAGGTGCGCCAGATGCTGGAGAAATACCTGCCCAAGCCCTGGGACGGGCTGTTGGCGCTGGCCCAGGAGGCCCTGGAACGGGGCGAGTTCGCCCAGGCGCTGACGCCCCTGCGGCAGGCCTGGGACGATTCCGCTCAGCGCCTGGATATCACCCTGACCTACGCGCGCGCGCTGCTTGAGTGTATGCGTCTGGATGAGGCGGAAACGGTGCTCGATACCGTGCGCCTGGCGGACCAGGACGCCACCTACGAGCAGTTGCGGGCGCAGATCGATATCAAGCGGCAGGCGGCCAAATCACCGGAAATCGAGGCATTGGAGCAGCGTCTGGCGGAAAACCCGGATGACCTCGAGGTACGCCATCAACTGGGCCTGCAGTGTATCGATGCTCGACAGTTCCGGGAGGGGTTGGAGCACTTTGTCTGTATCTTGCGCCGCGATCTCAATCACGGCGACGGCGCCACGAAAAAATTGCTGCTCGATACCATCGCCAGTCTCGGCAAGGGCGATCCGCTCGCCGCGGAGTACCAGCGCAAGCTGTACAGTCTGTTGTACTGAGATTTACCCGGCCGTGCGCGGAGTGCCGGTCGGTGCCCGACGACACGGGTATTGGCCGCTGTACCAGGGGCCCGGTGACATGCCGCACGATCTCTGCGGACCGCGGCTGTCCGCGGGAAAAATTCAGCACCCTGCGCTATAACTGATAATCGATTGCCATGTGGGTCCGACAGCCGTGAACACGACAGGAGAACAATTATGAAACTGGGCTTTTTGCTGGGTTATTCCGGTAAGCACATCCATATCCCCCTCGACCTGATCAGACAGGCCGAATCCATGGGCTTCGATTCCGTGTGGACCGCCGAGGCATACGGTAACGATGCGGTGACCGCCGCCACCTGGATTCTGGCCAGGACGGAAAAAATACGCGTGGGCACGGCCATCATGCAGATGCCGGCGCGCACACCGGCGATGTGCGCCATGACGACCATGTCCCTGCACCAGTTGTCCGGCGGTCGTTTCATCGCCGGCCTGGGGGCCTCCGGACCGCAGGTGGTGGAAGGCTGGCACGGCGTACCCTACGGCAGGCCGGTTACCCGCACGCGCGAGTACATCCAGATTATGCGCAAGATCATGAATCGCGAGGGTCCCGTAGAATTCCAGGGTGAGATATACCAGTTGCCCAACCGCGGGCCCGGTACCACCGGGCTGGGCAAGCCGCTCAAGTCCATCATGGAGGGCGCGCCGGATATCCCGATCTATACGGCGTCGATCACACCTGCCGGCCTGCGCTGTGCCGGTGAGGTGGCAGACGGCGTGTTTCCCGTGTGGATGGACCCCGAAAAATACGCCGTGCTGGGCGGGGATCTCGAGAAGGGCTTTGCCAGAGCGGGGAACGATAAGTCGCTGCGCAACTTCGAAGTGGCGCCGTTTGTACCCGTGTCTGTGAATGACGACCTGCGCACCGCGATGGACGCCCTGCGGCCCTGGCTGGCGCTGTACGTCGGCGGCATGGGCGCCAAGGGCAAGAACTTCTACCACGATTACGCGGCGCGCCTGGGTTTCGAAGAGGCCGCCGAACGCATCCAGACGCTGTATCTCGAAGGCCGCAAGGCCGAGGCGGAGGCCCAGGTGCCGGACGAACTGCTGGACAGCGTAGCGCTGGTCGGCTCGAAGGAGCGCATCGTGGAGCGCCTGGCGCCCTGGAAGGCAGCGGGCGAACGCGGGGAAGTGGGCAGTATGCTGGTGAATACGCCGGACCCGGCGGTGCTGGAGTTGCTCGCCCGGGAACTGCTGTAATGCAACGCCCCGGGCCCCGCTGTCATCGTTGCAGGCGGTGCCAGCGGGGCCCGCGGGGTGGGGGCGAAATCGTCGTTGTCGACCTGAAAGATGGCGCTGCCGCTGCGGCCGCCGGCGCTTTGCCCCCGCACCCTCAAGACACGTAAACACAGGACAACCGCGCCGGCATGGAAATACAGGAGCGCTTTGCGCGAACCATTCTCAATGGTTTTGAATCGTATTTCGCCGATTTTCGGAATATCACACTGGCGGCCTGGTCGCGCTTTCAAAACGCTGACTGGCACGGCATACAGCGGGACTCGGCCCGGCGTATTGATATCTACAAGGAAAAAACCACCAGTATCTACGCCTTTGTCGAGTTGATAGCCGGCGACCTGCTGCACAATTTCGAATTCTGGCGCGAGGCCAAAGCGGTGTATTCTGAGCTGATCGCCGACCACGACAACTTCGAGATCGCCGAGACGTTTTTTAATTCAGTCTACTGTGCCGTATTCAAGCACCGCAAAATCCGCAATGAATACGCGTTCGTGTTTTCGCCGCGCGGCGATATGCCGCCGGCGGATGTCAAACAGGTGTACCGGACCTATCGCCTGGACGGTCCACTGGAGAGTCTGCTGGACGCGCTGCTGCGGGACTACGCCTTTAGCATTCCCTACGAGGACAGACGCCGGGACATCGCCAATATAGTGGCTGTTTTCGACAGCTATCTGGCTGCGCGCTTCGATTTTGGCGGTCCCGGCGTGGAATTCCAGGTACTGGAGCACCACTTTTTTCGCAACAAGGGCGCCTATATCGTGGGGCGCATCGTCGCCGCATCCGGATGCATGCCATTCGTGCTGCCCATACTGCACAATGAAGCGGGCGCTGTCTATGTGGATACCGTGTTGTTTGGAGCGGACAAGGTCAGCGTACTGTTCAGTTTTACCCGCTCGTATTTTCTGGTGGATGCCCGTATCCCCTCACAGTATGTGCTGTTCCTGCAGCAGCTTATGCCCGCCAAGCCCATTTCAGAAATCTACAGCGCGATGGGCTACAACAAGCACGGCAAGACCTACTATCACCGCTGCGCCTACCGGCACATGCAGAAAACCAGCGACAAATTCATGTTGGCGCCGGGCATCAAGGGCATGGTGATGACGGTGTTTACCATGCCGTCCTACGACTTCGTGTTCAAGATCATCAAGGACCGGTTCACACCGCCCAAGGAAATGACCCGGGAACAGGTGAAAGCCAAGTACAGCCTGGTGAAGCGCTGGGACCGGGTCGGCCGGATGGCCGATACACAGGAGTTCACCAACCTGGCGTTTGCCCGGGAGCGGTTCTCGGACGAGCTGATGGAAGAGCTGCACAAGGTGGCCCCGTCGATGATCGAAGAACATGGCAAGGCGCTGGTGATCAAGCATGTCTATGTGGAGCGACGCATGACGCCCTTGAACCTGTATCTGCAGGATGCCACTGACGAGCAGTTGGTGGATGTGATGGATGAATACGGCAACGCGATCAAGCAACTGGCCGCCGCCAACATCTTTCCCGGCGACATGCTGTTGAAAAATTTCGGCGTGACGCGGCACGGGCGCGTGGTTTTTTACGATTACGACGAAATCGTACCATTGCTGGACTGCAACTTCCGCAGGATTCCCGAGCCGCGCACAGAGGCGCAGGAGTTGGCGAGCAGCCCCTGGTATACCGTCGGACCCAACGACATTTTTCCGGAGGAGTTTCGCCTGTTCTTTTCCGGCAACCAGCGCGCGCGCAAAGTGTTCGATCGTCTGCACAGCGATCTTTACGATGCGGCTTTCTGGCAGCAGTTACAGGAGCAGATTCGCAGCGGCTATGTCGAGGACTTTTTCCCCTACCGGCGCAAACTGCGTTTTGACCGCGGCCCGAGCGCTGCAGTGGTGCACGGCTAGTGGCCACCATCTACCTGATACGCCACGGGCAGGCGTCTTTCGGGGCGGACGATTACGACCAGCTCTCGCCGGTCGGCCTCAGGCAGGCCGCTTTGCTGGGCGAGTACCTGCGCGATTGCGCCGTTGAGTTCGACGCCAGCTACAGCGGCAGCCTGCTGCGGCAGCGCCAAACGGCCGAACGGGTGCTGGCCTGCCAGCCCGTCCCGGCGCTGCACAGTATCGATCCGCGGTTCAATGAAATCGACAACGAAGCACATGTGCAGCACCTCCTGCCGCGGCTGCTGAAGTCCGATCCCGCGGTGCGGCAACTGGTGGAGCGCGGGATCGACTCCAGCAAGCAGTATCAAAAGCTCCTGGAGGTCCTGTTCCGCTACTGGGTGTCACCTGAGTGTGACAGCGACGCGGTGCAGAGCTGGCAGGCCTATTCCGGCGCTGTGCGCCAGGCGCTGGTGGATCTCATGCACGCTCAGGGACCGGGCAAGACAGTGGCCGTGTTCAGTTCAGGCGGCACCATCGCGACGCTGGTCGGACAGGTGCTGGGCCTGAGTGGCGCGCAGACCTACCCGCTCTTCGAATCGATGTTCAACTGTTCCGTTACCCAACTGTTTTACAGCGGGGAAAAAGTGTCGCTGTCCTGTTTCAATGACCGCTCCTTTTTGCAGTTGCTCGGTGCGCAAAGAGGTGAAGATCTGGTCACTTACCGGTGAACGAAGCGCGGCCCGCGGTGGATATTTTTCTGGTTCGGCACGCCGAGGCCGCCGCCAGCTATGAGTGTGCGAGCGATCCCGGCCTGAGTGCACTGGGCGTTGAGCAGGCCCGCGCGGCTGCGCGCGACTTACAGGCGCGTGTCGGCAGTGGCACGCGATTGCTGAGCAGCCCCCTGGCCCGGGCGCGTGACACGGCCGCACCCCTGGCAGCCGTCCTTGGCACCCCGGTGCGAGTGGATGAGGCGTTTCGCGAAATCCCCTCCCCCGTGCCGCTGGTACAGCGCAAGCGCTGGCTGCGGCAATTCATGCGCCAGGACTGGCGCGATCAACCGCCGGATCTGTGTCAGTGGCGCGATAGCGCGTGGCAGCGCCTGCTGCAGTTGTGCGAGCCGGCGGTGGTTTACACCCATTTCCTGCTGATCAACGCCGTTGTCGGCCGGTTGCTGGGTCGCTCCGAGACGCTCTGTTTTTGGCCGGACAATGCCTCGATTACTCACCTGCGGCACACCGGAACACGACTGGAGCTGGTGGCGCTGGGACAGGAAATGCGCACGGCCGTGAATTAATCCCGCGGCAATCGGAGCAGCGACTCCTGTGCCGCGGAGGCAACCAGCACGCCGTCGCGCGTGTAAAATGCACCGCGGCTGAACCCCCTTGCGGCGGCGGCAGTGGGGCTGTCCAGCGCGTACAGCAGGTACTCGTCGGCGCGAAAGGGCCGGTGAAACCACAGCGCATGATCCAGACTCGCGAACTGCATGCTGCTGTGGCGAGTGGAACACGGGTGGGGTAACAGGGCGGTGCCCACCAGCGCAGAATCTGACAGGTAGGTCAACACCGTCTGGTGCCGGCGGTGATCATCGCCGAGCTCGCCCAGGGCCCGGAACCAGATAAACTGCTGCGGTTCCTGCGGTTGCGGGTGCGGGTAGTCCCGGCGCCGGACCGTCTTGCGCTCGATCGGCTCCACGGTGGGCGCTTCCAGCTGGTCCGGGTAGCGCTGCGCCATTCGGGTCCAGTAGCGGTGGTCGGACTCGAGCTCCTCGGGCGGCGCTACGTCGGGCGCCGCCAGCTGGTGCGACAGGCCCTGTTCCTGGCGATGAAAGGACATCGACGTGCTGAAAATGGGAACGCCGTCCTGCTTGGCGACCACGCGACGCGTGACGAAACTCTTGCCGTCGCGAATGGGATCGACTTCGTAGATGATCTGCTTGCCGGGGTCGCCCGGTCTCAGAAAGTACGCGTGTACCGAGTGGGCGTGGCGGCCGGCATCTACGGTCCTGCCGGCGGCATTGAGCGACTGCGCCAGGACCTGCCCGCCGTAAATGCGCGCGGGTTTTGGCGGGCTCCTGCCAATGAACAGGTATTTGTCGATACGCTCGACTTCAAGCAACGCAAGCAGCTTGTCCAGATCAGTGGCCACGGCTAACTCCCCTGATAAAAATCCCGTTCCGCACGGGTACGCCCCATTCGCGGTCGTGGTAATGCCCGTACAGCGGGTCATCGCCGCACCAGGTGCATCGCCTGGTCACGACACGGTCACCGCATCGCCATTGGCCTGTATCCATTGAGGTGCAGTATGATAGGGCAGATGCTGAGTGTCTATAGCGCTCTTGCGCATGTCGCGGGCTTGACTCCCGGTGGAATCTCTATGACCGATACAGTTCTCTACAGTCGCACCGGACACGTCGGGCGGCTGGTGCTCAATAACCCCGAGCGGCATAATTCCCTGGGCAGGGCGCAGCTCGAGGCTCTGCGGGGTTATCTGCAGGATATCGCTGGGGACAGGCAGGTGAGGGTCCTGGTGGTCACGGCTGCGGGGGACAGAACATTCTGTGCCGGCGCCTCCCTGCAAGAACTCGTCGCCGGACAGATAAGTGGTGACAGCTTCCAGGCAGTGACGGACCAGCTGGCGAGCCTGGCCATTCCCACCCTATGTGCCCTCAACGGCAGCGTGTTTGGCGGCGGTGTGGAACTGGCGCTGAGCTGCGACTTCCGTATCGGTGTCGAGGGCAGCCGCATGCGCGTCCCCGCCGCGGCCATCGGCTTGTGTTATCCGGTCAGTGGTATCAGGCGCTTCGCCGAACGCCTGGGTGTGACGCTGGCCAAGCGCATACTGGTCGCCTGCGAGGAGTTTGATGCCGAGGCGATGCTGGAGGCAGGCTTTCTCGATCACCTGGTGCTGCCGGCGCAACTGCGCGATGCGACAGACGATCTGGCCAGACAGATCGGCGCACTGGCGCCGCTTGCGGTGCGCTCCATGAAGCACATTCTGCAGCAGGCGGCTGGCGCAGGTATCGATCCGCTGGACGCGCAGCAGCGGGTCGAGTTGTGCCAGAACTCCGAAGACTTGCAGGAGGGCTTTGCCGCTCAACGCGAGCAGCGCCAGCCGCGGTTTAAAGGCCGGTAGCGCGGTCAACCGGCAGGGCGCTGCAAACCGGGCAGGTTCACTCCGGGGCTGACCTGGCCAGATGCTCCATCGTGGCTTTTTCGCGCCGATACAGCGCCTGCCAGTCGAACGGGGAGTCGGGGCTCGAGTCTGGCGGGTCTGTTCGTTCGATGTGCGCCTTGACGCCCCATTTGCGGCTGCGGCTGAGGCCTTTTTCCGCGGGTTCCGGCGAAAGCATTGCCTTTAGCCCCGGCAGGCTCGCGCTGCCCTCTTCGTCCACGATGGCCGGGCCCTCGAAGTGCTTCGCGTTGGCGATATCAAGTTGTATGTCCAGCTCTTGATTGCCGCACCCGCGCTCTCCCAGCGCGACCGCCCGGGCGGCGCTGACGCGGCCGTGTCCCTGCTGGAATGGACTGTAGGCCAGCAGCCCGTCACGATTGATTGCCGGTTCGGCGCTGCTCAACAGTTTGCATTTAACGTCGTCGGGGCTGAGCCCCGGCTCCAGTTGCAGCAGCAGGGCGACAATGCCCGAGACCAGTGCGGCGGCCTGCGACGAACCGGTCATGACAAACTCGCCGGTGCTGAGCAGATACTCCGGGTATTCGCGCGTCAGCGACGATCCCGGACGGGTAACCCCGGTGATATGACCGCCCGGCGCCACCAGGTCCGGTTTGATATGCGCGGTGGGCGTCGGCCCCTGTGAGGAAAAATCCGGTATGTAGTCATCATCTGTGGTATCCGGGGTCCATGAGTCCGTAAAGGCGCCCACTGTGATAACGTAGGGCAAATTCCCGGGTGAGCCAATACTCATGAGCTCAGGGCCCTCGTTCCCCGCAGCCACGACCACCGTTATGCCGCTGGCCCAGGCCTGCATGACAGCCTGATTCACCGGATCCAGCCAGTAGTGCCAGCGCGGTCTTGCGGCAAACGACAGGTTGAGTACCTGAATGTTATACTTCTGGCGGTTTTCTACCACCCACTGTACGCCGCGTACAATGTCCAGCAGGCCGCCGTGGCCCTCCACGTCAAAGGCCTTCACCGCGACGAGACTGGCGTCCGGCGCAATGCCCTTGAACGTACCCGTGGGCTCTCCGTTTTTTATCACCTGGCCGCTGTGGGCAAGTACGCTGGTCATATGGGTGCCGTGGCCGCTGTCGTCGAAAACCTCAGGGCCGACACGGTCATTGGTGGCGTCATATCTGGCGACGATACGAGGTCTGCCGGCGGTGTCTTGGGCCAGCGCATCGTGCTCCCACAGGCCGGAATCCAGCACGGCCACCGTCACCCCACGGCCGGTCACGCCGTGCCGATGCAGGATGTTCACGTCCGCCGCGCCGGCGTAGTAAAAGTCGTGGTGGTTGTCGGGGTAGGCGGGCATCAGGCTGGTGCTACAGTCTCCGGAGAAATGCAGGGTGATGGTGAAGTCCCCCTGCTCCGGCGCGATGCCTGTCGACGCGGTGGGGGATCCGCTGAAACGTATCCGAAGATCAGCCTGTTGCGCCAGCTCGATACGGGCGTGACCGGCAAGTTGCAGGTTGGCACTACCCGGGTGCAACTGCTGGAACAGCGCCGGGTCCAGGTTGCTCCCGCCCAGGGCAATGGCGGCGATGGTGCCCAGGTGGGCGGGCCAGGTCAGCTCCATCTGCTCCAGTACAACGGGTGCCGGCGCCTTGTTGTAGAGCGGCCACTGCAATTGCGTGCCGTGCAGGGACAACTCGATAGCACCGGCGACCTTGCAGTTGTCCCGGGCCAGTTCATCTTGATGATCCGGTGGCTGCAGTACGTCCAGGTCATCGATGTGGCGGCCGACCAGCGGGGATCGCAGTGCGGCCCGGAGCTGCTCGGGAGTCAGCCTGGCGCCTACCGCGTCAATGATCGGCAGGTCGTGGGTCACTCTGCCGCCCTGCCGCTCCACCAGCGCACGCAGTTCGCGCGCTGATTTTCCCTGGAGCATCACCAGGCTCGTTTGCGGCGCCGCGGAGGCGACCAGAGACGGGGTGGCGAACACCGCCGACAGCGACAGGATGAGAGCGTACTGCAGCGGTGCAAACAAATGGCGGGGCGAGGCCTGCGCGTGTCTCATTGACCGGTGTCGGCCGGATCACGTTGGCGGGGCATCAGCGGCCGATAGCCTCCCTGATCTGTTGAGTGAAATTCTGCTGCAGCATGGCGGGGACGTCTTCCGGGTAAATCGGATGGGAAAAAAAGTAACCCTGCAGTAAATCGCAGTCCTTTGCCGCGAGATAAGCCAGCTGCTCCTGGTTTTCGATGCCTTCGGCTATGACGCGCAGGTTGAGGGTCTTGGACAGCGCCAGAATGGCATCGATGATAGCCGCGCCATCGGCACTGTCCAGGTCGGCGACAAAGCTCTGGTCAATCTTCAGCGTGTCGATCGGGAAGCGCTTCAGGTAACTCAGGGACGAGTATCCCGTGCCGAAATCGTCAACCGCCAGATCCAGCCCGATGGCTTTCAGTTCGTTCAGTTTGGCGATGTTGGTTTTTGCATCCGTCATGATGGCGCTCTCGGTGAGCTCCAGTTCCAGGCGCTGCGCCGGCAGGCCGGAGCGTTCCAGGAATTTGGCAATCCACCGGGGCAGGTTGCGCTGGTTGAACTGCAGCGGGGAGATATTCACGCACACCCGAAACGGCCTCAGCCCCAGTGATTCCCAGTAGACGCAGTTTCTCGCGACCTCACTCAAAACCCATTCACCCAGCTCTATGATCTGTCCGGTACGCTCCGCCACGGGGATGAACTCCAGCGGCGACACCAGACCGCGCTGCGGGTGTTTCCAGCGCACCAGGGCTTCCATGCTGACCACTGCCCCGCTGCGGCAGTCAACTTGCGGCTGGTAGCGCAACTCCAGCTCGTTGTTCAGCATGGCGTCGCGCAGCTCTTCCTCCATCTTGAGGTGTTCAACGGCGCGTGCATTCATCTGCTCGTTATAAAAGCGGTAGCAGGCCCGACCCTCGGCTTTGGCCGCGTACATCGCGGTGTCGGCATTGCGCACCAGCGTGTCGGGGTCCTCGCCGTCCTGTGGGTACAGGGCGATGCCGATGCTGGGTGTCACAACGGGGTTGTGTGATTGCAGCGCGATCGGTTCCGACAGCGTATTGAGGAGGCGCCTGGCGACCACCTCGATATGGGTAATATTCGCCACATCGGACAATACCACCGTGAATTCGTCGCCGCCGAGCCTGGCGATCTCGGTGCCGACGCCGTAGTCGTCCAGGGCGATCGTGCTGCTGTCGCTGAAGTAATTGATCGCGTCATCTTCGCGCAGTTCCATGGTGAGTCGCTTGGCGATCTCAACCAGCAAACGGTCGCCGCGCGCGTGGCCAATCGAATCGTTGATCCGCTTGAAGTGGTCCAGATCGATGAACAGCAGCGCGGCATTGGAGTTGTGGCGCTGGCTGCGTTTCAAAATGCGGTTGAGCTGCTCGTTGAAACTGCGCCGGTTGGGAAGGCTGGTGAGGGGGTCGTAATAGGCGAGGTAGCGCAGACGGTCTTCCTGCCGTTTGAGGGCATTAAAGGCGTTGCTCGCGCGCAGCATGTACTGCACATCCCTGCCCAGCAGCGACCAGTTGACCGGCTTGGTCTTGTACTGGGTGGCGCCGGCCTCGAATCCCTGATCTATCGAGTTGCGATCGTCCGATCCCGTAACGATCATGATGGGAATGGACTCTCCCTGCGGCATTTGCCTGATCCGCTGGCAGACCTCCAGCCCTGTCATGCCCGGCATGCCCACATCGAGAAATACCAGATCCGGGCGCTCGCGCGTAAACACGTCGATGGCCTCGATACCGTCCGCGGCTTCCACGACTGTCATGTCTTCGGCTTCGAGGCACTGGCGGGTGAGCAGGCGCACATTCTGGTCGTCGTCGCAGACCAGAATTTTTGCGCGGTGACCTGGGTTGTCAATAGCGGACATATTCAGCCGGATTAGTGCGGACGCCGAGATGGTTCAAGGCTATCATCACTGGCAACGTGCGCCTAGTGCTCAAAGCGCGATTGAGTCAAAGCGCAATCAATCCGTCAGGAAAGTAGCTGTTCGCGGCGCTTGCAACGCTGTTCCCGCACGAAGCGGGGCAGCTGTTGCAGCGGGATGGCCGCACTGTAATAGTAGCCCTGCACCTGCTGACAGTGGTGGCGGCGCAGAAATTCAACCTGCTCGAAGGTTTCGGCGCCCTCGGCGACAACCAGCATTCCCAGGCGGCGCGCCATCTCGATGATCATGCTGCACACCGCCTCCTGATGGGGGTTGCCGGGCAGTTCCCTGACAAAACAGGCGTCAATTTTCAGCGCCGAGATGGGCAGTTCCGTCAGGTGCGAAAGCTGCGAGAAGCCGGTGCCGAAGTCGTCGAGCGAGAAGGAGATACCCAGTAGCCGCAAGTCGTCCATGCGCGCCTTGATGGCCCCCGGGCTCTTCAGGATGGTCGACTCCGTCAACTCGAACTCGAGGCGCGAGGCCGCGGCCCCGCTGCGGGTGATGATGTCCTTGACGATATTGACGAAACGGTCGTCCTGAATCTGTGAAAATGCGATGTTCACGGCGACGTCTACGGTCTGCAGGCCCTGCTGCTCCAGCCAGACCAGCGCGCTGCAGGCGTGCTGGATAACCTGGTAGCCGATGGATTTCATCAGCCCCATGTCCTCACAGGCCGACAGGAATTCTCCCGGCGCGATCAGGCCCCGTTCGGGATGATTCCAGCGCAGTAGCGCTTCGAGCCCGACCAGTTGTCCGCTGCCCAAATCCACGCGGGGCTGGTAGTGCAGCTCAAACTGGTTTTTTCGCACAGCCGCGCGCAGTTCTGCCGCCAGTGAGTTATTGCCGGAGACGTCGAAGGCTATCTGTTCCGAGTAGCGGATGAATTTGTTGCCCCGCACGCTTTTGGCCTGCTGCATGGCGCTGCGCGCGTGCTCGACCAGGTCGGTGAGCTCGTGCCCGTCCTCGGGGAAGATGGCGGCTCCGATAGAGGCCTCCACGGCGACCTGTTGTTCACTGAGTAGCATGGGCGTGGCAATGGAGCCGAGCATTTTTTCGGCAATCAGAGCCACGTCGGCGCTGCTGTTCACATCCTCCAGTACGATGGCGAATTCATCGCCGCCGAGCCGCGCGATGCTGTCGGTGCTGCGCATCTTGTTCTGCAGACGGCGTGCAATCGACTTGATCAACCGGTCGCCATCGGCTTCTCCATAGTGGTCGTTGATGGTGGAGAACTGGTCGATGTTGATGTAGAGCAGGGCCGTATGGAAACCGTAGCGCTGCGAGCGGTCCATCGCCCGTTCCAGGTGCGCCCGGAAGCCCGTCCGGTTGAGCCCCCCGGTCAGCGGATCGCGACTGGACAGTTGCTGAATCGTTTCCCGAGCCAGTTTCAACTGGATGCTGTAGTCGAGGATCCGGTGCACCAGGGCGTCCTGGAGCTGGCCGCGCACCAGGTAGTCCTGGGCGCCGTACTCGCGCAACTGCGCCACAATGCTGTCGTGGGGATTATCCAGCAGCAGTACGATGGGCACCGTGG
This sequence comes from Halioglobus sp., assembly GCA_020443345.1. Lineage (GTDB taxonomy): Bacteria > Pseudomonadota > Gammaproteobacteria > Pseudomonadales > Halieaceae > JARRPM01. Next base: position 39,588 of record JAGRIH010000039.1, read on the forward strand.
TTTCCGTTTTCTGGGCAAGGCGCAGCAGGTACTCTGTCTGTGGGCCGTGCGCCATTATGACCACGTCGACCCGCGGGTCGGTCAGGGCCTCCACCGGCCGCTCCATCGATTCGCAGAATTCCAGGTCGAATCGCGCCGGCACCGCGCGCTCCAGACAGGCGCACAGGACGAGGTGGTCCGTCTTGTTCGCGGAGATGATTAATACGGTGTGTTGTTCCACCACGGGTGTTTGAGCCCTCGCGCTTGCCGCGACACCGGCCTCTGGGTGGCCGACCTCCCGCCCGCTCGGCATTGGTGTAGCGGCTTATTCTTTATATAACATAAAGTTATACGCAATAATTCACTGAAATTCTAGTAAATGTTTGCAAAAAATTACCGCCCTGGTCGCGGGTCGAGGGCGCCCCGGCGCCATCCGCAAGCCGGATGCGGGGCAGTCACCAGAATAGGCAAACTGTGGTAGGATTTAGGCCTTTCCAACTGTTTTTTGTTTTTGTTAACCGATAAAGCATGAGCCTGGCTTCCGACAAACTGGAAACGATTCGCCGGCAGGTCCAGTATCATCTGGATCACGCTGAACGCAAGCGCCTGGCGCCCGCTGAGGAACGCGAACTCAGGGAGCGGATCAAGGCCCGCCTGCAGCGCGAAAACGCCGTTATCGTGGCGCATTACTACACCGCGCCCGCGATTCAGTCGCTGGCGGAGGAGACTGGCGGCTGTGTCTCGGATTCCCTGGAAATGGCGCGTTTCGGGCACGACCACAGCGCTACCACCCTGGTGGTTGCGGGAGTGCGGTTCATGGGCGAGACGGCGAAAATTCTCACGCCGCACAAGCGGGTGCTGATGCCCACCCTGGAAGCCACCTGCTCGCTGGATCTGGGCTGCCCGATCGAGGACTTTGCCGCTTTTTGCGACCAGCACCCGCAGCGCAAGGTGGTGGTCTATGCCAACACCTCCGCCGCAGTGAAGGCGCGCGCTGACTGGGTCGTGACGTCCAGTATCGCCCTGGATGTCGTGGAGCACCTCGCCGAGCGGGGTGAACAGGTCATCTGGGCGCCCGACAAGCACCTGGGCGAGTATGTCAGGCGCGAGACCGGCGCGGATATGCTGCTGTGGGACGGCGCCTGTATCGTACACGAGGAATTCAAGGCACGGGGCATCGCCGATCTCAAACGTGTCTATCCGGATGCGGCAGTGCTGGCGCACCCCGAGTCCCCCGCGGCGGTGCTGGAGTTGGCCGACCGGGTCGGCTCGACCACACAGATCATCCGCGCGGCGCGGGAGATGCAGAACCGGCGGTTTATCGTCGCGACCGATCAGGGCATCTTTTACAAATTGCAGCAACAGGCGCCGGACAAGGAGTTCATTATTGCCCCCACCGCGGGCGAGGGCGCCACCTGCCGTAGCTGCGCCAACTGCCCCTGGATGGCAATGAACGAACTGGAAGTGCTGGCCCAGGTGTTCGATCGCGATGACAACGAGGTGCTCGTGGATCCGGCGCTGGGCGAGCAGGCCATGGTGCCCCTGCGCCGTATGCTGGACTTCGCCGCACGGTTGCAGCGTGACGTCAAGGGCAGGGCCTGACCGCCGCCCGGGGCGCAATTCTTTCCCTCCCTACAGGTTTTGCATTTGTTCGCGCATCTGCGTGATGTCCTTGAGGCGCTCGTTGATGCGGGCGCTGGTCAGGTAGTCATTGCGCGCCAGCGGCAGCGCGTAAGTGAGCTGCTTTTCGGCCTGGTCGAGCCCTCCGTTGAGGATGAAATACTCCGCGCGCGACTGGTGCAGCCCGACGATATTGCCGGCAAGCCCCTGTACTTCGGCCAGCAGATACCACAGTCCCGGGTCGCCGGGGCGCACTCTGCTTTGCGCCAGCAGTACTTCCTCGGCGATATGCGGCTGCTGGTTTTTCATCAGTGCGCTGGCGTAGGCCATGGTCAATGGGTGGTTTGCGGGCGACAACTGCAGGCGAGCGGCCAGTTTTTTGGCCGCGCGAGCCGGCTGGTTGAGCACCGTGTCGATCTGCGCATCCGCGATAATGTACTCCAGACGGTCGGGGTCCTTCGACCACAGCGCGTCGAGTTCCAGACGCGCTTCTTCGGCGCGGCCGGCGGCGGTCAAGGCCAGCACCAGACCATAGGTCGCGGCCTCGCGGGAGCGCGGTTCGCCCTCCAGTTCGCCGCGAAACCGCTGTATGGCCTGTTCCGGTGTGCTGGACAACTGCATCACGACCCTGGCGCGCATCAGCTGGTAATCGAGGCTGGTCGGGCGGATCTGCCGGGGATACTGCCGCGCGCGATTGCGGGTGTCGGCGATACGGTTTTCCGACAGTGGGTGGGTGCGCAGAAACTCGGGAAAACGGTCGCCGCCGGCATAGCGCGAGGCCTGTAGCATGCGTTCGAACATATCCGCTGCGGCGTGCGGGTCCATGCCCGCGTCCACCAGGGTCTGCATGCCGATGCGGTCGGCCTCCTGCTCGTTGCTGCGACTGTAACGCAGGGCTGAATCCTGGGCCGCAGCCTGCGCCGCAGAGATGGCAGCCATACCCGCGTCACTGCCGGTGGTGGCCATCAGCACCAGGCCGGCGAGCATCGCGGCCAGGGTGAGCGGCTGCTGGTTTTTGCGGAATTCCACGCCGCGGGAAAAGTGTCGCTGGCTGAGGTGGGCGATTTCGTGCGCCAGTACGGTGGCCAGTTCATCTTCTGTCTGGGCCCAAAGTAGCAGTCCGTTGTGGATGCCGATCACGCCCCCGGGCACGGCAAAGGCGTTGATGGTCGGGTTGTCCACGACGACGATATCCACGCGGCGGTCCGCCAGTTTGCTGTGGGTGATGAGCCGGTAGATCAAATGCTCCAGGTAATCGAACAACAGGGGGTCGTCGACGGTACCGACCTGGCTGCGAAACATGCGCAGCCAGGTCTGGCCGAGCTGGTGTTCGAACTCGACGGAAAACATACTGGTGCTCGATTCACCGAGATTGGGGAGCTTGAGTTCCTCCGCGCCCGTCGGTGAGCCGCCATACAGCAGGCTACACAAAAAAAGTATCAGCGCTCGGCGGCGGGCCCGAACCGCCTTGGCGCACAGTGAAAACACAGCATGAAACCATTGGTCAGCAAATCGAATTACCCGGCATTGTACGTCAGGCGGGCGTGAGTACGACAAATCCTTTTTCGGTCCGGTTAGAACCAACGCCTTCGCCAAAGTTCATTCCGCACCCGCGAATGGCTTATACTGTCGCGCCTCCCGGCCAGGATGGTGCATGCAATGGGTGAAGTAGAGACGATCGAGCTGGATACCTGCGGTTTGCAGTGCCCCATGCCGCTGCTCAAGGCCAAGCGGGCGCTGCATGCCATGGAAGCGGGGCAGCGACTGCGGGTGATCGCCACGGATCCGGGATCGATGCGCGACTTCGAGGTGTTTGCCCGGCAATCCGGCCACCTACTGCTTGCCAGTGAGGAGATTGATGGTGTCTATATACACGTGTTGCAGAAGAGCTGACGGGAGAGCCTGAGTCACCATGCTCGAGATTTTCAACAAGTGGTACAAGCGCTACCTGTTCGAGGAGGAGTCCGTGCTCCTGCTGGTGCTGCTGGCGATCGCGCTGCTGTTGTTGATGACCGTGGGCGATATCCTGGCGCCGGTACTGGCGGCGATGGTCCTGGCCTTTCTGGTGCAGGGTCTGGCCGGCCAGCTGCAGCGCCACGGACTGCCGCATTGGTTTGGGGTGGCGGTTTCCTTCCTGGTTTTCATGAGCGCTTTTTTTGGCTTCACCCTGGGCCTGCTGCCACTGGTGTGGCGGCAGATGCTGAGTTTGGCCGGTGAGATGCCGCGCATGCTGGAACAGGCCCAGCAGTTCCTGGTGGTCCTGCCCCAGCGCTACCCGGAGTTGTTTACCGAGTCGCAAATCAGCCAGGTTATGGCGGTGGCCAAGAAGGAGATGGCAGGGCTGGGGCAGGTGCTGGTGACCCGTTCTCTGGCCTCCATACCCGGCATTCTGACCGTATTGGTGTACATGGTCCTGATTCCGCTGCTGGTGTTCTTTTTTCTCAAGGATCGCGAGCAGATTCTCGCCTGGGTAGGAGGATTCCTGCCCGCCGAGCGCCCGTTGTTGCGGCGTATCTGGTCAGAGATGAACCTGCAGTTTGCCAATTACGCGCGCGGCAAAGTGCTGGAGATGATTATTGTCGGGGCCGTGACCTACTTCGCCTTCGCCTGGATGGACCTCAACTATGCGGCACTGCTCGGTCTGGCCGTGGGCCTGTCGGTCATCATTCCCTACATTGGTGCCGCGCTGGTTACGGTGCCCGTGGTGGTGGTGGGTTTTTTCCAGTGGGGCTTTGGCAGTGAATTTTATTACATGGTGGCGGTCTATCTGGTCATCCAGGTGCTGGACGGCAATGTGCTGGTGCCGCTGCTGTTTTCCGAGGCGGTGAATCTGCACCCCGTGGCAATCGTGCTGGCCGTGTTGTTTTTCGGCGGTATCTGGGGTCTGTGGGGTGTCTTCTTCGCCATCCCGCTGGCGACCCTGATCAAGGCCATTATCAATGCCTGGCCGACTTCCGCGACGCCGGTCGTCTCCACTGCCGAGCGGCACAATCCGAATTGATGGAGTAAGCGATGTCTGTACAGTTCCCGCGGCAGAGGCTGCAGTCTCTGTCGGGCGTGTTGATCGTTCTGGGCGCCTTGCTGGTGGCGGCCTGCGCCGGACAGGCAGACAAGCCCGGACAGCCGATCGCCAGCCCCAACGACGACCGGCAGTACCGCCTGCTCACGCTGGACAACGACATGCCGGTGCTGTTGATTTCGGATCCCGGCACGCCCAAGGCGGCCGCCGCACTCGACGTGATGGTCGGCAGCGGAGACAATCCTCCCGGTCGCGCGGGCCTGGCACACTTTCTCGAACACATGCTTTTCCTGGGTACCGACAAGTACCCCGACGCGGCGGAGTACGAGCGGTTCATTACCGAGCACGGCGGCAACCGCAACGCCTACACCGCTTTCGAGCACACCAATTACTTTTTTGATGTGAACGCCCCGTTTCTGCCGGAGGCGCTGGACCGGTTTGCCCAGTTCTTTATCGCGCCGCGCTTCGATGCCGAGTATGTACAGCGCGAAAAGAACGCCGTCGAAGCGGAGTACCAGATGGGTCTGAAGAGCGACTCGCGTCGCGGCCTGGACGTGCTGCAGGAAACCATGAATCCGGATCACCCGTTCAGCCAGTTTGTGGTCGGCAACCTTGAGAGCCTGGCCGACCGGCCCGACTCCGCGGTGCGCGACGAGCTGATCCGCTTTTACGACCGGCACTACTCGGCCAATGTCATGCGCCTGGTGGTCCTGGGTGCACAGTCGCTGGACGAACTGGAGGCGTTGGTGGTGCCGATGTTCAGCCAGGTGCCGAACAAGAATTTTGAGCACCAGCGGATCGAGGTGCCGCCGTTTGAAGCGGACCGCCTGCCGCTGCTGGTACAGGCTGTTCCCCAGGCCACGCTGCGTCAACTGCAGGTGTCGTTTCCCATTGCCGATTACCGGGAGCTGTACGCTGTCAAGCCGGTCTCCTATCTGGGCAACCTGGTGGGGCACGAGGGCGAGGGCAGCCTGCTGTCAATGCTCAAGGCCGAGGGGCTGGCGGAGAGCCTCTCTGCGGGCGAGGGGCTGGGCTGGCGCGGCGGCGCCCTGTTCAGCGTCTCTATCGCGCTCACCGCCAAAGGCGTCAGAGACTACCAGCGGGTATTGCAGTTGTTGTTTGCCTACATGGATATGCTGCGCGAAGCAGGGCCGCAGGAGTGGTTGTACGGCGAGCAGGCGCGCCTGGCGGAACTGAGCTTTCGCTTCCAGGAAAAGACGGAGCCGATCAACTATGTCAGCGCGCTGGCTGGCGCCATGCACGACTACGACGATGAAGATGTACTGCGCGGTCGCTATATGATGGAGCGCTTCGACAGAGAGGCGCTCGCGCAGCTATTGGGCAGTATCACGCCGGACAACGCGATAGTCCAACTGGACGACAAACACGTCAGCACGGACCGGGTGTCAACCTACTACCAGGTGCCTTATGCGGCGCGCACCTTGCATGCCGACGAACTGGCGGCGTGGCGCAGCGATGCTGCGCAGGAGACGCTCCACCTGCCCGCTCCCAATGAGTTTATTGCCGAGGATGTCGCGCTGGTCGAACTCCCCGCGCAGTCCCCCCCCCACCCCGACGTGGTTTTACAGACCGAACGCCAAAAAATCTGGTTTATGCCCGATGCTGAGTTTCGCCTACCCAAGGGAGCGACTTACATCAACTTTCGCTCCGTCGAGGTCGGGCACAGTGCGCGCCAGAATGCGGCGGCGACGCTCTATGCGGCGCTGCTGCGCGACAAGGTGAACGAGCTGGCCTATCCGGCCCAACTGGCGGGGCTGAGCTTTAGCATCTACAAGCACGCCCAGGGCATCAGCCTGCGCATGCACGGTTACAATGACAAGCAGCCCCGGTTGCTGCGCCACCTGCTCGACGCTTTCGCCGATTCGACTTTTGATGAGCGGCGCTTCGCCGATATCCGGCAGGACCTGATCCGCAGTTTGCGCAACAGTGTCGCCGATCGTCCCAGCAGCCAGGTGATGAACGATCTGCGCGAGGCCCTGCTCTACGGCGAGTGGGGTGAAACTGCGCTCATTGCCGAGCTGCAGCAGTTGGACCAGTCTGCCCTGCGGCGCTACGCGCGCCGTTTCTGGGCCAGTGCGACGGCGGAGGTAATGATCTACGGCAATTACGATCGCGCCATTGTGAACGATGTCTCGAAGCTGCTGGCCAGCGTTGTGCAGCGCGGCCCTGCGCCGGCCCTGCCCCCGGTAAAAGTACTCGATCTGGCAGCCGGGGAAGCACTGCAGTATGCCGTGGCCGTGCCGCACGACGACGCCGTGGTCGCCTGGTACCTGCAGGGCGCAGACGACAGTTGGTCCGATCGTGCCGCGGCCGACCTGACCGCGCAGATTGTCAAATCGGGGTTTTTCCAGGAGCTGCGCACCCAGCAGCAGCTGGGCTATGTGGTGGCCGCGTTTTCCTGGCCGCAGTTCGAGGTGCCCGCTCTGGTGCTGCTGGTGCAGTCGCCGGGAACCGCCGCCCCCGAGGTCGCTCAGGCCATGCAGTCCTATCTGCAGGATGTGCCGGCCGGCCTCGACCGGCAGCAGTTCGAGCGCCACCGGGCAGCCCTGTTGAGCGAGATCCTGCGTCCCGACAAGAACCTGTGGGAACGCGCCGAGTTCTACTGGCAGTCCATCGCGCGCAAGCAGTGGGATTTTAACGGGCGCGAAGCGCTGGCCGAGGCAGTGGACGCCTTTACCCTGGATTCCTGGCTGGACTACTACCAGCGCGTGTTCCTGCGGCTGCCGCATTCCCTGCAGGTGGTGGCTCCGGGGCGGTGGGGGCTTCTCCCCGCGCACAGCGAGCGGCCGTTTACCTCTGCAGAGGCAATCAAGGAGGATCACGAGGCCTATCGGGTAGACTAAGGGCAGGCTTGTAGCAGAACTACAAAAAGACGCGGTCCTGCCGAGCGTGTTTCGAGAGGATGCCCACAGCGGATAGGCGAATTCCGTCCTATTTTCAGGTTCCAAAAAAGCACCCGGTAGTTTTCCCGGCGTTGCTCCTGTAGTATTTTTACAAGCTTGAAGAAATGTTCAATCGGTCTAACATGGCTACTGGAAGCCGGGTATCCGGTCATCGGGGTGACCGGACAAGGTTCTACAGTGGAACCGAAAGCAGGAGGAATGTTCAGCATGTCCGAGGATAAGGATCCGACAGAGACCCGCGAATGGCTCGATGCCCTGGATAGTGTGGTCAAGCACAGCGGCCCCGAGCGGGCCGCCGAGTTGCTGGGGCAGTTGACGCGGCATGCGGGGGACTGCCGTCTGCGCCTGCCCGAAGCGGTCACCACACCCTTTCGCAACACCATAGCCCCCGCGGACGAGAAAATGATGCCGGGGGACCTGTTCATGGAGCGGCGTATTCGCTCCCTGATCCGCTGGAACGCAGTGGCCATGGTGATGCGGGCCAATGACAACGACGACCACCTGGGCGGGCACATTTCCAGTTTTTCGTCCAGTGCCACGCTCTACGATATCGGCTACAACTACTTTTTTCGCGGTGCCCGGGATGGTCACCCCGGTGATCTGGTGTTCTACCAGGGCCACAGTTCTCCGGGCATGTACGCGCGCTCCTACCTGGAGGGACGTCTGGACGAGGCGCAACTGGACAAGTTCCGGCGCGAGGTGGACGGCGACGGGTTGTCGTCCTATCCGCACGCCTGGCTGATGCCGGACTACTGGCAGTTTTCCACGGTGTCCATGGGACTGGGACCGATCCAGGCGATCTATCAGGCGCACGTCATGAAGTACCAGCAGAGCCGCGGCCTGGTCGATCACGGCGACCGCAACGTCTGGTGCTTCCTGGGCGATGGTGAAACGGACGAGCCGGAGGCGCTCAGCGCCATCTCCATGGCCGGTCGGGAAAGCCTGGGCAATCTGCATTTTGTGATCAACTGCAACCTGCAGCGACTGGACGGGCCGGTGCGCGGCAATGGCAAGATCATCCAGGAGCTCGAAGGGAACTTCCGCGGCGCGGGCTGGCACGTGATCAAGGTGATCTGGGGTCGCAAATGGGATCCCTTGCTGGAGCGCGATACCACCGGGCTGTTGCAAAAACGCATGGACGAGGTGGTCGACGGCGACCTGCAGAACTACAAGTTCAATGGCGGCGCCTACACCCGCGAGCACTTTTTCGGCAAGTACCCGGAGCTGCTGGAACTGGTGTCCGACCTGTCCGACGAGGACATCATGTACCTCAATCGCGGCGGGCACGACCCCTACAAGGTCTATGCGGCCTACGCCGCTGCGGTGGAGGAACAGGAACGGCCCACGGTCATCCTGGCCATGACGGTCAAGGGCTACGGCACGGGGGAGGCGGGCGAAGCAGGCAATGAAACCCACGCTCTCAAAAAGCTCGATATGGACAGCCTCAAAGCGTTTCGCGATCGCTTCGCCATCCCCATCAGCGACGATGAGCTCAAGGACGTACCCTACTACCGCCCCGCTGCGGACAGCCCGGAAATGCGCTACATGCGCGAGCGGCGCGAGGGCCTCGGCGGGCCGCTTCCGGTGCGCCGTGCCGAGATCGATTTGCTGACCACGCCGCCTCTGTCGCTCTTTGACAACCAGCTCAAGAGCAGCGGCAAGCGCGAGCCCTCTACCACCATGGCGTTTGTGCGCATGCTCTCCAACCTGGTCAAGGACAAGGAGATCGGCGCGCGGGTAGTGCCGATCGTACCCGATGAAGCGCGCACCTTCGGTATGGAGGGCATGTTTCGCCAACTGGGCATCTACTCCTCCGTGGGCCAGAAATACACCCCGCAGGATGCCGGACAGATCATGTTCTACAAGGAGGATAAACAGGGCCAGATCATGCAGGAGGGCATCAACGAAGCCGGGGCGTTTTCGACCTGGCTGGCGGCGGCGACGTCCTACAGTGTCAGTGGCTACACCATGGTGCCGTTCTATATCTACTATTCCATGTTTGGTTTTCAGCGGGTCGGCGACCTGGCCTGGGCCGCCGGGGACAGTCAGGCGCGCGGCTTCCTTATCGGCGCGACAGCCGGGAGAACCACGCTCAACGGCGAGGGACTGCAGCATCAGGACGGTCACAGCCACCTGTTGGCCAGTACCATACCCAATTGCGTCACCTACGATCCCACCTATGCCTATGAGCTGGCGGTGATCGTACAGGATGGCCTGCGCCGCATGTTCCAGGAAGGTGAAAACAAGTTTTATTACATCACCACGATGAACGAGAACTATCCCCACCCCGCCATGCCCGAGGGTGTCGAGGAGGAGATCATCCGGGGTATGTACCGCCTGCGGCGCTCGACTCGCGAGGCGGAATTGCGGGTGCAGTTGATGGGTGCCGGCACGATCCTGCGTGAAGTGGAAGCCGCAGCGCGCATGCTCGAGGAGGACTACCAGGTCGCCGCCGATGTGTGGAGCCTGACCAGCGTCAACGAACTGCAGCGCGAGGGCAAAGCCGTACAGCGCTGGAACATGCTGCATCCGGAAGATAAACCGCGCGTACCTTTTGTCACCCGACAGTTGCAGGACTGTCGCGGCCCGTTTATCGCGGCCACTGACTATATGAAGTCCTATACCGAGCAGATTCGGGCCTTTGTGCCGGGCAGCTTCACGGTCCTGGGCACCGACGGCTTCGGTCGTTCCGACACGCGACCGAAGTTGCGTGAGTTTTTTGAAGTCAGTCGCAGCTATGTGGTACTCGCCGCGCTCAAGGCGCTGGCGGACGAAGGCAGCATCGAGGCGTCCCGGGTCACTGCGGCGATGGACGCACTGGGTATTGCGGCGGACAAGCCCGACCCCGCCACCGTTTGAGACAGGGGAACTGACGTGACAAAACAACAGGTAGAAGTGCCGGACATCGGCGGCGCCGAGGGTGCCGAGGTGATCGAACTGCTGGTGGCGGTGGGCGACACGGTAGCGGTGGACCAGAGCCTGATCGTGCTGGAATCCGACAAGGCTTCGATGGAGATTCCCTCAACGGCGGCCGGTACGGTGCGCGAACTGCTGGTGGCGGTGGGGGATGAGCTGGCCGAGGGTGCGCCCATTGCATTGATCGAGACGGACGGCGCAGAATCGGACAGCCCGGCTGCCGCTGCCGCTGCAGAACCGGAGGGCGCCCACGACGCCCGCGCCGACACACCCTCCGCAGCGGAACCGGAACCGGAACCGGAATCAAGAGATAGCGGGTCCGCAGACCGGGCGGCGGAGCGCGACGACTCCCGCGCGGACCGCCATGAGCAGACGGTGGTCGTGCCGGATATCGGCAGCGATGAGGCGGTGGACTTGATCGAGGTCTGCGTGCGGGTGGGCGATACCGTGGCCGAAGGCGATTCGCTGGTCGTCCTGGAGTCGGACAAGGCGTCGATGGAGGTGCCTGCCCCCGGGGCCGGCGAGGTGCTGGAGGTGCTGGTTGCCGAGGGCGACCACGTGCGCCAGGGCGATGCGCTGATCAGGTTGCGCGCCACTGGCGCGGCACCGGCCACAGACCAATCCGACAGCGCATCCAGGGCGGCCGTGTCCACGGGGGCCGTGTCCACGGGGGCCGAGTCCACGGCGGCCGAGTCCACGGCGGTCAGTGCAGCGGATGCGGATACTGCCGTCAGAGAAAAGTCCGCGCCCTCTGCAAGCCGCGCTGCCCCGCCTTCCCCCGCGCCGAGTGGCCGTTCCCCGCAAGCGGCCGCCGGTAGTGGTGTGTACGCCGGCCCGGCGGTGCGCAAGCTGGCCCGCGAGTTTGGTGTGCCGCTGGACGCCGTCGAGGGTTCCGGGCCGCGCAGCCGGATACTGAAAGAGGATCTGCAGGCTTATGTGCGGCGCTCACTGCATGCGCCGGCCGCCGCCGGCGGCGGCATTCCGGCCATTGCCGAGATCGATTTTTCGAAATTTGGCGAAGTCGAAGTGGCCGCGCGCAGTAAACTGGACAAGCTGACTGCGGCCAATATGCAGCGCAGCTGGCTCAACGTGCCCCATGTCACCCAGTTTGACGAGGCGGATATCACCGAGCTCGAAGTATTCCGCAAGAGCCTCGGGGACGAGGCCGAACAGCGCGGCGTCAAGCTCACGCCCATGCCCTTTTTGCTGAAGGCCTGTGCCGCGGCGCTGCGCGATAACCCCAAGTTCAACAGTTCACTGGCGCGCGGCGGCGAGGATCTGGTGTACAAGAAATACATCCACATCGGCATGGCGGTGGACACGCCGGCGGGACTGGTGGTGCCGGTGCTGCGCGATGTGGACCGCAAGAGTATCTGGGAACTGGCTGCCCAGGTAATGGAGCTGGCGGAGCGGGCGCGTGAACGCAAGCTGGCGCCGGCCGACATGCAGGGGGGCTGTTTTACGGTTTCCAGCCTGGGCAGTATCGGCGGCAACGGCTTCAGCCCCATCATCAATGCGCCGGAAGTCGGCATTCTCGGGGTGTCCCGGGCGGCGGTCAAGCCGGTGTGGGACGGCCAGTCTTTCGTGCCGCGCAACATGCTGCCGCTGGCGCTGTCCTACGATCACCGGGTGATCAATGGCGGCGACGGCGGCCGCTTTTTCACCCGCCTGCTGGCCCTGCTGGGAGATATTCGCCAGTTGCTCATGTAGTTTGCCACCATCTCCGGCGCGTCGCCCGCAGCAGGCGGTCGATGTCCTGCCCCGGTCCCCGCATCGCGGGGAGCAAGGGCGGAGACTGAGCCGCCAGTGCGTGTAGCGCCTGGCTGGGCCAGCGGCGCTGGCGCAGGGCGCGAATAAACTTGAGGCTGCGAAAAGCGTCGAACCACTGGTGAAACTGGCGCAAAAACTGCTGCGCGCCGCGGCCGTGCTGCCGGCAGTGTCGCAGCGCCGCCTCCAGCCCCATGGTTTGCAAAATGTCGCTGCACGCGTCCGCGGTGTCCGTATCGAGCCCCGAGCGATGCAGCAGGGCCGGCAGATCGGCGCCGGCCTCGCGCAAGTCCGGCAGCGCCTCGAGCAGGGCGCGCAGGCACTCGAAACACTGCGGGTGGTAGAACAGCGGCGCATCCAGCGGCACCCGGGCGCGGCTGATCTGCGCCACCGCCGGACCGGTGCCAAAGGGCACGCGATCGGAGTAGCGTGAGCGCAATTGCACCGCCTGGCCGCGCAGCCGCGCGACGGGGCCGAGCTTGGCCAGTTTGTTCAATAGGTAAAAGTCCTCCGCGGCGGCGCGCCGGGGGAAGCCGCGGACCTGGGCGTAAGCGCCGGCCCGGAAGGCCAGGCAACTGCCCAGTGTGTGGAAGGCGTAGGGCGAACCGGCGTACTCGAGGCCGAGCACATAGTAGTGCAGGCTCAATTCGTACAGTGCGGTGGCCGTATCGCACGGCGCCTCGCCGCTCGCCGTGTGCGCAAAGGGGAAGGTGGCGGCCACCGCCCCTGTCGGTGCACCGTCCAGTTGCAAAAAATAGTCGGCGGGCAGGGTGGCGTCGGCATCGGTGCTGCACAGCCAGTCACTGGCTATGGCTCCCGCGTGCATCCACTGCAGGGCCAGGTCGCAGCCCAGTTTGCGCGCCAGCCCCACGCCGCGCGCCGCCGGCAGGGGGCCGCACAGCAGTTCCGTGTCCAGTGCATACAGATCGGTATGCTCATCGAGCCGGTACAGCGATGCCTGCTCTCGCGGGCGCAGCTGCCCCAGAGCCCGGCGCAGGTCCGCATTGGCCCCCGGGTCGGGGTCGGAGTCGGGCCGGTTCAATACCAGGATGAGCAGTAGCGGCACGCCGCCCCGGGAGAGTTGCTCCAGGCCCTGCAGCGCCGCGGCGCTCTCGCGGTAGGCGGGGATTACCAGGCTGTGGCGCCAGCGCGCTCTGCCGCCGGGCGCGGGAGGTAAACCGTCTTCGCTGTGGCGCTGCAGGTAGCGCTGCAGCGCGAGCCCCGCCATCAGTGCAGCGCGGCCCGCAGCGGCAGGTCGGCTGCGATCGCCGCTTCTATATCGAGCAGTTCCTCCCAGCGTTGCTGTATCTGCTCCCGCGCCAGGTAGTGCTGCGCAAGTTGCAGGAACAGCGTGTAGTGGCGTTCCTCGGAGCGGGCGATGGACTGGTAGAAGCGCTGCAGTGGGCCGGCCTGCAGTGCGTTGGCCACCAGCGCGAAGCGCTCCGCCCCGCGGGCCTCGATAATACTGGCGGTGAGCAGGCGATCGAGCAGGTAGACCTCGCGCCCGCGGCGCATGCAGTCGCGCAGCGCCAGCACGTAGGGATCCTTGCGATCCGCCGCCGTGATCAGGCCGCGCCGGTGTATCCACTTGACCACTTCGCGGTAGTGGGTGAGTTCCTCTACCGCCAGATCTGCCATGGCGGCCACCAGCTCGACGCGGTCCGGGTAGTGCGACAGCATGGCAATCGCCATGCCCGAGGCCTTCTTCTCGGCAGCGGCGTGATCCAGCAGGAAGCTGTCGAAATCGGCCAGCACCAGCTCCGTCCAGGCGGGAGGAGTGGTGTAGCGCAGCGGCGACTGGGGCATGGTACGGATCGCGGGACAAGTGGGCGGGATATTGAACGCCAAGTCAGCGGTGAACACAAGCTGCCTGTCCGACAGTGGCGGCGCGGCGCTTGTCGGCCTGCGGCGATGGTATGTTAAACTGCCGTGCGCACGTTGCGCCCACCACACGACCACATGCGGGAATACACCAGCGATGATCATCAAGCCACGCGTTCGCGGATTTCTCTGCACCACCACCCATCCCGCCGGCTGCGAGGCCAATGTCAGGAAGCAGATGGATTACGTCCTCTCGCGCGGCCCGATTGACGGCGGCCCCAGGCGGGTGCTGGTGATCGGCGCCTCTACCGGCTACGGCCTGGCATCGCGCATCGTGGCTGCGTTTGGGGCCGGCGCGGACACGCTGGGTATTTTTTTTGAAAAAGAGGGCACAGAGAAAAAGCCGGGCACGGCGGGCTGGTACAACTCCGCCGCGTTTCACAAGTTTGCACAGGCGGAGGGGCTCTATGCGAAAAGCATCAATGGCGATGCCTTCAGCGACGCGATCAAGCGCAGGGCGATCGACACGATCAGGGCGGATATGGGGCAGGTCGATCTGGTGGTTTACAGCCTGGCGGCACCCCGCCGGCAGCACCCGGTGACCGGGGTCGTACACAATTCCACGCTCAAGCCCATCGGCAGCGACACCACCCAAAAAGGTGTGAATACCGACCGGCAGGAAGTGCAGGATTTTCACCTCCAGGCGGCCACGCCCGAAGAGATCGACGACACCGTCGCGGTGATGGGCGGCGAAGACTGGCAGATGTGGATCGAGGCGCTGGACCAGGCGGGGGTGCTGGCGGAGGGTGCCAAAACCACCGCCTACACGTATATCGGCGAGAAACTGACCTGGGATATCTACTGGCACGGCACCATCGGCGCGGCCAAGAAAGACCTGGACAAACGGGTGATCGATATCCGCGAACGCCTGGCGGCGCGCGGCGGCGATGCGCGGGTCGCGGTGCTCAAGGCGGTGGTGACCCAGGCCAGCGCCGCGATTCCGGCCATGCCCATCTATCTGGCCTTGCTGTTCAAAGTAATGAAAGCGCGCGGCACGCACGAGGGCTGTATCGAGCAGGTGGACGGCCTGTTCCGCGAGTCGCTCTACGCCGAGCATCCCTGTCTCGATGACGCGGGGCGCCTGCGCGCCGACCGCCGGGAACTGGACCCGGCAGTACAGGCCGAGGTAGCCGCCCTGTGGCAGGACATCGACACACATAACCTGCGCGAACTGTCCGACTTCGACGGTTACAGGCGCGAATTCCTGCAGTTGTTCGGTTTCGAGGTGGACGGGGTCGACTACGAGGCCGACGTGGACCCGCAAGTCCCCATTCACAACATGGTCTGAGCGATGCTGGAACACGGTACACCCGTTCGCCTGAACCCTCGCGTGCAGCGCCTGGTGGCGCCGAACCCCGGGGTGATGACCGGGCCGGGTACCAATACCTACCTGCTGGGCAGTGAGGCCGTGGCCGTGGTGGACCCGGGCCCGGCGCTGCCGGCACACGTCGATGCCATTCTCGAGGCCGCGGGCGAGCGCATTCGCTGGATCGTCTGCACCCATACCCACCCGGATCACTCGCCCGCCTGGCGGGCGGTCGCCGACGCTACCGGCGCCGAGGTGATCGGCGCGCTGCCGGCGGACGACATGTTCCAGGACGACACCTTCGCGCCCACCCGGGAGGTGGTGCACGACGACGTGTTGGCCACCGACGAATTCACCCTGCGCGCCGTGCACACCCCCGGCCATGTGAGCAACCATTTTTGTTTTCTGCTGGAGCAGGAGCGCATGCTGTTTGCCGGCGACCACATCATGAACGGCTCCACCGTGGTGATCGTGCCGCCCGGCGGGGATATGCAAGCCTACATCAAATCTCTCGAATTGCTGCTGCGCTATCCCCTGCAGGTGATCGCCCCCGGGCACGGGGAACTGCTGAGCGAGCCGCGCGCGGCCATCGAGTGGCTGATCGACCATCGCCTGATGCGCGAGCGCAAGGTAATTGCCGCGCTGCGGCAGTCGGGGGCCGCGTCACTGGATAAACTGGTCGAGGTGGTGTACGACGATGTGGACAGCAGCCTGCACCAGATGGCGCGCCTGTCCCTGAGCGCACACCTGATCAAACTGCAGCGGGAGAGTCGCGCGCGCCACCGCGATGCCGATGATGCCTGGGAAATGCTGGACTAGAATCAGTGGCTAACCCGAGCGTGATGCAGCACCGGACGGGATTGCTGGATCGGTTATCACGCGAACCGAAGTCCCGTTCCAGCTCGCACTGACCGAAACGGCAATCATAAGAGGAAACACCATGAACGGCCTGATGATGAATGTACCGCTTTCCATCACTGCAATCCTGGAGCACGCCGAGCGCTGCAACCCGGATGTCGAGATCGTGTCAGTGACGCGGGACAACCCGCGCCATCGCTACACCTACCGCGAGGCCTTTGCGCGCGTACGCCAACTGGCCGACAGCATGGCGCAGTGGGGCCTGGCGCAGGGTGACTGCATAGCGACCCTGGCGTGGAACGACTACCGCCACTTCGAGACCTATTACGCCGCGGCCTGCAGCGGTTATGTCTGCCACACCATCAACCCGCGCCTGTTCCCCGAACAACTGGTGTACATCATCAATCACGCGGCAGATCGCTACATCTTCCTGGACCCGGATTTCGTGCCGCTGGCGGAGCAACTGGCCGCACAGTGTCCCACCGTACAGGGCTGGGTGGTGCTGAGCCCCGAGGCGCAGATGCCCGCTACCAGCCTGCCCGGTGCGATCTGCTACGAGACACTGTTGGCCGCCGGCGCCGACAGCTTCGTCTGGCCCGCACTGGATGAAAACGCCGCCTGCGCCCTGTGCTATACCTCCGGGACCACCGGGCACCCCAAAGGCGTGCTGTATTCCCACCGCTCCACCGTGCTGCACGCCTATGCCACCCTGATGCCCGATGCCATGGGCCTGTCACACCGCGACGTGGTACTGCCCATCGTGCCCATGTTCCACGTCAATGCCTGGGGCACGCCTTACTCCTGTCCCATGACCGGCGCCAAACTGGTTTTTCCGGGCAACAGGATGGGTGATGGCGCGACGCTGGCGACCTTGATCAACGAGGAGGGCGTGACCATGTCGGCCGGGGTGCCCACCGTGTGGCTGGCCCTGCTCGCGCACCTCAAGGGTAGCGGACAGCGCGTGGACTCGCTGCAGCGCGTGATCGTGGGCGGAGCCGCCTGTCCGCTGTCGGTGATGGAGGACTTCGACACCTACGGCGTCGAGACGCGCGTCGGCTGGGGCATGACCGAAATGAGCCCGCTGGGCAGTGTCAATACCAGCCCTGCGTCGCGAGAAAAGTACAGCGACGAGGCGTTCGCGAAGGTCCGCCTGAAAGCGGGGCGACCGATCTTTGGCGTGGAGATGAAAATCGTCGACGACCACGGCGCGGAGCTGCCCCGCGACGGGGTGGCCTATGGGTCGCTCAAAGTGCGCGGCCCCTGGGTCTGTTCCAGTTACTTCAAGCTGGAGGATTCGGATGCACATGCCGAGCCGGGCTGGTTCGAGACCGGTGACGTGGCGACCATCGATCCGCAGGGCTTTATGGCCATAACCGATCGCACCAAGGACGTAATCAAATCCGGGGGCGAGTGGATTTCATCCATCGAGGTGGAGAATGTCGCCACCGACCACCCCAAGGTGGCCGAGGCCGCAGTGATCGGCCAGTACCACCCGAAATGGAGCGAGCGGCCCCTGCTGGTGGTGGTGCGCGGGCCAAACGGGCAGGATCTCACGGCGTCGGAAATGCTGGCCTGGTTCGACGGCAGGATCGCCAAGTGGTGGACGCCCGAGGCGGTGGAGTTCGTGGACGAACTGCCGCACACCGCCACCGGCAAGGTGCAGAAGGTCGCGTTGCGTGAGCTGTTCAAGGACTTCAGCTTCGACTAGCAGCTGTCGGTGACGCGTGCGCGGGCGCCATTGCGCCACGGCGCCGTGCTACAATGCGGGCGTCTCGCGGGCAGTCCGCGGAGTGTTCCGTACTATCCATCTCCGAGCACTACCGTGTTCAGGTAGGAAAAGCTGACGTATGAAAAAACTGGGTGAGTTGCTGGTTGAGCAGGGCAAGCTCTCCGAGCGCGACGTGGAGCGGACGCTGCTGGCCCAGGCCGAGATGGGCGGGCTGTTCGGCCAGGTGCTGGTGAAGCTGGGCCTGGTGTCGGAGCAGGACGTGGCGCTGGCCCTGTGCGGCCTGCTCGAGGTGCCTCTGCAACTGGCGGCGGATTACCCGGAAGACCCCATACAACTCGAAGCCGTGGCCCAGGATTTTCTGGTCAACAACGGTGTCGTGCCAGTGGCAGTGACCGATACAGCAGTCAAATTTGTCGCGGCAGTGCCGCAGGACCCGTTTCTGGCCAGGGCGCTGACCATGGCCCTGGATCGTCCCGTGTCCATCGCACTGGGCCTGGAAAGCGACATCAATCGCGCGCTGCAGCGCTATCTGCAGCGCGATGACGCGCAGGATGAAGAACTCAGCGATCAGTTTGCCGGACAGAGCGACGACGAGTTCATCGAGCACCTGAGGGACCTGGCCAGCGAAGCGCCGGTAATCCGCCTGGTCAACCAGATTATCCACCGCGCTGTCGACATGGGCGCGTCCGATATCCACATCGAACCTTTCGAGGACGGCCTGCACCTGCGCTACCGGGTGGACGGCGTCCTGCAGGACTACGCCGATCCCCCCGCGGTCAGCCTGGCTGCGGCGCTCGCCTCGCGGATCAAGCTGCTGTCGCACATGAATATCGCCGAGCGGCGCCTGCCGCAGGATGGGCGCATCATGACCCGGGTGAAGGGGCACGAACTGGATTTGCGCGTGTCCACCATCCCCACGGTGCACGGCGAGAGTATCGTGATGCGGGTGCTCGATCGCGAAAGCATCAGACTCAGCCTGTCGAGCATGGGCTTCAGCGACGATACCCTGGGGCGCTACCGGGATCTGCTGGCACGACCCCACGGGGTGTTGCTGGTCACCGGACCCACCGGCTCCGGTAAAACCACCACGCTGTACGCCTCGCTGGCATCCCTGGACTGCGAGTCACTCAAGATCATCACGGTGGAAGATCCGGTGGAGTACCAGTTGCAGGGGATCAACCAGATCCAGGTGCAGCCGCAGATTGAATTGAGTTTCGCCCGTTCCCTGCGCGCCATTCTGCGCCAGGACCCGGATATCATCATGATCGGTGAAATGCGCGACAGCGAGACCGCGCAGATTGGCGTGCAGTCCGCCCTGACCGGCCACCTGGTGCTGTCCACCCTGCACACCAACACCGCGGCCAGTGCGATTACGCGGCTGGAGGACATGGGGGTCGAGCGCTACCTGATCACGTCCTCGGTCAACGGCGTGTTGGCCCAGCGCCTGGTGCGCAAATTGTGTGAAGCCTGCAGGGAGCCGCTGCAACTGGATGCCGCGATGCTGCGCAGCGCCGGCTTGCAGCGCTTTGTCAGCGATGATTCCCAGGTAATCTACCGCGCCCGCGGTTGCGGCGCCTGCGGCAACACCGGGTACGCCGGACGCACCGGCATTCACGAACTGTTTGTGCTGGATGAGGCCATGCACCGCGTCATTATGAGCGGTGCCGACGCCACCGTGTTATACGCCGCCGCGCGGCGGCAGGGCATGGTCACACTCTACGAGGACGGTCTGCGCAAGGTCGTGCAGGGCACTACCTCCATGGAGGAAGTGCTGCGCGTCACCCAGGATCAGAGTGAAACGGACAGCGCGCAGGATGTGCCGCAGGCGGATTTCGCCCCCCGGCAATCCGGCGCCGCCTAGAGCGCAGGCATGCCGCATTTTGTCTACAGGGCGGTCGGGCGCGACGGCAAACCTCTCGATGGCACTATCGAGGCGCAGGGTCTGGAGCTGGCGTCGAAAACGCTGCGCGCCCAGGGGCTGACGCTGCTCGAGCTGGAGCCGGGCAGCGCGGCGGCGGCCGGTGCCGCCGCCCGGCTGGAAGGCAGGGCGCCCGGCCGGCAGGACGTGCTGTCCATGACCAGCGAGCTGGCGGTACTGCTGCGCGCCGGTCTGCCGCTGGACCGCGCGCTGCGCGTGCTGATCGACATGGCCGTAAAGCCGCAAATGAGTCAGTTGCTGAACGACCTGCTGAGCGCCGTCAAGGGCGGTCGGGCCCTGAGCCAGGCGCTGCAGGCGCACGAACAGGTGTTCGGTGGCTTCTACATCAACATGGTGCGCTCCGGGGAGGCCAGCGGCCACCTGTCGGCGGTGCTGGAGCGCCTGGTGGAATACCTGGAAAACGCCAGAGCCAATCGCGATACAGTGATCTCCGCGTTGATTTATCCGGCCATTCTGGCGGTGGTCGCAGTGCTCTCCATCACCCTGATGCTGGGCTTCGTGGTGCCCCAGTTCGAAACCCTGTTCGAGGACATGGGCGAGGCGCTGCCGCTGCTGACGCAAGTGGTGATCCGCAGCGCGGACTTGATAGAAAGTTACGGCTGGCTGTTGTTGCTGGCCGCCGTGGGGCTCGGCTGGTACCTGCGCAACTGGGCGCGCAGCGAGCGCGGCAGGCAGAGCCTGCACGCGAAACTGCTGCGCCTGCCGCTGGCGGGGGGAATTATTTTCGAGTTTGAGGTGTCCAAGTTCGCGCGCACCGTGGGCACCCTGCTGGGCAATGGCGTGTCGCTGCTCAAGGCGATATCGATTGCCATCGATACCGTGGACAACCGGGTGATCAAAGCGTCGCTGCAGGTCTTGCCGGCGGCGGTGAAGGCGGGGCAGCGGATGTCGGTGGCGCTGGAAAACACCGGGATGTTCACGCCGATGGTCATCCAGATGACCAGGGTGGGCGAGGAGTCGGGCAGCCTGGACAAGATGATGCTGGAGCTGGCCAAGGTGTTTGACGATCATGTGCAGTCCGGCGTCAAGCGGGGGCTGGCCCTGCTGGAGCCGGTATTGATCCTGGGCATGGGTTTTGTCATCGCGGTGATTATCATCGCCATCCTGATGGGCATACTTTCGGTCAATGATCTGGCGGTGTAACTCCCAGCGCTGGGTCGGTCCGGCCGCCGGTAACTTCTACTATTTGCGACAGGGGACGCGGCAATGAACGCAGCCATGACAACAGCCACGACAACGCGGCACGGGCGGTCACATCAGGGTGGCTTCACCCTGATGGAACTGCTGGTGGTGCTGGCCATCCTGGGTTTGCTGATGAGCCTGGTCGGTCCCCGGGTGCTCAACCAGCTTGGCGGCGCCAAGACCAAGACGGCCGCTATCCAGATCAAGGATCTGGAACAGGCACTGGAAATGTACAAGCTCGATGTGGGGCGTTTTCCCTCCACCAGCGAGGGTCTGGTGGCGCTGGTCGAAAAACCCGCCAGTGCGGTCGGCTGGAACGGGCCCTATCTCAAGTCCGACGTGCCGGCGGACCCGTGGAATCGCGCATACCACTACAAGTACCCCGGCGAGCGCTCGGAACTGGATATCTTCAGCTACGGCCAGAACGGTACACCAGGCGGCGAGGGCGAGGATGCCGATGTGGGCAACTGGAACTGAGCGGCCGGTTTTCGCCTGTCGCCGCCGGGCCCGACGATACCGGATGTCGACCTTCGCGGCCGCTCCGCCAGTTGCGATCAGGGGGTTCACCCTGCTGGAGTTACTCGCGGCGATAACGGTTGTCGGCCTCGTACTGGCGGTGACAGTGCCCGCCTCGGTCCGCTTCTACGATACCGTGCGCTACCGGCAGGCGGTGCGCGATGTGGTGACCATGCTGGGCACGGCGCGCTATGCCGCGGTGAACACCGGGCGCGCCCAGGACGTGGTGATCGACCCGCGGAGCCGGCGGCTGCGCCTGAACGGCAATAGCACCACCCTGCCCGCGGCGCTGAACCTCGTGGTCCACTCGGCCCGGGAACTGAACCGCCAGGACCAGGGTGTCATCCGCTTTTACCCCGAGGGCGGTGCCAGCGGCGGCGGCGTCGATATCGAGCGCCCCGGGGGCAGCGGTGTCAGGATCAGTGTGGACTGGCTGGCGGGGCGGGTCACCCAGGTGCCCTATGCACTGCGCTGACCCGCTGCGGGCGCGGCGCTGCGGCGGCTTTTCCCTGCTGGAAATGGTGGTGGCCATCGCCATCCTCGCCCTCGCGCTGGCCGCCCTGTACCAGGCGGCCGGCGGCGCCACGCGCAATGTGCGCAGTGATGAAAAATACGCCTACGGCGTCGAGTTGGCGCGCTCGCTGCTCGCCGACAACGCCAGGGTGCCACCCGGCGGTGTCAGCGCCCGCGGCGAGACCGCCGGGGGGTTCATCTGGCGCGTCCAGACTCAGCCGGTCGATCTCGCGCGCAGCACCATCGCCCAGGGCAGCCTGCACCGCATCGAGGTCGGGGTGAGCTGGGTCGACGGCAGCCGGCGGCGTGCAGTGGTACTCGACTCGGTGGTGGCCGGTTTCGCCAGATGAGGGAGTCGGCACGGCAGTGGCCAGCTCGCGCCGCACTGGCGCCGCGATGGCGCCAATGCGGTTTTACCCTGGTGGAGGTCATGGTGGCGCTGACCATACTGTCCCTGGTGCTGCTGGCTACCGTCACCGGTCTGCGGACGCTGGCCAACACCCAGACGGCGATCGAACGCCAGACCGAACGGGTTGACGAGATGCGCACGGTGAGCAGTTTTCTGCGCAGCACACTGGAGTCCGCGGTGGTGGGAGCGGGCGGCGGCGGTGGCGGTCTGTCGCTGGGCGGTGGAGCGTCGGAGTCAGCTTATTTCGAAGCGACCGCCGCGGCCCTGGCGTGGAAGTCCACCATTTTGTTCGGGGAGAATTATGGCGGCGCTTATCTGCTGCGGGTCGCCCGCGAGGACGAGCGCCTGGTGCTGCGCTGGCAGGAACCCGGACAGCCGGAGGAACTGCGGGACTGGCGCGCGACAGATTCCAGGGTGCTGGTGGATCACCTGGAAGCCTTCAAGCTGTCGTTTCGCCGCGGTTTTGTCGACCCCTGGGTGGACGCCTGGACCGATAAGCAGGCACCGGCACTGGTGCGGCTGCAATTGAAATCCTCCGGCCGCTACTGGCCGGATCTGATCGTTCAGGTGCCGCAGTGACAGCCCGGCCGCGGCGCGCTCGAGCAGCGGCTGGCCAGCGCGGCGTCGCCCTGGCCATCGTCCTGTGGTTTATCGCCGGCATGTCATTGCTGGTGGCCGGTATCGTCTCCCACGCCCGGGTCGATACCCGGCTGGCGCAACTGCACGTGGCCCGGGCCGAGGTGGCTGCGGCGGGCGATGGGGCCATTCAACTGATGCTGGTGGAACTGGTAGCGGGCAGGGTGACACGGCGCGGCGGCGTGCTCACCGTACCGGACAGATTCCGCCTGGGCGCGCTGGAGGTGGCGGTTGAGGCGGTGCCCACCGCGGGTCTGGTCGATCTCAACAGTGCGTCCGCCGAGATACTGCGCGCACTGTTTGGCCTCGCCGCCGGCCTGGATGCAGCGCAGGCGCAAACTATCGCGGACAATGTGCTACAGTGGCGCTCCACGGCACCGCGGGCGGGGGCGGGGGCCGGGATGTCCCGCTTCAATGCCGTGGAGGACCTGTTGCGGGTGGATGGCGTCAACCGCAGCCTGCTCGATGCAGTGCGCGATTACGTGGCGGCCGGCGTTTCGGCGCAGGCCGGCACCAGTTGGCCGCTCGCCCCCGACGCGGTGCTGGCGGTCATGCAGCAGGCAGACCCGCAGCGGGCGGCGAGCATCCTGCAGACCCGGCGCCAGGTGGAGCAGGCCGCGACCGGCCCCACAACGACCAGAGGTGCCTTTCGGGTGGATGCGCGGGTCACCTACGGGGATCAGGTCTGGCTGCGCCGGCGCTGGGTCGCGATGGCTTCCGCCAGCGGGGAAGACCCGCTGCCCTGGCAGGTGTTGCGCACCGAGACGCCGCGAGTGCTACGCCAATGACGGTGCTACGTCAGTGACTGGCACTGCGGCGGGGCGGCGGCGAGCACGCCGTTGGCGACGCGTCACAGGAAGCGGGAAATAGCGCAGCGACGAGTTGGGGATGTGTGACAGGTTGATTCATGCTTGAGGCGGGCCGGAACTGGCAGCTATTCGGTTACGACACGCGGGCGCTGGGTAAATACTGGCTGGGCGCGTGGCGCAGTCTGTGGTGGGCGGAGGAGTCACCGGTGCGCCGGCATTTCGACGAGGTCGTGTGCCTGCACCGCGAAGACGGCGCCGCGCTCTACCAGGCGGGGCGAGAGTGCCCCCCTGCACCCTTTGTCTGCGAGGCCATTGCCCTGCCCGATGACCTGGTGCTGGCGCGGCAGCTGCGCTTGCCGCTGGCGGTGGAGCCGGATCTGGCTGCCGTGATCGCCCTGGAGGTCAGCGCCAACAGCCCCTTTACCGGCGGGGATACCAGCCACGGCTGGCAGGTGCTGGGGCGCGGCGACGAGCAACTGCGGGTGTTGCTGGTGATCGTGTCCCGCAGCGCCGTGATGACCTATCTGGGCCGGCAGTATGGGATTCACGACGCGCGCGCACGCGAGGTGTGGGCGCAGGTGGATGGGGCGTCGGTCGTACTGCACGGCTTCGGTGAGGAGCGCCGCGAAACCCTGTATCGTCGCCGGCTGCGCAAGTGCGGCTTGATGCTGGCCGCGGCGGCGGCCCTGTTGTTCACAGTCGTTGCCGTGGCCGCCGGCGTGAAGCGCGCCGAACTGCTGCAAATAGAGGCGCGTGCGGCCAGCGCCCAGCGCGAAGCGGCCGGTGCCACGCGGCTGCGCGCCGCACTGGTGCTGGCCAATGAGACGATCCTGGCCACCAACCGGGTGGTGCAGCTCTACCCCAATCCGCATGTGGAACTGGCGCGCCTCACGCAACTGCTGGGCGACGACACGCATCTGTCGCGGTTCACCGTGGCCGGCAGGGAAATCCGGCTGCGCGGGCGCGCCGCGGACGCGGCCTCGGTGATGCAGAAGCTCACCGACCAGAGCGCCTACGCCAGCGTCACGGCGCCCAGCGCGTTCGTCAAACTGGGCAACTCCGGCCTGGAACAGTTTTCCCTGAATATCACCTTGTCTGACCACGGGGTTGGCCAGGGGCCTGATGAAGAGCCCGCCAGCGAGTCTGGCAGGGCATCAGCAGAAGCGCCCGGCGGGGCAGCGGGCGGGGTATCCCGGTGAACTGGGTGCGCATCAATCGCCGCAGTGCCTGGATAATCGGGCTCACCCTGCTGGTGCCGCTCATCCTGTATCTGCATGCGCTGTTCGGGCTGTGGGGTATCCGCCAGGCCTATCAGGCGCAAATCGATGACCTGCAGCCGCGCATCGCCCGGCTGCGCGGCTTGCAGGCCTACGAGGGGGAACTGGCCGCCGCTGTGGGCGCGGTGGACAGCAAAGTCGTCGATCTGGTCTATCCGGCCAGCGCGGACCGCGCGACGGTGGCGACCACCCTGCAAAAAGACGTGCGCCAGATCCTGGTCGAGGCGGGCCTGACCGTGAGCAACAGCCAGATACTGGCAGTGCGCGAGGAGGACGCGTTTGATTATATCGGCCTGAAACTGACCGCCACCGGCGATATCGCCGCGCTGGATGCGGCGCTGTCCGCGATTGCGGGCTACCTGCCCGTACTGCTGGTGGAGGAGCTGGATATATGGCCGCAGCGCACCGGCAGCCGCGGCGGCGAGGCGCAACAACAGGAGCTCAGTGTGTCCCTGCAGCTGCTGTCACTGAGGGCATCGCAATGAGGTGGCCGGACGGTTTGCGCGGTCGCTATACCGTGGCGGCGGACCCCCTGCGCAGCCAGCGCAGAATCGAGCTGGCGCTGTTGCTGCTGGGCTTGGTGTTGTGCCTGCAGTTACTGTACAGTGGCGCCCGGCTGGCACTGCTGTCCGAGCCCGATGCGGTGATGCCGGCGGCCGATACCCTGACACTGGTGCCAGTGGTGGCCCCGGCGATGATCGCGGCGCGCGGCAGTGAGGAGATGCGCGCCAGGCCCGTGTTCTGGGAGAGCCGTCGCCCGGTCGAGGCCACAGTGCTGGCGACGGCGGTGGTACGGGAAGAGGTCGGCGCCGGACCGCTCCGGGGGGTCAAGCTGGTGGGCGTATTCGGCGCCGGCGACACCGCCGGTATCATCGCGTTGGTCAAGGACCAAAAACGGCGTATATTGCGCGGTGAACAGCTCGAAGGCTGGACCCTGGAGTCAGTGCAGCCCAAGCTGGCGGTGTTGGTGGATGGCGGCCGGCGCGAAGAACTGGCGCTGGTGCCGGGCGAGGTCGCGGCAGTGGCGGCGCCGGTGGACGACGAGGTGCAGCCCCGGGCCCGGTCGCAGGGCGCGCCGGCGCAGTGGCAGAACGTGAAGAACACGCAGAACACGCAGAAGGAAAATGTGCAGGGTAAACAGGGCGCCGGGGAGCAGCGGGGCGCTGCTGGGGCAGCCCCCGCGAAAAGCGGCTTGTCCCTGGGGGGGTGAAATCCGGCCGGCGCTGCGCCGTCGCCCGCGGGTCTCATCCGGTGGCATTAGAAGAACACGATCAAGGCAGATGAATTTGTTGATGTCGCGAAATTTCCTGGCGGCCTGTGTCCTGCTCGCCGTGGCCGGTTGCGGCACCGCGCCGGGCAAGCCGGGGGCGGACGCCGCCGATGCAGCCGGCGGCAGCGCGTCGCCGGCTGCGGTGGATGCCTCGGCCGCGCTGTCCACCTCGGTGTCGGACCTGGCCGCTGCCGGAGATGGCGAGGAACGGCGGGCGCAGGCGGTGATCTATCGCGGCAATGACCGCCAGGTGCGCCTGCCGGCCGCGGCACAGCCGGTGCGCTTCGTGGGTGACGATGTCAGCCTGAATTTTGAGCAGGCGCCGCTGGGTGAAGTGGTGCACGCCATCGTGGGTGATATCCTGGGCCTGGACTATATCGTCGACCACCCGATCAAGGGCCAGGTGACCCTGCGCACCCGCACACCGATTCCCCGCGATGAACTGCTGGGCGTGCTCGAATCGCTGCTCAAAGCCAACAACTCGCTGATGATCCGCGGCGCGGACGGCCGCTACCTGATCACCGGGTCCCAGGGGGCCAGCAAGCTGTCGCCGTCGGTCTCCGGCGCGCGCAACTCGGTGGCCGGCTACAGCACCATCATCGTCCCGCTGCAATATATCAGCGCCGCCGCCATGGCAGAGATACTCAAGCCGCTGGCGGAGGATTCCGCCTTCGTGCGGGTGGACAACGCGCGCAACCTGCTGATGCTCGCGGGCACCCGGGCGCAACTCGACGGCTGGCTGGATATCATCTCCACCTTTGACGTGGACATGCTCAAGGGGATGTCCGTGGGGCTGTTCCCGCTGGAGTACAGCAGCCTGGAGGAAGTCAGTGCCGGCCTGGAGCAACTGCTCGGTGGCGATGATGGCGGCAAGGCCGGTCTCGGCGGCCTGATCCGGGTCATCCCCTTCGAGCGCCTCAACAGCGTGTTGGTGGTAACGCCCAGAGCGCACTACCTGGACACGGTGGCAACCTGGATAAAACGCCTGGACGCGCCGGCCGACGCCAGCTACGAAAAGCAGCTCTACGTGTACCCGGTACAAAATACCACGGCCAGCCGCCTGGCGGACCTGCTGACCGGTATCTACGCCGGCGGCGCCACCGCGGGCGGCCAAACCGCGGCCCGTGCCGGCGGCGCCGCCCAGGGGGACTTGTTTCCGACCTTTGAGCAACCCGGTGTGGCGCCGGGCATGTCGCCGGAGACGGTGGGAACATCGAGCGGTTCGGCCACCGCGGTGAGCGGCGGCTCCCGCTCCGGCCGCAACACCGCCGCGGTGACGTCCGGGACCCTCGGCAGCGGCGCCAACCCGTCCGCCATCGAGGATGTGCGGGTGGTGGCCGACGAAGAGAACAATGCACTGATGATCTACGCCACCGGCAAACAGTACCGGATTATCGAGCGGGCGCTGGAAAAGCTCGACGTGGTGGCCACCCAGGTGATTATCGAGGCCAGTATCCTGGAAGTGTCGCTGACCGACGAGTTGCGCTACGGCCTGGAATGGACCTTCAAGAACGGTATCGGCAGCGATTACGACGGCGTCGGCACGCTGGCTGCCGCCGCCGGCGGCCCGGCGGCGGTGGTGCCCGGGTTTTCCTACACGGTGACCAATTCCATGGGCGATATCAGCGCGGTGCTGAACGCCCTGTCCAAAGACTCTCTGCTCAACGTGATCTCCACGCCCTCGGTGATGGTGTTGGACAACCACACCGCGTTTATCCATGTGGGCGACCAGGTCCCGGTGTTCGACCAGCAAACCGAGTCCGATGGCGGCAGGATCACCCAGTCGGTGACTTACCGCGACACGGGTGTCAAGTTGACCGTGACCCCCTCGGTCAATGCCGGCGGCCTGGTCACCATGGACGTGGAGCAGTCAGTGACCGATGTGGGGGAGATCGACTCCGCGACGGGGCAGCGGCAATTCCTGGAGCGCAATATCATGAGCCGGGTGGCGGTGCGCTCCAACCAGTCAGTGGTGCTGGGCGGCCTGATTCGCGAGAACGCCTCCAACTCGGAATCCGGCGTGCCCATCCTGCACAAGCTGCCGCTGATCGGCCCGCTGTTCGGTACGGTGAACAAGCAGGACCGCCGCACGGAACTGCTGGTTATCATCACACCCCGCGCCCTGTACAAGGAGAGCGAGCTGCGCGAGGTCAGTGAAGAGATGCGCTCGCGCATACGGCATATGGAGCTGATCGACCCGCCCCCGGGATAGCCGGTGCTGGTTTCCGTGCACATGCCCAAGACCGCGGGTCTGAGTTTCCGCCGTGTGCTGGAACAGGCCTTTGGCGCGGGATTCCGCCACGATTACGCAGACTACCCGCTGGCCGCCACCGTCGACGAGCGGCGTCGACGCGCCATGCGCCACGCCCTGCTGGCCGCGCCCGGGCAGTACGCCGGTGTCGACTGTCTCCACGGCCACTTCCTGCCGCTGAAATACCTGCTGCTGGCCGATGACATGCCCTGTCGCTTCGTCACCTGGCTGCGCGAGCCCGTGGCCCGGCTGGTGTCCCACTACCACTACTGGCAGCGCGCCTATGATCCGGCCTCCGGGCAGACCTCTGCCCTGCACCGCCGGGTCGTGGAAGAGGCGTGGACCCTGGAGCAGTTCTGCCTGTCGCACCAGTTGCGCAACCTGTACACGGAATTTCTGTGGGGCCTGCCCCTGCAGCGGCTCGATTTCGTGGGCATAACGGAGCATTTCGATGAGGATTTGCGGTACTTTTCCGCAGTTTTTCTCGGTACTTCGACACAGCCGCCGCAGTTGAACCGGCGCCCGGAGGCTCCCGGGGGGGCGCTGCAGCCCGCGTTGTCGCGGCTGACCCTGCGCCGCATCCGCAGTTTTCACGCCCGGGATATGGCGCTCTACGCCGCGGCGCTGGCGCTGCGCGCGCAGCGTGCGCCGCGGTAGCGGCCCCTGCCCGGCACGCGCCGCACCGCCCCTCAGCCTGTTGTGGCGAGCGCTATAGGCTGCGCTTGTAATGTCCCCGCAGTGGCGTATAATCGCGCGGTTTTTCCGGAAAAGGTAATAAACACAGTATGTTACGAGCAGTAGGAGCAAGTTCTCGCCACCCGGCCACAGCCCTTGTTTGGTGCCTGGCGCTGCTGCTGGCGGCGGTGTGCATCCGGGCGGCCGCCGAGCCGGAGTCGGCTTCGTCCGACTTGCCTGTCGCGGAGCGCGAGAAGCTGGAGCAGCGGGTGCGCGACAGGTGGCAGTACCTGCTCCAGAGGAATTTCGATAAAGTCTGGCAATATTCCACACCCAATTACCGAAGTATCTTCCCCAAGCAGTTGTTTGCACATAAATTTTCCTATGCGGTGGATCGGGAGTTGACAGGTCTCGAAGTTGTTAACTATGATGCCGGGGCAGCTGTGGCGAGTGTGGCGGTCCGGGTCATGTCCAGGCCGGTCAAACAAACCTCGGAAGCCTCGGTGGCGATCGGTGCGGTGCCCATTACCGTCAACGAGCAGTGGCTCAAGGTTGACGGCCAGTGGTGGTACAGTGCCAACGAATAACTGTGGTTTCAGGTTGACAGCGAGCTGCGGCTGGCAATAATAGCGCTAGCGACTGAAGTGGTATTGTGTACGCGGTTTGTACATTTGGTTGTGAAACAACAAAACATTAGGAGTCTCCTCATGAAAGCAATTTTTAAACCCCTGGGTATTGCTGCTGCAGTGGCTGCTGTGACAGCGGGCTACACCGGTAGCGTCAATGCCCAACCGTCACGCGCGGTAGGTGATCTGTCCAATATGGCCATCATCCCCTACTACACCGTGCAGAGCGACTGGGTAACCGGCGTTCATATCATCAACACCTCTTACCGCACCACCGTGGTAAAATTGCGGCTGCGTCGCGCGTCCGACTCTGCCGACGCGCTGGACTTTAACCTGGTCATGTCGCCGAAGGACGAGTGGACCGGTTATATCAACGACGAGTCCGGCAATATCGTGTTTGCCACCGAGGACAAGACCTGTACGGTGCCGGTCCGCGCCGATGGCAAGTTCCCGATGCCCTCCATTTTCCGCGAAGGCGCCGAGGAAGGCTACATCGAAGTGATCGGCATGGGCCACCCCGCCGAGCCGGAAGTGTTCACCACGCCGCCGACTCAAGGCTTTGCCGGTGCCAATGGCTACTCGCAAATTGCCTATTACGCCAAGCACGTCAACGGCGTACCCCGCGACTGTGACGCGGTTGCGTCCAACTTCTTTGCCAACGGCGTCGCCGACACGGCCAAGGGTGTTATCGACAACGAGACCACCGAGGCGGTGCATACTTCAACCGGTCCGACGGATGCGACCGGTCCGTTCATTACCAATACCTACGAGCCCGTTGAAAACGTCCTCAAGGTCTCCTACTTCGTGCGCGATGCGGCTTCCGGTGTCGAGTTTGGTGGTTCCGCTGTGCATATTGCCGACTTTGACGACGGTCCCGGCGGCGAAGCGTGGATGAGCAACCAGGAGTTCGGTCTGTTCAGCGGTGACATTCGCGGTTTCGACTACCCCGACCTGAACGGCGGCCCGCTGAACCAGACGCCGCGCGGCCTGTACAACATGCTGCGCAGCCCGGCGGTACTGGGTGTGACCAATGTGCTGAACGACTGGTCTATCGCGGCATCGCGCAACGTGTCCACCGACTGGGTTGTCACCATGCCCGGCCAGTACGCCATGCTGGACTACGGCGTATGGCAGGACGTGAACTTCAAGCCCGCAGATTGCGGCAAGCTGGACAACCCCACCACGGCAGTGGACGACGGCATACCGCAGTGCGACTTCCGGGATATCCCGGTACTGGCCAGCCTGACCCTGTATGATCGCGAAGAGGGCGTCATCGTGCCGGAACAAGGCGACCTGGTGATCTCGCCGGCACCGCCGACCGAAGTCAACGCGCTGCTCTTCCCCTACGAGGTCAACGTCGTGGAGTGGACTGACGGCTCGACTCCGCCGGTGCTGAACAGCGACTACAACACCAGTGTAGACGCATCGGTACTGGGTGACTACGGCTGGGCTTCGCTCTCCGTGTCAGCCACTCGCAAGACGGCCACGCAAAACGGTTCTGCATCACCCGATGCGAACAGCAATGGCCAGGCGGTGTGTGACTGGGTTCAGCGTCCGTCCAAGGGCGGTCCCGGTGCCGTTCAGAGCCACGAGCAGCGCGACAACACCTGTGTGCCTGCGACCGGCAACGTGCCCATCGTCGGCTTCGTGGCCTGGGAGCGCAGCTTCCCGGGTAACCCGGACGCCAACTACGGCCGTCTGGTCGATCACAGCTTTGTGACTTCATCAGCTCCCTGATCGAAGTACGCTGTACCGGAAACCGACGCCTCACGGCGTCGGTTTTTTTTTATCAGTACGGTGACGGCCCCGAAGTCGCGGCCTGATTCGCCCCGGTCCTTCTTTGCCTGGGTATAGAACCGTTACCAGTGTCTAGCCAATCGTGAGTGTATCGTCATTATGAAATTTAAAACCGCGCTGCTTTTATTGTTGTTTGTGGGCTGTGTCCGCACCGCTGGCGCAGCGGAGGCTGTTATAGAGGACGACGGTGTAAGCCTGTCGCGCGAGGAACTGGAGTACCTGGTAAAATACTGGACGCCGGAGATGCAGCGCGCCGCTGCCGTGGACGCCGGCGATCGCATTGAACTGCTGAACATGGCGCTGGCCGGCAAGAAAATTGCGCAGCAGGCGCAGGGTTTGCCGCCCGGGGGTGATCTGGATACCTACTGGCGCCATATCTTTGCGATACGCAATATCCAGCGCGACTATATGGTAAAGCGCTATCTGCAGGAACTCGACATACCGGATATGTCGGAGCTGGCCAAAGAGCGCTACCAGACCGAAAAGAAAAAATTTGCCCTGGTGCCGGAGCAGCGCTCCAGCTCGCATATCCTGCTGCGCTGTCCGGCGGGCGAGTGCGACAGGACGGCGCGCCGCCCCGAAGCCCAGGCGCTGCTCGAGGAGCTGC
This sequence comes from Halioglobus sp., assembly GCA_020443345.1. Taxonomy (GTDB): domain Bacteria; phylum Pseudomonadota; class Gammaproteobacteria; order Pseudomonadales; family Halieaceae; genus JARRPM01. Next base: position 72,094 of record JAGRIH010000039.1, read on the forward strand.
GTGCCGGTGCCGATTTTGAGCAGATGGCCAGGGAAAAATCCGAAGACCCCGGCAGCCGTGCCAAAGGCGGCAAGTTCGACCGCTGGCTGACTTTGGGGGAGGCCCAGGTGGACCCGTACTTTACCGGCGGCGTATTTTCCGTCGACGCGGTCGGTGGGTACTCGGATGTGGTCGACACCCGTTTTGGTTTGCATATCATCCGCCTGGACGAAATCCGGCCCGCGCATTTCAAGCCCTATGAAGAGGTGAAAGACGACATCATCGCGGCGCTGGAAAAGGAGTACAAGCAACTGGCGGCCAAGCAGTTCGACGCCCGCTACCGTCTCACGGACAATGCAAAGATAGACACGGCGGCCATGGACGAGATTTTCTCCCCCTACAAGCCGGCGGATTCCGACCAGTAAGTCGCGCTGTCGGGGAGCCCGTCAATGCACGCGGCCGCATCCAGGCGCCGGCACCTGCTGTTTGTGGTGGGCATGCACCGCTCCGGCACGTCCGCCCTGTGCGCGGCGCTGCAGGCCTGCGGCGCCAGCTTTGGCGATCACCTGCTGGACCCCATGGCGGGGGTCAATGCCGAGGGCTTCTGGGAGGATGCCGAGGTGGTTGCCCTGAACCAGACGCTGCTCGCCCGGGCGGGGGCCGACTGGTATTCCGTCGGCGAACCCCAACTTGAAACCGACTGGAACACGGCGCCATTCGATGACTTGCGCCGCGCGGCGACCGCCATCATCCGGCGCGGTTTCGGCGCCGGGCGGGTGGAGGCGGTCAAGGACCCGCGCCTGTGTATTACCCTGCCGTGGTGGCGCTCCCTGTGCGCTGACCTGGGCATTGAGAGTTCGATTTGCGTCATCCGCCGCTCTCCTGCGGAGGTCGCGCGCTCGCTGCAGGCGCGCGATGGTTTTCCGGTCGGCTTCGGCCTGCGGCTGTACCAGATCTATCGGCGCGGCATTGCACAGCACGTGCCGCGGGACGCCGTTTGTGTCAGCTACCACAACCTGCTGGCTGACCCCGCAGGAGTGCTCGCTGAACTGGCCGCCGCGCTGCCGCTGGAGGTGTCTGCGGCTGCGCTGGCGTCGGCGGTGCGCGGCGAACTCCGCCACCAGGTCGCGGACGGGAACGGCACGCCGCTGCTGCAGGGCGCTGCCGGCGAGCTGGACGCCGCAGAACTGGCGGCGGAGATAGAGCGCGTGTACCCTGCGGCGCAGACGCTGCGCGACATGGCGGCCTGCATCGCCGCGCGCGGCGCGCGGCTGACGGAGGTCGGTGAAGCTCACAGCGAGGCCCTGGCAACCCTGCGCCAGCGCGACGCGGAACTGCAGGGCCTGGCGCGCGAACACCGCCAGGCGCTGGCGACGATTGCAGAGCGCGACACGCAGATCGCTTCCCTGGACACGCGCCTGGCGCAGACCGGCGCGCATCTGGCTACCGCACTGGCCACCATCGACGAACGCGACAGTCAAATTGTCGAGTTCGACCGGCGCCTGGCGGATATTGGCGCGCAGCACTCGTATGCGCTGCAGGTGATCGATGAGCGAGACGCGCAACTGCAGCGCGTTTTTGCCAGGCCCGGCATCGGGTGGCTGTTGCGGGCACTGTGGCGGTATGAGACACGTTGACGTCGTCATCCCGGTCTACGCTGGCTACCGTGAGACGGTGGCCTGCCTGACATCCGTGCTGGCCACGGTCGATAGTGCCTGGGCGCGTATCGTGGTGGTCAACGACTGTTCGCCGGACCCCGCCATCACCGACTACCTGCGCGAGCTGGCGCGCACTCACCCGGCGCTGGTGCTGCTGGAGAACCCCGAGAACCGGGGTTTCGTCGCCACCGCCAACCGCGGCATGGCATACGATGCGCAGCGCGATGTGCTGCTGCTCAACTCGGATGTGGAGGTCGCCAACGACTGGTTGGCGCGCCTGCGCGAGGCCGCCTACCGGCACGATCGGGTCGCCAGCCTGACGCCCTTTTCCAACAACGCCACCATCTGCAGTTTTCCCAATGTGTGCAGGGATAACGATCTGCCGTTTGGTATGTCCGTCGACTCGGTGGATGCGTTTTTTGCGCAGCGCTTTAGCGCCGACGATGTATTCGAGGTGCCCACCGGCGTCGGTTTTTGCATGTATATGCGCCGGGACTGCCTGCTGGCGGTGGGGGATTTCGATGTCGCGACCTTTGGCCGCGGCTACGGCGAGGAGAACGACTGGTGCCAGCGCGCGGTGGCTGCCGGCTGGCGCAATCTCCACCTCGCCAACTGCTTTGTCTACCACCGGGGCGGCGTCAGTTTTGCCGGCGAACAGAGCCCGCGTATCCAGCGCGCGCTGCAACTGCTGGATCGGCGCTATCCCGACTATCACTCACGGGTGCAGCGCTTTATCGCCCGCGATCCCGCCAGGCTGGTGCGCACGCAGGCTGTGCTGGGCCTGTTCGCGGCCCCGCAACAGCCGCGCGTGCTGTTGGTCTCACACAAGCTCGGTGGCGGCGCCCAGCAGCATATCGACGAGCTGGCGGCGCTGTACGCGCAGCAGGCCGCGTTTGCCCAGATCACCCCCGCAAGCGATGGCGAATCGGTCAGCCTGACGTTTTTCGACCGGGGCCGGCGCTTACGGGACGGCTTGTTTTTCCGTGTCGAGTCACAGTATGGCCAGCTTCTGGCAATCCTGCGCGCACTGGGCATAGGGCGCGTGCATTTTCATCACACCCTGGGCCTGGCGCCGCGTTTGTGGCTGCTGGCCGCCGACCTCGGTTGCGACTACGATATCACCATCCACGATTACTACCTGATCAACGGCAACCCGACACTGACCGACTGCGATGCGCGTTTCGTCGGTGAGGATTCGGCGGACTTTGACGCCCACTGTGCCGGTCACTACCCCCTGCCGGCCGGGGTGGACGGCGGGCAGTGGCGCGACAACCAGAAGCTGCTGCTGGATGGCGCCGCGCGGCATATTTTTCCCTCTGCGGACAGCGCCCGGCGGTTTTCCCGGTTTTTTTCGGTGCGCCCCGTCATTGCCTGGCACCCGGATTACGCCGCCTCCCAGCCCTACCCGCAGCCGCAGTGGCGCTGGTCGGGCGACAGGCCGCTGCGGGTGCTGGTCATGGGTGCGCTGAGCCGGGAGAAGGGGGCCGATGTGCTGGAAAGCGTAGCGCTGTCCCTGCGCGGCGCTCGCATCGAATTCCATTTGCTGGGCTATGCCTACAGGGCCCTGGACGATTGCGTGATCGCCCACGGGCCCTATGACAACGAGCGGGTACACCGCCTGGTCGAGGGTATCGGACCCGATATCGCCTGGTTTCCCGCGCTGTGGCCCGAGACCTACAGCTATACGCTCAGTATCGCCCTGCACAACGGGCTGCCGGTGGTGGTGCCCGATATCGGCGCATTCGTGGAGCGGGTGGGCGCTCGCGCACACAGTGCCGTGGTGCGCTGGGATCAGTCGACGGCGCAGTGGCGCGCGTTCTGGCTGGGTGTGTTAGACGCCTGTGCACTGCCCGCCGCAACGGCCGCGGACGCGCCGCAAGCGATTGACAGCAGTTTTTACGCGGGGGATTACCTGCGGCCCTGCCCGGCCCTGCGCGGCGACCCGGCCGCGGCGGTGCTGGAGCAACTGGGCGCCAACCTCTATGCACACTCTGGCGAGTTGTCGCGCGCGGAGCGCCTGTTGTCGCGTATGTGGAGCCTGTCGCGCCATCCGGTGGCGGCCCGGCTGGTGTCGCTGATTCCGTTTAAAATGCAGCAGGCGATCAAGCGGCGTCTTTCGCGTCGACCCATGCACGATATCGTGGGACAGTAGCCGGACGCTTGCATGGCCACGATTTATCTCCACATAGGTGCCCCCAAAACCGCCACCTCGACCCTGCAGGCGCTGCTTGCCGCCAATTTCCACACCCTGCTCGAGGGGGGCGTGTTGTACCCGGAGCGTTGCCGCCACGGCGCCGCGCACCATGTGCTGGTCTGCGATCTGATCGAGAAACACCAGGGGAACGCCATGCCGGATTTCTGGTATGGTGACTATGCGCGGGGGCTGGCGTGGCAGGCTCTCGGCGAAGAAATCCGCGACAGCGGCCCGGCCCTGCGCTCGGTGGTGTTGAGCTCCGAGCTGTTCTTCGGGCAGACCAACAACCTGCGGCCCATGCTGGACGACATGGCGCGACACCTGGCCGGCCACACGGTCAGAATCGTGGTCTATCTGCGGCGGCAGGACCAGCTCTACAGTTCGTTCTACAACCAGGACGTCAAGGGGGTGCGCCAGTGGCCCGATAACGCCTACCGCTTTTTCCACACCCACCAGATGTTCCAGGTCGACTACTGCCAGCTGTTGAACACCTGGGCCGAGGTGTTCGGGCGGGAAAACCTGCTGATCAGGCCGTATGAGCCGCAGCAGTGGCGCGGCGGCGCTATCGCCCGGGATTTCTGTACGGTGACCGGTCTGCCCGATTTGCGCGGCGCCGCCTCTGACAGCAATACCAGTCTGGGCGCCACGCAGTTGTGCATCAAGCGCGCCCTCAACCGCGTCGGCTATGACAAGGCCTGGAATGACGACGTCGTGCAGCTACTGCTGCAACTCCACCCGGAGCCGCCGACCCCAAACCTGATCTACGTCAACCGGCGCCTGTACGACAACTATCGCAGGCAGTGGCGCCGGGTAAACGCCTCGCTCAGTGAGCAGTTCCTGCAGGGACGACCCCTGTTTACCGAGGACATTCCACCGGCCCGGGACATGCTGCCCTATGCAGTGGACGGCGTGCGGCTGGCGGAGTTCGTCCGGGCTGTACTGCGGCATTTCGGGCGGGGCGCATCCGCCCGCTACCGCGCCCTCTACGCCCGCGCGGCACTGCTGCTGCTGATCGAACATCAGTTGTGGGAGCGCTTCGACGATGCGGCGAAACACACGCTGTCGGCCTGGGCGTGACGAGGCTGCGCCAGGCCATCCTCAACCGGCGCATGCTGATCTGCGCGTTCACCGGTTTCTCCTCCGGTATGCCTTTGTATGTGCTGCTGCAACTGGTGCCGGCCTGGCTCAGCGAGGGCGGTGTCACCATCGAGGACATCGGGCTGTTTGCGCTGGTCGGCATACCCTACACCTGGAAGTTCCTGTGGGCGCCGGCGATGGACCGCTGGGCACCCCCGTTCCTGGGCCGGCGGCGCGGCTGGATGCTGCTGTGCCAGGTGGCGCTGTTCGCCTGCATCGGCGTACTGGGTATGTACCAGCCGGCGCAGTCCACCTGGCTGATCGCCTGGCTGGCGGCCCTGCTGGCGTTTTTCAGCGCGAGCCAGGATGTGGCGCTGGACGCGTACCGGCGCGAGCTGTTGCCGGATGAGGAACTGGGACTGGGCAACGCCATCCATGTGCAGGCCTATCGCATTGCCAGCCTGGTGCCGGGCTCCCTGTCGCTGATCCTGGCGGATATCCTGCCCTGGTCCAGCGTGTTCTGGATTACCGGCGCCTTTATGGCCGCCGGTATCGCCATGACCCTGGCCGTGGCGGAGCCGCAATCCGACCTGCCCGCCGGCACCGACTGGCGCGAGGCGGTCGTGGCGCCCTTTGCGGAATACGTGCGGCGTCGCGGCTGGTCGGCCCTGCTGCTGACACTGGCCTTTATGTTCCTGTACAAGATCGGCGACAACATGGCGACTGCCCTGGCCACGCCCTTTTACCTGGCCATGGGCTTCAGCATGACCCAGATAGGCCTGATCGCCAAGCACGCCGCCCTGTGGCCGGCGATTGCCGGGGGGCTGCTCGGCGGGGTGATCATGATCCGCCTGGGCATCAACCGCTCCCTGTGGCTGTTCGGCGTGGTGCAGGTGGTCAGTATCCTGGGCTTTGCGCTGCTGGCAAACCAGCCGCCCCTGGAGTGGCTGCTGGCCCTGGTCATCGGCTTCGAATACCTGGGAGTCGGGATGGGCACCGCGGCTTTTACCGCCTTTATCGCGCGGGAAACCAGCCGCACCTACGCGGCCACCCAGTTCGCCCTGTTTACCGCCCTGGCCGCGCTGCCGCGCACCTTTGCCAATGCCAGCACCGGCTTTATCGTGGCGCATATCGGGTGGTCCGACTTCTTTTTGGTCTGCGCGCTGGTGGCGCTCCCGGGCATGACGCTGTTACCGTGGGTGGCGCCGTGGCGGTCGCCAGATGACAGCCAGGTGCGACCATAAAACTACCAGGCGCCCGTTCGGGGGCGCCGCGAAGACCGCTGTTGCCACACGGTGGCCGGTTGCGACTCGGGGCAGAGAACACCGACTGTGAAAAATGCAGTTATCACGGGAAGCTCGGGGCAGGACGGGGCCTACCTAGCCCTGCCCGTTACCCACAAATCCCG
>JAGRIH010000068.1 GCA_020443345.1 Halioglobus sp.
GGCTTTTTTATGAAAAGAACTTCAGATTAGTCAGCGCCTCCTGGGCAATGCGGTAGAGCTGGTGCGCCATCGAGGGATCAGTTACGTCAGCGTCAGCCTGTGTCTGGCAGCGACAGGTTGCCTCGCTCGTCTTTTGCACTGTCTCCACCAAAGTGGCCAGGGCCTGTTTCAGTCCCCCCGGCGATACGGTGATCGGCGCCAGTCCGCGGCTGATCTGGCTGACTTCCCTCGCCGCGGTCTTCAACTGCGCGATGATATCCTCGAGCACGCTTTTATCAGCGCTGTCGCCGCGGACGACACCGGAACGCAATTGGGTCGCCAACAGGTACAGGCCGGCGAGCCGCTGCCCGAGGCTGTCGTGGAGTTCACGCCCGATGTTCTCCTTCTCCCAACTGGAAACCTCATTCATTTCCTGTTGCAGCGCGCGCTGTTTGGATAAGTCGTGCGCCACCAGGACCAGCAGGCCCCGGCTGTCTATGCTCGACACCTTGACACTGGCGGGAAACGTACTGCCGTCCTTGCGCAGTCCCGACGGTTGCGAATCCGCAACGCCCTGTATGAAAGCGCGCAGGGGGCGTTTGCCGCGCAGCGCCTTGCGGTAGGTTTCGCGCCGGTGTGCAGGCATCAGTTCCAGCACCGATTTGCCCAGCAGTTCCGCAACGGTATAACCGAGCATCGCGCCGGCCGCCGGGTTGCAGTCGGTGATCGCGCCGCTGTAGTCGAATACGAGAATCGCATCGGCGGTATTGTCCATGATGGCGGCCAGGCGCTCGCCCCGCTCCAGCGCCGCCAGCTCCATTTGCCGGCGCTCATGAATATCGATCATCGCGCCGTTGGCACGTCGCCACTGGCCTGTCGCACTGCGGCTGATATGGGCGCTATCCGACACCCAGCGGTAATCGCCGTTTGCCGTGCGAAACCGGTAATCCGCCTGCCAGTGATCACCGCCGCCATCCAGGGCGCGCTGCAGCGACGACAGCACGGTGGAGCGCTGCTGCGGGTCGATGTGCTCCAGCCACCACTTCCAGGCGTCGTCGGTGTCGCTCGGCAACTGGCCGAACAGATCGCGGTGAGTTTCAACCACCACCAGTGTGCGCGAGTGTGTTCTGTCCATTTCCCACACAGCCGCACCCGCCGCCTGCAGCACCAGCGACAACTGCCGGCGGCTCCGGTTCAGTTCCTTCGTGTGTGCGCGCGCAGCCTCCTGGAGTCGCTCCTGCTGGCGGTAGCACTCGGAGATGTCCACAAAGGTGATAACAACCCCATCGATGTGGTCGCGCCCGGCCCGGTAGGGCACCATGCGGCGCAGGAAACTCTGCGGCTGCACTGCGGAGTGGGCCTCGCAGGTGGTTTTGACCACCCGCTCCACCGGGATCAGTTTCTCCAGCACCTGTTGCGCGTCGACTTCGAATTCGTCCCCCTGCACCCGGCCGCTGAAATCACTGTAGGGCCGGTCGACATCGCCCGCGCGCAGGTTCATCAGCGCGGCCAGGGGCGGGTTGAACAGCTTGATACACAGGTTGCGGTCCAGGAACAGGGTGGCGATGTCAGTGCTGGCCAGCAGGTTGTCGATATCATCATGGCGCACCTCCAGCTCCGCCACCTTGGCCTGCAACTCGCTGTTGACGGTGTTCAGCTCCTCGTTCATGGACTGCCGTGCTTCCTTCCCAACTGTGCCGCGCGGCGCGCATAGCGCGACAGCGCGACCGACAGCTCTGCGGCGGGCACGTTGGATAGAAATGCATTGAAGACAGCCAGACCGCAGGCGCAGACACCAATGCCCACGACCATTGCCGGCTGTCGGGACTGATCCGTCGATATCGCTCGGGCGTGTTGTGGAACTGCCTGCTTTGTCATGTCCGTACCGGGTACTGCGCGGAACGCGTGATCGGGGCGCAGCGGTAGACAGATCGCCGACGCACCCGGCTCGGACGGCGCCGTCGTCTGTGAAAGCCCTCACCACGTGGCCATACTAGCACATCCGCCGCTGGCAATGCGTCAAATCTTCGTGTGACGGTTTATGCAGATCTGCACGGTGTGACGGCACGGCACCGCACCGCGTCAGTCCCGGTGGGGCCTAGATACCGTAGTAGTCATAAACGCTCTGGCACCAGTGGGGGTCGGCGGAATCCGGCCAGTCGTCCTGGTCAAAGCCCGGTGCTTCCCTGAGACGCTGCTTGCTCTCGTTGAGCAGAAACTGCTCGTCTTCACTATCCACGTGCATGGCTTGCAGCGGTACCGCAAACAGTTTTTCACCGATACCCAGAAAGCCTCCAAATGACAATACAGCATAAATGATCGCCCCCGTGCTGGTGTCCACCATCAGGTCTTCTATCTTGCCAAGGTGTTCGCCCTGTCCATTTTTGACCTCCTTACCGATAACTATGCTCGCTGCAAGATGCATGACCTGCCTCCGATAACAGTAGTGGTTGCGTACTGTATCTCGCATCGGGCCCGGCGTAACGACATTCAAGCAAAACACATATCGGTAGATCCGTCGACGCCGATGGAGATGCCGGCCGCAATGTCCCGTGCGACGAATTCGCTGCTGGCATGGTGTATGCTTACACATGCTTGGACTGGGGGACATAGCGCAGATGGCGATCATGTTAACACCATGCACCAGACAGGCAGGGCCACGGTGAATCCACCGGACGCTCGCGAGGTTTTCATTGTCGACGGCAGCCGCACGCTGTTTTTAAAGGCCCGGGGTGCGCCCGGTCCGTTCACCCCGGTAGACCTGGCGGTGTGGGCGGGACGGCCGCTGCTGTTGCGCCAGCCCTTTGCCGCCGACGCCATCGACGAGGTGCTTCTGGGCTGCGTCAATCCCCACTACCAGGAACTGAATCCCGGCCGTGTAGCCGCTTTGCGCCTGGGCTGCGGCGCGGCGACGCCGGGCTGGACGGTGCAGCGCAATTGCGGCTCGGGCATGCAGTCGCTGGATTCGGGCTGTCGTGCCATCGCCGCGGACCGGGCCGAGCTGGTGCTCGCCGGGGGCACCGAGGCGCTCAGTCACGCGCCGGTATTGCTCCCCGAGGACACGGTGGCCTGGCTCGCGCGCTGGAACCGCAGCGGCACCCTGGAGCGCGTGCGGCTGCTTACGCAGATCAAACCCGCCTTTTTGTCGCCGGTGATTGGCCTGGCGCACGGACTGACCGACCCGATCTGCGGGCTGGGCATGGGTCAGACGGCAGAAGTTCTGCGCTACCGGTTTTCCATCGCGCGAACGGACGCCGACCGGTATGCCCTGCGCAACCACCAGCGCCTGGCCGCGGCACAGTCCGAGGGTTATCTGGATGAGATCGAGCCCATGTTTTCCCCCGGTGGCGGCTGCCACCACAGCGACGAAGGACTGCGCCCCGACAGCACGCTGGAACAGCTCGCGGCGCGGTCAGTCTGGGCCACCCGGTGGGGACCAGCGGCGCGCGCATCGTGCTGCACCTGGCCCGCATACTGCAGCGCGAGAACGCGCGCTACGGCGTCACCAGCGAGTGTATCGGCGGCGGGCTCGAGTTGGCGCTGGCCTGTGATTTCCGGATCGCGCGTGCGGACAGCAAGCTGGGCTTCCCCGAAGTGCAACTGGGCCTGCACCCGGGGCTGGGGGGCACGGCGCGCCTGACCCGCACCATGGCGCCGCATCAGTCCCTGCAGATGATGCTGACGGGCAAGCCGGTCTCCGCGCACCGGGCGAAAGCGCTGGGGCTGGTGGACGCAGTGGGTGAAGAGCGCGACTTCACCAACGCCGTGCGGGACGCGGCGGCGGGAAAGCTGACGCCGCTGCAACGGCTTTCGGCATGCCGATGGGTCCCGTCGAGCTGGCCGACCAGATCGGCCTGGATATCTGTCTAGACTGAAGTTCCTGTAGTCGTGGAGC
>JAGRIH010000040.1 GCA_020443345.1 Halioglobus sp.
CGTTTGCCCGCAATCCCATGAACCTGGCCAATCTCGGCTACGATATGCAGGTGATCAGCGGCGGCCGCTTTGTGCTGGGGCTCGGCACCCAGGTCAAGCCGCATATTGAGAAGCGCTTCAGTTCTACCTGGTCGAAGCCCGCGAAACGCATGCGCGAGATGGTGCTGGCCATTCGCGCGATCTGGGATACCTGGGAGGGGAACGCTGAGCTCAAGTTCAAGGGCGAGTTTTATACCCACACGATCATGATTCCCGCCTTTAACCCCGGACCCAATCCCTACGGGCTGCCCCCCATCTTTACCGGAGGATTTGGACCGTTAATGACGCAGGTGGCGGGGGAGGTTGCCGACGGTTTTATCGCGCACCCCTTTAACACCCGTAAATCGCTGCTGGAGAACACCCTTCCCGCACTGGACAAGGGCCTGGCTCTCTCGGGGCGCAGCCGGCAAGACCTGGAAGTGATGTGTGCGACTCTCATCGTGACGGCCGACAATGACGACACGCTGGCGGCTTCCAAACTGGCTGCCAGGAAGCAGTTGGCGTTTTACGGCTCAACCCCGGCGTACCTGCCGACACTGGCCTGCCACGGCTGGGACGATGTGCACCGGGAATTGAACGCCTTGTCCAAACAGGGGCGCTGGGATGAGATGACCGACCTGATCAGCGACGAGATTCTGGAGGAGATTGCAGTGGTCGGAAAACGCCATGAAATAGCCGAAAAACTGATCGGCCGCCTCGAAGGCATTGCCGACAGCGTCAGCCTCACCCACAACCGCATGCCCGATCCGGGGCACTGGGCGGACGTCGTGCGCGAGCTAAAACAGCTGTAAAAGTAGTGCGAGTGAGGCTGTCATATGATAGAAGAAGATAAACAGTGGTTTTGGAGAAAAAGATGAGTTTATCGAGAATCAAACCGCCGATGACCGAAGACAATGGCTGGTGGTGGGAAGAAGTCGGCAGGGACCGGCTGCCCATTCAACGCTGTACCGCATGCAGTACCCTGCGGCACCCGCCGCGGCCGATGTGTCCTCAGTGCCGCTCCATGGCCTGGGATTTTATCGAGGCCGGGGGCCGGGGCACGCTCTTTTCCTACACCGTACTGCACCACCCGCAGTTTCCGGGCTACGACTATCCACTGACGATTGCCATCGTCGATCTGGAGGAAGGTGAACGCATCTGCACACAGCTGGTCGATTGCGAGCGCGACGATATTAAAATCGACATGCCACTGGAGCTGTTCATTCACGAGGATGCAGACGGATTTAAACTCCCGATGTGTCGACCGGCCGCTTGAGGAGCACTGCTGATGTCTACGGCACTACACAATACGGCCGCTATCGCCGGCATCGGTCAAACCACGTACAGCAAGTGCTCTGGCGTCTCTGAACTGGCGCTGGCCTGTGAGGCGGTGAGCCGGGCAATTGACGATGCCGGCATCGAACCCGGCGAGGTCGATGGCCTGGTGACCTATACCCTGGATTCCAGCGATGAAGTAGAGGTGGCCAATTCGGTGGGGCTCGGTGACCTGACCCTGTTCAGCCAGATCAACTACGGCGGCGGTGCCGCCGTGGGCCTGGTCCATCAGGCGGCGATGGCCGTCGCCACCGGCAGCGCCAAAAATGTGGTGGTGTGGCGCGGGATGAACGGTCGTTCCGGAAAGCGCATGGGGCAGGGCGTATCGGGCACCATCATCAGCAGCGATATCATTCACTGGTCGTGGTATATGGTCTACGGCATGTTGACGCCGGCGTCCTGGATCGCGGCTTTCACCACCCGCTATATGCACGAGTACGGGGCGACGTCCGAACACCTCGGCCGGATCGCCATCGCCCAGAGAAAGTTCGCGCTCAATAATCCCAATGCGGCCGGCTACGGCAAACCCCTGACCATGGATGACTACCTGTCGTCGAGACTGGTCGCCGAGCCGCTGCGGCTGTACGACTGCTGTCAGGAAACCGATGGCGGCTGCGCCCTGCTCATCACCTCGGTGGAACGCGCCCGCGATCTCAGGCAGAAACCCGCGGTGATCCGTGCTGTCTGCCAGGCCTCATCCCGCGGCCAGGAACAAATGACCAGCTTTTATCGCGACGACATGACGGCACTGCCGGAAATGGAGCTGGCTGCCAGGCAGGTCTACGCCCAGAGTGGACTGGGCCCCGATGACATCGACGCCGCGTGTCTGTACGATGCCTTTACTTCGGAAATACTGGTGCAGCTCGAGGCCTTCGGGTTCTGCGCCAGAGGCGAGGCCAAGGATTTTATCGCGGACGGTGCCCTGGAAGCCGGTGGTCGCCTGCCGAACAACACCCACGGCGGATTATTGTCCGAGGGATACATTCACGGTGTCAACAATATAGCCGAGGGGGCGCGTCTCATTCGCGGCACGTCATGTAACCAGCCAGAAGGTGTCGAACATGTGCTGGTGTCAAGCGGGGTGGGGGTGCCAACCGGGGCGCTGATCCTCGGCCGGGATTGACACCGGCCCGCTCATCGCGCCTGTGCAAAGTGGCGCCACGCTGCCGGTAACTCTGTTTACGGTGCCGTGCTGATCTATTCTAACGGGCTTTGCGCGGGCGCGGTCGCGGCGTCCGCGGCAGGCCGTTGTGCTGGGTGGCAAAGGCTTGCGTGCGCGCCGGCACCACCTGCTGGTGGCGCCTGGGCGGCTGGCGCGGCGGCACCAGGTGCAGCTTGCCGTTGCCGATCAGGTCGCAGCGGCCCATTTTCTTCAGCGCCCGGCGCAGTGCGGGCCAGTTGTCCGGGTCGTGGTAGCGCAGGAAGGCCTTGTGTAGCCTGCGCTGCGCCAGGCCCCTGACTCTCGGCACGGCCTCGCTATGGCGGGTGACCCGGCGCAGCGGGTTCTTGCCGCTGTGGTACATGGCGGTTGCGCTGGACATGGGGGATGGGTAAAAGGTCTGCACCTGGTCGGCGCGGAAGCGGTTGCGTTTCAGCCACAGCGCCAGGTTCAGCATGTCCTGGTCCGAGGTGCCCGGGTGCGCGGCGATAAAATAGGGGATCAGGTACTGTTCCTTGCCGGCCGCGCGCGTGTACTTCTCGAACATGGCCCGGAAGCGGTCGTAAGTGCCGATGCCGGGCTTCATCATCTTGTCCAGCGGGCCGTCCTCGGTGTGTTCCGGCGCAATCTTGAGGTAGCCGCCCACGTGGTGCGTCACCAGTTCCTCGACATAGGCCGGCGTCTGCACCGCCAGGTCGTAGCGCAGGCCCGAGGCAATCAGCACTTTTTTGACATCTGCCACCGCGCGCACCCTGCGGTACAGGCCGATCAGCGGTGTCTGGTCGGTGTGGAGATTCTTACAGATGCCCGGAAATACGCAGCTCGGGCGGCGGCAGGACGCCTCGACGGTGCGGCTTTTGCAGCCCAGGCGCCACATGTTGGCGGTGGGCCCGCCGAGGTCGGAGATCACCCCGGTAAACGCGGGCGAGGTGTCGCGAATCTGCTCCACCTCGCGCACGATGGATTCCTCCGAGCGGTTCTGGATGATACGGCCCTCGTGTTCGGTGATGGAGCAGAACGTGCAGCCGCCGAAACAGCCGCGCATGATATTCACCGAGTGCCGGATCATCTCAAAGGCGGCGATGCGCGCCCGGCCGTAGCTGCTGTGCGGCCGGCGCGTGTAGGGCAGGTCGAACACGCCGTCCAGTTCCGCGGTGGTCAGCGGGATCGGCGGCGGGTTGAGCCACACGTCGCGGTCGCCGTGGGCCTGCACCAGCGCGCGGGCGTTATAGGGGTTGGTTTCTCTGTGCAGGATGCGCGAGGCGTGGGCGTACAGCGCGCTGTCGCTTTGCACCGCCTCGAAGGAGGGGATGCGGATGACCGCGGCGCCGCCCTCCGGCGCCGGCTGGTCGCGCGCCGCAGCAGCAGCCCCCACCAGGGTGACCGGCTCTGCATCCGCCGCACCCGCGCAGTCCCGCGCGGCGACCTCCCGATAGGGGTTGGCCGGCTCGCTCACCGGGCCCACCAGGTCGATACTGGTCGAGTCGACCACATTATACTGCGCGGGAACGCTCTTGCACACGAAGACGGTGCCGCGCAGGTCGCGAATGCCGTCTATCGGCTCGCCCGCAGCGAGGCGATGGGCCACCTCCACGATGGCCCGATCGGCATTGCCGTAGAGCAGCAGGTCGGCGCGGCTGTCCAGCAGTATCGAGCGGCGCACCTTGTCGCTCCAGTAGTCGTAGTGGGCGATGCGCCGCAGACTGGCTTCGATGCTGCCGATCACCACCGGCACGTCGCGGTAGGCCTCGCGCAGGCGCTGGCTGTAGACGATCACCGCCCGGTCCGGCCGCCTGTCGCTGGCCCCGTCGGGCGTGTAGGCGTCCTCGTTGCGCCGCTTGCGATCGGCCGTGTAGCGGTTGATCATCGAGTCCATATTGCCGGCGGACACGCCGAAGAACAGGTTGGGGCGCCCCAGTACCTGAAACGGCTCGGCGCTGAGCCACTGCGGCTGGGCGATAATGCCCACGCGAAAGCCCTGGGACTCCAGCAGGCGCCCGATGACCGCCATGCCGAAACTGGGGTGGTCGATATAGGCATCGCCCGTGACGATGATGATGTCGCAACTGTCCCAGCCCAGTGCATCCATCTCGGCGCGGGACATGGGCAGCTCCGGGGCGGGACCAAAACACTCCGCCCAGTATTTGCGGTGGGAAAACAGTGGTGTCGGCTGTGATGTCGGCATGTGGTCAGCGGTGGCTGTCGGGCCGCGCATTATAGCGCTCCGCGCGGTCGATGACACCCGGTCGCGGTGGTCGCAGGCGCGCGATGATTATCTAATAAAATACCTTGAATTTGCATTTTAACCATCTGATTTATATAGATATTTACTTAGTCGTCATCCGCTTTATCGCCCCCGGGTCTGGGCAGTGCCGAACCGCAGTTGCGGCAGTAGTGGGCGCGCAGGTCGCGCTCCACCGCGGAGCAGTTGCTGCAATTGCGCGACTGGGTCATTTCGCGCTCCTTCTTGAAGCGCTGCGCTGCCGTCAATTCCGCGGTGATGATACCGGTGGGCACGGCGATAATGGCGTAGCCGATCAGCATGCCGGTCGCCGAGACGGCGCGTCCGGCGGTGGTGACCGGTGTCACGTCGCCGTAGCCCACCGTAGTAATGGTGACGATCGCCCAGTAGACACTGGTGGGGATGTCGGTGAAGCCGTTGCCGGGCCCCTCCAGCACATAGAGCAGGCAGCCGAAGATGGTGGTCAGAATCATCATCAAGGAAAAGAACACGAAGATCTTGCGCCCCGAGCGCTGCAGCGCGGCGGCCAGGTCATTGGCTTCATGCAGCAGGGAGAGCAGGCGCAGCACCCGGAAAATGCGCAGGATGCGCAGCAGGCGAATGATCAACAGCGGCGCGGTCTGCGGCACCAGCAGCGACAGGTAGGTGGGCAGCAGCGCCAGCAGGTCCACCACCCCGTACAGACTCATCACATAGCCCTTGCGGTTGGGCGTGCACCAGATCCTGATCGCGTACTCGACGGTAAACAGCAGGGTGAACAGCCATTCGACCTGCAGAAACAGCCGCCCGTAGTCGGCGTGCAGGCCGGGAATGGAGTCGAGCATGATCACCACGACGCTGGTCATGATCACCAGGATCAGGCACAGGTCGAACCACCTGCCGGCCGGCGTTTCAGTGCCGAAAATGACCTCGTAGAACTTCAGTTGTAGCGGCGTTTGGTCGCGTTGCGCCATGGCGATAGAGTCTGCTGTCAACCGGAAAGTGGTGGCGCCACTATATAAACGGCCCCGGCTTTGTACAAGCCCGCCGCTGCGGTATCGGGGGGCCACTGCCGCTGCGGTTCGGCCGTGTGACTGCAGGCCCTGGCCCGGTCAAAGGCTGGCCACCACCTCCACCATCGCCGCGGTCAGCGCCCCGACATCCTCGCTGCCCATGATATAGGGCGGCATGACGTAGACCAGGGAGCCAAAGGGGCGCACCCAGACGCCGCGCTCGACAAACATCGGCTGCACCGCCTGCAGATCCACCGGATGCGTCAGTTCAATCACCCCGATGGCGCCCAGGGTCCGCACCTCGCGCACATTGGGCAGATCGCGCGCCGGCGCCAGACCGGCGCTCAACTCGTCCTGCAGGCGCTGCACGCTGCGCTGCCAGGGCTGCGACAGCAGCAGCTCGATACTGGCGATGGCGGTGGCGCAGGCCAGCGGGTTGCCCATGAAGGTGGGGCCGTGCATAAAGGCGCCGCCCTCGCCGGCGCAGATACCGGCGGCGACCTGCCGGCTGCACAGCGTGGCCGCCAGCGTCATATAGCCCCCGGTCAGCGCCTTGCCCAGGCACAGGATGTCGGGTTCCACACCGGCGTGTTCCAGTGCGAACAGTTTGCCAGTGCGGCCGAAGCCGGTGGCGATTTCATCGAAGATCAGCAGGACGTCGAAGGCGTCGCACAGGGCGCGCAGTTTGACCAGGTAGTCGGCGGAGTAAAAGCGCATACCGCCGGCGCCCTGTACCACCGGCTCGACGATCACCGCGGCAATTTTTGCGTGGTGCTCGCTGAGCAGTTCCGTGATCGCGACCATATCCCGGTCGGGGCAGGGCTCGCCAAAGCGGCAGCCCGGCGCCGGCGCGAAATAGTGTTGCGCCAGGGTAGCGCCGAACAAATGGTGCATGCCGGTGACCGGGTCGCACACTGCCATGGCGCCAAAGGTATCGCCGTGGTAGCCCTGGCGCAGGGCGATGAACTGTTGCTTCCCGGCACGGCCGGTGGCCCGCCAGTACTGCAGCGCCATTTTCAGCGCCACCTCCACTGCCACCGAACCGGAGTCACTGAAGAATACCCGATCCAGCCCCGGCGGGGTGAGTCGAGTGAGGATGCGCGCCAGTTTGGTGGCCGGCGGGTGGGTCAGGCCGCCGAACATGACGTGCGCCATGCGCTCCAGTTGTTCGTGCACCGCGCGGTTGAGGGCGGGGTGGTTGTAGCCGTGGATGGCGCACCACCAGGAGGCCATGCCGTCAATGAGCTGCCGGCCGTCGGCCAGTTGCAGGCGCACGCCCCGGGCGGCCACCACCGGAAAGACGGCCGGCGGATCGGTGGCCGAGGCATAGGGGTGCCAGATGGTGTCGCGATCGGCCTGCAGCAGGTCGTCCCAGTCCCGCTTGTTCACAGCTCGTCCAGCACGCTCAGCACGGTGGGCAGTACGTTGTCCAGCAGCACCGGCTGGGCCGCGGCGGTGGGATGCAGACCGTCGTCCTGCATCAGTGCCGACTCGGTGGCCACGCCCTCCAGGACAAAGGGTGCCAGCGCGGCGCCGGTGGCCTGCGCCACCTGCGTGTAGCTCTGCCGGAAATCAGTGGTATAGCGCCCGCCGTAGTTCGGCGGGATCTCCATCGGCAGCAGTATGACCCGGGCATCGGCCGCGGTGGCGAGATCGATCAGTTGTTGCAGGTTGCGGCGCAGCGTGCGCACAGGATAGCCGCGCAAGCCGTCGTTGGCACCCAGTTCGATGATCACCAGTTGCGGCCGGTATTGTTGCAGCAGTTGCGGCAGGCGGCGCAGACCCCCGGCACTGGTCTCGCCGCTGATGCTGGCGTTGACGACGCGGATCTGCGGATGGCTGTCCCGCAGTTTCCGTTCCAGCAGTGCGACCCAGCCCTGCTGCAGAGACATACCGTAGGCCGCGCTGATACTATCGCCCAGCACCAGGACGGTCCCGGCGCGCGCCTGGCTGGCGGCACATGCGCACAGGCACAGCAATCCGGTAAACAGGCCGTTGCGTAGGAGGCGGTAGAGGGAACGCTGCATGATCAAGACGGACAATCTCCAGAAACGGGTGCCGATGGCGGGCGCGGAACTGGAGATACTGAAAGGGATTACCCTGGAAATCAAGTCGGGGGAGTCCGTGGCCATTGTCGGCGCATCCGGCTCGGGCAAATCCACCCTGCTGGGGCTGCTGGCAGGCCTCGACGAGCCCAGCGGCGGGCGCGTGGTGATCGGCGATACCGACCTGGGCCAGTTGGACGAGGACGGCCGCGCACTGTTTCGCGGTCGACACATCGGTTTCGTGTTCCAGTCCTTTCAATTGTTGCCGGCCCTGACCGCGCTGGAGAACGTGATGCTGCCGCTGGAACTCAAGGGCCGGGGCGACGCGCAGGCGCAGGCCGAGACATTCCTGGAGCGCGTGCAGCTCGGGCCGCGCAGCGGGCACTATCCGAGCCAGTTGTCCGGCGGCGAGCAGCAGCGGGTGGCCATCGCCCGGGCCTTTGCCACCCGGCCCGCGATCCTCTTTGCCGACGAGCCCACCGGCAACCTGGATACCGGCACCGGCGCGCACATCATCGACCTGCTGTTCGAGCTCAATCGCGAGCAGGGCACTACCCTGGTGCTGGTGACGCACGACATGCATCTGGCCGGGCGCTGCCGGCGGCGCCTGCGCCTGGACGCCGGCGCGCTGGTGGCGGAGTAACGCGCCATGGCGATGACTGCAGCGCGCATGCTGGCCCGCGACTGGCGCGGTGGCGAGTTGGGCATACTGCTGATGGCGCTGGTGCTGGCGGTGGGCACAGTGTCGGGCATCAGTGCATTCACCACCCGGCTGCAGAACGCCCTGGAGCAGGAGAGCCACCGTTTCCTGGCCGCGGATATCGCGCTGCGCAGCGCGCGCGAGCTGCCGGCGGCCTGGCTGCACGAAGCCCGACAGCGCGGCCTGCAGCAGGCGCTGACCCTGACCTTTCCGTCGATGGTCTACGCCGGTGAAGACAATATGTACCTGGCGTCGGTCAAGGCGGTCAGTGACGCCTACCCGCTGCGCGGCGAACTGACCTTCAGCGCACAGCCCTTCGGTGCAGTGCAGGCCGCTGCGACCGGGCCGCGACCGGGCCAGGTGTGGCTGGACTCGAGGCTGTTTGCGCTGCTGGATGTGGCACCGGGGCAGCGCGTCACCATTGGACAGGCACGGTTTCGCGTCGCCGGCGCGGTGCGCTCCGAGCCGGACCAGGGCGCCGGCTTTTTTGGCTACGGACCGCGCGTGCTGATGCACTACGACGACATTCCGGCCACCGGTGTGGTGCAGCCCGGTTCCCGGGTGGAGTACCGCCAGCTCTACGCCGGTGTCGCACCGGCGCTGGATGCGTTCAGGCAGTGGCTGCAGCCGCGTCTGGGCGGCGCCCAGACCCTGCTCGATGTGAAGGACGGGCAGCCCGGCG
The DNA here is from genome assembly GCA_020443345.1 of Halioglobus sp. Classification (GTDB taxonomy): domain Bacteria; phylum Pseudomonadota; class Gammaproteobacteria; order Pseudomonadales; family Halieaceae; genus JARRPM01. The sequence goes on from JAGRIH010000040.1 coordinate 9,174, forward strand.
TCGGCAGCGCCCTGCGCCGCGCCGAGCGCTTCCTGTTACTGGCGGGCAGTCTGGCGGTGGTGCTGGCGGGCGTGGCTATCGCGCTGGCCGCGCGCCGCTTCAGCGAGCGGCACAACGACTATGTGGCGATCATGAAGAGCCTGGGCGCGACCTCCGGCGCCGTCAACCGCCTGTACGGCAGCAGCCTGCTGCTGCTGGGCTGCGCGGCGACAGCGGCGGGCTGTCTGCTCGGCTGGGGCATGCAGGCGCTGTTCTTCGCCCTGTTTGCCGGGCACCTGCCGGTGCAGCCCGGGCCCAGCGGTATCCGCCCCTACGCCATTGGCAGCGTCACCTGCATGGTCTGCCTGCTGTGCTTCGCCTGGCCGCCGCTGCGGCGCCTGGGCCGCACCAGCCCGCTGCGCGTACTGCGCCGCGACCTGCCGCTGGAAAACCGGCGTACGCTGGCGGATTACGCCCTGGGACTCGGCGCGCTGGGAGCGCTCATGTGGTGGTACAGCCGCGACTGGAAACTGACCGTGGCGGTGCTGGCGGGCCTGGGGCTTACTGTGTTGCTTGGCCTGGGCCTGGCGCTGATACTGCTGCGCGGCGGGCGCCTGGTGGGCATGCGCGCGGGCAGCATCTGGCGCCTGGCGCTGGCCGGGCTGCAGCGGCGCGGCACCGCCAACGCCCTGCAGGTGGTGATCTTCGCCATGGCCATCATGCTGCTGCTGATGTTACTGCTGGTGCGCACTTCGCTAATCGATGCATGGCAGGCGCAGCTCCCGCCCGATGCGCCCAATCACTTCATCGTCAATATCAGTCCCTCCGAAGTGCAGGCCGTGGAGCAGATGCTGCGCGAAGCGGGAGTGGCCAGCGAGGCGCTGTACCCGATGATCAGGGGGCGTATCATGGCGATCAATGGCGTGGCGCTGTCGGCGGACCAGGCACCCGGGCCCAACGGACCCGAGGATGCCGCGGGGGATGATCCCGGGCAGGAGCGCCCCGGGCAGCGCGAATCAAACCTCACCTGGTCGGCGAGGGTGCCCCCGGACAACCGCCTGGTGGCGGGCCAGTGGTGGGCGCCTGACACCGCGCGCGCACTGGTCTCAGTGGAACGCGATTTTGCCGAGCGCTACGGCATCGTGGTCGAAGACACGATCGGCTTCCTGGTGGGTGCACAGCCCCTGCAGGCGCAGGTGGCCAGTATCCGGGAAGTGCAGTGGCAGTCCATGCGGCCCAACTTTTTCCTGGTGTTTCCGCCGCGGCTGCTGGCGTCCTACCCGGCGACCTTCATGACCAGCTTCCACCTGGGCCCCGGCGACAAGGCCTTTCTCAACCGCTTCATCCGCCAGTTCCCGACGGTGACGGTGATCGAGATGGATGTCGTGGTGGAGCAGATCCGCGCCATCGTCGAGCAGGTGTCGGCGGCGATCGAACTGGTGCTGGCGGTGATTCTCGCGGCCGGGGCACTGGTGCTGGTCGCCGGGGTGCAGGCCAGCGTGGATGACCGCATGCGCGAGAGCGCCATCCTGCGCGCCCTGGGCGCGCGCCGCCGGCTCATCCTGGGCGGGCTGTGCATCGAGTTTGCGAGCCTGGGTCTGTTTGCCGGCGCGCTGGCGGTGATTGCGGCGGAATTGTCGGTGTATATCCTGCAGTCGCAGGTGATGGACATGCACTACGCGCCCTCGCCATGGGTGTGGGCGCTGGGTACGGCCTGCGGCACGGTGCTGGTGGCGGTGCTGGGGGTGTTCAGTTGCCGCGCGGCGGTATCCAGCCCGCCGCTGCGGGTGTTGCGCGAGCTGTGATTACGGCGCCGTATCGCCGGTGCTGATACCAGCGATGAAAGTGCGCACGCCCAGGTCGACCTGGCGCTCGAGCTGAATATGGCGCTGGAACAGTTCGGGCGCGTCGATGCGCAGGGTGGCCAGACCGTAGATAGCCGACCAGGCGGCGTTGGTCAGGTAGGCCGGGTCCTCCGTGCTGCGGAACATGCCCAGGTCCACGCCGCGCTGCAGGATATCGCGCACCAGCGCGAAGGTGTCGCGGCTGGCGCTGCGCAGCTCCGGGTAGTTCTGCATGGGTTGTACCGCGGGCCCGAACATCAGCTTGAACAACTGCGGGTGAGTCGCGGCGTAATCCACGTAGGCGTGGGCAAAGGCCAGTAGCTGCTCGCGCGGACAGTCGCCGGCGGCCTCGCCGGCGCTGTGCAGGGCCGCGAGCAACTGGCGATAGCCGTGGGTGGCCATGGCGGCCAGCAGTTCACCCTTGTCGGCAAAGTGGCGATAGGGCGCCGTCTGCGACACGCCGATGGCGCGCGCCAGCGCCCGCAGGCTGAGCTCTTCCGCGCCCTGGTGCTGCAGGGCCTGAATTGCCGTGTCGAGCAGCTCTGCGCGCAGGTTGCCGTGGTGATAACTCCTGGGTGCGGTGGATTCAGTCATGGCTCACTCGTGCCGCCGGGGGGGCGGGCCGGCGGCGCGCAAAACACCACACGACGGGCCCGCCGGCAGTGGGACATGATGTGGTGTGGCAAAACTGGCCGCTCTGTCAGGGCAGCAGGTGCTGTACGGCGTCACGCTCTTCGATCAGTTCCCGTTCGGTGGCCGTCATTTTGGCCTGACTGAATTCACCGACATCCGCACCGGTTACGATGCGCCAGTCGCCGTTGCTGCACTGGCAGGGAAACGAGTAGATCAGGCCCTCGGTGATACCGTAGGAGCCGTCGGAATCAACACCCATGGAGACCCAGTCATCCCCCTCGGTGCCCAGCGCCCAGCTGCGCATGTGGCCGATGGCGGCATTGGCCGCGGAGGCGGCGGAAGAGGCGCCGCGCGCCTTGATGATCGCCGCGCCGCGCTGCTGCACGGTGGGTATGAAGTCCTCTTCGTACCACTGCTGGTCCACCAGCTCGATGGCGGGTGTGCCGTCGACTCTGGCGTTGAACAGGTCGGGGTACTGGGTGGCGGAGTGGTTGCCCCAGATGGTCATGTGGGTGACGTCGTTGACGCTCTTGCCGGTCTTGATGGCGATCTGGGTCACGGCGCGGTTGTGGTCCAGGCGCGTCATGGCGGTAAAGTTGCGCGGATCGATATCCGGCGCGTTGCGCTGGGTGATCAGCGCGTTGGTGTTGGCGGGGTTGCCCACCACCAGCACCTTGATAGCCCTGCTGGCGTGGTCGTTGATCGCCTTGCCCTGCACCGAGAATATCGCGGCGTTGGCCTCCAGCAGGTCCTTGCGCTCCATGCCGGGGCCGCGCGGCCGCGCGCCGACCAGCAGGGCGTAGTCGGCATCCTTGAAGCCCACGTTGGGATCGTCGGTGCACACGATGCCGGCCAGCAGCGGGAAGGCGCAGTCCTCCAGCTCCATTTTCACGCCGTCCAGAGCTTCCATGGCCGGGGCGATGTCCAGGAGCTGCAGGACGATCGGCTGGTCGTCGCCCAGCATGGCGCCGGATGCGATACGAAAGAGCAGGGCGTAGCCGATCTGGCCGGCGGCGCCGGTGACGGTCACTCGAACGGGTGGTTTCATCGCAGTTGTTCCTCGTGGGATGGCGTGGTCAATTTCGGGGCGGTTATTGTCGTGGTTGGTGCGCGAAAAAACAAGAGATAGCGCCCTACCGCGGCTCCAGCCTCGCCAAAAAATGCCGCAGTACTGGCGGCTCATAGACAAACTGCAGTCCGCGAATGGCGCCGGTTCGCTGCCGGATAGCCAGCAGGCAGTCGGCGATATAATCCATGTGGTCGTTGGTGTAGACCCGCCTGGGTATGGTCAGCCGCAGCAGTTCCAGGGGCGAGGGCTTTTGTTTTCCGGTCCGGGGGTCGCGGCCCAGCAGCAGGGAGCCGATCTCTACACCGCGCACGCCCCCCTCCAGATACAGTTCGTTGGCCAGGGCCTGTGCGGGAAACTCATCCGGCGCTATATGCGGCAGCATTTTACCCGCATCGACGAAAACCGCGTGGCCGCCCGTCGGATACTGTATGGGCACGCCGCCCGCGCGCAGCCGTTCCCCCAAATAGGCCACCTGGCCGATCCGGTAGGCGAGGTGGTCCTCATCGGCGCACTCCCACAGACCGATGTTCAGGGCCTCCATGTCGCGCCCGCTCAACCCGCCGTAGGTGATGAAACCCTCCATGGGCACGCAGCGCACCTGCGCCGCGCGGAATAGCTCCTCGTCTTCCTTGAAGCAACACAGGCCGCCCATGTTGACCATGGGATCTTTCTTGGCCGACATGGTGAAGACGTCCGCGTAGCCAAACATCTCCCGGATGACATCGCCGATGGGCGTGTCGGCGTAGCCCGGTTCGCGCTGCTTGATGAACCAGGCGTTCTCGGCAAAGCGGGCCGCGTCGAGCACCACCGTTATCCCGTTGGCGCGCGCCAGTTCCGACACCGCGCGGATATTGCCCATGGACACGGGCTGCCCCCCGGCGGAGTTGCAGGTGACGGTCACGATGATGCCGACGACGTTATCCGCCCCCCGGGCATCGATGACCGCGCGCAGAGCCTGCAGGTCAAAGTTGCCCTTGAAGTCGTACCAGGCCTGTGTGTCGTTGGCCTCGGGCGTCAGCACGTTGATCGCTTCCGCGCCGCTGAGTTCGACATGGGCGGCGGTGGTATCGAAGTGGTAGTTGGAAATAAAGACAGGCTGCGCCGCCCGCTTGCGTTCCACCATGACGGGAAACAGTATCTGCTCGGCGCCGCGGCCCTGGTGTACGGGAATGACGTGCTCGTAGCGCAACAGCGTCCGGACGGACTCCACCAGTTTGACGAAACTGCGGCTGCCCGCATAGGCTTCGTCGCCGACCATCAGCGCCGCCCACTGGTTGGCGCTCATGGCGCCGGTTCCGGAGTCGGTCAACAGGTCGATGTAGACGTCTTCACTGTCGATCAGAAAGGGATTGTAGCCGGCTTCCAGGAGAAACTTTTCCCGGTCTTCCCGGGTAGTGACCTTGATGGGCTCGACCATCTTGATGCGAAAGGGTTCGGGTATGCGTTGCATGGGTTCGACCTCAAACTCAAATAACAAAATGTCGCCCGGCGCTTACCGGGCGGTTGCGTTAATGGTGTTGAGTAAACTCAGTGGCAGAAACGTGCAAAAGCGAGGCGGAAGTCGCGGTTATACCACTTCTTGTCCTGCTTGAAGCAAGTTGAGAGTCGAGCAATAAATAGCATATATACCCAGTGTAAAGAGAGCGCTCGGCGCGTCACACCTGACGAGTTTCCGACAAAGTTGCGCCCTTTGTCAAACTATGGTGTCTGGCGATAAGTGAGGCTAACCGTTTGCCGCTGTCACACGCCCCTCCAACCAGTGCTTGAGATAAATAATCGCCACAGTAATAAATTGACTGTGGATGAGAATCCTGATGGTCAATAAATTGTCGTATCGCGGCAATATAACCCGGGTAAAATACCGGTAACATATGTTCAATCCACTGGTTCACTGAATAATCAAGTTCCTGGTCCAGTTTAGAGCGGCGCTTTTTGATCTCATGAATTATGAGTTGATCCATCCCGTCCCGCAGGTCATCGTTTGCCACCTCTGTAACGGTTTCGGGAGATAACTCGCAGAATAAATGCGGCTTGTTGTCTTTTTCAGGTACTGTTTCTAGAATAGCCAGCGGCGAAGGGTGCTCCCGGGTAAAAAAAGTAATCCCATGGTCCACATCTTTTTTTAGAATGTAGTACACAATGCCCAGGGAGTTGTAGCGTATTGTTTTCATAAACCGGGTTTCTTCAGCGGTTTGATTTTTAACTAATTCCGCAATTTTCGCTCCCTCGGTAGCGCAGATAGCTATGTCCGCATGCAGGCTTTCACTCCGGCCATCTTTGGTGTATTGGATGTTAACGCCAGGTTCATTGGACTTTCGCTCGATACGGGACACGATTGCCCCAAAGCTCACATTCAACATGGACGCCAGTTGTTGATTCAGATACCCGATGCCCTGTTTGAAAGTAAATGCCCGGTGACCGGCCGTATGCGCTGTCGTGCTTAGAAAGAACGCCGGAGACACATCCTCCGCATTCCAACTTCTGGCCCCTCGGAACAAAGGATCAACGACCTTGGATATGAAATCCTCACCCACCTTGCGTGAAAAGTAGCTCTGCATGCTCTCGTCGTCCAGATACGAGCAGGTGGTCATGTCATCGGGGTCGGTGAAAAATCTCGCTCTGATAAGATCGGGCAGTAATTTCGCGAGCCGTAATCGCGTGGTCATTTTCAGAGCTGAATTAAACAGCGCATCGAGATTTAGTGCGAAGGAGACAGGATAGCTAGTGTTAACATCTTCACAGACCATGTCGGACATTCCGACATATTCAACCTCATTCTCAATACCCAATTCCGTTATCAATTCCATCACGGACTTGTAATAGGTAAAGAGTACACGGGCGCCTGAATTGACACGAAGGCCGCCCATATCGAGTTGCCGCATCCGACCACCAGGTGCATCCTGTGCTTCGAGCACTATCACTTCATACCCGTATTTATTCAAATAATGCGCAGCCGTCAGACCGGCGATACCGGCACCGATTACCACGATCTTTGGCTTTGCTCGCACGTTTCGAATCTTCACATCTGACTGTAGGCGAGCATATTATATACGCATGGTATAGTTGAGTTGTCGATAACGGACTTAAAATGATGCGATTTGGAATTATCACTGTCGGATGTGCACCCAGGCGTTCCGCTTACCATTCCAAAAAATATGACAAAATAGGATGTTCTCGCTACTACCTCTAAGAGTCACGACTATTACCATGATAACAAGAGATCAGCCGACGACCCGCAAACCGAAGGGCTTGTTCCGCACGCTACTGGTGGGAGAGGGTGCGTCGCTTACCAGCGCATTTGCCAGTATCAGACGCTCACAGGAAGTCCACAATACTATTGATATTCCCGAAAAGAATATATCCAGTGGACAGCTGAGAGTCCCACCCGGGGAGGGCGAGGGCTACTGGGAGCTGATCAATATCAATGACCTCGTGTACGCGGTTGTCTCGAAATGTGAATTTAACGACGTGAGGACCGAAATAGTACCCCCTGAAGATTTTCTGGAAATACACGTTTGCTTCAACGGTCCCGTACACCTGGACCTTTCTGGAGACGAAGAATTCAACTCTTTCTCTTCTTTTGTCTATTTAAGCAAACAGGGAGGGGCGGCTGAATACAGGGTGAGGCTTGAGTCGGGTAAAAAACACATGCTGGCGCTGTATATCAGACCATCGGTTATGCAAATGTTCGGAAAGCAAGACCAGCACGCACCAGCGGTAATTAACAAACTGTTACGCACCCCCGAAGGTAGTATTAGCTATGTGCAAATACCTATTTCAATCGCCGTACTAAATGCCACCACGCAAATCATCAACAACGCCTATGCGGGGAAAAGCCGTATTATCTACGCCGAGGCGAAGGTATGGGAGCTGTTGAGTATTATCCTGGACGAGCTGGAGAAAAATGACTCCCCGGATTTGGGCGGCACTTTGGGTATGATATCAGGCGACGCGGTGGGCATGTTTGAACAAGCCCGGGCAATTCTTGAAAACAATCTCGAATCCACCCCCACTATTTCCGAACTGGCAAAAATGGTTGGCACAAACACGACGAAGCTCAAACAGGGGTTTAAGCTGGTTTTTGGAGTCACCATCTTCGAGTGTAGCCACCAGTATAAAATGAAAGAGGCCTTACGACAGCTTGCCGTAGAGAAGCTGAACGTAGGTCAGGTGGCCAGCGCTGTGGGCTATCAGCACCAGGCAAGCTTTGCTGCTGCTTTTAAAGGATATTACGGGATTTTGCCAAAGGAGGCTAAAAAGCTAAACGGGTCAAATCTATCGAATCTCTCCGGGCAGGACATGTCGATTTAACACGACCATAACCGCACTGACTGGCGCGATTATGGCGTGGCTTGGATAGCACTCATTTCAGCTGATAGCTGAGTGTTAACCCGACAGTTCGAGGTGGAATGGTTGCAAACTGAAACGGTTCTAAGTCCATGACGCGTCCGGCCACCTCGGCCTGCTCGTCAAACACATTGGCTATTTCCGCCATCAATTTCCATTGACCCATGTGAACGCCGGCACGCAAATTAACCTGGTGATAAGGATCGAGTTTTCTAAAATTACCGGCCTCGGGTCTCACCCCCGTAGTGGTGTCGCTGCGGTAGGCCCAATCACCGTTAGCGACCAGGTCCACACTGTGCGTATTCCTGCGAAGCTGAAC
>JAGRIH010000041.1 GCA_020443345.1 Halioglobus sp.
CGTTTGCCCGCAATCCCATGAACCTCGCCAATCTCGGCTACGATATGCAGGTGATCAGCGGCGGCCGCTTCGTGCTGGGGCTCGGGACCCAGGTCAAGCCACATATCGAAAAGCGTTTCAGCGCCACCTGGTCGAAACCCGCCAGGCGCATGCGCGAAATCGTCCTGGCCATTCGCGCGATCTGGGATACCTGGGAGGGGAACGCTGAGCTCAAGTTCAAGGGCGAGTTTTATACCCACACGATCATGATTCCCGCCTTTAACCCCGGACCCAACCCCTACGGGCTGCCTCCCATCTTTACCGGAGGGTTTGGGCCGTTAATGACGCAGGTGGCGGGGGAGGTTGCCGACGGTTTTATCGCACACCCCTTTAACACCCGTAAATCGCTGCTGGAGAATACCCTTCCCGCACTGGACAAAGGCCTGGCTATCTCGGGGCGCAGCCGGCAAGACCTGGAAGTGATGTGTGCGACTCTCATTGTGACGGCCGACAACGACGACATGCTGGCGGCTTCCAAACTGGCTGCCAGGAAGCAGTTGGCGTTTTACGGCTCAACCCCGGCGTACCTGCCGACACTGGCCTGCCACGGCTGGGACGATGTGCACCGGGAATTGAACGCCTTGTCCAAACAGGGGCGTTGGGATGAGATGACCGACCTGGTGGGCGACGAGATTCTGGAGGAAATTGCAGTGGTCGGAAAACGCCATGAAATAGCCGATAAACTGATCAGCCGCCTCGAAGGCATTGCCGACAGCGTCAGCCTCACCCACAACCGCATGCCGGACCCGGGACACTGGGCGGACGTCGTGCGCGAGCTCAAGCAACGACTGTCTGTGCCCGAATAACAGTGTGGCTAGTGAAGTTAATCCGGCCTATTGTGAATTGGAGAAGATTCGCTTGGGTTTCCGGCAACCCATGCACATGCAACTATAAGGAAGGTCCATCATGACGGAAATTCTGCAAGAACCGAAAACTGGCGTGATCATTACCGGGGGAGCTTCCGGCATCGGTCGCGCCTCGGCGAGAGCGCTCGCGGAAGTGGGGAGGCCGGTTGCCATCTGGGATATCGACCAGGCGCTGGCGGAGTCTGTTGCAAAGGAAATAGCGACTGAATTCGGGGTCTCGACGTGCGCCGCCAAACTCGACGTGCGTGAGTGTGAACGCTTTGCCGCAGCCATCGGGGATGCTCGCCAAGCTCTCGGTACGGTTGGCGGGCTGGTGCACTCCGCGGGTGTCTCCCATCCGGTGCCGGTGGAGGAACTCGATGAGGCCAGTTGGGATCTTGTGCTGGATATCAACCTGCGCTCGCACGCCCTGCTGGTGAAAGTGCTGCTCCCCGACCTCAGGAGCAATCGCGGTTCGGCGATCGTCGGCATTGCCTCGATCAATGCAATCCTCGGCAACGGTCTCAACCCCGCCTACAGTGCGTCAAAGGCCGGACTTCTCGCACTTTCGCGCTCGCTCGCGGACCGGCTCGCAGCGGATGGTATCCGCGTCAACACGATCTGTCCGGGCTATATCCGCACGCCGATGCAGGACGAGCCGCTGGCGAATGTGCCCGGCCTCGAACAGGCTTATGAACGACAATGCATGTTGGGCCGCATGGGCGAGCCGGAGGAGATCGGCCGCGTAGTCCGGTTTCTGATGTCGGACGAGGCGAGTTTTATCACGGCCGAGAATATCGTTGTCGACGGCGGTGTCGTGCCCTCGCAACGCTGATTGGCAGGGCCTGTGGTTTCCAGCCAGGCTCTATCAGCCGAATCGGGAGGATGCTCATGACTGATCGCTGTGACAACGGCGTCCTGCAACGCAACCGCAGCGCGGACACGGCGGCTCTGCGCCGCGCAGCCGATGTGCTGCGGCTCGCGGTAATCGATGTCATCGACCGCGCCGGGCTCGGCCACTATTCCAGTACGTTTTCGGCGGCCGAGATCCTGACCGTACTGTATCGACACGCGCTGCGTCTCAAGCCGCACGAACCCGCCTGGGCCGATCGCGACCGCTTCCTGCTGGGCAAGGGCCACATCGCCGTGGGGCTGTGGCCGCTCCTGGCGGAGCTGGGTTTTTTCCCCTCCGACTGGCTCGACACCTTTGGTGAGAAGGGCGCCCGGCTCCAGGATCACCCCAATATGCACACCGCGCCCGGTATCGACTTCAGCTCGGGCTCACTCGGACACAACCTGTCCGTGGGGATCGGCATGGCACTCGCGGGCCGTCTGCAGGGCAGGGACTATCGCACCTTCGTACTGCTCGGCGATGGTGAGTTGCACGAGGGGCAGGTGTGGGAAGCGGCGATGGCAGCCCCCCATTTCAAATTGGGCAACCTCGTCGCGATCGTCGATGCCAACGGCTCGTGTGCCAGCGGGGAGACCTCCTCGGTGATGAATATCGAGCCCATCGCGCGGCGTTTCGAGGCATTTGGCTGGCGGGCGGTTGAGATCGACGGCCACGATATCCCTGAGATTCTGGAGGCGGTGGACGCCTTACCCGAGCCACACCAAGAGCGCCCCACCTGCATCGTGGCGCGCACACTCAAGGGAAAGGGGGTCTCCTTTATGGAAGCGGCCCCGCGCAAGTGGCACGTGGGTTTTCTGGGCACTGAGGATCGCGCCCGGGCAATCGCGGAAATCAAGGAGCGACTCTAATGGGCAACGTGAGTGAGGTGTTTTCGTTTACCGCGGACGAAGGCGAATTCAGCGGCTGGGCTTCGCTTGGGGAGACGCTGGTCGAGCTGGGAAAAGAGCGCCCCGGTGTCGTCGCTGTTGCACCCGACCTCGGCAGTGCGCCCATTGTCGGGCATTTTGGCAAGCATTTTCCCGAGCGCGTGTTTGATTGCGGAATTGCAGAGTGCAACGCCATCTCCATTGCTGCGGGGCTCGCCGCCTCGGGCTGTATTCCTTTCGTGTTACAGATCGGTGCGTTCAGCGCGTTGAAGTGCGCGGAACAGATCCGCACGGATCTGGCCTATACGCGCGTGCCCGTGCGTATCCTGTCGGCGTGGTCCGGGCTCTCCATGGGTTACTTTGGCACGAGCCATCATGCCATCGAGGACATCGCGATCACCCGTTCGATCACCAATCTCACGGTGGTCGCGCCCTCGGACCCGCTGTCCGCCGAGGCGGTCATGCGCGCGACCCTGGACCACGGCGGACCGGTGTACTTTCGCTTCGGTGCGGGCGAAGAGGAGCCGCTTTATCCGGCATTGCCCGAGGTTGAGTTCGGCAGGTTCCTGACCGTGCGGGAGGGTCGCGATGCCACTATCATCGCGACTGGTGCAGGTGTGGCCTGCGCGCTTGCCGCGGCGGAGCAGGCAAAAGTGAAGGGATTGGATATCGCCGTGCTCGACGCCCTTTTTCTGAAACCCCTGGATGAGGATGCTATTCTCACCGCGATGCGGACGACCGGGCGCCTGCTCACGGTTGAAGAGCACTGCGTTACCGGTGGCCTGGGGACGGCCGTAGCCGATGTGCTTGCACGCCATGGCGTTGGGGGACCTCTTGCTGTGCACGGCCTGCCCGACGAAGAACTGCTTGTCGCCTCGACGCCCGAATTGCACGAACACTACGGATTGACACCGGAGGGTGTGCTTCGCAAGCTCGAGGAACTGCTGGTGCGCTGAGGCGGGTCGGGCAGGCGCGGACGCGACACGAACACGTTCGGTTTTTGATGATCCGGGAGTAGCAGGAGTGCTGTACTGATGGACTGGAAAAACAAGGTCGCTGTAATCACCGGAGCCAGTAGCGGAATCGGCGCCGGCCTCGCGCTCCACTGCGCGCAAGCCGGCATGCATGTGGTTGCTGCGGCTACCAATTTGAACAAGCTGCAGGAACTGGAACGCCAGATTCACGCGATTGATGGCTCAGTGCAGATTGCCCAGGTCGATGTTGCCGACCCCGCAGCGGTAGAGCGTCTGGCAAGCGAGGTGTTTGCACGTTTTGGAGCCGTTCATCTGCTGTTCAACAATGCCGGCATACTGATCGACGGCAAGAGTTGGAAACGCTCCTACGACGAGTGGGACAGAAGCTACAGGATAAATGTTCTGGGCGTGGTCAATGGCATCCGCAGCTTCGTGCCGCGCATGCTCGCTCAGGTTGAGCCCGGGCGAGTGATCAACACGGCATCTACCGGGGGCCTGTTGTCTGCGGTTGCCTACATGGGCATCTACCAGTCGACCAAGGCCGCTGTTGTCGCTATCTCTGAAGCGCTGTTTCAGGAACTGGCCATGGAGAGCGCGCCCGTTTCCGTGAGCGTACTTTGCCCGGGAGAGGTGGTATCCGATATCTACAATCGCCCCAGGGAACCGGGAGATCACGCCAAACTCAGTGAAGATGAAATGGCGGTGCACGGTATGGTAGCCGACATGGTTGCCAGAGGCATGAGTGCGTCAGAGTACGCCAGGCGGGTCCTGGAGGGCATTGAAGCAGACAAGTTCTGGATCATCACCCATGACGAGTTCAAGCCGATGCTGCAGCTGCGACCGCAGAGTATTGTGGCCGGAACCAATCCACCCACTCTGACGGAGGCTATGGAGCACCAGGGTTAATTTTTTTGGCGCCGGCCAATCATGTTTTCCACCATTTTCAGGTAGCGCTTGCCGTAGGGCGGGCGCAAACCAAACAGGTCCATGGGATTCAGGCGCGACTGGTAGTAGACCGCCCTGGCGTGACTGAACGCTCTAAAACCGTCAATCCCGTGATAGGCACCCATGCCGCTGGGCCCCACACCTCCGAACGGCAGTGATTCACAACTGGCGTGGGCGGCGATATCGTTGACACAGACACCGCCGGACAAAGTGCCGGTGAGCACCTTCTCGCGCTCGGCGTTGTTGCCTTGGCCAAAGTAGTACAGCGCCAGTGGTCGTGGTCTTTGCTTGATGTAATTCAACGCCTGGTCGATGTGACCATAGGTTTTTATGGGCAGCAGGGGGCCAAAAAGCTCATCCTGCATGGCGCCCAGGTCGTCGCCGGGTTCCAGCAGGAGGGTGGGAACGATCTTGTTTACAGCTTTTGCCTGGTCTATCTCTTCCTGTGGCGCAATTTCGATACACTCGACGCCGGCCGCGCGAGCTTGTTGCAGGTAGCCTGTCAGCCGGTGATACTGTGCCTCGTTAATGATTGAGGCGTAATCGGGGTTGGCGGCCACAGCGGGATACATCGCCTGTGTGACGATTTTCAACTGCGCCACAAGCTCCTGCATCCTGTCGCGTGGAACGAGAACATAATCCGGTGCAATACACATCTGGCCGGCGTTGCCCAGCTTGGTGTCGATAATGCAGCGCGCCGCTTGGGCCATATCCGTACCGTGGCCAATGATAACCGGCGACTTGCCGCCCAGTTCCAGGGTCAGCGGCACCAGGTTTTGTGCTGCCGCCTGCATGACCTTTTTGGCGATGGCACCCGATCCGGTAAACACGAGATGGTCGAACGGCAGGCTGGAAAAATGGCTGGACACGTCCGCTGCGCCCGTTATCACCGCCACTTCCTCCGGTGCGAAGTAGCGTTTAAACAACTGTTGCAGCAGCGTGGCGGTTTCGGGTGTATATTCCGACGGCTTGATCATCGCCCGGTTGCCGGCGGCCAGAATGCCCACCAGGGGACCCACGCTCAGGTACACGGGGAAATTCCAGGGAGCCAGCACACCGATACTTCCCAGCGGCTGGTAGTGTATCTCGGCACGTGCGCCCAACAACCTCTGCAACAGGGGCAGCGGCCGGGATTCCGGGCGCAGCCAGCGCTGCAGGTGCCTGCCAGTTGACCGAATGGCTGCAATTGGCGCGGCCACTTCTGTCATACTCGTGTGGGGCGCGGAGCGGTGGCCTGCAAAATCGCTGAGGATGGCGTCGACGATAGATTCGCGGTGGCTGGCAAGCAGGTGTTCCAGCCGGTTCAGCCGCTCCCGGCGCGTCTGCAGTGACACCTCTCCCTCCTTGAGGAAGGCAGCTTGCTGTGCCTGCAGCAGCCGCTCCATATCCTGGATCCCGGATGGTGGGGACACGGCCGCCGGTGAGCCAGGGGGTGTTGAGTCGGTCATGGTTGCGGCCTCCCGGCAACATTTCCAGTGGGCTTATTCGCCGGGCGGTATTCCCAGTCGTGCGAGCGTTGCGTTATCCATCGGGCTGTAAGTTTCCCTGTCGGTGTCGAGAACGTAGAGCAGGTCGCTGTCATTGATTTTCTTATAAGCGGCTTTTTGCAGATCCACTTTGCGCAGTTTGAATGTGCTGGTGATATCGGCCTGTTCCGATATTCGCAAAAATACCGGTACGGCGTAGCCAGGTAAGGCGGTGGTTGCCAGTTGATAAAAACTGTCGGGGTCGAATTGCCGCCCGCTCTGCATCACCAGCGCGGCCATACCCGCGCGCCCTTCATGGCCGGGAATGTTGACCCCATAAACCGTAAGCAGTTCAAGGCCCGCGTAGCCTCCCAGCGCATTGGCCACTTCTGAAGTCGACACGTTTTCACTCTTCCAGCGGAAGGTGTCGCCGATTCGGTCGACGAAATAGTAGTAGTCGTCCTCGTCCCTGCGAAGCAGATCTCCCGTACGGAACCATCGATCCCCGGTTTGAAACACATCGTGCAGAATCTTCTGTTGCGTGGCCTCGAGGTCGGTGTAGCCGCTGAAACGGCCCGCCCCGACACCGGGGATCTGCACGATATTGCCCAGTAGTTCTCCCACTTCTCCCGCTGCGCATTCGATGAGCGTGCCATCGGGATTGCGCGGGTAGTCGTTGCCGCCTAAATCGTATTTTACCAGGCGGGCGTTACTGCGCTCTTTGAAGGGAATGCGCCCGCAAGACCCCACCTTGTTGTCGACATTGATTAAATTGCAGTTGATCTCGGTCCCCCCGTAGCCCTCGGCGATCGTCTCCACACCAAAGCGCTGTTGGAAGCGCGGCCACAGCTCAGCCGCAAGCCCCGCTCCGCTCATCAGCTTCAAGCTGTGCTCGCGGTCTTCTTTTCGCGCTGGCTGGTTGAAAAGGTAGCGACACATTTCACCGCTGTACTGGGTGACGGTGACGCCGTATTGCCTTACATCGGGCCAAAACCGGCGGGCGCTAAAGCGGGGGCGCAGCACCATTGCGCCGCCGCTGGCGAGAACCTGGGACAGTAGCGACATGCCGGCCGCAACGTGATACAGAGGCAGAACGCAGTAAAAGACATCCCGCTCATCGAGTGCAAAGAGACTGCACCATCCGTCACCGGTTCCCAGCCAGCGCATGTGGGTGACGATTGCCGCTTTGGGCAGGCCGGTGGTTCCGGATGTGAAGACAAGGCTCAGGGTGCTTTCTCCGGTCATGCCCTGGCGGAGCGTGCGATCGGGGTTGCCATCGGCCATATCATCGAGCTGGGACAAGGGTATGGTGAGGGCAACTGGACACTCGTCCCGGCCGTCGATCGTCGCGAGATTCTCGAGGCACCGTTCCGAGACAAACAGGATTTTACTGTTGGTGGTAGAGAGGGCGTGACGCAGGGCATTGCCCTTGATGTGCGTATTGATCAGCGCGGCGATACAGCCGATTTTTGCAAGCCCCATCCAGCAGTAGATAAAATCCGGACAGTTGTCCAGCATCAGCGCGGCGACATCTCCCCGCCGCAGCCCCCGGGTGAGGGCAAAGTGTGCGTAGCGGTTTGCCTGTCGGTTCGCCTCGCGGTAGCTGATTTCCCCCTCGTCCCAGATGAGAAAGCGGGCTTCGGGGCTTTCGGCCGCGCGCTCCTCCAGCCGGTCTGCCACCGTATAACGTTGTTCCGGGGTGTGTCGCATTGCGCCCGCGGCTAACAGGTCCAGCTTGCGCTGGGTTTCCTCTCTCGAAACCATATCCCGGTTACCTCCGGCTTTATACCTGGCCGTGCGTGTCGCCTCGGCCAGCGATCAATTAGTGCTCATGCCTGCGGAGCGCGAAACACCGCGGCACCGGGTGACATATTGCGCCGTTGGAGCGCGAAGTGATAGACCAACCAGTCACCACCTGTCTCGCGGGGCTTGTTGCAACACTGATTGCGCGCTGGCGAACCGTTATGGCATTTGAACACTGCCAAAAAAATAACATAGCGAACGCTATGTATGTATACTACTGTCAAGGTTGCACCCTTGCCCGCGCTTTGTCAATGCTGGTATTGCGTGTCCGGCTTTTTTCAGGCGACCGATGCGACATTCTTGCACGCAAATTTCCGCTACCTTAAAGTTGCGCGCTTGCCGGGTTTGGATGACGGTGCATTGCCCATCGCAAATACGACCAGGAGAGTTTAATGGCAGCGACAAGCCAGGGTAGACGCGCCAAACGGCGGACGCAGGCCGAGCGCAGTGCCTCGACCCGGGAGAAGGTTATCCAGGCGGTCATCGATTGTATCGTCGAAGAGGGGGTGCAGAATACGACCGCGGCGCGCATCTCACAGCGTTCCGGCGTCACCTGGGGGGCCACCGCACACCAGTTTGGCGACAAGGATTCAGTTTTCATGGCGGTCGTAGAGCACAACCTGGATCTGATGTCCAAACGAATGGCTGACTCGCTGTCGCTGGAGAAGCACTCGCCCCGCGAGAGGGTCGAACTGCTGATAGACCAGAGCTGGGAGCACTGTAATATCCCCTCGTCCCTGGCCTACACGCAACTGGTGCTATTGAGCCGCAATGACCCAGAAGGCAAGCTCAGGGACAGGCAGGCGCAGTTGACTGCGGAACAGTCCAAGGCTATCTGGGATCACTTTTTTGGCGATCTGGCGGTGGATCCACAGGCTCTGGAGACCGCTCGCAATCTCGTCTACGCCACACTGCTGGGAATGTCGATTCAGGGCATGGTGGGGCGGCGTAAACCGCAGTTCCGGCGGGAGTTGGACGCCCTGAAAAAACTCGTACTTTCCACGCTCGATCTTGAATAGTAAACAACAAAACGATAGCTTTTTTTCCAGTGCAGCTCGGCGATAATGCCGGCCCACGACGGCCTGACCCTGCTTTAACCCGGGGTCTACTTCGCCGGGTTCACCGACAGTTAAGCAATGCAGAAACCGGCAGTTCGACCCGGTCGGGTAATTGATCCAGGTCAATCGTTGTCTCGATGTGAAATACATAACGAATGATCGGTATTGTAAACTGGCTGCCGAAGGCGCAGGCTCTACTTATCCGAGTCGGTAGTGTCTTCTGAGAGCCACAGGCGCAAGCCGGGCAACGTGAGATGACAGGCCGGCAATGTCTCGATAACAGGGAGTGCCCGGATGAAGGCCCTCGTCGCTTTAAAGCTCAATACGATGTCGGTGGAAAATGTGACTATCGACCCGCCCGAGGCCGGCGAGGTACTGGTAAAAATGGGCGCGGTCGGCGTCTGTCATTCCGACCTTTCCGTGGCCAATGGCACCGTGCCTATGCCGCTTCCTATGGTTCTCGGCCACGAGGGTGCCGGGGTGGTCGAGGCGGTGGGTCCCGGTGTGCGACGGGTCGAGGCGGGGGATCATGTGGTCCTCTCTTTCGTGCCCGCCTGTGGTGAATGTTATTTCTGTCAGCGCCACGAGCCCCATCTGTGCACTTCCTGTACTGCCGACGGTCTGATGCTCGATGGCACCAGCCGTTTGCGCATGCAAGGTCAGTCCATCGGCGCCATGTCCCAGCTCGGCTGCATGGCTCAATACGCCGTGGTACCGGCCATCAGTGTAATGCAGATCGACCGGAGCATTCCCTTTGATCGAGCCGCTTTGCTGGGCTGCGGTGTCATGACCGGGGTGGGGGCGGTGACCAATACGGCGCAGGTCAAGCCCGGCGCCACGGTGGCGGTGTTTGGTTGTGGCGGCGTCGGGCTGGCAGCGATACAGGGCGCCAGAGTGGTGGGAGCGCGGCAGATTATCGCGGTCGATAGGGTGGACAGCAAGCTCGACTACGCCCGGCATTTTGGCGCCACCCACACAGTCAATGCCAGGGAGGACCCGGTAGCGGCAATTCAGGCGCACAGCGGCGGCTGGGGAGTGGACTACAGCTTCGAGTTCACCGGCAATGCGGTGGTAATGGACCAGGCTTACCGAGCGGCACGTCGCGGTGGCACGGTGTGTATTGTCGGCGTGGGGCGTGGCAGCGACTCACTCGCCCTCAATGCCTGTGCCTTTGCCCCCGAGGCCAAAACGGTGCTGGGCTGCTATTACGGCAATGCCAACTTCAGGGTCGATATGCCCAACATGCTCGCGCTTTACCAGGCAAAGCGTCTGGATCTGGACGCCATGATTACCAGGACTTACCGCCTCGATGATGCGGTCAGGGCCTTTGAGGACATGGAGGCGGGATTGAACGCGCGCGGCGTCATTGTATTGGACTAGCCCCGGGCCCAGTGTTCAGTGCGATCGGCATTTTATACATATCGAATGATTAATATGTAAGATACCGGAAAAGGTGGCTGGTAGCGGCGGCGTCTGACGAAGTCAGCGCCCCTGGGCGCTCGGAGCCCACGCCAAACTGAGCGCTTTCAGTTAGTGTCGCTGATCGAGAGGAAACAGCATGCGAGTAGCACAGTTGGACACGGCGGCGCAGGCGTTCGGCGACCCGGCTGCGGACATCTGGTCGGGCATCACAGCGAATAAGGTGTCGCTGGTACCGGCCCCGGTGGCCATGCAGACCTCGAGGTATGTCATGAGCAAGTGGCGGGACGGGCAGTTCGGAAAGGTGAGCTCTGTCGGGGTGCAGGTCCTGCATAACGGTGAGGAACTGGCCATTCGCCTGGAATGGGAGAACCCACAGGCCAACCTGCAACGCTTTGAAAACAACGACTTTCCCGATGGTGCCGCCATTTTGTTCCCACTGACCAGACACGCGCCGCTGTTTATGGGAGCGCCCGGTGAGCCGGTGGATATCTGGCACTGGCGAGCGGACCGCCCCGATACTGCACACGGCAACCTGGCCACGGGCATTGGCACTTCCAGCATGGTGAACGAGGATGCCGCTGTGACCCGCTCGCTATACCGGCAGGGGCGCTGGGCCGTGGTATACCGGCGGGCACTGTCGGTGCAGACACCCGCTGCGCAGACCGTACAGTTCACACTGGGCAAGCCCGTCAAGATGGCCTTTGCCGTGTGGGATGGCGGCAATGCCGAGCGCGGCGGACTAAAGGCGTTTTCCCCGCAGTGGCTGGAAGTGACGCCGCAATCCTGATTCGGACACGCGCCGGTCCGCCGGGCGATATGACAAGCGCACCGCAACGTGACAGGAGATGTCAATGAATAAAGTGGAGATTGGCCGGGAGATTGATGGCGTGGTGCGCAAGCCCAAACGCCAGTTGGCCATGGTGTTCGATCTGAACAAGTGCCTTGGCTGCCATACCTGCTCCATCGCCTGCAAGCAGCAGTGGACTCGCGAAGAAGGGCAGGAGAATATGTGGTGGACTGTCGTCAACACCCTGCCCGGCAGAGGCACCCCCCGCGACTGGGAGGACATGGGCGGCGGTTTTGACGCGCAGGGCAGGCAGTTGCCCAGCCTGATCCCCACCCGCGAGGATTTTGGCGATGATTTCGAGTTTAACAAGGAGGAGGTATTTAACGGGGGCAAAGGGGTACAAAACTATTTGCAGCCGAAAAACTCCAGGGGTGAAAAGCCCTCCTGGAGCCCCAACTGGGACGAAGACCAGGGCGGTGGTGAGTATCCCAACTCCCACTTTTTCTACTTTCCCCGGCTGTGCAATCACTGTACCCACCCGGCCTGCCTCGAAGCCTGCCCGCGCAATGCCATCTACAAGCGCGAAGAGGACGGGGTGGTGCTGGTCAATGAAAACCACTGCAAGGGCTACCGCTTCTGCATGGAAGCCTGCCCCTACAAGCGCATCTACTACAACCACGTACGCGATATTAGCCAGAAGTGCATCTTCTGCCTGCCCAGAATCGAAAAGGGGGTTGCTCCGGCCTGTGCGCGCCAGTGTCCCGGGCGAATGCGTTTTGTGGGTTACCTGGATGATAAGGACGGTCCCATCCACAAACTGGTAAACGAATGGCAAGTGGCCTTGCCCCTGCACGAGGAGTACGGGACCCAGCCCAATGTGTACTACGTGCCGCCCATGTCCCCGCCAAGTATCGGACCGGATGGCAAGGTGGAACACTCCAAACCACGCATACCCCTGGAATACCTGGAGAGCCTGTTTGGCCCGCGAGTCAAGGAGGCGCTGGCCACTATCGAGAGGGAAAAAGCCAGAAAACGCAACGGGGAAGAATCCGAATTGATGGATGCGCTGATCGTCTACAAGTGGCCGGATGACATCTTTCCGGATTTTGTTGCCGACCCGGCGAATCTCTAGGTAGAGAGCACGATGACTGGCACCACGCGACGAAGTTTTCTCAAGCAGACCGGTGGCCTGTTGGCCCTGTCGATGTCACACCTGAGTTGGAAGCTCGGAAGCAATAGCGCGCATGCCGCAGGCGGGGGACAGATGCCGCTGATCGATTACGAAGGTTTTGAACAGGTCTACCGGGAAAAATGGCAATGGGACAGCGTGGCCAGGGGGACGCACTTTGTAAACTGCTGGTTTCAGCGCGGCTGCAACTGGAATGTCTATGTCAGGGACGGTATCGTCTGGCGCGAAGAGCAGGCGGGGATGTACGAACAGATCGACCCGAAAATTCCCGACTATAACCCCCGCGGCTGCCAGAAGGGCGCCTGTTATTCCGAACGCATGTACGATGCATCGCGGCTGCGCTATCCCTTGAAGCGGGTGGGCGAGCGCGGCGCGGGGAAATGGAAGCGCATTTCCTGGGAGCAGGCGCTGCGGGAAGTAGCGGACAGGACCATCGATGCCATGATCAGCGAAGACGGCCCGGGTTCTATCACCTGGGATCAGGGTACCGCCCAGACCAGCGGTGGAGCCGGTCTGGCGATGAACCGCACGTCGCTGCTGCTCGATACCCCGGTGCTGGATGTGAACACGGAGATTGGCGATCACCGCCCCGGTGTCTGTGTGACCACCGGCAAGATGTCATTTTGCAGTTCATCGGACGATCTGTTTTATTCCGACCTGATTTTCATCTGGGGCGGCAACCCGATCTATACGCAGATCCCCAACGCACACTTTATGCTGGAGGCGCGCTACAACGGCGCCAGGATTATCACCATTGCGCCGGACTACTCGGCATCGGCCATACACGCCGACGAGTGGATCCCGGTGAGCGTGGCGACCGATGCGGCCCTGGGTCTTGCCATGGCCCATGTCATGATCGAAGAGGGCATTTACAACAGGCGCTTTGTGCAGGAGCAGACGGACCTGCCGCTGCTGGTACACAAGGACAGCGGCCGTTTTCTGCGCGAGTCGGATTTTGACGACGATGGCAGTGAGGATCTTTTTTACTTCTACGACCTGTCCGGGCGGGGTGTGATCGAGGCGTCAGGTAAAACCCTGGATCTGAAGGATCTCGATCCGGCCCTGGAAGGCGAGTTCGAGGTCGAAACCCGCCGTGGCACGGTGACGGTATGGCCGGTGTTTTCCCAGTTGCGCCGTCACCTGCAGCAGTACCAACCCGAGGCGGCGAGCAAAATCTGCGGCACCCACCCGGATACCATTCGCCGCGTGGCGCGCGATCTGGCCACGGCGCGCGCCGCCACCTGTATCGTCCAGTCCAATTTCTCCAAGTTCTACCACGGCATAGAGATGGAGCGGGCGCAGATTCTCTGCTTCGCCCTGGCCGGGCAAATGGGCAGGAAGGGCGCCGGCTATATGGCCTTCCCCTATCTCAACGTGGATTCGGTGGAAGGGCTGTCCCGGGTGACCGGAACGCAATCCCCTTCGATTGCGCTGGCGGCGCTGGGCTTGAAAATGATGCCGTCGATTATCAGGAACAAGCTGAAAGGCTATACCTCCGAGATGTCGATGTTCGAGATGGCCCGCGAGTCCTACGGAGATGGCGCCGCCCCGGCATCGCTGCTGTGGCTGTATCACAACAGCGGGCTGGATGAGTACTACGGCCGATCCGCCGACTGGGACAGCTACATGAAGCGGCCACTCAGTGACTTTATGGACGAGGCTATCGATAAAGGCTGGCAATTCAAGCAGAAGAACAAACAGCGCGTCTTCTTTGAGAACGGCGGCAACGTGCTGCGCCGCTTTCGCGCTTACGATGTCATGATTGAAAAACTCCTGCCCGAGCTGGACATGATGGTGACCGTGGACTGGCGCATGAGCAACACTGCGCTCTACAGCGACTATATCTTTCCCGCCGCCGCATGGTATGAAAAGGACGATATCACCTGGGCGACGCCCCTGTCGCCCTTTTCCCAGGTGATCACTCGCGCTGCGCAACCCATTGGTGAAGCCAAGGCCGACTGGGAGTTTCACTGCCTGTTGTTAAAAGAGATTCAACAGCGCGCTGCAGAGCGCGGCATTGACGGTTTTAAAGACCGCGCCGGTAAGCAGCGGGATTTCGACGTCTACGACCAGTTCACGTTTGGGGGCCGCTACACTGAAGACAATGTGGAGGACTTTCTCGATCTGATTCTCGAACTGGCGTCGAATGTAGGCGATATCAACTGGGAGAAGCTCAAGGAGAAAGGCTTCCAGCGTTTTACCTCTCTGGGCGAGAACGGCTACCTGAACATCGGTAATGCTACCGATGTGAGCGAACATGAAACCATCACAGCCTGCACCTGGCACACCCAGGACAAACAGCCCTGGCCGACCCTGACCCGGCGGCTGCAGTTCAACATTGACCATCCCTTTTATGAGGAACTGGGCGAGATGCTGCCGGTGCACAAGGACAACCCGGGCATGGGGGGCGATTACCCGCTGGTGTTGACCGGCGGCCACACCCGCTGGTCAATTCACGCCAGTTGGCGCGACCAGCAGCACATGCTGCAGCTCAATCGCGGTGAGCCGACCATCTTCGTGGGCATGCAGGACGCCGCTGTTCGCGGTGTCGTGGATGGCGATACCGTGCGCGTATTTAACGATATCAGTTCGATCGAGATGCAGGCGAAAGTATCGGCGGCGCTGCGTCCGGGTCAGGTGACTATTTACCACGCCTGGGAACCCTTTCAGTTCAAGGATCGCAAGGGCTACTCGACGCTGACCCCGAATCCGATCAATCCCGTGCAGCTCGCCGGTGGTTATTTCCACCTGCAGCCGCGGCATGCGGTGTGCACCCCCGGGTCGACCGACCGCGCCACCTATGTCGATTTCGAGCGAGCGTAGCTACGGGAGCGGTGAGATGACCAGGACAGCCAGAGCAGCACAGACGACATCCGGGCGCTCGCCAGCCGCCACCCGCAGCCTGCTCTACGGCTGTTTTGCTGAAAGTTTCAGCTATCCGCTGGGTGAACTACTCGAGCATATACGCGCGGCAGTACTCGCCGATCGTCTGTGTGACCTATTGGGTGAACTCGACCAACCGCTGCTGGAAACTGTGGATGTGCCGGCACTGTGCGATGCCGGCAAGGAGGAAGACAGCCTGGCAGTGGAATATACGCGATTGTTCGATGCGGGCCTCTCCGGTCCGGTCTGTGCGCTTGCCGGCGGCGTTCACCACGGCCCGCAGATGCAGACCATGGAAGAAGTGCTGCGTTTCTACAATCATTTTGGTCTCACCATTGCACCGCAGATGCGGGAGCTGCCGGACCACATCACGGCCGAATTGGAATTCCTTCACTTCCTCACGTATGGCGAAAGCGAACTCGCCTGCCGCGGCGAGGATGTTGCCGCCTACCAGCGCGCCCAGCGCGATTTTATCGCCCGGCACCCGGGTCGCTGGGTGCCGCGGATGCGCGAGAAGCTGCAGCGGGCAACACCGATGCCATTTTATCGCGAGCTGGCGCGGCTGCTCGAGCGTTTCCTCCTGACGGAGCTGGAGCGACTTCAGGTGTTACACGGCAGGGCCTCGCTTAAACCCATTGGCGTGATCGCATCGGTGGATGTGTAGGGGGATGTGCGGGGTGTCTGGCACTGCCCGAACAGATTCTGGCTATCGGTTTTGCATGGGGCTTGGATAATTTATGCGATTGATTGTAGGCTAGTGTCTGCATTGCGACCATGAATCGCGCACCACGGAGAACGACAGATGAACGCCTCACGAATCAAACCTCCGATGACCGAAGACAATGGCTGGTGGTGGGAAGAAGTCGGCAGGGACCGGCTGCCCATTCAGCGCTGCACCGCATGCAGTACCCTGCGGCACCCGCCGCGGCCGATGTGTCCTCGGTGCCGCTCCATGGCCTGGGATTTTATCGAGGCCGCGGGCCGGGGCACGCTCTTTTCCTACACCGTACTGCACCACCCGCAGTTTCCCGGCTACGACTATCCACTGACGATTGCCATCGTCGACCTGGAGGAAGGTGGACGCATCTGCACGCAGCTGGTCGATTGCGAGCGCGACGACATTAAAATCGACATGCCACTGGAGATGTTCATTCACGAGGATGCAGACGGATTTAAACTCCCGATGTGTCGACCGGCCGCTTGAGGAGCACTGCTTATGTCTACGGCACTACACAATACGGCCGCTATCGCCGGCATCGGTCAAACCACGTACAGCAAGTGCTCTGGCGTCTCTGAACTCGCGCTGGCCTGCGAGGCGGTGAGCCGGGCAATTGACGATGCCGGCATCGAACCCGGCGAGGTCGATGGCCTGGTGACCTACACCCTGGATTCCAGCGATGAAGTAGAGGTGGCCAACTCGGTGGGGCTCGGTGACCTGACCCTGTTTAGCCAGATCAACTACGGCGGCGGTGCCGCCGTGGGTCTGGTTCATCAGGCGGCCATGGCCGTCGCCACCGGCAGCGCGAAAAATGTGGTGGTGTGGCGCGGGATGAACGGTCGTTCCGGGAAACGCATGGGGCAGGGGGTATCGGGCACCATCATCAGCAGCGATATCATTCACTGGTCGTGGTATATGGTCTACGGCATGTTGACGCCGGCGTCCTGGATTGCGGCCTTCACCACCCGCTATATGCACGAATACGGCGCGACGTCCGAAGATCTCGGCCGGATCGCCATCGCCCAGAGAAAGTTCGCGCTCAATAATCCCAATGCGGCCGGCTACGGCAGACCCCTGACCATGGATGACTACCTGGCCTCGAGACTGGTCGCCGAGCCGCTGCGGCTGTACGACTGCTGCCAGGAAACCGATGGCGGCTGTGCCCTGCTCATCACCTCGGTGGAACACGCCCGCGATCTCCGACAGAAACCCGCAGTGATCCGCGGGGTCTGCCAGGCGTCCTCGCGCGGTCAGGAGCAAATGACCAGCTTTTACCGGGACGATATGACGTCATTACCGGAAATGGAGCTGGCTGCCAGACAGGTCTACGCCCAGAGTGGACTGGGCCCCGATGACATCGACGCCGCCTGCCTGTACGATGCCTTTACTTCGGAAATACTGGTGCAGCTCGAGGCCTTCGGGTTCTGCGCCAGAGGCGAGGCCAAGGATTTTATCGCGGACGGCGCCCTGGAAATCGGCGGTCGCCTGCCCAACAACACCCACGGCGGCTTGTTGTCGGAGGGATACATCCACGGTGTGAACAATATTGCCGAGGGGGCGCGTCTCATTCGCGGCACGTCATGCAATCAGCCAGAGGGTGTCGAACACGTACTGATTTCAAGCGGCGTAGGCGTCCCGACGGGGGCGATGATTCTCGGTCAGGCATGAGCATGGCCGCGAGTAACAGACACGGCCCACCAGGTACAGAGCGGCCCGCTACGCGTGAGTTTTCACCCTCCCGCCCCGCGCTTTAAACCGCCGCCACGGCCTCACCGGGGTCTCGTCGATCACGGGTCGCGGGCTTTTTCTTGCTCCGGGACGGCGCAGCAGAGGACGCGCGCTTGCGGCCTTTTGCCGGCGCCGATGCGGCGCTGCGGTACTCCTCGGTATTGGGGGAGGACTTCAGCCAGTGCGTCTGCTCCAGTTCGTAGTGGTGCAGGATCTTGTCTATGGTGCGGCCGATGCGCGTGGTGGTCCGGATGATGGGAATTTTGGGCCAGGTGCCGCGCTCTCCCGCCTTGATCAGTTCGCGCATCTCCTCCTCTGTGAGTACCTTCAGCAGTTTGCCGAGGCTGGAATAACCGTAGCCGGGGAATATGTTGATATCCCCCGTGAACTGCTGGTCAATCAGGCCGTTGAGCGCGTTCAGCACACTGCCTGTTCTGGCTCCGACCCGGGTGTAGCGCTGCACGGCATCGAGGCTGCCGCGAACCAGTTTCTTGGTGGCCGCAACCCAGGCATCGGATATGATCTGGTAGATACCCGGCCGCGTGGAGGGCTCGCGGCCCAGCCCCGGCATCACCTGGCTCACGATAAAGTGGTTGACGCCATATAACCGGGCCAGTCGCTTGGCGGGCAGGTCCTGGGAGAAGGAGCCGTCTATCCAGCGGCGTTTGGGCAGATAGGGCTTTACCGCCCCGTGGTCGTCTTTTGCCTCCAGTTGCACCGGCGGAAAAACGCCGGGCAGGGCTGAACTGGCCAGCACGGCGGAGAGGATGGTGACGTTGGGCGAGGCGACATGGTTGAGCAGGCGCGATTCCTGCTTGGGTTCCGCCGGTGAGATGGTGATATTAATGCTGCGGCCGGTCTTCTCGTAGGCCTCCAGAAACGTCATGTCCGGAATCAGTCGCCCCATCTCCCGGCGTATGGCGGGCATGTCAACCTGGGCGTCCATGCCAAAACCGATCTTAATCTTGCCGCGGTTTTCCGTCATGGCCCTGGCCAGGTAGTTGTCTTCGAACAGGGCGAGAAACTCCCGGTCCGTGCGCGTGCCCATCACCGCCGCCACGAAGGCCCCGGCGCTGGCGCCGGAGATGACCACCGGACACAACTGCTGCTCGACGAGCGCCTTGAGTACGCCAAAATGGAAATACCCCAGGGTGCCGCCGCCGCTGAGCATCAGCGCCGAGCGGCCGTAGCAGTGACTGGCGCGCTGGAAGAACTCAAAGCGCTCCACGAGGGGGATGGCGCGCCCGCCCTCGCCCGCCAGGTGCTCCAGCGCGGCACAGATTTCGTCGATATAATCCTCGATAAGGTGTTTGGTGCCACACTTTGCGGGCTGGTAGAGATTGGCCCTGCCCATGCCGGCCATATTGCCGTGAATGCCCTCGTTCAGGGCAAACAGAAGCCCGCGGTCATCGTCGGCGCGCCGCAGTCTGCGCAGGCGCCTCAGGCGCCGCGTGATACTGGCGTGATCGTAGCGCTGGGATGCCGGTGTCTTGCGCCACTGATCGCCGCCGGACACGGCGTCATATTGCGTGGCCAGTTCCTGCCACTCCTCGAAAGAGTCGGCTTCGTCCATGACGCCTTCCAGGTCCTGGAGCAGGCTCGCTTGTCGGTTGAGCAGTTGGTACTTCATGGGCTAATGTCTCAGTTGTTTGGCGGTGGCGGGCGATCACGCTGCAGCGAGTTTTCCGGCCAGTCGATCTGGCAGGTGCCCGGCGCGGTTCAGCCAGGTGATGGTGTCGCGCATTGTCTCATCCAGCGGGCGAAAACTGAAATCGAGTTTTTCCTCCACATGGCGGTTATCCACGGGGACCCATCCGGTGGCATAGCGCATACCTTCCTCGGTGACGGGCAGCTCGAAGGGCAGGTAGCGGGCCAGTCGGTCGGTAAACCTGCCGGTAAGGAGAGACAGTGCGGCGGGCATCGGAATCGACAGCAGGCGGCGCCCGGTCAGTTTTGACAGAAATCTGGCGTGATCCCGCCACGGCAGGTACGTGCCGCCCAGGGGAAAGCGTCCGGCCGGTGGCTGCTGCTCCAGCAGCAGGCAGTGTACCCGGGCGATGTCGCGAACGTCCACGTACTGGTTGCCCGACGGCATGACGAACAACAGGCCCTGCAGCAGCGCGATGAGTCCCCGGTGAGGTTCGGTCAAGCCCGGGTCGTCGGGGCCGATGATCGATGCCGGATAGGTGATATGTACCGGCTCGCCCTGTTTTTGCAGCTCCCGGGCAAAGATCTCACAGGCGATTTTGGAGCGACCGTAGCCGCTCCTGGAAATGCCGGGACCCGGCGGCGAATTTTCGTCCAGCCTGGAGGCCTCGGGGTCAAACAGGGCGGTTACGCTCGATACGTGAATGACCTGTTCGACCTGCTTGTCCAGGGCCTCGCCAATGACCAGTTTGGTGCCCTCCAGGTTGGTCTTGAATATCGTGTCGGCGTCGTGGGTGGAGGTGGACACCATAGCGGCGCTGTGCACCACGGCATCGCAGCCGTCCAGCGCCCGCAGTACCCTGTTTTTATCGTTCAGGTCGCCCCGCGTTACCTGCCCGATGCGGTCATCGCCAAACAGCCGGAGCATCTTGTCCACACTGCGCACCAGCAGGCTGACCTCGTGGCCGGCTGCCAGCAGTGCCTGTACCGTGTGATAACCCAGAAAACCGGTGCCGCCGGTGACCATAACCCGCATATCAGGACTCAGTCTGCGCCGCGTGCTTGGGCTTGGCTTTTACGCCGGCGCGCTGTTTGCGCGCTGTCGGGGCGCGCTTGACGGCGCCGCTTGCAGATTTGTTTGAGGGCCTGGCTTTCTTTGCGGCTCGCGCCGCGGCTTGGCTTTTTGTCCGGGCAGCGGTGCCGGACGCGGCTTTGGTTTTCCCCCTGGATTTAGCTTTGGTTTTGGCTTTGGTTTTGGCTTTGGCTTTGCTCTTGGCCTTGGTTTTCGTCGCGGGTTTCTTCCCCGGTTTGAGTGCGGCTCGCTCCGACGCGGACAGCAGGGCTGCGCACAGTTCATCGAAGGAGTCCTGCAGACATTCGGCATAGAAAGCCGGATCGGGCATCATTTCGCGGCAGGCGGTAAAGGACAGCGTGATGGTGCCCTGCTTGCCTTGCACTGCGGAGTAAATGATATGGAACAGGCCGATGTTGGGCAGCAGCGGCCCCATGCTGACGCCGGCCACCATTTCGGCGCCGCACAGGTACTGCTGATAGTTGGCACCGGGTACGTTGGTGACGACGGTATTTGTCATCACGCTGCTTTCAGTCAATCCGGTGACTGCGGCAGCGCGCAGGGCCACCGCCAGCACGCTGCCGGGTATCAGGTTGGTGATATCCAGGGAAATGCGCGGGCCCAGCGCCTGGGCATAGGCCTTGGCCTCAACGGACTTTTTATGGATGGCCGCCAGCCGCTTGGCCGGATCGGCGATGTCCGTACGCAGGGCCACATTCATGAAGCCCACCATATTGCCGCCGGTCTCCTGCTCCTCCCTGGTGCGCACGTCGACTGGGCAGCCGGTAACCAGACTCTCTTGCGGCAGTTCGTCCTTACTCTGCAGATAGCGTCGCAGGGCGCCGGAAACCACGGCCAGCATGGCATCGTTGATGGTCGCCCCGGGCACGGCATTTTTCAGTGCGCGCACCGTGGCGAAGTCAAATATTTTGGCATCGATTACCCGGTAGGGGGAAATCTTGCCCTGGAAGCGGGTTTTCGGGATGTCCCCCTGTTCCTCGAACTCGCTTTCCTCATAGCCGCGCTTGATGCGCCGGTAGGCCGGGATTGCGTCGCGAACGATCTTCGCCAACTGCCCGGGCTTGCGCCACGCATCCATGTAGGCCTTGGCGAGCATGCCCGCCTTGCTCGGGTTTTTCACCACCCAGGGGGGGGCGGGTGCCGCGGGCTGCGGCTCGGGCGTCAGGTCGTGCATGATGGTCATGAAACGTGTACCGGTGGCGCCGTCCATGGCACTGTGGTGCACCTTCAGCAGCAGGGCGAAGCAGCCGGGGGGCACACCCTCCACATTGTCCAGTCCCTCGATGATATAAAATTCCCACAGCGGCTTGTCCCGCGACAGGGGTATCGCGTGCAGGCGCGCGGCGAGTATGCACAGCTGCCGCCAGTCGCCGGGTTTGGGCAGAGCGATATGCCGCACGTGGTATTCCAGGTCGAAATTGACGTCCTCTTCCCAGTAGGGCTGACCCAGTCCCATTGGCACGGTCACCAGTTTGCGCCGAAAGATCGGCGACAGGTGTACCCGCGCCTGGAGCATCTCCAGGATATCCTTGAAGCGCACCTTGCCGCCGGGTGCGGTGCTGGGGTCGTAAATACTGAAACCGCCGATATGCTGCGGCAGGCCTTTCATTTCCGCATGCAGGAACATGGCGTCCTGACCCGATAGCTGCTGCATCCACTTTCTCCTTTATTGATGACGATACGCCAGGCCGCTCACCTGTCGGTGTGTTCTGCCCTGCGTTAAAGTATCACGGCAGGCAGGATGGAACGCAAGTGCCGGGCGACCAGCCAGATCGCGGCATAGCGGTGCCGGCGCGGCATCCTTGCAGCGGTTTTTCCCTCGCCGGAACGACCGAAATTCAACCATTCGCGGTGTGTATCGCACCGCGCCCACAAGGTGGAGAGAACATGTCCAAAGATGATTTTCGTCAATGTTATGGCCCGCTGGCGCTGGTGACCGGCGCTTCTTCGGGCATCGGTATGGCCTTCGCCCGCGCGCTTGCCCAGCGCGACCTGGACCTAGTGCTGGTAGCGCGCCGCGAGGACCGCCTGGCGGCACTGGCGCGGGAGCTGATGGCGCAGCACGGTGTCGATGTCCGGGTGCTGGCCGTCGACCTGGCTGCGCCCGGCGCGACAGAGCGCATGGTCGAGGCGCTCGCCGGTGGGGATATCGGCCTGCTGGTCAGCAATGCCGGTTTCGGCCTCAAGGGTGCCCACGAGGACAACGACCCCGGCGCCATGGCGGCACTGCTGCAGGTCAACTGCCTGGCGCCGCTGCAATTGAGCCACCGGCTTATTCCCCATCTGCGCGAGCGCGGGCGCGGCGGCATTATTATCACCAGTTCGGTGGAGGGCTTCATGGGCGTACCGTATTCGGCTGCCTACGCCGCCAGCAAGGCCTTTACCAACAGTCTGGCGGAGTCGCTGTGGGGCGAGTTATCCCCGGCTGGTATCGACGTGTTGGCGCTGTGTCCCGGCAGTACCGACACCGAGGCACACGACAAGCAGGGTATCGATCGCACCAGGCTGCAAGACATGATGAGCCCGCAGGAGGTCGCCGCGCTGGCGCTGGACAACCTGGCGCAGGGCCCCGTCTATATTGCCGGCGAGCAGAACCGCGCCATGTTTGACGCGCTGCTGGCGATGCCGCGGCGCGAGGCCCTGTTGCTGATGGCGGACAATATCCGCGCCGCCCTGCTGTGAAGGGGCCGTTGCCGCTCTTTGAGCCGCCACGCAAGGTGCCATCAAGGCATTTGGATAAATTCGATCAGCAGCGGATCGTCGGCCCGTTCGAGATAGGCAAACTTCATCTCGCGCTCGACCAGGTATTTGTACCAGATGGGTGCGTAGCCGATGGCCGCCACCCGCTCGATCCACGCGTCGCAGTCGCCCACGTTAAACCGGATATGGTGGATGCCCTCGCGGCCCGCCTGGATGAACTCGCTGTGCGGGCTGCTGCCGCTGAGCCACTGGATCAGTTCGATTTCCACCTCACCGGTATGGCCAAACGCCAGTTTCAGCTCGACGTCGCACGTTGCGCCGCGAAAGTCGGCGGCCTCCACCGGGCCATCCATCGTGGAAAAAGGGCCGAACATCGGGGCGTAGCGCTCGATGGCGGCATCCAGATCCCGCACCACGAAGCCGATCTGGTCGATCGGGGGCAGGCCCAGCGTGTGTATGTCAGTGTGTTGCATGGTATGGATTCCCCCGCTGCAAAAAATGTCGGCGACTACACCGATAGCGTGTATCCGCCGTCGACGATAAGTGTCTGTCCAGTGATAAAGGCGGCCTGTGCGCTGCACAGGAACAGTACCGCACCGTTGACGTCGTCCGGCACGCCCCAGCGCTGCAGGGGCGTCCGGGCGACAATGGCGTCGTTGTATTCGGGCATGTCTTGCATGTGGCGGGTCATGCGCGTTGCCACCATGCCCGGCGCCACGGCGTTGGCGCGAATACCGTGTTTGGCCCAACTCAGTCCCAGGGACTTGGCCAACTGTACCACCCCGGCCTTGGCCGCCCCGTAGCCGGGCACCATGTCATTGGCGAAAAACGAGGCCAGCGACGCGATACCTATCACACTGGCGCCGCCGGGCAACTGGCTCTGTGTCAGATGATCGAGACAGGCCCGGGCCATGTGATAGCCCGACACCAGGTTCAACTCGACGGCGGCGCTGAAGCCCTCGTGGGTCCACTCGTCGCCCGCGGTCAGGCTCGCGCCGGCGTTGTTGATGAGGATGTCCAGGCCGTCCAGTTGCCGCGCCAGGGCCTTGATGGCCTCCAGGTCGCGCATCTGCAGTGTTTTGTACTCCAGGCCGCTGAGATCGACATCGCCGTAGTCTCGCGCGCTCTCGCGGGTGCCGGTAACCACCACCCGGGCACCCGCCGCGGCAAAGGCGCGCGCGATACCGTGACCGATACCGCTGCTGCCCCCGGTGACCAGCACACGGCTGCCGCTGTAGTCAAACGAAGCTGTGTTGTTCATGATGGATTCGCTCGTGCCCGCTAAATATCGAAGGCATCGTAGTAGAAATCGAAACGGCGGCGCAGGTCTTGCGGCGCCACGCCAAACTGGCCCTGCAGGTCGTAGCTGATGCGGCCGTAGTCCTCGCGGTGCTCGCGCACGAAACGCGCCAGTTCAGCACGGGCCGTTGCTGTCATGGCCATGCCGGCGCGCTGGTAAATCCGCTCTACCCACCCGATGTCATCGGCGATCAGGCGGGTAAAGGGCACGTCGATGCTCTGGTCATCCGCCAGGGTCGCGCGTTCGCGCACGCAGGCCTCCAGCAGGTGTTGCACGCGGTCGGTCCAGTAGTGCAGCAATTCATCGCGCATGATGCGCCGGCGGGTCATGCGCTGGCTGTAGGCCTGCATGGTGACGATGGACTGTATCACCGCCACCGGGTCGCGATGGGTGATGGCGACGGTGGCATCGGGAAATACCCGGTGCAGTGCCGGCAGTTGCTCCAGGTGCTGCGGGCATTTCAGCACCCAGCGCTGCGGCCGGCCGCTGTCGCGCTGCTGCCAGGTGAGCAGCTTGAGCACATCGCGCATGTACTGGTACTGGTAGGTCTGGTCCTCGGTGTAGTAGTGATCCCGCCAGCGCGGCGAATGGCTGAGCCACTCGTAGTTGTAGGAACCGAAGTTGGGGCCCATCAGCTCCAGTTCCTCGTGAATATGCTCCGGGTTCATGGGGTGCATGAGCGCTGTCAGGGGGGTCAATTGCTGCATGGTTTCCCAGGCCTGGGCGCAGCGGACAAAGCGCGGGTCACTGGCATCGCCGGTCGCCGGCTCGCCGGGCAGTGGGACGGGTTCGTAGGCTTCCCACAGGGGCAGCGAGCGCAGGCGGCTGTCGGCGGCCATCAGGTTCAACAGGTGGGTAGTGCCCGAGCGGGGCAGACCGGCCACGATGACGGGGCGGCGAATCTGGATATCGTGAATCTGCGGGTGCCGGCGCAACTGCTCGCGAATCAACAGCCGGCTGCTGGCATGCTGCACCAGCTTGTTGCGCAGGCCGAGCCGCCCCGCGCCCGTCAGTTCGGCGTCGGCGCTCCACTCGTCGCACAGCAATTGCAGACGCACCAGAAAGTCCGTTGCTCCCCAGTCGCCGAGGCCGGTGCGCCGTTCTGCCTCGGCCATGATGGAGCCGGGCCTGAGTTCGACCTCCAGACTCGCGCCGTACTCCAGCGCAGCTTGTTGCGCGTCGCTGTAGAGCGGATGGTACAGGTCGCTGATATAGGTCCTCTCGCCCACAGGGGTCTCCCTAAGGCTATGCCTCGCCGTCGAACTGGAGTGGCGGTGTGTTCCCGCCGCGCAGCGTTTTGATGCGGTTTTCCAGCCAGCCCGCAAGCCAGAAGTTATCCGTCTGTTGCAGTAGCTGCCGGTGAATATCCACGGCCAGTTGGGTGGCGGCGGCCGGTGGGTGGTCCTGGTCCAGTACGATGTCCAGCAGGTGCAGCGCCTGTTCCAGTTCGCCGGCAGCGGCTTTTCGCTTTGCCCTGACCAGCAGCTTGCCGTTGCCGGCGAGCTCGATCAGGTCCTGGTGTATCGCCTCGGGCGGTACATTGTACAGCTCGGTGGTGGAACGGTGGTGGAACCAGCCCGCGTAGTTTTCCCAGATCGCGCGTACGCCCCAGCTCACCTTGCCATAGCCCTGGCCCACTTCGCAATCAGGTGGCAGGGTGATTTCCCGCATCAGCGTGTGCAGGTCCTTGCCCTCGTTCATGCCGCGCACCGTGGCGTCGTGGACATGCCGGATGGCGTCGCGATAGGCGGTGAGCTCCTCGCGAATCAGGTCCGGCCCGATAATCGGCGCGTGGTGACCGTAGAGAATCACCTGCGGCTCCAGATCCATCACCCGCTGCGCGGCCTCGGCACAGGTCAGGGCATCGCGGTAGCGGTCGCCGCGCACGGTACTGAGGTTGGGAAAGTGGCCAAACGGACAGCCGAACAGGTTGCCCGTCAGGCAGATGCGGTGTTGCGGCAGCCACACCACCAGCGAGTCGTTGGTCTCGGCCCCCGGCACCGCGATCAGTTCCAGGTCCAGCCCGCCCAGGCTCAGGGTATACCGGTCCTCGAAGGTGGTGTCCGGGACGGGATGATCCTGCGGGTTGATCTCGGTGTAGCCCTGCTCGGCGTAGTAGGCGAAATCGCGCTGGAAGGCCTCCTGGAAGCGAAACGCGGAGCGCTGCGCCCGAAACTCCTGCAGCAGCGCGTCGTAAGCCTGGTGTTCGCGGTTGCCGGCCTGCGCGACATAGTGCAGGCCGGGGTTGCGGTCGCGAAAAAATTGCACGCCGCCCACATGATCCACGTGCCCCTGGCTGGTAATGACGTACACCATGGCGTCGCTGGCGCTGGACAGCGCCCGGTAGTTGGCGTAGTGCACGGGCGCTTCAAAGCCCATGCCGGTATTTAACAGGACGCTCCCGTCGGCGGTTTCAATCAGGTAGCTGTTGGAAGTGCCCTCTGACATGACGATAAAGTCATTGACGCGCTCGCCGCCAAAACGGGCAGCGGACGGCGCCACCGGGCGGCTTTTGTAGATGGGTGTTCGCATGGCCGGGCTGTCTCATCTCGCCACTGCCCCTAAGCGGGGGCGGGACACTGCATTGATGTTTGAATACGCGCGATGCAACGGTTTGTAGTATCGACCAAAGCCACTGGGGCGGGCAAGCCCTGGCGCTGCTGGCATGAAACCTGCCACATGCCAGCAGGAACTGGCGGAGCCGAATGACCGGCCCCCGTGCAGGTACCGCGATTGAAAAAAACCGGGAGAAGAAGGATGAAAAAATGCCATACGCTATTGCTTTTACTCGTTGCGGCGTTAACGCTTGGTCTGGCCGGCTGCAATACCATTGCCGGCGCGGGACAGGATATCGAGTCGGCGGGCGATGCCATAGAAGATGCCGCCGAGGACGCCAAGTAGGGATTGGCTGAGGGATAGCACAGCACGGCGAGACATGGCGGCGCACGCCGCCATCTGTGGCAAGTTGCAACAACCAAAGGAGAATACGCTATGGAAGTTGGTGGAATACTCGGGCTGGTGGTACTGATTCTCGATATCTGGGCGATCGTCAGAATCGTGGGCTCAAGCGCCTCGGCGGGAGCGAAAATACTGTGGTCGCTGTTAATTCTCGTACTACCGGTAATCGGTTTGATCGTCTGGTACTTCGCCGGGCCCAAATAAGCCCGCTGGTGGCGCCAGTCCGCGGCCGCCGGGGAGCCGCGCGGGGCCGTTACAAGGTTTGCGCCGAGTGGCCGAGCGAGTTTTTGGCGCGCGCCTGTTCGTCGTGGCTGGCGCAGTGGGCGATTACGGTCCAGTGGCCAGTCTGCGTGGCCGCGCGTGTCTGCTCGATCATGGGGTCGTGGTCAGGCCGCAGGGCTACCGCGCCGGCGAGCAGCAGACCCAGCACAGGAAACAGGAAACCCAGCGCGATAAAGGTCATCACCGGGCTGGAGCGAGTGATGGCCGGTCCGCTCGTTGCCAGCACGGCCGCCACAAGCAGACCGAGCACCAGGCCGCCGAGGCCGAACACGACATGCGATTTGGCCAGGGTCCATGCAATGCCCGTGGTCTCCGGCTCAAGTTTGCGTGCCATGTCAGGGTCGCCCGGTTGCACCACCCGGATCTGCTCGAGTGGAATGTCGGCGCTGTGCACCATCGAGCGCACCGCCTGATCAGCCGACTGCTTGCTGTCGTAGATCGCACTGACTTTGTGTGGGAACGCCTCGCCCAGCAAAACACTGTGTTCATACATGCGCTGGTCTTTTGTCGACCACTTGTCGGCCATTCAGCTAACTCTCACCAACTACGCACTGGTGCCAAACTTTCACACGACTCACGTCACACGACTCACGCCTCGGCAGAGGCCGCTTGTGTTGTGCAGTGTGGCTGCTACGCGCCCCGGGTAGTTACAGCGGGGGGCGGCGCCCGGTGATAAACAGAATGATCGCGAGAATCAAGCCGACGACAAACAAAATCCATGCAATGTTCACTGCCGTCCCGGCAATTCCAGAGAAACCCAGAACACCGGCGATCAACGCGATGATTAAAAATGTCACAGCCCAGCCAATCATATGCCTTCTCCTTGTTTCAGTGTTGCACAGGTACCGCGGGACACGCTGTCTGGCGGGCACCTGGTTGCCTGGTGAAAAGTACAGCAAGACCCATGCCACGGGTGAAAAAAGGAGCCGGCGCCGGCCTGAGCGCATCTCGCTGCGCCGCTTTACCGTACCGGGGGAGTAGTTTTTACACGGACCCTGTAAATAAAGGCATGGCTTTGATTGGGTCAGCTCAGTTGCGCGCGCGATCTTGTGCGGTTCGATGATCGAACACTACTCGCCCCAGGGCGTGGCCGGACGCCGCCGGGTCCCTGGATCAGGGCGCGGGCGACAATCGATGGCCTGGTGGTCTATGCTTTCGAGGGACGCCGCAGCGGTTCTGCCGCCCGATGCGCGGCGAGAACGAGGGCAGGCGCTGCTGGCAGTGGCGGCGGATGCAGCAGTGCGGACGAGGTAATGGATCGATGAGTGCGACACCAAGACCCCTGGAGGGCCTGCGGGTTATCGAGATGGGCCAGCTATTGGCGGGACCCTTTGCCGGGACCATACTGGCCTATTTCGGCGCGGAGGTTATCAAGGTCGAGCCGCCGGGGGGGGATCCAGTGCGCGGCTGGCGCCTGATGCGCAATGGCACGTCCCTGTGGTACCGCAGTCTCGGGCGCAACAAGAAGAGCGTCACTTTGGACTTGAAATCCGAGCGCGGCAGGGAGCTGGCGCTGCAGCTGCTGGACACCGCCGATGTGGTCGTGGAGAACTTTCGCCCCGGGCTGATGGAGGAGTGGGGCCTGGGGCCGGAGCAGGTCAAGGTGCGTAACCCCGGCATCATCTACGCGCGTATTTCGGGGTACGGCCAGAGCGGCCCTTACGCGAATAAGCCCGGTTTCGCCTCGGTGACGGAAGGCTTTGGCGGTTTTCGCTACATCAACGGCGAGCCCGGCAAGGCGCCGGTGCGTC
This sequence comes from Halioglobus sp., assembly GCA_020443345.1. Classification (GTDB taxonomy): domain Bacteria; phylum Pseudomonadota; class Gammaproteobacteria; order Pseudomonadales; family Halieaceae; genus JARRPM01. The sequence continues at coordinate 29,368 of JAGRIH010000041.1, forward strand.
CCAATATCAGCCTGGGCGACACCGTGGCGGCCATTCACGCGGCCCTGGGTATCGCCCTGGCCCTGATCCAGCGCGCCAGGCCCGGCTGCGGTGAGGGACAGGTGGTCGACGTCGCCTTGTACGAGTGCATCTTCAACCTGATGGAGGGCATCGTGCCCGAGTACGATGGGTTGGGGATTGTTCGGGAGCCCTCGGGCACCACCATTACCGGCATCGCCCCCACCAATACCTACCGCTGCGACGATGGCAAGTATGTGGTCATCGGCGGCAACGGCGATTCGATTTTCAAGCGGCTGATGACGGCCGCCGGGCGCTCGGATATGGCGGAAAACCCGGCGATGTCCGACAATGCGGGGCGCATCCTGCACGAGGACGCGATAGACGAGGCGCTGGCCCAGTGGTGCGCCGGGCACTCCTCGGTGTATGTCATCGATACGCTGGAGGCCGTGCGGGTGCCGGTGGGGCCGATCTACAGCGTGGCAGACATGATGCAGGACCCCCAGTATCGGGCGCGGGGCCTGTTCGAGAGTGTGGAAATCGACGGCGAACCGCTGAAAATCCCGGCGATTCTGCCCCGGCTCGAAGGTACGCCCGGTCGCACGGACTGGCCCGGGCTTGCGGTGGGCAGCCATAACGAGGAAGTGTTAAGGGACATCCTCAAGCTGGACGATGCCCAGATTGCAGCGCTGCACGAGGCCGGCGTGATCGGCGTTTGATGTCAGCTCGCCCACCGGTGCATGTCGTATTGAAGCCGCACCGCGTCGGTGATGTAATGGCGCCGGCAATCGATTCCCACGATGACAGAGTCTTTCCCACCCGAGGTACCCACCATTGACTGATCCCATGCAAAAAGTACAGGTAATGATCCGCTTCGACTTGCGCAGCCCGGCATTTGGCGCGGCGACACGCGACTTGTACCGCGAGGCCATCGACATGGCCGAGTACGCGGACCGGCACGGCTTCGATTTCGTCAACCTGTCCGAACACCATGGCAGCGACGACGGCTACAACCCCTCGCCCATCGTGCTGGGCGGCGCTATAGCCGCCCGTACCTGCAAGCTGCGGATCACGCTCGGGGCACTGATACTGCCGCTGCACGACCCGATCAGGGTGGCCGAGGATGTGGCGGCGCTCGACAATATCAGCGCCGGCCGGGTGACCCTGGTCGCTGCCGCGGGCTACGTGCCCAGTGAATTTGCCATGTTCGGACGTGCGATGAAGGGCCGCGGCAAGGTGCTGGAAGAGGGTGTCGAGGTATTGCGCCGGGCCTGGTCGGGGGAGCCCTTCGAGTACCGCGACGGTGCCGTCAGAGTCACGCCCCGGCCGGTGCAGGACCCGCTGCCGATCATGCTGGGCGGCTCGACCCCGGTGGCCGCGCGCCGCGCCGCGCGCATTGCCGATGGCTTTGTCACGCACCTGCCCGATCTCTACCGCGTCTACGAGCAGGAGGCCCGGGCGCTGGGCCGGCGCCCCGCACCGTTTGTGGAACCCGGGCCCGGCTTTGTGCATGTGACGCGGGACCCGCAGCGCGACTGGCAGCGGATAGCACCCCATGCGATGCATGAAATGAACGCCTATGGCGAGTGGGCGGAGCAGGCCGGCCTGGTCAGCAGCTACCACAAGGTCGACTCCCTGGAGGCCCTGCGCGACAGCGGCGGTTACGCGGTGGTGACGCCCGAGCAGTGCGTGGAACTGGCCCGCCGGCACCGCAAGATCAGCCTGCACCCGCTGATGGGCGGCATGGACCCGGCGCTGGGCTGGGAGAGCCTGCGCCTGTTTGTCGAGGCGGTACAGCCGCAGTTGCACCAGTAGGAACTGCCTGCGCAAAAGCCGTTTTTAGCGTCGTATGGCGTGCCGCGCACTGGCGCAGATGCAGATGGAGCGCGTCAGTCGGTCGATGGCGTGGCGCGTATCCAGTCGCAGATCAGCGCCGCCGCCGCGGCGCCGACATCCTCCTGCCAGAAATGCCCCGCACCGGTCAGTACCTGGTGCGGTTGGCCGCGCGCCCCCGGCACCCGCTCGCGAAACAGTGCTTCCCAGCCGCGCGTCGCGGGGTCACCGTCGCTGAACAACGTCAGGAAGGGCTTCTCGAAACCGGCCAGTGCGTCCCACGTCGCGCGGTTGATGGCGACGCCGGGATCGTGCGGGCTGAGCGGTATCAGGGTGGAAAAATGCCGCATACCCGCCTTGTGCCACTCGGTGGGAAAGGGCGCATCGTAGGCGTCGAGCACGTCCTGCGGCAGATCGGTGACAGTGGAGCCCTGTAGAGCCGTGCTGGCATCGAACGCGATACTGCGCACGCCGTGGGTCACCCAGGCCAGCAACATGTCGTTGAGTGTGACATTGCCCCGGTCGTCACTGTGGGCCGCCCAGTCAAGGCGGTCCCGCAATGCGCTCTCGACGGTGTGCAGCATGGTGTTGGCGGCGACCACCCGGGCAAAGCGCGCCGGATGGCGCGCCAGTACCGCTAGCGCCAGCGGGCCGCCCCAGTCCTGGCACACCAGGGTGATACGGCGCAAATCCAGGCCCAGCACGAGTTCCTCCAGCCAGGCGGCGTGGCTGGCAAACGAGTAGTGCGGGCCCCACACCGGCTTGTCGGAGCGCCCGAAACCGATCAAATCCGGCGCGACGGCGCGCAGGCCGGCCTGTGCGAATACCGGAATCAGGTGGCGGTAGAGATAGGACCAGGACGGCTCACCGTGCACCATCAGCACCACCGGCGCGTCTGCGGGCCCCTCGTCCACATAGTGCATGCGCAGCACCGTCTCGCCCAGCTTTGTCGGTAAATCCAGGTAGTTTGCAGTGAACGGATAGCCGGACAGGCGTTCGAATCGCGCCTCGTCTGTGCGCACCGCCAGCGGCGCGTCCGGCCCTTCGAATTGCATCATGGCGAAAGTCTCCTTGCTGCTGCGAGGCATTTTCCGCGCTCCACATGGTTGCGTCAACGCGAGGCCGACACGGCCCGCCCGGGCGCTGTCGCACTGTAAAAAAATCGTCCCGGGGGATTGCATTACTAGATACCTGGTTTACTATACGCCCTGGTAGATGCGGTAACTGGTTTAGTATTAATTCTAATAAGGCTGTTGTCGGGGAGCTGTTTATGTCACACATGAAACGGTCGCAAGTCACTGCAAGCACACGTTATCGCGGCTGTTGCCTGTCGCGCGCCGCCGCGCCGCTCGTACTGGGAGCTCTGTCGCTGCCCATTAGTGTCTTTGCTGCCGCCGCGCCGGACTCGTCGGCCGCGCGTCAGCAGGTGCTGGAGGAGGTCATCGTAACGGCGCAGCGACGCGAAGAAAATCTGCAGGAGACACCCATTTCAGTATCCGCGTTCAGCGTGGATGCACTGGAGCAGATGGGCGTGCACGAAGCCGGGCAAGTGGCCGGTTATACACCCAATCTGCAGATCAACAAACCGCCGGGCAGCTACACCAACTACGGTTACAGCATGCGCGGGCTGTCCTCCACGGACCCGTCGCTGTTGACCGAGCCCACCGTGGGCCTCTATGCCGACGGTGTCTACATCGCGCGTATTTCCGGGGCCGCTTTCGAGCTGCTCGATCTGGAGCGAGTTGAAGTGCTGCGCGGTCCGCAGGGCACCCTGTACGGTCGCAATACCATCGGCGGCGCCATCAACGTCATATCGAAAAAACCTACGGAGGACTTCGGGCTGGAGGCCAGGGCGAGCGTGGGCAACCGCGACTACCAGCGTCTGCAGGCGCGTATCGACACCGGCAGGCACGGTGATGTGGCCGCCAAGTTGAGTTACTCGAACTGGAGCAAGGACGGCATCGTCGGCAACAGCCAGCGCGATTACGACCTGGGTGAGGTCGATGAATCCGAGGCGCTACGCCTGGCTCTGCGCTGGACGCCCACCGACACGCTGTGGGTGGATTACGTGTACGACAAGTTAGACAATCTCAGCAACGGCGGCCTGCCGCAAATCGTGCATGCGCGCCCCTTTCAGGTCGGGCTCGGCGGCGCCATCTACGCGCAGATGGCCGCAGCGGCATCGGCGCAGCGGGTCAGCGCTCTGCCGCAGTACTTTTCCTACGAACCGGACACCTGGTCCGAAATCGAGGGCCATGCCCTGACCGCGGAGTGGGCCCGGGAGAATATCACCCTGAAGTCGATTACCTCTTACCGGGAGTGGGACGGGGGTACGACGGGCAACGTCTACGGCAGCTTTCCCTCCGACGGGATGACGGTGCTGGATGGCATGGGCGGCGTGGTGCCCGAGGGCCAGATGGTGCCGATTTTTCTGGCCACCCGGGTCAGCTCCCAGCAGCAGTTCACCCAGGAGTTGCAGATTGTCGGCACCGCGCTGGATGACAGGCTGCGCTATACCGCGGGTGTCTACTATTTCGAGGAGCAGTCGGAGGAGGACAATCCGCAGACTTTCGTGATCCCGGCCGTCATGGCCTATGGCGGTCTGCCCCAGGGCACGCAGTCATTCCTGTGCCAGGATCCGACGTTTGCAGATCCCACTGCCTGTCTGGGCAAAGACACCATTTTGTCCAGCCCCGTTTTCAACTATGGCGCGGACAATGAATCCGTGGCGGTGTACGGTCAGTTCAGTTACCAGTTCGCCCCGAAGTGGGAGGCGACGGTGGGCTTGCGCTATACCGAGGACGATAAAGAGGCTTTCCTCAGCCAGTCGGGCATCATCAGGAACGAGGGGATCGACGTGGTCCGCGCGCAGGAGTCCTGGTCCAACCTGAACCCCAGTTTCAACCTCAGCTACCAGGCGACCGATCGCATCAACACCTATGCCACTATCGCCACCGGTTATCGCTCCGGCGGCAACAATGCCCGGGCCACCACTTCGGAGTCCTTCGCCACCCCCTTCGACGAGGAGAACATCATCTCCTATGAACTGGGTATGAAATCCGATTGGCTGGAGCAGCGGCTGCGCATCAATGCGGCCGTGTTCCATTATGTGTACGACGACAAGCAGGTGCCGCAGTTTGTCGCCGGTTCCAGCGGGGCGTCCTCCATTATCACCAACGCCGGTGAGCAGGAGGCCACCGGTTTCGAGCTGGAACTGACGGCGCTGCCGCTCGAGGGGCTGTTGTTGCAACTGGCCTACGGCTACCTCGATATCGACATCAACAAGTTCGACACCAAACCCGTGGACCCGGTGACTGGCCTACCCGCGGGCTCGGAGAACGTCGACATCACGGCCTACGCCAAGGCGGCGCATTCGCCGCAAAACAATGGCAGTGCGGTTGTTCAGTACGACCTGCCCCCGTTCAGTTTTGGTCAGCTCACCCTGCGCGCGGATGCGACCTACACTGACGAGCGCTTCTTCAACCCGGTCACCAACCTGTACGATTCGGCGGGGGAACAAACGCTGCTCAATGCCCGCATCACCCTGTCACAGATTCCGCTGGTCAATGGCACCGTGCGGGTGGCGGCCTGGGGCAAAAACCTGGCCAACAAAAAATACCGGGAGTGGGGTATCGATTTCGGTGCGCTGGGCTACGCCATCGATTCATTCCAGGAGTTGCGCAGTTACGGCCTGGACCTGACCTATGAGTTTTGATGTGACCTTTTTGCGGGAAGGTAAAAAGCAGGCTTTGTGCATAGCACTGCGGCGATGGTATTGCCCGGGAGTGGCCTGATGAGCAAAATGTGTGTGCGCTTGCTGTCAGTGGGTGGGCTGGTGTTCGCGACAGCCGCGTTGGGAGCGGACCCCGGCCCCAGTTATTCACCCTGGGCGGACACGGACTATCCGCGCCAGGTCTATTGGGGCGATACCCACCTGCATACGTCTTATTCCCTGGACGCCAACCTGTTTGGCCTGACCAGTTTGACCCCGGAGGATGCCTACCGCTTCGCCCGCGGCGAAACCATTACCGCGGGCAACGGCATGCGCGCACGCTTGAACCGGCCGCTCGATTTTCTGGTCGCCGCCGATCACGCGGAATACATCGGTGTGATGCGCCTGGTGCGCGCCGACAAGCTGCCGGGTAATAAAACGGCCGAGCGCTGGCGCCGGGCCCTGGCCGACAAGGGCAACCTCACCAACTTCCTGCTGGATATCGCCGCTTCCTATGAGACCGGGCGTCCCGCCATTGAAATCCCGCCGGATGTGGTCTCGCCCTGGACGGAGGTCGCCCGTATGGCCGATGCGGCCAACGACCCGGGCAAGTTCACGGCACTGATCGGCTTCGAGTGGACCGCCATGCCGGACGGCGACAACTTGCATCGCGTGGTGGTGTTTAGAGACGATGCCAGCAAAACGTCCCAGGTGCCGGTCTTTTCCACCCTTGACAGCGTCGCGGTGGAAGATCTGTGGCAGTACATGGCGGATTATGTCGAGAAAACCGGCGGCGATGTGCTGGCGATCCCGCACAACGGCAACCTCAGCGGCGGTTTGATGTTCGCCAGTACCGACAGCGAGGGCCGACCCATATCCGGTGCATACGCCCGCCGGCGCAGCAAGTGGGAACCGCTGATAGAGGTGACCCAGATCAAGGGCGACGGCGAAGCGCATCCGCTGCTGTCGCCCAATGACGAGTTTGCCGACTACGAGACCTGGGATACGTTCAATATCGATATGTCCAAACCGCAGGAGCCCTGGATGTTCCAGTACGAGTACGCCAGGCCGGCACTGAAACTGGGCCTGCAGCTTGCCGCGCAGACCGGCGCCAATCCCTACGCTTTCGGGATGATCGGCAGTACCGATTCGCACACCGCGCTGTCCGCGGTGGAGGAGGACAATTTCTGGGGCAAAACGTACAGTGATTTTCCCAACACCGAGCGCGCCTCCGAGGCCTGGGGCATCCCCGCCGCCGGCATCCCCAACTGGGCCCAGGTCGCGGCCGGCTACGCCGGGGTGTGGGCCACCGAGAACACGCGCGAAGCGATTTTCGACGCCATGCAGCGGCGCGAAGTCTACGCCAGCACCGGCCCGCGCATGACCGTGCGCCTGTTCGGCGGCTGGCACTTCACGCACCAGGATCTGTGGAGCACCCACCCCGCGCTGGCCGGTTACCAAAAAGGTGTACCCATGGGAGGGGATCTGCCCGAGCGGCCCGCACAGGCCGCGGCCCCCTCGTTTATGGTCTGGGCGCTAAAGGACGCCGAGGGGGCCAACCTGGATCGCATCCAGATCGTCAAGGGCTGGCTCGACAGCGCGGGACAGACCCGGGAAAAGGTATACGACGTCGCCTGGTCCGACGAGCGCCGGGAAAACGCCGCGGGTCGACTGCCGCCGGTCGGCAGTACCGTGGACCTCGAAACCGCCACCTACCGCAATACCATCGGCGCGGCGCAGCTGCAAACGGTCTGGAACGACCCCGACTTCGATCCCGCCCGGCGCGCCTTTTACTACGTCAGGGTGTTGCAGATCCCGACGCCCCGCTGGACAGCCTACGACCGGGTCAAGCTGGGCGCCAGGCTCCCCGAGGGAACGCCCCAGATTCACCAGGAGCGGGCCTACACGTCGCCTGTCTGGTATACGCCGCCGACTGCAAAAGGAGACAGGTGATGACGCGTTGTCACAACCCGATCAATACCCAGCAGCAGCGCGAGCACGAACTGCTGGCGCTGTGGTACTACCGGCACCCGGAGGTGCGCGCTGCCCGGGAGGAGGTCCAGTCGTACTGGCTGGACCTGGTCGAGCCCAGCCCCGCCATGCGCCAGTGCTTCGACCGCGCCTTTGACGAGGTCATGTTCGGCGCGGTCATCTGGGCGCTGAACCAGGACCCGCTGTACCCCAGGGTCATCACCATATCGCGCGTTCCGCATACGCTGCGCGGCGAACAGATACCCGGTAGCCGCTGGGGCCTGGACAACCCGGACAGTATCTACCGGGTCATTCCCATCAGCGGCGACGAGCAGTACGTGATCCGTGGCCGTGTCGCAGAGCGACGCCTGGTGGAAAACTACTTCACCCTGTGGAGCGAGACCATGCAGACGGTCGGCTTGCTCTCGGGCCGGGATCTTCAGGTCGACGATCAGGGCTACTTTGAAATCAGCGTGGACAGCGCGCCGGCAAACGGCCGCCCCAATCACATCCAGACCACAGACCAGGCGCATGAATTTTATATCCGCGATGTGATACTGGACTGGGCGCAGGACCGCGCCAATGAACTGAGCGTGGAGCGGCTCGGCGGCATGCCCTCGCGCGCGCCGTACAGCGAGCGCGAGAACCTGGAGCGGATCAAGGCCTTCATGCACAAGTACGCAACGAACACCACGCGCTGGAACGCCCAGGCACTGGACAAACCGGCCAACGCCTTTAATTTCGTGATCGATCGCGATAGCGACGGGGCACTGCGCGGACAGATTTATATTTTGGGTCATTTTGACCTGCCCAACGAGAACAGCGCACTGCTGCTCGATGTCAGCATGGGCGGCGCCGAGTATTTTATCGCGCCGATCACCAATGTGTGGGGCACGACCAATGCCATTATCGAGCGCCCCGGCTGCCTGAATAATCACCAGGCCCGGCCCAACCGGGACGGTACCTATACCTTTGTGGTGTCACTGCGCGATCCGGGTATTTGCAACTGGCTGGACCCGACGGATATGTCCGAAGGCATTCTCACCTTGCGCTGGGCAGAGTTCGAAGGCGGCCGACCCAGTGAAGACTTCGTGGTGAAATCCCTCCTGGTTTCCCTGGATGATCTGGACAGTTGTCTGCCTGAAGGTGTCGCGAAAGTGTCGCCACAGGAACGGCAGCGACAACTGGCAGAGCGCGCACAAAGCTACGCGTGGCGGCTGGCATAGGAGTAGGGTCGATGGCGGCGGATAAGACCAAAGTCTGGTTGATTACCGGGTGTTCTACCGGGTTTGGTCGGGAAATCGCCCTGTGTGCATTGGCACAGGGCGAGCGGGTGGCGGTGACCGCGCGTCGCCTGGAATCCGTGGCCGATATCTGCCGGCAGTTTCCGGATCGCGCGCTGGCTTTGCAGCTGGATATTACCGACCCCAATCAGCGCTCAGCCGCGTTGCGCGACACACTGGATCGCTTCGGGGAACTGGATGTACTGGTGAACAATGCAGGCTACACCTACGTGGCGGCGATCGAGGAGGGCGAGGAGGCAGAGTTTCGGGCCATGTTTGAAACCAATTTTTTCGCCACGCTGGAGATGACGCGGCTGGTATTGCCCTATTTCAGGGAGCGCCGCCGCGGGCGCATTCTGAACAACTCATCCCAGGCCGGCCTGATGGGCAACCCGGGGACAGGCTTCTACAGTTCATCCAAGTACGCCCTGGAAGGTCTGATGGAGGCCCTGACCAAAGAGGTTGCACCGTTCGGTATCCAGGTGGTGTCCGTGCAGCCCGGGGCATTTCGCACCGAGAACTGCGGGCGCTCCCTGCAACGCAGCGCTTGTCGCGTCCCCGACTACGAGGATACCGTGGGCCAGCGGTTGGATATGATCGCGGCAATCGATGGCAGGCAGCCGGGTGATCCGGTGCGCGGGGCCCAGATTTTCGTCAAGCTGGGCACCATGGAAAATCCACCGGCAACGTTGATTCTCGGTGCAGGCGTGCTCCAGACGTATCGCGAGAAACTGGAAGGGATACAGCAGCACCTGCAGGAATGGGAGTCGGTTTCGATATCGGCTGATTATCCACCGGATGAGACTGCCACAAAGCGGTAGCAAAAGCGGATGTGTTCAAGCGCAGTTAGGCAGTAGTATGGCGGGCACATTGGTTTGTTGAGCGAGGTAAGCAGATGGACGCTAGCACTGCCCGTTACCCACAAATCCCGCT